>CAWERB010000031.1:0-330583 GCA_963811335.1 uncultured Actinomycetota bacterium | reverse complement strand
AACCCGCTCATGGCTAGCCGGGCCATCTGCTCCGAGAAACGAGAAAGCGTTATCTTAGACAGATTCCACTTCGCTGTGCTGATCGGACGAATCCTTGGCTATTGTTTCGGTTACCCGCGCCATCCTGCCAAAGCGAAGGTAGCCTCTCAGCAAGCCAGCCAGCACCATCGTCTCCTCCACCGACTGGAAATAGGGGAACAGAAGATAAACTGGCCGTCGTGCGACGATAGCCCGCTTGATCCACCAGCCATAGCACACCTGAGGAAGCAGGACGAGTAGCAGAGGCAGGAAGAGGAGTAGCAAGGGCTGCAGAAGAGCTACCGCTACCGAATAAGCCAGCAGTGTGCACAGAATGAGCAGCGGGAAAGGAAAGATCGGCGGAACGATCCCGTTCTTGACATGGAAGGCGTAATTGAATGGGCCGCGACGGTACGGCCGCAGCATATAGGACTTGAAGGAGACCGCCGAGTCCCTGAGGTCCTGATCAAGGATGAGATGGGCCGGGCGTGCACTGTAGAAGTGCTGATCAGGAAACCGCTTACGGAGGCGGAAGCACACGTCACGGTCTTCAATGCCGCCGATCGCCGGCGCCGACATGCTGTTGTCCCATCCACCGACTTGACGAAGCTCCGAAATCAAGAATGAAGCGTTAGCGCCGTAGAACTCCACCACTTCCGGATACTGATCCTGCTGATCGTTCTGACGCGGAAGGTGTAGTTCATCTTGAGATAAGCGTAGAAGCGACGCACGATCGGCGGCAAGAAATCCGGTCCGTTCTCATCGACAATCGGGTTACCGCTGCTAATCGCTTCTACGTAGTTAGCCGTTGCGCCTTTAACCTTGTGCGTCGCACGTTTCACGATGACACTGCCGACCCCGAGTGGTTTATCCACGCGCTGGTAGCCGAGGACCAACTGACTCAAGTAGTCGGGCGCGGCCAGGCAGTCGTCATTGAAGATGACGAGGATTTCGCCCTTTGCGGCATCAAGTCCAGCGTTGAGCGCTGGCGAAATGCCCATGTTGTGCGGCAACTCGATATAGCGCAAGTTCTGGCGCTCAGCGACCACCCTGGCCGTGTCATCGGTCGATCCGTCGTTTACGACGATGACTTCATACCGGTCCGCTGGATAATCCTGCGCCACGAGAGAGTCAAGCGCAGGCCCGATAGTAGCCGCACCGTTATATACTGGCATGAGCACGCTTAGGAATGGCTTGCTCTGCTGATCCATCAAGTCCTCACATCACTGGCTCAAGCACGGCAAGCGCCTTGAACCTGCCGCAATCATTTGTAGATGATCGTACCCACCATTTGTATATACCAAGTTCTTGTAGTTATGCAAAAGTTCCGTAGGATATTTATACTCAATGATAGCGCCGCTGGTGGGTTCCAGAGAAAAGGACACGCCAGATTTAGTCACCGTCTTGCCGAGTATTACCCAGCCGTTTTGATATACCAAAGTAGGATATTCATCAATTACCCTTTCGCCGACTATGCTACTCGGGTCCGTGGGCTCCCACCTCCGCGCGTCCCAGCTGGCTTGTATCGGATAGTTGAGTACGTCGGGCTGCTCGTCTAGCCACGCTATCGCATCCGCTTCCTGAGGAGTCGTGTAATACAAATTATAATAATTGCCGCTATTGTTTAGATTGAGTTCAGCCAAGTTATTTCCGAGGATCTGGGGCACTAGGGTGCTGGTGGCAAGGAACACCCCTAGGCAAACCGCGCAAGCGGCAATCCTTGCTCGCTCCTTTCCAATCGGCGCAAAGATCGTCATAGAACCGATCACTATAACTGGCGCAAAGAATAGCAGTCCTTGCTGAAATGCCCGCAATACCCCGTAGTCTGCGGCAATCGATGGAAGCACCGTAATGAGCACTATCATGCCAGTGGAACCAACAGACAGCCAAAAGAACTGACCTCCGACTAGGCGTCCCTGTCGCCGCCCCCCAATGAACAAACTGCACCAGTCCTATGGCGAGGAACAGTTCCTCGCCATAAGCTACAAGGCTTCGCGCAAGAGAGTTTAGGGTCGCAACGGGGATCCCAATGGAATTCAACTCACGGCCAATTGCCGTGAGGGGCGTAAGCTGTTCATCGACAACTGGGGTAGCGGCCTTAGATACCGCTGACCATGGAAGGTAAGTGCCCGGCGCGGCTGCGGCCCTGGCCTGCAGGCCTTCCTTACGCAGATCATTCACTACCGTTTCTCCCGAAACACTCGGCCAGGAAAGGCCGAAATTGAGAGGTTCCTGCGGCAATAGCCTCCTCGCCCATCGCTCAACACCTGGCTCGTGGTTTTCGTCGCAAGGGTGCCCCACGCGAAAATAATGCCGATAAACATAGCGACTAGGCCTATGGAGACAGCACCTCTAGCTGTGGGAACCCAGCGTCTCCCGCCACGGTGCACATCGAGCCTTGCTGGATCGGATCTAGTCCCCGCAGGATCAGACTTAATAAAGAGGCGCGCAACGTAAGAAAGCAGCAATGCAATTACTAGGGTTCCCACGAGAACATACATGGTGGAGTAATGCGATATCTCTGTTCCCAGACCAGCTACGCCAAGAGAAACTTGACGTCTGCGGAAGCTCCATACTGGATTTGTCGCAGCAAGCAGTCCGACAGCCACGAAAAGAAGGGCTATCTCCTGCCTATTCAAAAACGGCATATCAGTGAAGAAAGTGGGAAAGCCGACGAAATAAGCAACTGATAGCGTGGAAATCCCGCGATTGAAATACCGTCTCGCCATAGCGTACGCCAGCACGGGGCACAGAGCAAAGATCATCTGGAAAAAGAGCTTGAAGACATACGGGCTGTCGACATTTATTATCTGCCCCAGCTCGGTTGGCAGTATGGTGATGCTGAGGCAAGCATTATAGGCATCATGGAAATATGCCATGGACCAGCGACCGTGAACTTCTGTCAGTTGAAATACCAGGTATTCCTGCTGAATATCGTGTCCGGTAACGTACCAGCCGCGCAATGAGGTGGTTAGCAGCAAGCTGAGCGAGACGAGATAGATCACCGCCGACATGACGGATTCGCGAGTAAACCTCAGCCACCGGACGGAGAAAACGCCGATGAGAGCCACTATCGCCAAGGCGATCAATGTTATATTTCCGCTCGCACCATTATTAAGGTGGTTTGCACCGAATACCGCCAGCACTACTGCCAGCGCTGCCGCTACCAGTAGCCGGAATTCCTGTTTACTGAATTGGGCGAAGGTGACGCGCAGCCTGATCCTGTCGGGATTACGGCTCCTGAAAACGTACAGTGAAAGATTGATTAGATCGCTGACAATTATGATGGGACCTGGGTCAAGAGGACGCTGCACACCCGCTAGCGGCAAGACCTCATTGATGACCAGTCCTGCTGCCATCAGGACAAGAAGCACCGAGCAGACACTGTAGCCCAAGCGCTCCTGCAGACCGCACCGGCGCCATGCTGATGAGGTGTAGAGAAGGTAGGCGGGAAGAACCACCATGAACCAGAACCCCAGCACCGGACGTGCTATCGGCAGGTCCACGTTAGCCAAAGACCATGACGTTGACGACAAAAGCCAGGATCAGGACGGCGAATGCAGCAAAGACACGTTGCGCACTAGGAGCGCCGCCCGATTTCCTAGGGGCAACCGGAGCAGGCCTGCGGTTATTAACCGACCATTCCCCTATCGCGATCCCTGTCAGCGACCCGGCCGGGGACGCGGCCACTGCCGCTCACTTACTTTTCTTTCCGCTCTGGTCTGGGTACGTCAACATGAAATCGATGCTCTCATTTTGTTCGGGCAGAGATATCTGAACTCGGCAGGAGGCTGCTGCACACTTAGGCACGACAGCGATATCCACGCCCCATGAGGCCCCCGCGGCAAGGACTCTCGTCGCTGAACTAAGCGTTGTCAATTTGGCTCCGCTCCCGATGCCACAACATACCGGTAAGAAACCTGTCTCCCCTCATCATTGGTTATGACAAAAGATATCGGTACGCTTTTCCCGCGAACTCCGGTAGCCGGCAGGTTGGCGGCATTAGCGAAGCCAAGCTGTGTGTAGAGGGTGGGCTGACGTTTCAAGGACAATGTCCATTCATGGCGAACCCATGGCGACAGCAAGCTCGCGACAGCAAGGGCTATCGCAAGCAATCCAGTTCCATAGCAGCCAGAAATCCCAGCGTGGCTGCTACCTGCTGTGAGACTTGTGGATCCTCATCGGGTTGCCCATAACTCGATGATGATGGGCGACGCCCCTGCTCCTCAGCGCGCACTACAAACCACCTTTAAATCTCTGCTGGGCTCTCGACGCCGGAGTGCTTCTTCTCCTGCTGCGGCATCGGCTGCACATGCTCAGCAAAGCGCGGACCGTCCTCGTGATGTGCGTGTCAATCCACATGAGGAGCAGCCTAGAGAGACCCAAATGTCCCTGTAACGCCGTGTGTAACTATACGTCATGGATCGGCAGCCTGGAGCCGAAACTTCGCAATCGTCCAAGAGGCCCTACCTCGCCAGATGGTCGTCCGCCCCGAGTCGCCCTTCGGTCACCGCGCCGCGCCGCGCCAGGAGCGCGCAGCCGTAACTGTTTCGCTCAAGAACGCTTCCAGCGCCGTGGCGCGAGTCCGCCATGAGTGTTCGTCTCCGGCCAGGTGCCAGGCCTCCTTGGCCATGCGCACTCGGGCCTCGTCGTCTTGTAGCAGTTCAACCAGCGTGCCTGCCAGGGCCTGCACGTTGCCTGGCTGCACCACTACGCCGGCCTGGCCGTCCTGAACGTAACTGCGCAGGTCTCCCACGTCGCTCACCACCGGCACGGTTCCCATGGCCATGTACTGGAAGACCTTCATATTGCTCGCGGCACGCACTGTTCGTATGTCGGGCAGGTAGCAGACCCCGACATCCGCAAACTGAGTGTAGTTCTGCACCGCTAGCATGTCTGTCTGCCAGCCAGTCCAGGCCACTGCTGCCTCGATGCCCAGCTCACGGCACATGCTCTTAGCATCATCAAGCGCAGTGCCACCCCCGATAATCGTCAAGCGCGTGTCTGGCACCTGATTCAAGACGGTTGGCATGGCCTGCAGTAGATCTTTAATCAAATCTAGCCGGTTAAGCGCACCGAAAAAGTACAGCCCGTGACGCGGGCGTTGTTCGGCCACCACGTGATACTCGCCCGGCTCGACGGCGTTCGGCAGCATCAGGATCGGCTTGCCCGGGTGGAGCTGCCGCACGTGTTCGCGGAGCGTGGTCGACGCGACCGCGACCGCGTCAGCGTGCCGCACACAGAACCGCTCGCTCCAGTCGACCAACCCATAGGTAAGGCGCGAGCGACCCTCGTTTCTTATTACCTCAGCGCCCAGGTCATCCAGGTCCACCACGACGGCGGTGCGAGACAACAGCTTCGGCACGAGCCCAAGCACGGTGATCGGCGTAGGCTTGTTGATGATTACCGCGTCGGCCCGTGCGCGGATGATCGATACAAGAGATGTAAACAAATACGGGATCAGGTTCAGCATAAAGGAACGCGTAGCGAGCTGCCAGGGCTGGATGAGCCGCGCGAATTCAGATTTGAGTGAATAGTCCGGCTTAAAGTCGTTATACTTGTCTGCCGACGGCGCGATAATGGTTATCTCCCACGCATCGGACAAATGCCGAGCTAGGTAGCGCGTCCGGATCGACAGGGTGCTGTTATATGAACCTGAGCTAAGCATCAGTAGCCTGCGCGGTCGGCCTGCCTCCTGTGCCGCGGAGCCAGCGCTCCGGCGCCCTTTTTCTTTGCGCCTTGGGTCATGTGGCGAAGGTTGCTTCATGGCACCTCAGGTGTGAGCACGCGGCAACGTGCCGTTCTTCGCTCGGTTCGGTCGAGACTGTCTCGGCGATCGTCGCACGCCTCGTCTGGGTGATATTGAGGATCGACAGGAAGAAGCCCCCGAGTATCGTCTGCCAACCCAACGTCAACGCGGTAACCGACGGGACCATCACTCGCAGAGCATGCTCGTAGTTCAGCCGACCGAACCCTGTGGCCTGCCAGTCGACGAGCGAGAAGACCAGGCCTGCCAGCCCGGCAAGCCCAATGACACCGCCGATGAAGAGCACGCGTTCCAGGGAGAATCTGGCGAGGACCTTCTCTGCCGTCGGCGAGTCGGGAAGGAAGCCTTCTGTACGGGCGTAGGCCCGGGTAAACAGCCAGAACAGGATCGACTGAAAGCCGATGATCACCATCCCGCTTGCCGCGACCAGGGTGCTGACGTCGAATGTCACCGTGCCGATGGTGATCGGACCCGTCGCGGTCATCGCGCCGATGACCAGGCCAAGGAGGAGCGTGAGGACACCCGGGATGAAAAACAGCCACCGTGGGCTGAACAGGAGCAGGAACCTCAGGTGACGCCAGCCGTCCCGCCAGGTCCGCAGGTGCGGCGCGCGACTCCGGCCGTCCTTTGACAGCGTGGTGGGCACCTCGGCGATCTTCTGTCGGGCGAGCGTCGCCTTTACCACCATCTCGCTTGCGAACTCCATGCCCGCAGCCTGCAAGTGCAGGTCAAGGACGCTGGCCCGGCGGAATCCGCGCAGACCGCAGTGGAAGTCACCGATTGAACTGCGGAAGAACAGCCGGCCGATGAATGAAAGCACGGGATTGCCGAGGTACTTGTGCAGCGCCGGCATTGCTCCTGGCTCGACGCCGCCCTTGAACCGGTTTCCCATCACCAAGTCTGCGCCCTTGCGCAGTTCCACGATGAACGGCATGAGCTTCGTGAAGTCGTAGCTGTCGTCGGCGTCACCCATGATCACGTACTCGCCGCGAGCCGCGATAATGCCGCCCATGAGCGCGTTACCGTAGCCCTTGTCGTTGATGGGAACCACACGGGCTCCGGCGTCGGCCGCGAGTTGCCGGCTGCCGTCGGTGCTTCCGTTGTCGGCGACAATCACCTCGCCGTCGATCCCGCTCTCCGCGATGAACCGCACGGCCTTGGAGACACACGTGGCCACCGTCTCCGCCTCATCGAGGCAGGGAAGGACAACAGTCAGCTCCATGTCAGCTCCTTGACGCTTCCACTCAGACTTGCGCTGCCCGGGCAACTCGTGCTTCGGGCCCGCCCGTTCCCGAGTGTCATCGAAAACGCGTTCAACGACGCATGCCTGCCAGGTGAAGGCAGCGACACCAAGCTAGGCATGGTTGCGCTCACACGGCCCGCAGCGGCCGACAGCGAAGTCGCGTCGCTTCGAGACACCAACTGCTCCCGCCCCTCCCCTACAACGAGAACCGCTACGCTCCCATGAGGCAGCGCAGCGATCCAGTAACGTACGACGTGACGGTCTAGCCCGCGTTGATCACCTGGTTGATGCTCACGGGACACCCACTCCGGCCTGTCAGCAGCCCGACACACCGCTCGTTGCCACCTCTGAACAGTCCCGCCCTCCACCAGGCGCCGCCCTACGCCGAGCGGACAACTCGGGCACGAGTGTAGCAGTCAGCCTGAACGCTCGCTTGCTTCCCCAAAAACACTAAAAGTCATAAAGCAGTCCGCGCGCAGCAGGAACGAAGGCCCCGCAAATGAGGAGCCCGCTACGCTGCGCGGCGGTCATAAGTCAGCCTGGCCTGCCTTCTTCCGTGCGTGGCGGACGATCGCCGCGGTGCCGATGACCGCGGCGGCGGTCCCGGCGGCACCCGCCGCGGTGATCGCCGCGTCCTTCCGCGCGATCCGCCGCCCCGCCACCGCGTGATGCCCCGCCCGGGCCGCGAGCAGTACCGACAGCGCCTCGGCGTTAGAGAACGCAGGCTGCCAGCCGGCCGCGTGCAGCGCGGCGCACTCCACCACCCACGGGTAGACCACGTAGCGCAGCTCCGCCGACGGCGACGGGATCACGCCGAGGCGGTGCAGCCGCTGCGCGGTGCTGAAGGTCAGCCGGGCGGGCAGCTCAAGCGACTTCAGGCCGCTCAGCGACTCGACCTCGGCCTGCGACAGCGACCCGTCGCAGCCCACCGCGAAGTCGCCGCTGACCACGCCGGCCGCCGCGAGCTCGAGCGCGGCCGCCAGGTCATCGACGTGGCAGAACTGCCAGCGCGGCGCGCTGCCGCGCACGACGAGCAGCCGGGGCGCCTCGAAATGCCTGGTCAGCAGGGTATCGCCGGCATCTCCCACCAGCGCGGCGGGGCGCACCACGGTGACCGAGGTACCGGGGTTGACCCGACGGGAGCGCCGGGCGAGCTCCTCGATCTCGAGCAGGTCGCCGGCCAGGCTGCTGCCCGAGTCGGCGAGCAGCGGCGCGTCCTCCGGCAGCGGTACCGGGTTGTCCGGCCGGGCGCCGTACACCATGGCGCTCGTCACCAGGACGACCCGGCCGACCCGTTCGGCCGCCGCGGCGGTCAGCACGGTCTGCGCGCCGCGCACGTTGCGCGCGCGCCGGTCCCTCGGGTTGCTGTCGGCCGCGGCGTCCACGTCGGTGTGCACCACCACGTCCACGTCCGCGAGCCGCGAGGCCAGCGTGGGGTCCCTGACGTCCGCGAGCCGCCACATGACCCCGGTGGCGTCGCCGCGGTGATCGTCGATCGCGACCACGCGGCCCACGCGGTCCGATCCGGCGAGCCTTGTCACCAGCGCGTGCCCGACTCCGCGCGCCGCACCCGTGACCGCCACCACCGGCGGTACCGCGGCGGTGCTACGCTCACGGCGAACGCTGCGCTCAGGGCGAACCTGCCGTCTGCCGTTTCTCAAAGTCGGCTACTCCCGAATAGCGTGGCTCGAACCTTCTTCGTCCGTTCCTGCCCTACTAGTCTTAGACGAGGGCAGAGGAAGAAGGTTCATGACCCTTCTATCCTGCCCGACCATCTGAGAGCGAAGGGGGTGCATCGTGGCTGAGCGTCCTCCCTTCGGCTTCGGGCCGCCCGGGCGGCCAGGCGACGACGACCCGCACGGGGGTTCAGGTCCCGGCGGCCAAGGGCCCGGCGGCCAGGGCCCGTTCGGCTTCGGGCTGCCCGGCGGCCCGGGAGACCCCAGTGGCGGGGCGAACCCCAACCAGTTCGCTGACGCGCTGCGCCAGTTCGCGGACCTGCTCTCGTACAGCGGCGGTCCGGTCAACTGGGAGCTCGCCAGGAACCTGGCGAGGCACACAATCGTCGCCAAGGGCGACCCGAGCGTGCTCGCCAACGAGCGTGCCGCGGTGACCGATGCCGTCCGGCTCGCGGACCTGTGGCTCGATGATGTCACCGCTTTCCCTTCCGGTATCAGGAAGATCGAGGCGTGGTCCAAGTCGGAGTGGCTGGAAGCCACCTTCCCCGTCTGGTCCTCGCTATGCGAGCCGATCGCCGCCAAGGCGGTCGACGCGATGGGCTCCATGATGGCCTTCGACCCGTCACAGCTCGACGACGCCGAGGTGCCGCCGGAGATGCGGGCCATGCTGTCCGGTATGGGCGGGCTCAGCGCGTTCGCGCCGATGCTGCGCCAGCTCGGCGGTGCGATGCTCGGCGGCCAGGTCGGCACCGCCATCGGCGAGCTGGCCGGAGACATGGCAAGCACCACCGACATCGGCCTGCCGCTTGCCGCGGAAGGCACCGCGGCGCTGCTGCCGTCCGGTGTCGCGGCGTTCGGTGAGGGCCTGTCGGTCGAGCTGAGCGAGGTACGGATCTTCCTCGCGCTGCGGGAGGCCGCGCACCACCGGCTGTTCGGTCACGTGCCGTGGCTGCGCCAGCACCTGCTCGGCGCGGTCGAGGCGTACGCGGCCGGCATCTCCGTGGACATGAGCCGTCTCCGCGACGCCCTGCCTGAGCTCGACATGACCAACCCGGAGGAGGCGCTGCGCGAGGCGTTGTCCGGCGAGACCCTGTTCCGTCCGGAGGACACGCCGCAGCAGAAGGCCGCGCTCGCCCGGCTGGAGACGGCGCTCGCCCTCGTCGAGGGCTGGGTGGCGGCGGTCGTCTCCGCCGCCGCCGACTCGCGCCTCGTGCACGCCGTGGCCCTGGCGGAGGCGATCCGCCGTCGCCGGGCGTCCGGCGGGCCGGCCGAGCGGACCTTCGCCACCCTGGTCGGCCTCGAGTTGCGGCCCCGGATGCTCCGGGAGGCCGCCGCGCTGTGGTCGGGACTTGCGGAGGCACGCGGCACCGAAGGGCGCGACGCGCTGTGGGCGCACCCGGACCTGCTGCCGACCGCGGAGGACCTGGAGAACCCGGAGGCCTTCCTGCGCGGCAACACCGACCTCGACATGGCTGACTTCGAGGACGCCGTCGCCGACGAGCGGCCAGCCGAAGGCCCGCAGCCCGCGGACGGCGAGGAACCAACGGGAGGCGAGGAGCGCGAGAACCCCGCGGGCTAGCAGGCCGCGCCGCAGGTACAGGCCGGGTGCGCCGGCCAGCCGCGGCGCTGCCACTGCCAGCCGGGGAGCACCACCTCGAGCGTCGCGTTCGCGGTGGCCGGCTCGCAGGCACGGTCGATGAACGTGAGCGCCTGAGCGGCGGCGAGCGCCGCAGTGGCCGCCGCGAGTACGGTGTCGCACGCCTGCGTGCTCGCCGGCGACCCGCACTCACCGCCGGCCTGGGCCAGGATCCGCGGCCACGCCGGGTCGCGCGCCGCCCGGCTCAGGTCCAGGCAGCGGACACACGCGGAGCGACCGGGCAGCACCAGCGGCCCGACCACGCCGATCGCCTCTTCCGCGTGCACCGCCAGGTGCGGTACCCGGTCGCGGACGAGCGCGGCGAGCAGTACCGGGTCCGGCCGGCCAGTGATCACCGCCAGGTCGGGCAGCCGCCGGGCGTCGTCCGCGGTGCGGACCTCGGGCGCCACCCGGTGCACGGCGCGGGCGACCGCGGCGGCCACGCCCGTGCCCACGTCGGCGGCGCCGACGCCCGCGGGCGCGACATCCGCCGCCTCGGCTAGGCCAGCGTCAAGGCAGCTCACCCAGGCGACCCCGGACGCGGCGAGGAACGTGGCGACGCAGGCGCCCACCCGGCCCGCGCCGTACACCCGGGCGAACGCCGCCCGCCGCCGGGCGAGCACCGCCGCACCGCCGTCGCCGTGCCCGTACGCTAGCGCGGCGCACGCCAGCTCGGGACCGATCCTCGCCCTGAGGTAGTCGGGCAGGGCGGCGCGCAGGCCCGCCGGAAAGTCGTCGAGCACGCCCGCCGTGGCCAGCAGCTCGATCACCCGGTGCACGATCTCCTGGCGGATGCCGTACGTGGCGGCCGTCCTGACCACCTCGGCGGTGTCCCGCGACCCGTCGAGCAGGCTCACCACGGCCGCCGCCTTGCCGAGCCCGGTCAGCGCGCGGGCGCGGCGCGGGTCGACGCCGATCTGGAGCGTGCCCTTGTCCCGCCACAGCGGCCGCAGCCCCACTTTCACTGCTGGTCTCATGCACATAGCGTGACGTAACCTACTGACATTTCGGTCCCCCGCTTGACCAACCTGGCCGCGAAATGGGGCAACGCTACGCGGAACAGTCCCGCAGGAAAAACCGTTCCCTAGATAGTCCCTGGAATTGGTCATCGAGGGTGGCGACAGCGCGCGGAGGCGGCTGCGTCGCGAGCTGGCTAGGCAGGCAACGGCGGAGGGCGGCGCCGGTTGTCTGATGAAACACAGAGCTGCTGCGGGGCAGCCCTTCAATCTGACGCACTACCATGACGACGGGCTGATCAGGGTGGGAGAGCAAGGGCCGCACATTGTTGACGTGAGTCTCCTGGTCGCTGTGTCCCGGACGGTCGTAACTCGGGGCGGGAGGAGTTCCAGCAGTCATGCTGTACCGGGAAGTCGGGGCCGGGAAGAAGATCTCTCAGATTGGCCTTGGCACTAGCCAGTTTGGTAGCGAAGAGTGGGGTTACGGCGCCTTCTATGCCGAGCACGAGGCCCGCCTCATCGTCCGTCGGGCGGTCGAGTTGGGCATCACGCTTTTTGACACTGCCGCGATCTATGGCGACGGCCAGAGCGAGCGCATCCTCGGCGAGGCGCTTGGAGAGGACCGAGCATCGGTTTTCCTTGCCACGAAGGCTCATCCGATCCTGCCGCCGTCTTTCCGGCTGCCGCAGCGCGCCGCGGCGAGCGCCAGTCGCCTCGGGGTCGCCCGGCTGGACCTCTACCAGATGCACTGGCCCAACGCGCTGGTTGGGGACGGCTCCGTCATGCGGCAGCTGCGTCGCCTCCAGCAGGATGGCCTGGTCGCAGAGGTCGGCGTCAGCAACTATTCCCTGGCCCGCTGGCGCGGCGCCGAGAACTCGCTGGGCAGCCGCATCCTGAGCAACCAGGTCGCGTACAACCTGGTCAACCGCCCGGCCGAGGCGAACCTTGCATTTGCCAGAGACCACGGCCGGCTGATCATCGCGCATAGCCCGCTGGCGCAAGGATTGCTGTCTGGCCGATACGACAAGACCAACAGACCGAGCAATGCCCGCAGAGCCGGCAGCTTCGATTTCGCCCCAGCGGCCCTGGACAGAATCGATGAGCTCATGAAAATCCTCCGGGAGATCGCCCGCGCGCATTCGGTCTCTGTTGCTCAGATAGCCCTTGCCTGGGTCATTCGTGATCCAGCCGTGGTTGCGATTCCCGGCGCCTCAAGTGTTGCCCAGCTTGAGAGTAATGTTGCGGCAACCGAGATAGACCTAAAGGACGATGAGTACCGGGCCTTGGATCTGGCCTCCAGAAGTGTGGCTGCGACTGTCGAACGCACTGGCCGACCGCAGGCCAGGATCTTGCACGCGCGCGCGATCTGCCGCGATATCAGCTCTCCTTGGCTGGCAGGTGGCCAGAACGGTACGCGGCGGCAAGGCAGCCAAGGCGAGCGTCAGCGCTGGGAAGGGCTGATCAGTCTCACCGCGCGCCCGACGTGCGCTCCGTTGCCTCCGGCAGTACCGCCCATGGATCGGTGGCGCGCTGTCGTGGTGATGTCGTCGATCCTCTTGACCATTGAGCTGTCAATATCAGCGATGGAGGGGCAACCGAGCAGCGCCATCGTGTTGTCGGTTTCGTATCGCAGAATACCCAGTACATCCTCAATGCCACGCTGCCCGCGGACTGCGAGGCCATATATGTAGGGGCGGCCGATCAATACCGCCGTAGCACCGAGCGCTAGCGCCTTTACCACGTCAGTCCCGCGACGGATTCCGCCGTCTAGGTAGACCTCAAGCTTTCCGCAGGCGGCAGCGGCAACCTCGGGCAGGGCTTCTATCGTGGCACTCACCCCGTCCAGCTGCCGGCCCCCGTGATTTGAAACTACGATTCCGTCGACGCCTAGACCGATGAGTCGAGCGCACTCCTCAGCGCGCATTATGCCCTTCACGACCAGCGGACCTGGCCACAGGTCCCGCAGCCAGGCGAGGTCATCCCAGCTGATGGGATGCCAGGTACTCGTAATTTCGTCCTCGACATCCCGCAGGGTGGTTTGCGCTGGATCGCTGGCACCGCGCAGCGCCAGCAGCCTTCTTGCGTTCACGAAGTTGGCTGCCCAGGCTGGATGGGCGGCCCCCTGAAGAAGGAATCGCGCTTTAGGCGAAACTGGCGGCTTCATGTCGTTCCTGGTATCACGTTCGCGTATACCCGACACCGCGCCGTCCACCGTGACGCAGAGAACCCTGTAGTTCATAGCGAGCGCCCTGCGTACGAGACGCTCGGTATGTTCTCTGGCCGGCCTTATGTACAGCTGGAACCACATGGGGCCATCCGCGGCCCCGTCCAGCTCCTCCGGAGCCCGGGCAACGCTGCTGAGGCAGTAAATAGTGCCCGAGTTCGCGGCAGCCCGCGCGGCGATGCGCTCGGCGTCGTGGTGGACGAGTCGCCCTGCTCCCACCGGGCCAAGGATGACGGGCAGCGATATCGTGGTACCGAGCACGATGTCGTCAGGTCGCGGCGGGAGACATCGACCAGCGGTCTCGGACGCAGCACGTAGTCGCTGAACGCAGTCCGGTTCCTCCGCAGCGTGATCTCATCACAGGCACCGCCCTCGATGCTGTCCCAGATAAAGCGCGGAAGGCGCCGCCGAGCGCCGGCGCAATAATCGGCAACGTTGATGGGCTTGGCCATGGTCCAGAATCCGCCTCTGTTCAGAGAATATTCAGCAGTAACATGCTGAGCCGACGATACAGCAAACTCGAACACATCAGGCGATAACCGGGTTCGCGGGGGCATCGATCACGGGCTGCTCACGGCGTCGCATCAGACGGTGAGGATCACGTCGCCCTGATCCCACGGAACACCGCCCCTTCTGCGGACATCGAAGAGACTGGATGTGTGAGCACTACGGTGGGCACCGGCTTGCCATGCTACGGGCTCGCCTAGGCGTAACACACGCCATCGTTGGCACGATGAAGGTTTCAGTGGCAAAACTGAGGGTTTTCATTGGCGGAGTAATGACGGCGTGAGCCAGCCTTCCCCTCCATCTGGCCCTTCTCGCCCGGCTGCAGGGACCTGCGCACCCGCAGGTGATGGCCAGGCCTTTCCGCGATGCCGATGAGCGCCCAGTCGTAGAGCCGCGGTCCTTGGAGCCGTCGGCGCAGCTCAGCCGCTGCATCCCGTCCGGCGACGACTCCCCGGCGAACTCCGCCAGTTGCCATCTGGCACAACCCCCGCGGATCCCCGCGGGCTCGTCGCCTCTCTGGCTAGAATCTTCACAAATTATTAAGACAATCTAAAGAAACGTCGCAGTTTCTTCCTCGGCGCGGCGGCCGTAGCGAGTAGAGTCGTGATCTGCCTGCTTCGCGCAAAGTCTAAACATATACCGCCTGGAGGGTTTCGGTTCATGGCCTCGGCCACCTTGCTCAAGGTCCCCGTCCTGATGTACCACGAGATTGCCGACGTCACGGCGACCCTTAGCGGACTCGCGGTCGCTCCAGAAGCCTTCGCCAGCCAGCTCGCCTACCTGCACGACGCTGGCTTCACCACGGTCACCGCCGGGGCCCTGGCGAAGATCCTGGCCGACGGCGCGGGAGCACTACCAGAGCGCCCCGCGGTGCTCACCTTCGACGACGGCTACCGCGACTTCTACTGCACGGCGCTCCCGCTGCTCAAGCAGTACGGCCACACCGCCACGGTCTTCCAGACCACGGGGTGGGTCGGCACTAAGCTCGGGCCGAGAGCGATGCTGAACTGGCGCGAGCTCGCCGAACTCGCCGAGGCCGGGATCGAGATCGGCGCGCACTCCCACCAGCACCCGGAGCTCGACCGGCTGTCAGGCGACAAGCTGAGCGACGAGCTCGACGCTCCCAAGCGCATGCTTGAAGACAAGCTGGGACTGGCGGTCCCCGGGGTTTCCTACCCGTTCGGCCTCTGGAACGCGAAGGCACGGCGAGCGGCCCGCGAGGCCGGCTACACACACGCCTACGCCGTGGGCAACGCCATGGCCACGAGCGGTCCGACCTTTTCACCCTGCCGCGGCTGACCGTCGACCGCACGACGACCATGGAGCAGTTCGGCGCCATGGTCAACGGCCATGACACGCTGGCGATGCGCCTGGACCGGGCTCGCGGCAGGGCCTTCTCCGTGGGGCGGCGAGCCAAGGTACGCCTCCGGATCGCCGTAGTGATCCTAATGGGCACTAGCTTCTGGACGTTCGTGTCAAGTTTTCGTGCGGCTTTGGTGTGCTCGATCCGCCTGATGAGGTCGGCGAGACGGAGCCGGCGCAGGTCATAGGTCATCTGGCCGGGCGTGTAGCGGGTGTTCAGCAGTCCGGCGATCAAGGCGCGCAGGCAACCGGTCGCAGATCGCCTGGAGCCCGGCCGCGTCTGAGCATGAGGCGAACCCGTTGGACAGCTCGGTGAACCCGATGCCGACCTTGACCGCCTGCCGCTTGGCCCACTCGTGCCCGTTGACCCAGATCTTGGCCGGGTAAGGGAAGTACGCGCAGACCTTGATGAACGCCGGCCCGAAGTCCTCGTCCCACAGGTAGTAGCAGGTCACCCGCTGGACTGCAGGACGGGAACGTAGGCGTTGAGGTAGATGCGGTCCAGGCACTCGATGTGCAGCACCGTATGCCGCCGCCCCGCCGGATTCCACCGGCAATGGTCAGACTGGCGACGACGACGCCCGGCCGCCGTACGCAAATCCCGCTATGCCCGAAGCCTCAAAGATCGCACGGCACCGTTCTAATACTAGGCTTGGAACACGCCACCGTTCGGGAGATGAGGGTTTTCATTGGCGGAGAATGACGGCGAGAGCCAGGCTTCACCGAACGGGCGCGCCGACGTGCCCCGGGGCAGCGTGCAGCGCGGCGCTATGCTCGCCGGGCTACCGCTCGGGTGGGCCGGCCGCACGGCGCTCGGCATCGGCAAGCGGATCGGCGGGCGCTCCGCCGAGCTGGTCGCGCAGGAGATACAGCAGCGCACCGCCGACCAGGTGTTCCGCGTGCTCGGTGAGCTCAAGGGCGGGGCAATGAAGCTCGGTCAGGCGCTGTCGATCTTCGAGGCGGCGCTGCCGCCGGAGCTGGCCGGCCCGTACCGGGCGACGCTAACCAAGCTGCAGGAGTCCGCGCCGCCGCTGGCCGCCGGCACGGTGCACCGGGTGCTCGCCGCCGACCTCGGTCCGGACTGGCGGTCCTCGTTCGAGTCCTTCGACGACACGCCCGCGGCCGCGGCCTCCATCGGGCAGGTGCACCGGGCGGTCTGGCGGGACGGCCGCCGGGTCGCCGTCAAGATCCAGTACCCGGGGGCGGGCCGGGCCCTGCTGAATGACTTCACGCAGCTTGCGCGGATAGGGCGGCTGTTCGGCATCATGATGCCCGGGCTTGACGTGAAGCCGATGCTCGACGAGCTCCGCGACCGGGTGGCCGAGGAGCTCGACTACCACATGGAGGCCGACGCACAGCGCGCCTTCGCGGCGGCCTACGCCGGCGACCCCGACATCTTCGTACCAGGGGTCGTCACGGAGACCGACCACGTGCTGGTCACCGAGTGGATGGACGGGACCCCGCTGTCGAAGATCATCAGCGACGGGTCCACGACAGAGCGGGACCTGGCGGGCATCTTGTTCACCAGGTTCCTGTTCTCCGGTCCGGCGCGGGCGGGGCTGCTGCACGCCGATCCCCATCCAGGCAACTTCCGGCTGCTCCCCGACGGGCGGCTCGGCGTGCTCGACTTCGGCGCGGTCGACCGGCTGCCCACGGGCCTGCCGCCGATCTTCGGGCGGCTGCTGCGGATCCTGCACGACCCGGACCCGGACATCGCCGAGGTTGAGCGGTCGCTGCGGGCGGACAACTTCCTCCGGCCGGGAATCTCGGTCGACCTGGACGCGCTGCGCGCGTTCCTCGCGCCACTCGCCGAGCCGTCGTCGGTGGAGACGTTCAAGTTCTCCAGGGAGTGGATGCGCGGCGAGGCCGGGCGGGTCACCGACCTGAACGCCTCGGGCAATATCGCGAGGAAGTTCAACCTGCCGCCGTCCTACGTGCTGATCCACCGGGTATCGACCGCCGGGATCGGCGTGCTCTGCCAGCTTGAGTGCGAGGGGCCGTTCCGCGCCGAGGTGGTCCGCTGGGTCCCCGGGTACGCCGACGACGGCTCAGCACAAGCAGAAGAGCAGAAACAAACGCTGTAGCAGATGATAGCGGGGCGATAGCGGGCAAAAAGAAACCCGGGATGGCCCTCGCGCATCCCGGGTTTCCTGCGGCCTGCCGGACTTTTCAGCCGGCTGTCCCGAGCGTCGTGCGCAGGCGCTCGACGCGCTGCCACGCGGACAGCAGCTTGCGCTCGGCGCGCTCCTGCCGCTTCTCCAGCTTGCGCAGCTCGGTGACCCGGCGAGCGGAGCGCTCCTGCTCCGCCTGCCTGAGGCGTTCCTGTTGCCGTTCCTTGGACAGGTATTCCTGGGCGTACATGACTGACAACCTCGCATTGTGTGCGTTTGCGTGTGTTCATGACTGCTAGCCGCATCGTGTGCGACTGATTCCGTTGCGGCGCGCCAGCTCGCCTGCCTTCAGCCTGCGGTCTTCCGCTGGGGGAAGGTCAAGCTGCCGGGACGTCGAGCTGCCGCGCCGCAGTGCTCGTCCGGGCCGTTGCGGGCCGTCATGGTGCTGACGTCCGCTATGCGGCCTGTTCATCGGCCTTCGCCAGTTCCCTGTCTTCCTTGCGGGGACGCCCGCGCGGGCGCTTCCGTGGCACGATCGTGCCGCGCAGGAGCAGTTCCCCGCCCCAGACACCCCACGGCTCGCGCCGCTCGAGCGCGCCTTCCAGGCAGGCAACCCGGATCTTGCAGCCCTGGCACAGGGCCTTGGCCGCCTCGACGTCCGCAGGCGCCTCGGCGAAGAACAGTTCCGGGTCCTCCGTGCACGGCAGGTCGAGGCCGACCGGGACATCGGGGTAGTTGAACAGGGTCGCGATCGCGCCCGGCTCGGTGGTCTTGTCGACGTAGGACTCGATGACGGCGACCGCCTCAAATGAGGCGTCGGGCCAATCCATCGGTGCCATCCCCTCTCGCTTTGAAGGTCCAGTTGTGCTGGTCGTGGGACCGGGCCTCAAAACAAATCTGGCCGCGGACCCTGGTTTCGGGTCCGCGGCCTTCGGGGATCTGGCCGGCCTAGTTCTAGGCCGGTTCCCGTTCTGGATGCGGACCCATCGCGCCGTAACCACCGGCGTTGATGCGGGTCTTGTGGACGTTCTGCTTACGGGTGCCGTTGACGGCCGGCTGCTCGCCGCTGATGAGAGCCGCCGTCGGCGTCATGGCCGGGACCGGCCAGAACGCGCCAAGGCGCGCACCCGGGATACCGGCAACCAGGACTGGGTTCTGCGTGCGGACATGGCTCGCCCCTGCGACGGATTCGACGGAGAGGCTCATCCACGGCGAGCAGACACCAAGGAAGGCGGCGCCGGTACGGGCAGCCGCGACGTCGCAGCCGCGACGTCATTCGTGTAGATCTCCACCGTAGGCACCTCCTTCCAGGGGTCAGATGCTCTGTCCTACGGACATGACGCTTAGCCTACGTAAGGCTCCCCGGACAGGGCAACCCATTTTCGACCTGGGATTTTGGTGCTTGTGGTGGCCAACGGAAAAGAAGGTTTCCAGGTGCCAGGAAGATGCCGCGTGAGGCTTCAGTCGCGCTGCGTCGCGTTGATGCGGATGAGCCCTTCCTGGACGACAGAGACAACGAGTTCGCCCTCGGCGGTGAACACCTCGCCGCGCGCGAGGCCGCGGCCGCCGGCGGCGACCGGCGACTCCTGGGCGTAAAGCAGCCACTGGTCGGCGCGGAACGGGCGGTGGAACCACATCGCGTGGTCCAGGCTCGCCGGGGCGACGTGCCCGTCGAGCCAGCTCACGCCATGCTCAAGAAGCACGCTTTCCAGCACCGTCAGGTCTGAGGCGTAGGTCATCAGGCACACGTGCAGCAGCGGGTCGTCGGGCAGCCGCTCCGTCACCCGCAGCCAGACAAGATTGCTGCCGGTGTAAAGCGACGGGTCCCTGTCCACCTCGATAGCTAGCGGGCCGACCGAGCGCAGGTCGATCGGGCTGTCAAGGAAGTCCGCGGGCAGCGGCCTCCCCAGCGCCTCGGCGATCCGTTCCGCGTTGGGCCGCAACTCCTCGGGGGCAGGCACGGCCGGCATCCGCATCGAGTGCTCAAGCCCCTGCTCGGGATGGTGGAAGGAGGCGGAGAGCGTGAAGATCGCCTTACCGTGCTGTACCGCGGTCACCCGGCGGGTGGTGAACGAGCGCCCGTCGCGTACCCGGTCCACGGTGTAGACGAGCGGCACGGCGGGATCGCCCGGCCGGATGAAGTAGGCGTGCAGCGAGTGGACCGGCCGGTCTTCCGGTACCGTCCGGCCCGCGGCGACCAGTGCCTGGCCGGCCACCTGGCCGCCGAACACCCGCTGCACCCGCTCGTCCGGCGACCGGCCGCGGAAGATGTCCTGCTCGATCTGCTCCAGGTCGAGCAGGTCGAGCAGCTTGTCAAGCGCGTCGCTCATCCGGCCACCTCGCTGGCGCTCGGAGTCCGCATTCGCGGACGCGCAGTGCTTACTGATTCGCTCGCAAGCTCGCTCATCGGCGGGCCGCCATGGCGGGCGCCTGCATCGCGGCCAGGAAGCGCGAGCGCTGCCGTGACGCCGGCGAACCCGACGCGAACCCGACGCCAGTGAACCCGACGCTCCGGCGCCCGGTGTCCCTGGGGCCGGTGTCCGCGCGGACTGCCCAGGAGAGCGCCAGGTGGACCCGGGCCCGGGTGACGGCGACGTAAAGCAGCCGCCGCTCCTCCTCGACGGCCTCGGCCGTTCGCGCGTGCACGATGGGCATTATGCCCTCCGCGAGCCCTGGAAGGAGCACCGCGTCCCACTCAAGCCCCTTCGCGGCGTGCATCGTGGCCAGGGTTACCGCCGCCGCGACCGGTGCGTGCCCGGTCTCCGCGCGCTCGGCCAGCTCGGCGGCGAAATCCGCCAGGGTGGCCGCGGGCCGTGCGGCGGCGAGGTCGTCGGCGAGGCCGGCGATGGCGGCGAGGGACTCCCAGCGCTGCCTGACCGCGCCGCGAGCCGCGGGCACTGCGCCGGTCAGCCCGGCTGAGGCGAGCACGTGCCGGACCGCGGCGGGCAGCTCACCGGGCAGCCCGGTGGCGTCGGTGCCCGCGCCCGCCGCCCGCGCGGCCCCGCGCAGCAGCACCAGGGCCTGCCGCACCTCGGGCCGCTCGTAGAAGCGCTCGGCGCCGCGGACCACGTACGGCAGGCCTGCCTCGGCAAGCGACCGCTCAAACCGCTCCAGGTGCGCGTTGACCCGCAGCAGCACGGCGATCTCCTGCGCCGGGACGCCCCGCTTGATCAGCGCCGTGATCTCGGCGGCCACCCCGGTGGCCTCCGCTTCCTCGTCCGGGTAGCGCGTCACCGCCGGCTCGGCCGGCTGGCCGCTGCGCCACCAGCGCGTCAAGCTCGGCGGGCGCCGCCACCAGCCGGTTCGCCGCGGCCACCACCTGCGGGGTCGACCGGTAGTCGCGGACCAGCCGGACCAGCGTCGCCTGCGGGTAGTCCACCGTGAACGACCGGAGGTACTCGGACGTGGCGCCGGTGAACGAGTAAATCGTCTGCCGGGGATCGCCGACCACGCACAGTTCCTCCCGGCCACCGAGCCAGGCGTCGAGCAGCAGCTTCTGCAGCGGGTTGACGTCCTGGAACTCATCCACGGTGAAGTACCTGAAGGCGGCGTGCACCTCGCGGGCAACGGCGGGCTCGGTGAGCAGGATCGCCGCCGTCAGTTCGAGCACCGACTCGAAGTCGATGAGCTGCCGGTCCCGCCGCAGCGCCTCGTAGGCCGCGTACAGCCGGCCGGTGTCCTCCACCCCGGACGACGGCGCCCGGCCGGCCTCCGTCGCCGCGAACACGTACGAGTCCTGGTGAACCTGGCAGACCTTCGCCCACTCGATCTCCGTCACGGCCTCGGCGAGCGCGGCACCGTCCATGCGCAGCCCGAGGCCGGCGGCCGCCTCGCGCAGCAGCGGCAGCTTCGACTCCACGAGCCGCGGCGCTCGCCCGCCGATCACGCGCGGCCAGAAGTAGCTGAGCTGCCGCAGCGCGGCCGCGTGGAACGTGGTCGCGCGTACCCGCTCCGCGCCGCCGCCGAGCGCGCGCAGCCGCCCGCGCAGTTCCCCGGCCGCGCGCACGGTAAAGGTCAGCGCGAGCACGTGCGCCGGGCTGACCACCCCGGTCGCGACCGCGTAGGCGATGCGGTGGGTAATCGCCCTGGTCTTCCCGGTCCCCGCGCCAGCCAGCACGCAGACCGGCCCCCGGCTGGCGAGCGCTACCGCCCGCTGCTCGGGGTCAAGCGCGGCAAGCAGGTCATCGGCGTCCACCTGCACCATGGTGCCCTACATCACGGGCATCCGCGCGGATCGCGCGGACGGTCAGGGGAAGGCGCGGGACGGAAAAGTTGTTGCACAGCTCCGGAGACCCCGCAAAAACAGGCGGTTGGGTCACGATGACGAGGAGGCCCGCGTGCCGCTGACGATGTACACGACGACCTGGTGCGGGTTCTGCAAGAACCTCAAGCGGCAGCTCGGCAAGGCCGGGGTGGAGGTCAACGAGGTCGACATCGAGTTCGACCCGGAAGCCGCGAAGTTCGTGGAGAGCGTCAACGGCGGTAACCAGACTGTGCCGACGGTGCTGTTCGCCGACGGCAGCACGATGTGCAACCCCTCGGCCGCCATGGTGCAGCAGAAGCTCGCCGCACTCGCCGAGCTCGCCGGCTGAACTCGCTCCCGTACCGCCGCGGAATCCTCTCCGGCCAGGGCTTTCTACCTTCAGTGTTACAGCAGGTAATGTTGAGGTTGCCCCGAGCTTCCTGGGCTGGGGGGGAGGCAGGAAAGCATGAGCGTTAACGGAAGCAGCGGCAGCGGAGAACACGACGTGGTCGTGCGGAAGGCCGAGCGCGGCTGGATTGTCGGCGACGAGACCGTCTCCGATCTGACCAGCGCGATGGTGCTCGCCGACCTGTTCGCCGCCGACCGGTCAGCCGACGATGACACCACCGCCTTGGAAGCCGTCGACCAGCACCGCGCGCCGCGGCGAGCGGCACGGCAGCCCTCGGCACCCGCACCGAGGGCGAGCGACTTGGGGACGCAGCGGCTACCCACCGTGAGCGAAGCCGGCGACGTCAAGGACCGGTCAAGCGAGTCCGGTGAGGCGGAGCGGCTCGCGGTCACGGTTGCCCAGCTTGAGCACGCTCTCGCTTCCCGCGTCCGGGTGGAGCAGGCCATCGGCGTGCTCGCCGAGCGGCACAGGCTGCGGCCCCGTGAGGCGTTCGACCTGCTGCGCAAGGCGTCGCGGTCACGCGGCGCCCGGGTTACCGAGCTCGCTCAAGATGTGGTGGCAAGCACCGCGAACCCGCTGCTCCGGCTGCCCGACGAGCTGTCCCGCGCGGTGCCTGAGCCACGCCAGCGCACCCGCTCGCTGCGCCGTAGCGGCAGGCACGCCGCCAGCTCTTAACCGCGGCTGACCGCGGCGAGCACCGCGGCGGCGATCGCCGCCTGGCCGCGGGAGTTCGGGTGGAACGGCAGCGTCAGCGAGCCGGGCGCCAGGCCCTCGACGTACCTCACCGACTCCGGCTGACAGAAGTCACGCCCGGCGGTCGGCGAGTAGGTATTCACGAACGTCGCGCCCGCGGCCCGCGCGACCAGGGCAAGTCTGGCGTTGAGCCTGACCTCGGAAGCGCGCAGGTAGGCGATGTCGCCGTTGGTGATCGGCACCGCGGGCCAGCAGCCGCCCGACTGCGGGAACAGGTCGGGGTAGCCCACGAGGACGATCCGCGCGTACGGCGCGCGGAGGGCGATCGTCACAAGCAGCTGGGCGAGCTTGGGTGTCTCGGCGCTGAGCGCGGCGGTGAGCTGATCGCCGTAGTGCGCCGCGCAGGGGCTGCCCCACGGCCGCGTGAACGACAGCTTCACGCATTCGCGCAGCACGTTGAGGAAGCCCATGTCGTCACCGCTGAGCGTGAGCAGCACCAGCCTGTCGTCCGGCGCGAGCGCGGACAGCTGCGGCGGGTTCGTGCCCAGGTAGGTGGGCTGCGCGGCGGTCATGTCCTTGATCCCGGCGCTCGCGCAGGCCACGTCGGTGAGCGGCGCGCCGAGCGAGCGCGCCACGATCGCCGGGTACGCCCTGGCGGACCGCAGGCAGCCGGGTGGCACCGCGTGGGTGTCCAACGGCAGCAGCGCCCCGGCGGTGTAGGAATCGCCGAGCGCGACCACCGGCCCCGTCTGCGCGGCGGCACGGGCCGAGGACGAGGCCGCGGCCTTGGCGGCGTTGCCCGCACTGGCCGCGACAGCCGCGTCCGCCGTCGGCGCCGCATGGCAGCCAGAAGCGAGCAGCGCCGCCGTGGCGACCGACGCTCCCGCCAGGCACGCCCGTAGCCGACTCCCCACCGTGACCCCCCTCATGCGGACAGTTACTAGGAAGCAGGCTAACATCCCGCTAGCGGATCCACGGGAGATATCGCTTGAATTGGCGCAATCAGCCGGAAACCGCTCAGCCGGAAACCGGTGCGTTGCCGCCCTTGTCCGGCCACGGCTGGGCAAAGCCGACCACCGTCCCGTCGCCCTGCGGCGACTGCGGGGTGCCGAACGTGGAGACGCGGACTGGCGTGCCGGTGGCGTACGCCTCGATCATCGTGTTCTTGCCGATCACCAGGCCGACGTGGCCAGGCGCGGTGGGAGTGCCGTCGGCTCCTGCGAAGAACACCAGGTCACCGGGGAGCACCTTGGCCGCGGGTACGTGCGGAAGCTGCGCCCACTGCTGCTGCGAGGTGCGCGGTATGTTCACGCCCGCCGCCCGGTAGGCCATCATGATCAGCCCGGAGCAGTCGAAGGCGGCCGGCCCGGTGCCGCCGAACAGGTACGGCTTGCCGAGCTGCCCCTCCGCGTAGCTGACGGCGCCGCTCACCAGCGCGTTCGGCGCGACGAATGCGGCGAGCTGGCCGCTGCTGGCTGCACAGCCGGCTTGAGCCGCCGTTACCCGCGACGGCGCCCGCCTGCTTGCCCTGGGTGACGTCGCTGACGGTGAACCCGCCGGACGCGTAGGTCGAGGCCCAGGAGAGCACTTCCTGCACGTACCAGTCCGCGTGGTTGTAGGCGAAGATCGCCGTGGGGATGTTCTGCTGCGCGCCGTGCTCGACGAGGTACTTAGCCGCGCCCGCGATCGCGTCCGCGGGGTCGTACACGTTGGCGACCCCGTCGCCGTCCTCGTCGGTGGCGACGCCGTTGACGACCATGGCCGCCGGGTGGACCGGCGGCGCCGCCCCACTGGTTGCCCGAGGCGCCGTCGATGCCGATCTGCATCGGCCCGGCCGCGCCGAAGTTGTTCGAGCCGGACATGACGCCGGTCAGCGTGGTGCGCCCGTCGTCGCTCTCCACCTTGCCGATGCCGGCCAGGACCGTCCACGGCACGTTGTACTGCAGGCCGACCCGCTGGAACCACTTGAGGTAGGTGGCGGGAATCGAGTTAGCCGCCTCGGCGGACACCCCTGGCTGCACCGCGCCCGCCCCCGCCGTCCCGCAGTCCGCGCCGGAGCCCCCGGCGAACAGCAGCGAAGCGCCGCCGACCACGAGCATCGGGACGACGAGGAACGCGATCAGCCCCATGACCAGGATGCCGATGACGATCGGCCCGGCGGACCTGCGGTTCATGAATTACCTAGCCCGGACAGCTCGATGTCGTTTACCTGCCAGGCGTTACCCGACGAGACCACCGTGACGGTGTACTGGCCGGTCATGGACTTCGTCGGCTGCGTAGAGCTGACCTGCTTCCTGATCGTCACCAGGAAGGTGATCGAGATCGGGGGGGTGCTGCCGAACGAGCTGATCGAGTCGATCGTGCCGCTGCCCGTCGACACCTGCTTGTCCGCAGCCCGCGGCCCGGCCACGCCCAGCGTGCCGTAGTCGTTCTCCAGGGTCGCCGCCTCCTGCGCGGTCACCAGGCCGCTGAACTTGGCGCCGTAGGCGGCGGCGTCCTCCGTGTAGCTCCAGGTGACGTAGTCCGCGGCGAAGGCGACCGTGGTCTTCGCCGCCGCGGTCAGGTCCGCCGCGGTGAACGGCAGCCACTGGTAGATCTGGGCGCCGCCCGCGGTGGAGACGGGCGTGGCCGCGGGGACGGTCGACGGCGGGACGCCGGCCGCCGTCGAGCCGCTCGTGGCCGGATGGGAGCTGCTGGCCGGCCCCGATGCCGAGGCGGCGGGCGAGTCGCTGGAGGAGCGGCTGCTCACCAGGTAGACGCCCAGTCCGACGAGCGCGAGTACGACGACGACGAACAGCAGCCGCTGCCGCCCGGGGGTCAGTTCCATGCCCGGCCCTCGCTACTTGGACCGCCGGCGCGAGCGCGCCCAGAACGGAGCCGCGGGAGGTTGCGCCGCTCCCCCGGCCGTTCCGTTGGAAGATTCGCCAGAACGGGGGCGTGTCGCACCACCCGGCCAAGCGCCTCCCGTGGTGCCGCGGGACGTCCGCGCGGGCGCCGGGCCCTGGCGGACCGGGGGCGGCGCGTCGGCCCCGCCCTGGCGGACCGGCGGCTGCGCCGGCCTGCGCGTCCCGGTGCCCGTCCCGGTGGCGCCGCCGCGGGCCCAGCCCGCCGTCGCGGCGCCGGTCGCGGGCAGCCCGCCGTTAGGCAGCGGCAACGGCGGCGCCGTCCTGCCGGTACCCACCCCCGCGTCCGGCCATTGCCTGGC
This sequence comes from uncultured Actinomycetota bacterium, assembly GCA_963811335.1. Taxonomy (GTDB): domain Bacteria; phylum Actinomycetota; class Actinomycetes; order Streptosporangiales; family Streptosporangiaceae; genus Trebonia. The sequence continues at coordinate 304,533 of CAWERB010000031.1, read as the reverse complement.
GGTGACGTGGGTGTCCGCCACGGGCGCGGTGGCCGTCCCCTCGGGGACCGTGGCCCCGGACGCGGCGACCGCGCCGCTGTCCGCCGCACCGTCGCCTGACCCGTCCGCCGCGCTGCCGCGGCGCGCCCAGCGGGCCGCGCGGGACGCGCCCATGCCCGGCACCACGACGCCCGCCGCGCCCGCGGTCACCCGGCGGAAGCCGAAGGCGGACTCGCGCAAGCTCACGTTGGCGCGCTCGTCCGCGCCGAGCATGCCGTAGCCGACCGAGGAGAACAGGTGCTGGAACGGCTTGCGGTAGATGAACACCGCGACCGTGACCAGCGCGATCATCATGATCTTGAGCGCCCAGGGCAGTATCTGGTCGGTGGTGCCCATGATCAGCGTGTAGCAGTAGAGCAGGACGCTGAGCGTCAGCGCGACCGCGACCTGCTTCAGCAGCACGCCCACGAGCATCTCGAACCAGCGGACCGCGACGACCCGGCCGAAGCCCGGGTGGATGCCGATGATCAGGAAGAAGGGCCCGGCGACCAGCAGCAGCAGGAAGCCGAGCTTCAAGATGATCAGGGTCAGCGCGATGAGCAGGACGAGCAGTCCCGCCGCGACCGCGGCGAACAGCGCCTCGAACCCGATCTCGAGCCGGGTTGTCCACTGATCGCCCTGGAACAGCGAGTACACCGATGGGTTAGTCTGCTGCAGCTGCATGGCGATGCCGTTGTACGTCGCCTGCTTCGTGTCGAGGAGCGTCTTGGTCACCGGCTGCTCGTTGCCCGCGACCGCCTGCGCCCACAGCAGCTGCCTGCCGTACTGGTTGACGACGGTCTGCGGCTGATTGGTCCCCGGTGCCGCGTACTGGGTGGTGCCGAACTCGCCGTCCAGCCACGGCTTGCAGACGAGCACCGTCCACAGCTCGTTCGCGTTCTGGTCGACCAGGCCGTTGCCCGAGGTGAACGAGTAGTTCGCGGTGACCGACTGCGGGTCGCCGTTGGTGACGGGCAGGCAGTTGCTGCCCGCCGTGGCGGGCAGGTTGGAGAACGCCGTGTTGAGCACCGAGGTAGTGCCGTTGGCGACGGTCGTGCCGACGTTGGTGAAGTCACCGGGGCGGCCGATGAGCCAGATCGCGGCGGCGCAGGCGATGACCATCCAGATCGTGCCCTCGATGGTCCTGGTGGCCCGCTTGCGCACCAGGCCCTGCCAGGCCAGCCAGATCGCGGCGATGACCACCACGGGGGCCAGGAACGGGAAGTAGATCGCGTTGCCGAGCGCGTTGATCAGCCGGTCCACATCGCCGCTCAGCCAGCCGAGTATGTTCGAGCCCGGCCGCGGACTGGTAGACGGTGATGGTGACCCGGTCAAGCGACTTGGCCATGTCGAAGACCATGCCCGCGACGTTGTTGCCGATCTGGGACGTCATCTGCGAGCAGGTCAGCCCGGTCGCTGCCCAGTACTGCCCGGCCATGCCGTAGTTGTCGTAGAGCGTATTGCCGGTGGCCGGGCTGCCGGGCGTGGTGATCATCGAGTCGATGCCCGACGTGGCGAGTTCGGCGGACGGCGGGCCCGGGATGCAGACGTTGTTCAGGTCGCCGACCACGCCAGAGCCCGGCCTTGCAGAGGCCGATCAGGCCGCCGATGTCGCCGACGCCAGGCACGTTGCAGATGCCGGCGTCGGTCGCGGCGGGCGTGACGAGTGAGGTCAGCTGGTTCTCGGCGAGGTGCCCGGCCTGGCCGGCCGTCGCCGTCTTCTCCGCCGTGGCGGCGGGGGCCGCCGTGGCAGCGGGGGCGGCCGTGGCAGCGGGGGCCGCCGTGGCGGCGGGGGCGGCGAACGCCGGGCGCGCCATGAACAGCGCGCTGAGCACGAACGCGGCGATCACGCTGGCCAGCAGCAGCGCGCTCGCGGTCCGGCCCTTCCCTGGTCGGGCCGCGGGCGGGTGGGGTTCAGCCATCTCGGAAGGCTCCTGTATTCGGCGGTCTTACTTGGGGGTGGTAGCCGCCGGCTGAGGCCGGCGGGCACGTGTCGGATTTGTGTCGATCCAGTCCCGTAGTTCTTCGGATACGAGATCGACGCCGATGCGGCCCGCACGGTCGTCGAGGTCACGGAAGATGCACTCGCCGTTGCCGAGAGAGCGAAGGCTGGCCTTATGCTCCTCGGACGGCTCAACGCCGAGGAGCGACATAACGTTCGCCACCTCGGCACGTTCGGACGAGCGGAACGCGAAGACGCTGGAAATGCAGTTGGTCACCTGCTCGCTGAGCAGGTCGCCGGCGTTCTGGGAGATGAGGATCAGGGCGGTGTTCCGCGACCGGCCCATCCTGGACACCTCGGGAACGAGCTTGGCACCCTCCGGGGTAGACGTGATCGCCCACGCCTCGTCCAGGAAGATCGCCTTGGCCGCGGTCCGGTCGATGGTGTTCATCAGCCGCCGGGCGAACTGGGAGACCAGGTAGAGCAGCGCGACGGAAAGCCGCTGCTCGTAGGAGTAGTCCTCCCGGCCGGAGGTGGAGTCTGGCAGGGTCAGCCCGCCGAGCGTGAACACGGTGGTCCACCCCTGGGCATCGATCTGCTGACCGCCCGACGGCGCGAAGCACAGCCGGGCGAGCCGCATCTCGGAGACCGAGCGCATCACGGCGCCCAGGTTCTTCCACGCCGGGTCGTCGGACTCCTCGAGCAGCCGGACGACCTTGCCCAGGCTCGGCCGCGGCCCCGCCGCCACCGCGCCGACCGCCTGGATCAGCGCCGACTCGCGTTCCTCGCTCATCCTCGGCAGCAGCAGGCGCAGCGTCTCCGTCGCCATCGTCCGCTTCTCGGCCAGGTCGTCGCCGAACGAGAACGGGTCGAGCAGCCCGGCCGCCGCCGACGACAGCGGCAGAACCCTGGCCTTGCGCCCGGTCTTGGCCAGGAACTCCGCGAGCGGCTCCGCGTCGCCCTTGGGGTCGATGACCGCGATGGTCGCGCCGCGCAGCGCGAGCTGGTAGATCAGCAGCATCGCCAGTGTGGTCTTCCCGCCGCCCGGCTCCCCGGTGATGGCCACCGCCGTCGGCCGGTTCCGCGCCGCGGCGAGCATCGGGTCGAAGTGGACCACGGAGCGCGCCCGCCCGAGGGTCTCCCCGATGTAGGGGCCGATCCAGCCGACGCCGTCGGCGATCCGGTCGCCGAGCTCCACGGTCGCGGTCGGCATGCCGCCCGCGATCGTGTACAGCGGCTGGCGCTGCACGTAGGAGGACAACCGCACCTTCTCGCCCGGCAGCGACTCCGACAGCAGCGAGAACTGGTCGCCGGTGGAGTTGACCAGGTCGATGCCGATGTCCCTGTAGTGCTCCGTGACCGCCTCGACGCGGCGGACGCACAGCTCCCTGGCCGGCGCGGTCACCAGTACCCGGTGCCAGCCGTAGACGAAGGGCAGCCGCTCCTTCGTGATGCCGTGCTCGAGCATGCGGGCGGCGGCGATCTGCTCCGCGAGCGCGATGGGCGCCTCCGCGCCGGCCTCGCGGATGTGCGCGTCCATGTCGCGAGCGTGCGCCAGCCGCCGCGACACGTCCTTGGACGCCTTGGCCGGCGAGATCAGGTGCATCCGGGAGGAGATCTCCACCGGGAACGGCAGCGAGTCCGCGTGGTGCAGCCACGGCTCACCGTCGGGGAACGCCATCAGGTCGGGGAACCTGGCGAACGAGAGGAACGCCGCCCACGAGTCGCCCTGGACCTGCTCGAGCCGGAGCATCGTGCGGCCGTTGTGCACCACTCCCTCGTACAGCTGCTCGATCTCGCCCTGCCCCCAGGGCTTGCGCCTGGTGGCGGACGGCGGCGGGTCGCCGAGCGAGCCCATCAGCGTGTGCCGGAAGAGCCAGGCCACCTCGCGGGAGGTAGCGTGCCGGGCGGCGAGCGCGGACGCGGTGAGCGCGCGGCCGAGCCGCTCCGCCTGCTCCGTCCACTTGCCGACCTCGCCGGGCGGCAGCGCGTCCTCCTCCGGCCCCTTGCCATGGTCGGCGCCGCGGTAGGTGTTCAGGAAGCCGCCGACCAGCCCGCCGGTGAGCTGCGCCCGCACTGAGCGCTGGCCGAGCCGCACCCCGAGGTAGATCTCCTTGGACCAGAAGTCCTTGGCCCACACGTGCTGGTAGATCTGCTCCAGGTACTCACGCCAGCCGGGCCCGCCGTCGGAGGTGGCGTCGAGTCCCGTCGCCCACTCCACCGTCGGGTACGGCCGGTGCGCGATCCGCAGGTGCACCTCGGCGTCCTGCATCCTGATCGCCGCGAGTGCGACAGTGATGTTGGCGGCGAGCGCCTCGCGCTCGTCTGGCGTGGTGAACTCGTAGGACACCGACGGCACCCGGTAGTACGCCCACGCGTGCGTGTCGGTGAGCAGTACCCGGTCGTCGAAGTACCTGACGGTCAGGCGGTTGCGTCCCTTCGACCTCGCGCTCACCTAAGCCTCATCTCCCCCGCCCTGGTCATTGCTTCTTCCTCACGGGAGCGGCGGCCAGGCCCGCGACAAGCACCCCGGACAGCGCGGTGTAGGCAACGCGCGTCTGGGGGCGGAGCGCGGACGGGCCCGCGGCGGCCACCGGCAGCATGTCGTCCCACGGCACGCGGACGATCGCGCGCGACCGGCCGCGGGCGACGGACTCGGCCTGCTCCACGTCCGTTAGCGAGCGGCGGCTCACCCCGTTGATCACCGTCACCGACTGCATGGCCAGGTCCGCGTGGCCGTTGTTGTCCAGCCAGTCGCGGGTGTCGGCGAGCGCGCCCGCCGCGTCCCCGTTGGCGGGCACGACCACCACGAGCTGATCGGTCACCTTGAGCAGCCGGGTCAGGCCGGCCGCGCCTGGGTCGAGCACGGTCAGCGGGTAATGCCTGTTCAGCTGCACGGCGAGCCTGATCTCGTCCCCGTCGGCCAGTGTCTCGTGCGAGGCGACCACGTCGAGCCGCGCCGGGGTCGGCTTGGGGCTCGGGTGCAGGCCGTCTGGACGGCCCGACGTGATGTGCTGCGGCGGCTTGCCCGCGAGCAGCTCCTCAAGCCAGGCCGCGGGGGCGCGGAAGCGGGCGAGGGTGCCGTCGTGCAGGTCCACCGCGGCGACCGGCTGCTCTCGCAGGCTGGCGAGCATGAACGCGGTCATGTACGCGGTGACGGACTGCCCGGCGCCGCTTGTGCAGCCGAGGACGAGGATCCGCCGCGGGTCGGCGAGTGGCAGCCGGGCGCGGTTCCTGTCCTGCGCCTCCTGGTCGCGGGCACCGGGGCCCTGCGCGGCACCGTTGCCCGTTACGACCTTGACCTTGCCGCCCCAGGAGGAGTTCCTGTCCCGGCCCGGGCCGCTGAGTGCCCGCTCGAGCGACGGCACGGCCTGCTGCTTGGGCTCCGCGGCCCGCTGGACCACGGGCACGGGCGCCGGAGCAGCAACGGCGGGCGCTTGAGCGGGGGCAGGCGCTACGGCCGCCGGCGCGGGAGACACGACCGCCGGCGCGGGAGACACGGGAGCGAACGAGGGCTGCGCTGGCGGAGCCGGGGCCGCAGAGGCAGGAGCCGGGGCCGGGGCCGCGGACGGACGGACAGGCGGCGGCACCAGCCCGTCGGCAGGGGCCTCGGGGGCGGGTGTCTGGGCGACTGAAGTCATGGCGGGTGCCTGCGCCGCCGCTGGCGTCTCCGGCCGAGCCGGCGGCGTGTCCACTGGGGCCGCCAGCGCCTCGGCGGGTGGCGGTACCGCCGCCGGGGCCGCGGGCTGGCCCGCACCAGTCTGGGGCGCGACGGTGCCGGCCGCGGGCGGGACCGGACGCAGCGGGCGCGGCGCGGCGGGCCAGCCGTGCGCCGGATCGTCCGACGAGAACGCCGGTGTCAGCGGCGCGGCCGGGCCGGGCCGCACCAGCGAGACGGGCGGCGCAGGCGCCGACGAGGCCGACTGGCTTGCACCGGCCGACGGCGCAGCCGGGGCAGGCCGCTCTGGGCTAGCCGGCGCATCGAGAGTGACCGGGGTGCCCAGGGTGGCTGGCGTGACGGGTTGGGCGGGCTGGGGGGTACGCAGCGGCTGGGACGGCCAGACGGGCGCGGCGCCCGAGGCGCCGTGGTCCGCGGGCCGGGCGGCCGGCGCGGGGCGGCGTCCCGGGCCATCGTGCGACAGCTCAAGGCTTGCGCCGCCTGGCGCGCCCGCCCGGATTCGCACGGGCGGCTGCTCGGGCTTGGCGGGGGGCACTGGCACCACCACCCGGGCAGGCCGGGGCGGCTGCGCGGGCGATGGAGTGGGTGCGGACGCTGGCCTGGCCGCAGGCGGTGACACGTGCACGGGCGGGGGGACTGAGGCCGGCTGAGATGACGGCGGCGCGGCCGCGGCAGCGGGAACGACGTCGGGCAGGGCGTGCGGCCGGCTGTCTCCCCGTGGCTGCCTGCCAGGCTGGCCGGGATGCGGCACGGGACTGAACAGGCTCCCCGGCAGGCCGGGCGCACCGGGCGCCGTGACGGGAGTAACCGGCGGCACCAAGCGAGCCACGGGCAGCACGGGCGCCCGGCGGGCCGCGTCGCGGCCGGCCGCCGTCGCGCGGGATCGCTCCTGCGCCCGCGCGTTATCCCGTGACCCGGACCGCTCGCGTGACCCGGACCGCTCCTGCTGGCGGACGACCTGGCGCTGGGCGGCGGCGGGATCCGGCCGGAAGACCGACGTGGGCTTGAGCACGGGTCCGTTGTGCATCGGCCGGGACTCTCTGGCCGGCTTCATCGTGGGTACTTGGCGCTGAGCGGGTGCCGCCCGGGCGGGCCGTCGCGGCGGGCGGCTGCGCCAGACGCGGGCGGTGAGGACCATCTGGTCCTTCTCGCTGAGCGGCGCGAGCCGTACCCAGGTCCGCGGTTCCGTGAGGTAACGGGCCTGCGACTCGACCAGTTCGGGTAGCCGCTTGCTCTCGATGACCGGCCGCGTGGTGAGCCAGGTGAGCACGCCGGGCGGGAGTACGTACAGCCAGACGAGGGTGTGACTGAAAGGCAGTCCTATGGCGATGAGCAGGATGATGTAAGGGATCGTGATCCCAGCGAATACGGCGATCCAGTTGATCGGCAGCGGCATGGGCAGCCGGACATCATAAAGCTTATAGAGCCGCTTTTCTATCCGCCAGATATTCGTATACGTGGGCAGGTCCACGGGACTGCTCTCCTCAGCGCGAGATAACCTCAGTGGACCCCGAGCGCGTTCGCTATTCCCTTGGCCAGGGTCTCCACGATGGTCGGCGTGTAGAAGACCACGGCGATGGCGACAGCCAGCACCATGAATTGCACGAACCGGGTGATCTCACGGGTAAAGAGGAAGTAGAGCGCTACGATGCCTATTAGTCCGAGGAATAGCGGGCCGAAAAGGCCCTGCAGGTAGTTGACGAGACCTGTGGTGTTGATCGCCGCCTGCGGGGCTGCTGCGGCGAGGATCGATACGGACATCATCCTTCCCTTCCGTGGACATCACTGAGCTTGCGCGGGCGCCGGTGGCCGCAAGGCACGACCTTCGAGGACGCGAACTGGGTCATGGAGCCCCCGTCAGCCGTATAGATGCACGGATGTCCTTTACATACCATCTTCCGCCTGACCGGTCGACAACCGCCGCGCCGTAGCGCCGCGCGTCTTGCCGCCCGTCGTATCGCGCCCGCACCCGGCGGGCAATCGTGCACAAGCGCGAGCGACGCGGTCACTGCCGGGCCGCCCTGGCCGACCGAAGCCGGTGCTGCAGCGTACACGGACGACTCCGCACCGCGATCGCGGCTAGCAACGCTGAACCTGTGCACCATCACTCCTCCGCCCGGTTCGTGCCTGGCAACCAGGTACGGACGGGCTTGCGCCGATCCCGTGCTCCATTGTGCGGCATAAACCGACCACTCGTGCGGCGTTAGAGCCGAACAAACCGCATCGATCCGACCTCATTGTCGAGCCATCCGTCTGCACTGAAGTTACCTTCAGTCACATCAGTAACAGCCTTGGTTCTGCCGCAGCGATGGGACACTCTGCGACGGTAACTCGTTACATTGTGATACGCAACGACCCACACCGTGGTTCACCACATCGGTGCAAAATCTTCATCGTGGCCGGTAATCGCCCGTGAACCGGCCGAACGACGCGATTTTGCTCATTACGCTCCGTAATCAATACACGTCCATCAATGTTTCCGGGCCGAGCCCCCCGGCCGGCCGAATACCTAGCTATGGTGGCGAATGTGACCAACGATGCGAGTGGGGGCACAGTTTCCAATGGCGCGGCCTAACTTCAGGGCGTGACCGGGATCACCACCCCCGCCGGCCCCTGGCGACAGGAACCCGCGGCGAGTCCCCGGGCCATCGGCCGCGCCGTGCCTTCTACGACGCCTATCCCGCGGGCCGCTCCGCGACGGGAGACCAGATCGGCGAACTACTTTCCAAGAGAATACTCTTGGAGTAGTCTCTGGGTTATGAGTGTTCCGCTGACGCTGCTCGGCCTCCTCGAGCGAGGCCCGAGCCACGGGTATGACCTGAAACGGGATTACGACGCGTACTTCGGCCGGGGCAGGCCCCTGCGGTACAGCCAGGTGTACGCAACGCTGTCCCGGCTGGCACGGGACGGCAAGGCGGTGGCCGGGCCCGTTGAGCAGGAGGCGGGGCCGGAACGCCGCCGGTACGTGATCACCGACGCGGGCATCGCCGACGTGGAGACTTGGCTGGCCGAGCCGGTCCCGCCGGAGCCGGACCTGCAGAGCGAGCTGTTCGCCAAGGTAGTGCTCGCCCTGATGCTCGATCGTCCGGCCGTCGGTTACCTGGACGCCCAGCGGGCGGCGCACCTGCAGCGGATGCGCGAGCTCACCGAGCTCAAGCGGGACTCGGATCATCTCGGCGTGCTGCTCGCCGACCACGCGCTCTACCGACTGGAGGCTGACCTGCGATGGATCGACCACACGGCGGCCAGGCTGGACCTGCTCGCGCGAGCGGTGCACCAGTGAGCGCCGTCGCCGAGGGCCGCACGACGAAGCTGGTCGAGTCACGGGACCTCGTGCTCTCGTTCGGCGAAACTCCGGCGCTGCGCGGCGCCTCGCTGACCGTCCACCGCGGCGAGATCGTCGCGGTGATGGGTCCGAGCGGATCGGGCAAGTCCACCTTGCTGCACTGCCTGGCCGGCATCCTGGTGCCCGCGGAGGGCGAGGTCTGGTTCGGCGGGCAGCGGCTTGACACCCTGAGCGACGACCGGCGCAGCGCGCTGCGCCGGGACCAGTTCGGTTTCGTGTTCCAGAGCGGCCAGCTTGTCCCCGAGCTGACCGCGGAGGAGAACGTGGCGCTGCCGCTGCTGCTTTCCGGCACGCGCCGCGGGCCGGCGATGACGGCGGCGCGGAAGTGGTTCGCCGCGCTGGGCCTTGACGGGCTCGAGCGCCGCAGGTCAGGTGAGCTGTCCGGCGGGCAGGCCCAGCGGGTCGCGCTGGCCCGCGGGCTGGTCGCCGAGCCCGAGGTGCTGTTCGCCGACGAGCCGACGGGATCGCTTGACTCCATGTCCGGCGAGCTGGTGATGGACCTGCTCACCGCGGCCGTGCGCGAGCAGGGCACCACCGTGGTCCTTGTCACCCATGACGCCCGGGTCGCGGCCTATGCCGACCGCGAGGTCATCGTCAGGGACGGCAAGGTCAGCACGCTCACCGGGGCGCAGGCGTGATCCCCCTCGGGCTGCGGCTGGTCGTCAACGGCGGCCGCGAGGCGATCACCCGGCTGGTCATCCTCACCGTGGCGGTCGGCCTCGGCGTCGGCCTGCTGCTGACCGCGGTCGCCGCCACCAACGCGACCGTCGCCTGGAACAACCGCCACGCCTGGTTCTGGACCGGCACCTCGTCCGTGCCCGCGGGCCCGGCGGCGGCCAGCGGCGAGCACAGTGCCCCGCTGTGGTGGCATCCCATGGGCGACCTCTTCGCCGGCCAGAGCATCGACCGCTTTGACGTGGCCGCCACCGGCGCCTCGTCCCCGGTGCCGCCCGGCATCCCCCGTGACCCGGCACCCGGCCAGTACTACGCCTCGCCCGCGCTGCTCGCGCTGATGCGCAGTTACCCGGCGGACGTGCTCGCCAGCCGCTACCCCGGCCACCTGGCCGGCACGATCGGCGAGGCCGCGCTGCCGTCACCGGACTCGCTGGTCATCGTCATCGGACGCACCCCTGCGCAGCTGGCGCAGACCCCGAATACCGTCCAGGTGACGTCGATCGCCGACGCGGTGCCTGGCTCCGAGAACCAGTGTCGTGGCCCTGGCTGCCCGCCACAGCCGAACCCCAAGGGGCTGGAGTTCTCCCCGACCGACCCGGGCGGCGGTAGGAACTCCATTGACTTCATCCTGTCCGTCGTGGCGCTGGCCATCCTGCTCCCGGTGCTGATCTTCATCGCCACCGCGACCCGGCTGTCGGCGGCCCGCCGCGAGGAGCGGTTCGCGGCGATGCGGCTGGCCGGCGCGACCCGCAAGCAGGTCTCGCTGATCGCGGCCACCGAATCGACGGCGGCCGCGGTCCTGGGGATGGCCGCCGGGTTCGGGATCTTCTTCCTGCTGCGCATCCCGGTCGCGAGCGTGCCGTTCATCGGCGAGCCGTTCTTCCCCGCCGAGCTGACGCTCAGCCTGCTTGACGTCCTCGCGGTCGCGATCGGGGTGCCGGTCTTCGCCGTCATCGCGGCCCGGCTCGCGCTGCGCCGGGTGCACATCTCCCCGCTCGGCGTCGCCCGCCGGGCGCGGCCGAAGCCGCCGCGGGCCTGGCGCGTGGCCCCGCTGCTCGCCGGCCTGGCCGAGCTTGGCTTCTGGACCCTGCACGGTCACCCGGCCTCCATCTCCGGGCAGGTCCAGGCGTTCGTGTCCAGCTTCGCGCTCATCCTCGTCGGCCTGTTCATCGCGGGCCCGTGGCTCACCATGGCCGCCGCGCGGGCCATGGCCCGCTGGACCAGCCGCCCCGGCACGCTGATCGCCGCCCGCCGCATCGCCGACGACCCTAAGGCCGCCTTCCGCGCCGTCAGCGGCCTGGTCCTCGCCTTGTTCGTCACCACCGTCGCCGCGGTGGCGATCGGCACGCAGGACGTCAAGAACCTCACCCGGTTCGGCACCGTGGCGGAATCGAACATGCTGAGTGAGCAGATCGCGGCCGAGTCGCCGGACAGCTCGGCCGTGACCGGCGGCGGGCCGGCCGCACCCGCCGCGGCGCTCGCCGCGCAGCTGGACGCGATTCACGGAGTCCAGGGGACGGTCGTGGTCCGCGTTGACCCAGGGCTGACCATCCCCGGGACCTTCCACGACCTCGGCGGGGACGGCAACGGCCACTTCAGCCCGGTCCCGGCGAGCGTCATGTCGTGCGCGCAGCTCGCGACCGTTCCCGCCCTTGGCCGCTGCCCGGCCGGCGCGACAGCGGCGGCATTCCCGGCCGCCGGGTTCGGCGAGTACGGCGTGCTTGACGACTCGATCCTCACCGGAATCACCTGGCCGGCCGCGAACGTCCCGGCCGCACGGCTGGACAGCCTCGGCGTGGACTCCATCTACGTGGGAACGGACGGCGGCACGGCGGCCATCGAGCAGGCGCGGACCGTGCTTGAGAACTCACGCGCCTACCCCGTGCTCAGCGCGCCGTCCACCCTCGGCGACATCGTCAAGCAGGATAATTCCACCAACAACGCCTACCAGCAGCTCGCGAACGTGGTGATCCTGGTCAGCCTGGTGATCGCCGGCTGCACGCTCGCCACGGGCATCGCGGCCGGGCTGGCGGACCGCAAGCGGCCGTTCAGCCTGCTGCGGCTCACCGGCGCCCGGCTCGGCACGCTGCGCCGCGTCGTCGCGCTCGAGGGCGCGGTGCCGCTGCTCTCCGTCGCCGCCGTCGCGATCGGCGCCGGGTTCGCCGGCGCCGCGATGTTCGCCTCCGAGGCGCAAAATCACCCGATGGTGGCCCCCGGCCTCGGCTACTACCTGCTCACCGGGGCCGGCATCGTCGTTTCCCTCGGCATCATCGCGGCCACCTTCCCGCTGCTCGAGCGCATCACAGGCCCCGAGGTCGCCAGGAACGAGTGAACACTCCCCAGCAGGGTCAGGCGGGGGGGATACCTGACGGGAAGGAGTCCACCCACATGCCTGACCACGCCTCCACCCACGGCAAGACCGTGCTCCGCGAGCTCTCCCCGCTTCACCGCGAGCTCAGGCGCGCCATCCCAGACGTCTACGCCGGCTTCAGCGAACTGCACCACGCCGCGTTCGCCGCCGGGGCCCTCGACGTCCGGACCAAGGAACTCATCGCGTTGGCGATCGGCGTCGTCGAGGGCTGCGACGGCTGCATCGCCTCGCACGCCCAGGCGGCCGCGCTGGCGGGCGCCACCCGCCAGGAGGCCGCCGAGGCGATCGGCGTCACCTTCCTGATGAAGGGCGGACCCGCCACGATCCACGGCCCGCGGGCCTACGACGCGTTCTGCGAGTTCGCGCAGGCACGCGAAGCGGGCGAGAGCGCGGCCTGAGCCGGCGCTGGCGCCGTCGCTGACGCTGGGTATGGCGAAGTGGTAGCCGGTTGGTCGTTACCGGCCGTCGGAGGCGCGTTGGTCAGAGGTTGAACGCGGCGGTCATGGTAGCCGCGGCGACCGCCTGGCCGAGGGCGGGCAGGCCCAAGAGCTGCTCGGTCGTCGCGAGCAGCGAGTAGTGGTTGAACAGGGTGCCGGAGGTTGCGCCGGCCGGGGTGGACGGGCTGATCACGATCGTGAGCACGTGACAGCTGCTGTCATTCGTGTTCGTGGCGCAGTTCTCGCCGGTCTGGCCGCCGCTGCCCTCATCGAATGTCACGAAGACGGCCGTGGTGCCGGAGGTGTACTCGGGGCTGGCGAGGATCGTCGGCAGATTGCCGCTCAGCCAGGCGTCACCCTGGGCGATAGTGCCGTCGTGCATGTCGTTGATCAGGTTCGGCGTGATGAACGAGAAGGCCGGCAGCGCGTTGCTCGCCAGGTCGGCCGCGAGCTGGGTGTAGGGCACGTCGTTGGCGGAGCAGTTGGTCAGGGACGTGTAGTACACCGGCGGGTTGTGCCGGGCGGCGTAGTCGCCGGAGTCCGACGGCTCGCAGTTGGACGGCATCGACTCCGCATAGGCCTTCCAGTCCTCGCCCTGGCCGAAGATGCTCGGCCCAGGGCTTGAGCACTCCTTCGACGGGCTGCAGTCCGCGTAGAAGGGATTGAGGCCGGCCAGCCCGGAGGTGGCGGCGACGTAGTTCGGCAGGCTCGGATGAGTCAGGTTGTGGTAGTTCGTCGCCACGCCGCATTTGGACGCGACCGAGTTGAAGTACGGCGCGGATGAGCTGCCCGCGATGTCGGAGTACGAGTGGTTCTCGAACCAGATCCAGATGACGTGCCGGTAGGCCGGCGCCGTCTTCGTCGTGCCGCACGGGCCGGCTGCCCTGGCGGTGGTTGGGGCGACGGCTGGGGTGGTGGTTGGGGCGGCGGTCGAGGCGACGCGGCTAGTGCAGGCGACCGCTCCGGCGACGGTGATCCCGGCGACAGCGCCGGCCAGCCAGCGGAATGTCCTGCGCATGGTGCCTCGCTTCCTGCTTTGACGGGCATGGCGTACGGCCGGCCGCTGTGACCGTCCGTCAGAACGCCACGTACGAACCGCCGACAGTCCAGATGCTTTTTGGGGAGACCGCTCGTCCCGGATCCCGGCGGCGACCCGCAAGCCCCCGTAACGGGCCGCCCTCGTACAGCAACTCAACGGTGTTGGTATGCCCGGACCAGCGGCGCGTGAACTGCCAGCATCCCGCGCGGATGCCGTTAAGCGACCCGGCCCGCGTAGCGGCGGGTGAAACCGTCACTCGTGTTCGCGGTGATGATCACGTCATAGTAGCCGTTGGAGTCGAGGGGCCAGGTGACGTTCGTCGAGCCGTTCGCGCCCACGGTTACGCTCTGGGTGGTGCCGGCGTAATCGTTAACCGTGAGGGTGTAGGTCACTGCCGTGGTGCCGTCGTTGGCCAGCGTGAGCTGCAGCGACGGCGCGGAACCGGTCGCCGGCGTGCCGGTTACCCGGGGGATCTGGCCAGTGATGGTGCTCGCGCCGACGATGCCGCCCGCGAACGAGCGGACAAACCCGTCCGGCCCGTAGATCGAGAAGGCGTAACCGTAGCCGTTCTTCTTGGCCGCGGTCCACGTGTAGGTCTTGCTGGTGCCGCTGACGACCGTGAACGGGGTGGCCGATGCGGTCAGGTACTTGTCGGGGAAGACGAGCAGCGAGACGCCGACCTGCCCGGCGTTGGACATCGTGGCGGTCACCGTGTAGGCGGACCGGTTCACGGTGACGTCGGCCTGCGGCATGACCTGGCTCGGCCGGTGCGGGCGGGTGCCAGGCTCCTGAACCGGCATCACTTGCGCGCCTTCGGCGGGCGGTGCGACGGCGGGGAAGGCCTTCTCCGCGTCGGACTGGGTGATAAGCGCGGCGGTGTCCGGCAGCGCCGGGACAGAGAAGTCCGGGCTGCTGAAGTCGAACGCCGCGGTCAGGTCGCCGGTCACCGAGCGCCGCCATGCCGTGATGTTGGGGGCCGGGACGCCGGTCCAGGCCTCCAGGAAGCGGAGCATCGAGGTGTGGTCGTAGGGGTTGGAGTCGACGTGCCCGCCGCGCGTCCACGGCGAGCAGACGATCATCGGCACCCGCGGGCCGAAGCCGACCGGCAGCCCGCCGATGAACTCGTTCGTCACGGTGGTCTCGGGTGACCCCGGCAGCACGTGATCGAAGTAGCCGTCGTGCTCGTCGTAGGTGATGAACAGCGCGGTCGTCTCCCATAGCGCCTGGTTGCCCATCAGCGCCTCGAGGACCGTGCGCACGTAGTGCGCGCCGTAGCTGGGGCTCGCCGCTGGGTGCTCGGAGTACTCGTACGGCGCGACGATCCAGCTCACCTGGGGAATCGTCCCCGCGGCGCAGTCGGAGAGGAACTGGGCGAGCACGTGGTTGACGTGGTTCGGGCCGAGCGGGGTCCCCGCGTTCGGCTGCCACGGCTGCACCGCGCCTTGGACGGCGAGTCGCTGCCCCGTCGTCGTGGTCGCCTTTTCCGAGGTCTGGTACTGCTGGTAGAACCACAACGGGTTGTCGCCGTAGTCGCCGACCCAGCCGTTGTTCCCGCTGTCGTCGCCCACCTCGTGGTTGGTATACACCTGCCAGGAGATGCCCGCGTTCAGCAGCAGTTCCGGGTAGGTGGTGACGTTGGTGAACTCGACGGTGTAGTCCGGCGGGTTCGACGTCCAGCCACTGGAGGTGCCCGTCCAGAAGTACATCCGGTTGGGGCTGGTCGGCCCGAGTATCGACTGGTGGTAGCCGTCGCAGATGGTGAACGCGTCGGCAAGTGCGTAGTTGAACGGCAGGTCGTTGCGGGTGAAGTACCCCATCGTCTGCTCGGTCTTGGCGGCGACCCAGTTGTTCCACAGCCCGCTGTTGCGCGCGCTGTGGTCACCGGACCAGCTGTGGTCGAGGTCGCCCGCGTTCTGCGCGTCCACCTTGGTGGAATCCATGTGGAAGGGCAGCAGGTAGCCCAGGTCGGTGCGCTTCTTGTCGGGCTGCTCGAAGATCGTCGTGCCGCTCTGGTACTTGAGCACCTGCTTGTCGGAGAAGCCCCGGACGCCCCGCAAGGTGCCGAAGTAGTGATCGAAGGACCGGTTCTCCTGCATGAGGATCACGACGTGCTTGAGGTCAGCGATCGTCCCCGTCGCTGCCTCGGCCCGGCTCCGGCCGGTAAGGCCGACCAGTTGGCTGGCCCCGGCCCCCACGGCCGCCGCTCCGGCGAGCACCCCGCCCGCCTGCAGGAACCGCCGGCGGCTGACCGCCGCGTGAAACGGTGCCGGAGAACGGTAGTCCGTACCGGGCACGTCCCCCGCTGGCCGGCTGCGGGAATTGTCCATGTCCATGCTTCGCCAGTCCTCTCGCCGAACGACAGGGCATTCAGACCGAGCAAAACCGTCCAGCCAATCCCGCACACCGAGCCCAGCGGACACCCAGGCTAACAACCGGTGAACTCTCGCGCCACCGGGCGGTCCCCACGTGGGCTTGCGGTGGTCAGGAGGAAGCCAGGGCGGCGACGGCGTTGTAGGCGGGCTTGGGCTTGCCGTTGTCATCGAGCAGGCCGAAGCCGTCTCCGCCGAACTGGTCGCTCCAGGTGTAGATGTAGAAGGCCCCGATCCATTTGGTCTTCCGGGCGGCGGTGATGGCCTGGGTGAGCTCGGTGGCCTGCTGGGCCGCGGTGACATCGCCGGTGGGGGCGCCGAACTCGGTGATCCAGATCTTCTTGGCGCCGTCGCCGTGAGCGATCATGAGGCTGCGCAGCGACGGGCTCGTCTGGTCCATCTCGGCCCAGGCGCCCTGGGGGTCGGTGCCGGGGTCGGCCGGGAAGGTGTACGGGTGGTGGCCGACCGCGTCGAAGCTGCCCTTGGCGCCGTCGGCGTACATGGCTGCGAGGAACGTGACCGGATCGATGTGGTTGCTGTCGCCGGGGGCCATGCCGGCCGTTATCACCACCGAGGACGGGTCGGCTGCCTTGATCGCGGCGTAGGCGGCGACCAGGTCGGCGGTGTAGGCGGCCGGGTTGGGGGCGGGGGACCAGAATGCCTTGCCGTTGGGCTCGTTCCAGATCTCGAAGTAATCGGCTCCCTTGGAGCCGTACCGGGCGGCGACAGCGCCGGCCCAGGCGCCGAACTGGGAGGGGCTGGCTGGCTGGGCGAACTGGCCGGTCGCGCCGGCGGCCGCGGCCCAGGGCGGGCACCCGTCGATGATCAGGTCGGCGGTCATGCCGACCTGGTGGACTGAGGCCATGATGGTGTCCAGGGCGCTCCAGTCGAAGCTCCCCTGGCTGGGTTCCCCGCCGGACCAGTTCGCGTCCACCCGGACGGTATTCATTCCCATCGACTTCATCTGCTGCAGCTGGTGCACCTGATCACTCGGGTCACCACCGAGCAGTTCCGCGGCCGCGAACCCAATCAAGCTAGAGTCCGACAACGGGGCCATGCTCGCCCTCGCCGTGACCAACGGCGAGGCAGCGACAGTCGAGGGCGCACCGCCCGCGCCCCGGAACTACACCCGGAAGTGACCAGCGTGACGCCGAGGCCACCCAGCACAGCCGCGCCGACCGCGACACTAGCCCAACCCCTGCGAGACTTTCCGCTCATGACCTTCCTGACATAGCTTTTCGCGACGAGATGCGGCTGGGACACATGCCTCCAGTAACCGCGCCGCGCATGACCCGAGAACACACAATTAGTACCTGTAAAACCCAGACGCCGCAGGCGGACCCGGGGCTTGGAAGCTCTGTATTTGCTCAGACGTTGAACCTGAGCTCCATCGGATTCCCTTGTCGATGAAAATGACATCGGACCGGCTCGGGTCAGCGCCGGGTCGGCGGTCAGGAGGCCAGGGCGGCCACGGCGGTGTAGGCGGGCTTGGGGTTGCCGTTGGAGTCGAGCAGGCCGAAGCCGGCTCCGCCGAACTGGTCGCTCCAGGTGTAGATGTAGAAGGCCCCGATCCAGCTGGTGTTCCGGGCGGCGGTGATGGCCTGGGTGAGCTCGGTGGTCTGCTGGGCTGCGGTGACATCGCCGGTGGGGGCGCCGAACTCGGTGATCCAGATCTTCTTGGCGCCGTCGCCGTGAGCGACCATGAGGCTGCGCAGCGACGGGCTCGTCTGGTCCATCTCGCCCCAGGCGCCCTGGGAGTCGGTGCCGGGGTCGGCCGGGAAGGTGTACGGGTGGTCGCCGACCGCGTCGAAGCTGCCCTCGGCGCCGTCGGCGTAGATATCCCCGAGGAACGTGACCGGATCGATGCTGCTGGAGGTGTTGGCGGCGGGGGCTCGGCGGCCGATATCACCAGCGAGGACGGGTCGGCTGCCTTGATCGCGGCGTAGGCGGCGACCAGGTCGGCGGTATAGGCGGCCGGGTTCGGGGCGGGGGACCAGAATTGCGGGATGTTGGGCTCGTTCCAGATCTCGAAGTAATCGGCTCCCATGGAGCCGTACCGGGCGGCGACGGCGCCGGCCCAGGCGCCGAACTGGGAGGGGCTGGCTGGCTGGGCGAACTGGCCGGTCGCGCCGGCGGCCGCGGCCCAGGGCGGGCACCCGTCGATGATCAGGTCGGCGGTCATGCCAGCCTGGTGGACTGAGGCCATGATGGTGTCCAGGGTGCTCCAGTTGAAAGCTCCCCTGGCTGGGTTCCCCGCCGGACCAGTTCGCGTCGACCCGGACGGTATTCATTCCCATCGACTTCATCTGCTGCAGCTGCTGCGCCTGACCACTCGAGTCACTACCGAGCAGCTCCGGCGCTGCGAACCCGATCAAGCCAGGGGGCGACGGCAACGCGGGGAGAGTCGGAGACGTAGGGAAAGTCGGAAACGCGGAGAAAGTAGGAAACGCGGAGAAAGTCGGAAACGGAGAATCAGAGAGCGGCGGCGAGGAGTCGGACGGCGACGCGGAGGCAGGCGAGGACGCGGAGGCAGGCGAGGACGACGGCGACCCGGAACCCGGCAATGACGAAGGCGAGGGCTGCCCTAGTGCGGCGCCGGCACCATCCTGCTGGTTGCTCGGGTCAGCTGCGGTCGCCGAGGCCGAGCCGTAAGGGTGGCGAGTCGCGGCGGTCATCGACTCAGCGCCCGCGTGCCCGGAACTACACCCGGAAGTGACTAGCGTGACGCCAAGGCCGCCCAGCAGCGCCGCGCCAACCGCAACGCTAGCCCGACACCTGCGAGACTTGCTGCTCATGAGGTTCCTGACATGACTGTCCGCGACGAGATGTGGCTGGAGCTAAACGGAATTCGCCTTGTAACCAAACATGCCTACAGTAGCCGCGACCCACATAACCCGGGAACGCACAATTAACACTTTTCAAACCCGCGGCGGGGCCTGGCACCACAGCGGGGTTACCACTCCGCACTGGTTAGACGTTGAAGCGGAACTCCACCACGTCGCCGTCGCGCATGACGTAGTCCTTGCCCTCGACGCGTGCCTTGCCGGCCGACCGGGCCGCCGCGACGGAGCCCGCCGCGATCAGGTCGTCGTAGGAGACGATCTCGGCCTTGATGAAGCCCTTTTGAAAATCGGTATGGATCACGCCGGCCGCCTCCGGGGCGGTCGCCCCGATCGGGATCTCCCAGGCGCGGGTCTCCTTGGGGCCCGCGGTCAGGAAGGTCTGCATGCCGAGGGCGCGGAAGCCCGCCTTGGCGAGCTGGGCGAGGCCTGGCTCGCCGAGGCCCGCTTCGGCAAGCAGCTCGGCCGCCTCTTCGTCGGAAAGCTCCGCCAGGTCGGCCTCGGTCTTCGCGTCGAGGAAGATCGCCTCGGCCGGCGCCACCAGGTCGGCGAGCTGCTTCCTGAGCCCCTCGTCCGCCACTTCTCCCACGTCCATGTTGAACACGTAGAGGAACGGCTTGGCCGTCATCAAGTGCAACTCACGCAGCGCGGCCAGCGAGATCCCGGCGTCCGCCGCCCCGGCGAACAGCGTCTTGCCCGTGTCGAGCACCGCCACCGCGGCCTGGGCCGCCGCTGCCGTCTCGAGCTTCTCCGGGTCCTTGGAGAACTTGGTCTCCTTGGCCAGCCGGGGCGCGGCCTTCTCCAGCGTCTGCAGGTCGGCGAGGATCAGCTCGGTGACCACCGTCTCGATGTCGCCCTCCGGCTCGGACGACCCTTCCACCCGGGTCACGTCCGGGTCGCGGAATACCCGGACCACCTGGCAGATCGCGTCCGTCTCGCGGATGTGCCCGAGGAACTGGTTACCCAGGCCCTGTCCCTGCGAGGCGCCCTTCACCAGCCCGGCGATATCGGTGAACCGCACCGACGCCGGCACTATCCGGGCCGAGCTGTACAGCTTCGCCAGCGCGGCCAGCCGCGGGTCGGGCACGCCGACCACGCCGACGTTTGGCTCGATCGTGGCGAACGGGTAGTTCGCGGCGAGGGCCCCCGCCTTGGTCAGCGCGTTGAACAGGGTGGACTTGCCGACGTTGGGCAGGCCGACGATTCCGATAGACAGGCTCACGAACTGCGAGTCTATTGGCATCCTTCCTGGCCTTGGTGCCAGCGACTCCAGCGGTGCAGCTCACGCGGCACTCTGACGCGTTCCTGTTTCGCTGGCAGCCGCCAGCGGTACCGCGCGGCTTCTTGCCGCGATGGCCACGCTCCGTAACTCTTGTTCGGGGAAACATCTCGCGACTCTGACCTCAGTTAATCGCAGCAAAAGCGACATTCACTCGGTCGATGGTCGAATCTGGACAGCGGCACACCGGGCCTGCGGCGACGGTTCCCGCAGGTCGTACGCTGGTAGGTAGTAATCGGGGGAGCACTATGGGCGACTTTCACGCTGCGTATCCGGGCTACGCGGCGACGGCACGGGTAGATGAGCTGCGGGCCACTGAGTACGGGTACCTGGACGAGGGCGGGCACGTCTATCTCGACTACACAGGGGCCGGGCTGCCCGCGCGGTCGCAACTGCGGGCGCACGCCAGCCGGCTGGGCCACGGCGTGTACGGCAACCCGCACTCGGAGAACCCGACATCGACCGCGTCTACGTCCCTCGTGGAGCAGACCAGGGCCGCCGTACTCCGCTACTTCAACGCCAGCGCCGAGGAGTACGCGGTGATCTTCACGCCGAACGCCACGGGCGCCTGTCACCTGGTCGGCGAGTCCTACCCGTTCGGCAGGCGCAGCAGGCTGATCCTCACCGCAGACAACCACAACTCGGTCAACGGCCTGCGGGAGTACGCCGCCAAGGGCGGGGCGCGCGTGGCGTACGTCGGGATGAACGGTTCCGACCTGCGGATCAGTGAGCACGCCCTGCTCCGCGCGATCGGCCGCGGGCACGGGTCGCGCCCCGGGCTGCTCGCCTACCCGGCCCAGTCCAACTTCAGCGGCGTCCGTCATCCGCTGTCCTGGGTGGCCCGCGCGCAGGCGGCGGGGTACGACGTGCTGCTCGACGCGGCTGCCTTCGTGCCGACGAGCCGGCTCGACTTGTCCGCGGTACGGCCCGAGTTCGTGGCGCTGAGCTGGTACAAGATGTTCGGCTTCCCGACCGGGGTGGGCTGCCTGCTTGCCCGGCGTGACGCGCTTGAGCGGCTGCGGCGGCCATGGTTCTCCGGCGGGACGATCCGCGGTGTCAGTGTCGCCGGGCGCTGGCACGAGCTGCTCGGCGACGAGGCCGGGTTCGAGGACGGCACGGTGAACTACCTGTCGATCCCGGACGTGGTGGTCGGGCTTGACTGGATATCGGGAATCGGCATCGACCTGGTCACCGAGCGGGTCGCCATGCTCACGGCATGGCTGCTCGAGTCCCTCGCGCGGCTGCGGCACAGCTCGGGCGCGCCGATGGCGCTGGTCTACGGCCCGCGCGACAAGATGTCCCGCGGCGGCACCGTGGCCTTGAACTTCCTCGACCCGGGCGGCGGGATCATCGACGAGCGCGCCGTGTCGCGGGACGCGAGCGCGGCGGGGATCTCGCTGCGCACCGGGTGCTTCTGCAACCCGGGAGCGGGCGAGGCCGCGTTCGGGCTGCGCCGCCGCGACCTCGCCAGGGCACGACGGCTGCTGCTTCGCTCCTCGGCGGGCGAGGCGCCGATCGAGGACTACCTGTCGCTGGTCGGCATGGCGAGCGGCGGCGCGGTCCGGGTGTCCCTCGGACTCGCCTCGTCCGTCGAGGACGTGGAGGCCTTCCTCGACTTCGCCGAGCGCACCTACCGCGACCGCTACCCCGACCTCGCCGGGCTCGCCGCCCGGCACGGCTGTTAGCGGCCGACTGAATTTGCCACGCTCAGGGACCAGGCCAGGCGGCGCCGGGCGGGGATGGTTGTGGCAACGAGCCGGCTATAGGGGGCTGCGGCATTGCCCCGTGTCGTTGCCGGCCGGGGCGGGTGCGGCGGCGTCCTGGTATCCGTCCCGGGCGGCGCGGTACCGCGATGGCCGCCCGGCCGGCTACGGGCCGGGCGCAGCCCCGGTGAAAGGCTCCATGACGCGGCCTGCGCCAGGCATGACGGCCGGTCCCGGCCGCGGCGGGCCGTGACCGGTTCCCCGGCGGCCGCTGTGACGGCGGGCGAGGCCGGAGGCGCTGCCGCCACCGGGCGCCGCCCGGCCGGGCTGAGCGTCCCGCCCGCGACCTGCGCGCGGGCGGTTGCGGCTGCCCGGGGGCGCCTCAGATGGCGGTCACGGGCGCTTCCGCCGGCCCGCGCGGGCGCCCGGCGGCGCAGCCGGCCCGCCTCATGATCACGGTAACTTTTGCTTCCGCGGGAACTTTTGCGCCTTATGAGTGTGCAGAAGTACCGCGATCATGAAATCTCGTGCTGCCCGGGCTGTTGCCGGTGCCCGTCGTCGTACCCGGCGGCATCGGGTAACGAGATTCCCGGGCTGATCAGGCGTTGCCGGTAGCTTCGATCGTGAGGCGGCGGGTGAGGGTACGGGCGTGTCCTGCTATAGCCGGACCGTTGCCACAACCATCCGCCCGCGAAGCAGGATTCAGCGGGCTGATGATCACCGGCGGGCCGCGGCGACGGGCACCGCGAGCGCGACGGCAAGTCCGACGAGCGAGGACAGCAGCACGGCGAGGTACGCGGGGCCGAATCCGGCCGCCAGATGGTCATCGATGGCGGGGACCGCCAGGATGAGCACGTCGGCGAGTGCAAGCAACGGAAGCAGCACCGTGACCTTGGCAAGGACGAACGCGCCAGTGCTCAGGCCGGCGAAGCGCTCGCGGCGCAGGATGCCGGCCTCGGCGCCGCGCACGGGCAACTGGTACGCCAGGCCGGCGACAAGCCCGCCAAGCACCGCCCAGGCCAGCGTCACCGCGCCACGACCGTCGAGCGCGCCGCACCCGAGCAGCACGCAGAACACGAACAGTAGCGCCGCCGGGGTGCCCGCAAGCACTGCCTGCATGCGCCGGTCACGGGCGAGCACCTCGGCGTTCCGCTTGGTCAGCACCGCCCACTGACGGACCGCGGCGGCCCTCGCGTCGGGCGGTAGCGCGGGGTCCGGGCTCACCGCGCTCGCAGGCTGCTCCTCATCGATGACGGCCGGGGTGCCGGCCAGCCCGGCGCTGACCCGGCCCGCCGAATGCGGCCCCGCCGCGTCTGGCAGCAGGAAGGCCGGCCCGGAGGAGCGCGGAGTGGTGGGCGGTGCGGTGAAACCATCCCTCGTTCCGGAGAACTGGAAGAAGCGGCGCGACCATGCCGTGGCCGGGTCGCCGAGGCCGGCCAGCCGCTCGAAGATCTCTTCGAGGCTGTCCGCGCCGAAGTAGCCGAGTGCCCCCGCCGGCGTCCCGTAGAACGCCAGGTGCCCGCCGGCGGCCAGGACGGCCACCTTGTCGCAGCGGGCGGCGTCGAGCGGGCTGCTCGTGGCGAGCACCACGGTAATGCCGCCGTCGGCGAGGCGGCGCAGCAAGCGCAGCACCTCGGCGCCCTGCGCCGGGTCAAGTTCCACGGTGGGCTCTTCGAGGAAGAGCTGTGCAGGCCGGGACAGCAGTTCGGCGGCGATAACCGCGCGCTTGCGTTCATCTGGAGTGAGAGCGCCGACCGGCCTAAGCCCAAGCGCCGTCAGGCCGGCCAGGTCGAGTGCCTCCGCCACCGCCGCGGGGTAGCCGTCCTCCGGCAGGCTGCTGCCCGGTGCGCTGCCCGCTGGCACTCCGGGGGAGGCGACGGCACGGACCGGACGCAGCTCGGCGGTGTAGCGGAGTGCCCTGACCAGCGGAAGCACGGCGTGCAGCGTGTCACCCTCGGGGACGTAGCCGGCCTGCCGGCCTGCGGCCCTGACGATCGTGCCCGAGGTCGGTGGCCGCAGCCCGGACATCGCGTTGAGCAGCGTCGTCTTGCCCGATCCCCGGCCGCCGGCGATCGCCACCAGCTCGCCGTGACCAACAGTGAACGAGATATCACGGACCGCAACTTCCCCTGCGCGCGTGCGGTGGCTGACCGCACGCGCCTCGATGGCCGCCTGCACGATCCCTATTGTCTCTGCCCTGACGCGCGTGTCGCCAAGCGGGGTTGTCGGTGGCCTGCGGATACTGGGAGCATGACCGTCTTCGCCCTGCTTGCCGGGATCGCGATCGGCGTCGCGATCGGCTACCTGCTCGCCCGCAACCGGCTCGGCACCGCCGCCGCGACCGCGGCGGAGCGAGCCCGCGCGGCCCAGGAGCGCGCCGCGCTGCTCGAGCGCCAGTCCGCGGAGAAGGCCGCGCTCGCCGACGGGCAGCTGGCCCAGCGCTTCGACGTGGAGTCGCTTGTCGCCCCCATGCGCGAGACCCTGGCCCGCGTCGAGCAGCAGCTGCGCGACTCCGACCTCGCGCGGACCAGGTTGCACGCCGAGCTTGCACAGCAGGTCGAGTTCACAAGGCGCGGCGCGGAGCAGCTACGCGAGCAGACGCAGGCGCTGGTGAGCGCGCTGCGGCGGCCCGAGGCCCGCGGCCGGTGGGGCGAGCTGCAGCTGCGCCGGGTGGTCGAGCTCGCGGGCATGGCGGCGCACGTTGACTTCGACGAGCAGGTGATCACCGAGGGCGGGCAGCGGCCGGACATGGTGGTCCGGCTGGCCGGCGGCAAGAACGTGGTCGTCGACTCGAAAGTGTCGCTCGCCGCCTACCTGGAAGCCGCCGCCACCGCTGACGATGACAACCGCGAGGCGCGCCTCGCCGCGCACGCCAGGCACCTGCGCGCGCACGTGGAGCAGCTCAGCTCCAAGGCGTACTGGACGGCGCTGCCGCAAACGCCGGAGTTCGTGGTGATGTTCATCCCTGGCGAGGCGTTCCTCGCTCCCGCGCTTGAGCACGACCCCGGCCTGCTCGAGCACGCGCTGTCCCGCCGGGTCCACATCGCCACGCCGACCACGCTGGTCTCGATGCTGCGCACGGTCCAGTACGCCTGGCAGCAGCAGGCGCTGTCCGAGAACGCCAGGGCGGTGTTCGACCTCGGCCGGGAGCTGTACGACCGGCTGGCCGGGCTCGGCAGGCACCTGGAGCGCGTCGGCCGGTCGCTGACGTCCGCGGTCGGGTCCTACAACCAGGCGGTCGGCACGCTGGAGAGCCGGGTGCTGGTCAGCGCGCGCAAGCTGGCCGCGCTCGGCGTGGTGGACGGCGAGCTTCCGGCGCCGGAAGCCATCGCGGACACGGCGCGACCCCTCTCCGCGCCCGAGTTCGTCGGCGGTGACCGGTCCGGCGGTGACCTGGAGCGTGAGCTACTCCCCTAAGCTATTTCCGCAGCTCGCGCGGTAGCTGGAAGGACATCCGCTCCTTGACCGCCTCGACCTCTTCCACGTCCTCGAAGCCGAACGCGGCGAGCTTGCCGAGCACGCCGGCGACCAGTTCCTCCGGCACCGAAGCCCCGCTGGTCACCCCGACGGTGGCCGCGCCAGCCAGCCAGCCCTCGTCGACCTCGCCCGCGTCGTCGACCAGGTAGGCGGCCCGCGCCCCCGCCTCCTTGGCCACCTCGACGAGGCGCACTGAGTTGGAGGAGTTCGCCGAACCCACCACGATCACCAGGTCGCACTGGGGCGCGATCACCTTGACCGCGGCCTGCCTGTTCTGCGTGGCGTAGCAGATGTCGTCGCTCGGCGGATCGATGAGCTGCGGGAAGCGGTCCTTGAGCGCGCTCACGGTGGTGACCGTCTCATCGACGGACAGCGTGGTCTGGGAGAGCCACACGACCTTGGCCGGGTCGCGCACCTGAACGCCCGCCACGCCCTCGGGCCCGTCGACCAGGTGGATGCTCGCGGGCGCCTCGCCGGTCGTGCCGACGACCTCCTCGTGCCCCTCATGACCGATCAGCAGGATGTCGTAGTCGCCGGCGGCGAACCGCCTCGCCTCGTTATGCACCTTGGTGACGAGCGGGCAGGTGGCGTCGATGGCGGTCAGCCGCCGCCGCACGGCCTCCTCGCGGACCACGGGCGCGATGCCGTGCGCGGAGAACACGACGACGCTGCCCTCCGGCACCTCGTCGGTTTCCTCGACGAAGATGGCGCCCCGCTTCTCCAGCTCGCTCACTACGTGGGTGTTGTGCACGATCTGCTTGCGCACGTATACCGGCGCGCCGAACCTGCCGAGGGCGATCTCGACGGCTTGCACGGCCCGGTCGACCCCAGCGCAGTAGCCACGAGGCTTCGCCAGCAGGACCCGGCGGTGGGTCTCAGACATACCTCCCATGGTAGGCGAGGCTGTCGGCCCCGAATGCCAACGCCCTGTATGTGACGGCAGAGCATGTGACGGCAGAGCATGTGACGGCAAGGAGAGGCAGTGACCAGAGCCGCAGGACATCAGCTGCCCGGTTAGCCGGTGATTTTCGACACAGCATGGAGAAGCGTCCGTACCACCTTTATCAACACACATCGGACGACGGGCTCGCTGCGGCAGACTGGTGGCGACAATTACCGTAAGGAGTGTGATATGAGCGTCCCGCAGAAGGAAAAAGAAGGCCCGGCGTCGATGCTGCGGGCGATGTTCGCAGGCGTCGGCTCGCTGCTGTCCGTCTTGGACAAGGTGCGCGGCAAGTCCGCGGCGCAGGCCCCCGCCGACGCCGCGCCCCCCGCCCGCCCCGGTGGCACCGGAGGCGGTCGTCCCCGAGACGGTCGCCCCCGAGACGGTCGCGCCCGAAACCAGTGCCGCGCCCGAGACCGTCGCCGCCGAGACCAGTGCTGCACCGGAGACGGTTACGCCGCAGGCCAGCGTCGCGGCCGAGTCCACGGTCACGCCGGAGGCAGCCGCCGAATTGCCGCTCGCCAACTACGACGAGTCCACGGTCGCGTCGCTGCGCGCCCGGCTGCGCAACCTCTCGGTTGAGCAGCTGACCCAGCTCATCGAGTACGAGAAGGGCCACGCGGCCCGCGCCGACGTGATCACCATGTTCGAGCGCCGCATCGCCAAGGTCGAAACCGAGGCATAGCCCCGGGCTCCCCCGCCATTATGGGCCGACCGCCCTGAGCCGGATTCTTCCGGTCCTCAGGGCGGTCGGCCCATTTCTGTCCTGACCCTAGGGGCTCAGACGCCGCTCGGCACGCTCGCCGGCTCGGCGTCCCCGAGGTCCTCCGCCTCGGGGGCCGGCGACGGGCGAGCCTGCTCGGCCACCAGACCCAGCGGCCCAGGTCGAGGTTGAGCGCCGTGACAAGCACCGAGCGCACCACGATGGTGTCGAGCAGCACGCCGAACGCGACCGCGAACCCGAGCTCGGTGAGGAAGGTGATCGGCAGCGTCGCGAGGGCCGCGAACGTGCCCGCGAGGACCGCGCCCGCCGAGGTGATGACCCCGCCAGTCGCGGCAAGCCCGGTGACCGCGCCGCACCTGGCGCCCTGCCGTTGCGCCTCCTCCCGCACCCTGGTCATCAGGAAGATGTTGTAGTCGATGCCGAGCGCGACGAGGAAGACGAACACGAACAGCGGGAACGAGGTGTCTTCCGCGCCGAAGTTGAACACGTTGTTGAAGAACAGCGAGCTCACCCCGAGGGCGGCCGCGAAGGACAGCACCACGGTGGCGATCAGCAAGACGGGCGCGACGAACGCACGGAGCAGCAGCATCAGGATGACGAAGACCACGGCGAGCGTGATCGGGATGATCACCGTCCTGTCATGTGCCGCCGCGCGCTCGACGTCGAGGGTGATCGCGGTATTCCCGCCGACGAGCGCGTGCGCGCCGGGGACCGCGTGCACCGCGTCGCGGGCCCGGTCGATGGTCGCGTAGGCGGCCTGGCTGTCCGGCGCGCTGGTCAGGGTGGCCTCAACGTAGGCGTGGCCCGCGACCGTCGTGGGGGGCGAAATGGCGGTCAGTCCGGGCACCGGCTTGAGCGCGGCGGCGAGCTGCGGGCCTGAACCTGGACTGCCGAATACCTGGACCGGCTGTCCGGCGCCCGCGGGGAAATGCGCGTCGATAACGGTCTGCCCGGCAACCGAGTCGGGCGTGCCGCGGAACGACTGCGCGCTGGTGAGCCCGCTCGCGTGCAGCCCGGCCAGCCCGGCCGCCATCGCGCCGAGTACGACCACGGTCCCGACCCAGACGCCGCGCGGCCGCCGGGCGATACGCCGCCCAAGCCGCGCCCAGAAACCGGTAGCCGTCGGCTCGGGCGTGCCGAACGCGGGCTTGACCGGCCAGAACACCCACCGCCCGGTCGCCACCAGCAGCGCGGGCAGCAGGGTCATCATCGACGCGAGCGCGACCGCGACGCCGATCGCCAGCACCGGCCCCATGGACTTGGTGGAGTTAAGCGTGGCGAGGGAGAGGGTCAGCAGGGATACGATCACGGTTCCCGCGCTCGCCACGATCGCCGGGCCCGCCCGGCGGATCGCGACCGCCATCGCGGCATGCCGGTCCTCGTGACGGCGCAGTTCTTCCCGGTACCGCGCGGTGAGCAGCAGCGCGTAGTCGGTTCCCGCGCCGAAGACGAGCACGTCGAGTATGCCTGCGGACTGCCCGTTCACGGTCAGCCCCGCGTGCGCCGCCAGGAGGTAGATGACGGCTTGCGCGGTGGTCAGCGCCACGCCGGCGGAGATAACTGGCAGCAGCCAGGCGGTCGGGCTGCGATAGGTGATCAGCAGCAGCACGATGACGACGGCGAGCGCGGAGTAAAGCAGCGTGCCGTCGATCCCCTTGAACGCGTTGCCGGAGTCGGCCGCGCTGCCAAGCGGCCCGGTGACGTGCACCGTCATGCCGTTCGCGGCAGACTCGCCGATGGACCTCATGTCGGTGACGACGGTGCCTGCCGCGCTCCAGCCCTTGCTGCCCAGGTTGACCTGGACGATGGTCTCCATCGCCTTGTTGTCGCGGGCGGTGATCGGGCCGATGACCGTCCCTGGCACCGCGCCGTCGATCTTGGCCAGCTTCGCCGCGTCCGCGGCGGCCTTTGCCTTGTCCGCCGCGGTGATCCCAGACGGCCGGTCGTAGACCAGGACCCCCGGGTACACGTTCGGCGAGATCGCACTCGATCGCAGGTTAAGCACCTGCGTGGACTCAGCCGCTGGCGGCAGCCACGAGGAACTGTCGTTCTTCTCGGCGCCGGTGAGCTTCCCGGACAACGGCCCGGCGACCACCACCAGGATCAGCCAGAACAGCACCACAAGCCACTTGGTCCGGCGCCCGGCCGGAGCATAGAGAAACGCGCGAATCGCAGACATGTACCCCGATATCCTTTCGTGTCCCGTCCTGCAAGGGCAGACTCCCCGGCGCGCCGCGAGTCATCGGGACGGCACCCAGCCATACATGAGATATATCGCGTTCTCCGAAAAGCTGGCAAGGCTTTTTCAGCGAATTCTCAGGAAGGCGTGCCGGTCCGCGAGAGCGCGGGCAGGACCGGCGCGCGGGCAGCGGCATGCGCAGTGTCCCCGGCGCGTGGTGTGATAGCAGCCATGGCCCTTGAAACGACGGCGGAGGCGCCGGTCCCCGTGCGTACCGTGCTGCAGGCCGTCGGCGGGTGGATCGGCAGGCTCGGCCGGATCTGGGTCGAGGGGCAGATCGCCGAGTGCAAGAAGCGCGGCAACACCGTCTTCCTCACCCTCAGGGACCCGATCGCGGCGATCTCCGCGCAGGTGATCTGCACGCGCGCGGTCTTCGACGCGGTCAGCCCCACCGAGGGCGCCCGCGTCGTGATGTTCGTTAAGCCAGATTTCAACGCCACCAGGGGCTCGTTCGCGCTCACCGCGCTGGAGATCAGGGCGGTGGGGATCGGCGAGCTGCTCGCCCGGCTGGAGCGGCTGCGCAAGGAGCTCGCGGCCGAAGGCCTATTTTCTGCCGAACGGAAGCGCGCGCTGCCCTTCCTGCCCGGTGTCATCGGGCTGATCTGCGGCCGGGAGTCGGCGGCTGAGCGGGACGTGGTGCAGAACGCGCAGCGGCGGTGGCCCGCGGTCCGGTTCCGCATCGAGCAGTCCGCCGTCCAGGGCCCGTACGCGGCGGGCGAGGTCATCGAGGCGCTCCGCAAGCTGGACGCGGACCCCGACGTCGACGTGATCGTGATCGCCCGGGGCGGCGGCTCGCTTGAAGACCTGCTTCCGTTCTCCGACGAGGACCTGCTTCGCGCGGTGGCGGCCTGCCGGACGCCGGTGGTGTCGGCCATCGGGCACGAGCAGGACACCCCGCTGCTCGACTACGTCGCGGACCTGCGGGCCTCTACCCCGACCGACGCGGCCAAGCGGATCGTGCCCGACGTGTCCGAACAGCTGGCCCTGGTCACCCAGCTGCGGGACCGGGGCCGCCGCAGCATGCGGGGCTGGCTCGACCGCGAGCAGGCATGGCTGGACGCGATCAGGTCGCGGCCCGCCATCGCCAACCCGGTCCGGGAGATCGAGCGCCAGTCGGAGCAAGTTGACGCGCTCGCGCGGCGCGCCCGCCAGTGCCTGGACGCGAGCCTGAACCGGGCGGGCGACGACATCGCGCACATGAAGGCCAGGCTGCTGGCGCTGTCGCCCGCGGCCACCCTCGCTCGCGGCTACGTCATCGCGCAGAACGCGGACGGCGGCGTCGTCCGCTCCGCGGCTGAGGTCGCCCCCGGTGAGGAGCTGCTGCTGCGGTTCGCCGAGGATGAACTGATCGTTACCGCGGATAACGAATAGGATCAATCACGTGACAGATCGTGAATCCATCTCCTACGAGCAGGCCCGCGACGAGCTCGCCGCGGTGGTGCGGCGGCTCGAAGCGGGCGGCCTCACCCTCGAGCAGTCGCTCGACCTGTGGGAGCGTGGCGAGAAGCTGGCCGCGGTCTGCGCCGAGTGGCTGGACGGTGCCCGCGCCAGGCTCACCACCGCCATGGCCGCGCGAGAGAGCACCGACGCGGGCGGTGCGGGCAGGACGGGCAACGCGCCCAAGAACGACGGGCCAGAGGGCCAGGACGTCCCCTTCTAAGTCACACCCGCTGGGGATGCCCGCCGCCCGCCGGGCATTCTAGGCTGTAGACATGCGCGTGGATATCTGGAGTAACATCGTCTGCCCATGGTGCTACGTGGGCAAGGCGCGGTTCGAGAAGGCACTGAGCGGCTTCGCGCACCGCGACGAGGTCGAGGTGATCTACCACTCGTTCGAGCTCGATCCCGGGTATCCGGCGGACGGGGCGGGCGGGACGGGCGGGCGCCGCGAGACGAACCTGCAGATGCTCGCGCGTAAATTCAACATGTCGGTAGCGCAGGCCCGCGGTGCGGACGGCCAGGTGGCCGGCCTGGCCCACGCTGAAGGGCTCGGCTTCGAGGTAGAGCGGCCGATCGGCAACACCTTCGACCTGCACCGGGTGATCCACCTGGGACTGGCCAAGGGCGTGCAGCGGGAGCTGCTCACCGCGATGAACGAGGCGTACTTCGCGCAGGGGCGGCCGGTATTCGACCACGATGTGATCATTGACGTCGCCGCCGGCGCGGGGCTTGACCCGGCGGCCGTCCGTGAGGTGCTCGACGGCGACGCCTGGGCCGGCGAGGCCCGCCAGGATGAGGCCCAGGCGCGCCAGCTCGGCATCGGCGGGGTTCCGTTCTTCGTACTCGACATGCGGCTCGGTGTGTCCGGGGCACAGCCGGCCGAGGTGTTCACCAGGGCACTCGGCCAGGCATGGGAAGGAAAGGATCTGCATGACTGACGAGAGCGGCACGGTAGGCATTCCCGGCACGCCCCAGCCCGCGCAGCAGGCGCCGAACAGGAACCTGGCGCTTGAGCTCGCCCGGGTAACCGAGGCGGCGGCGATGGCCGCGGCCCGCTGGGTGGGGCGCGGCGACAAGAACGGGGCGGACGGCGCCGCAGTGAACGCGATGCGCACGCTCATCAACTCCGTGTCCATGCGGGGCGTCGTGGTCATCGGCGAGGGGGAGAAGGACCACGCCCCGATGCTGTTCAACGGCGAGGAGGTAGGCGACGGCACCGGCCCTGCCGTCGACGTCGCCGTGGACCCGATCGACGGCACCCGGCTGTGCGCCAACGGCATGCCGAACGCGGTGTCCGTCCTCGCGGTCGCCGAGCGCGGCTCGATGTACGACCCGTCCGCCGTGTTCTACATGACGAAGCTGGCCACCGGCCCCGAGGCGGCCGGCGTGGTGGACCTCGACGCGCCGCCCGCGACGAACATCGCCGCCGTGGCGAAGGCAAAGGGCGTCACGCCCCACGACGTCACCGTGGTCATCTTGGACCGGCCCAGGCACGAGGGGCTGATCAAGGCGGTCCGCGCGGCCGGCGCCCGGATCCACCTGATCACCGACGGGGACGTGGCGGGCGCGATCATGGCCGCCCGCGAGGGCACCGGCATCGACCTGATGCTCGGCATCGGCGGCACGCCTGAGGGGATCGTCGCGGCCTGCGCGCTCAAGTGCATGGGCGGCGTGATCCTGGGCAAGCTCGCGCCGCGGGACGACGACGAGCGCCGCCGGGCAGTCGACGCCGGCCACGACCTCGACCGGGTGCTCACCACCGACAACCTGGTCTCCTCCGAGGACTGCTTCTTCGCCGCAACCGGCATCACCGACGGCGAGCTGATGGCCGGGGTGCGCTACAAGCCGGGCGGCGCCACCACGCACTCACTGGTGATGCGGTCGCGGTCCGGCACGATCAGGTCGATCACCAGCGAGCACGCCCTGTGGAAGCTGAGCGCCTACTCAACGGTCAATTACGACTAGGGAAGCAGCCGACGCCAGCGGCGGGGGCGGGGCGGGGTGCGGGCGAGCACCTCGCTCGCGGCCACGTGGCCGCGGACCTCGATCACGGGGATCTCCGACGAGGTGGGCACGCGCTTCGCCGTACCGCCGCGCTGGCGGCCGAGGATGTTGTTGCCGCTCATGACGACTTCCACGCCGGCCGGCACGATCAGCCGCACCTTACCGAACAGGGCGTAGACGGTGATCACCACGTGCCGGTCCTGCAGGATCGCCTCGGTGAAGTCCAGGACCACCTCGCCGAAGGTGGCGACGCAGGTCATGGCCGGAGGCACCACCCAGCGCCCGCTGCGGTGCGCGCCGGTGAAGAGCGCGGTGACCGGCTTGCCGTCGTCCAGCTGAAGCGGCTGCTGCTCGGGCGACGCCAGGTCGCCGGTTAGCGCCGCCAGGTCGCCGAGGGTGCGGGCCTGCAGGGCAAGCGGCATACGTGTCCGCGTGTTCTTCATGCGAAAGGCGGCCGTCGGCCAGCGCCTCGCCCAGCATGGCGACAACGCGGTCCCGGTCGCTGTCGGATGCCCGCAAGTCGCGGGGCGCTGGGCGCGGGGGCATGCTCTGAAGGATACTTTTCCGCATGACAGACGTGCAGCCGCGGGCCATGCAAGAGCGGATTTCGCTGACCCGTTTTCTCTATGCCGACCACGGCGGGATCATCAGGGGAAAGGCCGCTGCCACTGCCCGCCTGGCGGAGCGTACCGAGTCGGGCATCGGCCATACCAAGGCGATGATGGCGATGTCGATGATGGACGAGCTGGCCCCGGTCGATGGCATGGGCCCGGTCGGCGAAGTCCGGATTAAGCCTGATCCCGATACGTTCGTGGCGCTGCCTTACGCGCCCGGTGCGGCGGCCATGCTGGCCGACCAGGTTAATCCCGACGGCAGCCCGTGGGACGGGTGCGCGCGCACCTTCCTCAAGCAGGCGGTCGCGGAGCTATCCCGCATGGGATATGAACTGCAGGCGTCGTTTGAGCCCGAATTCACTCTCGGACATTACGAAGGCGCATCGTTCGCGCCTATTGACGAAAGCCTCTGTTACTCTGCTACCGGTTTCCACCTGGCGCACGACTATACGATCGACCTCGTCGGTGCGCTGATTAAACAGGGTCTAGAGGTCGAGCACTATTACCCCGAGCTTGGCCACGGCCAGCAAGAGGTACCCATCAGGCACGCGTCGGCGCTGCGCGCCGCGGACAATCACGTCCTGCTGCGCGAGACCGTGCGGGCGGTCGCCATACGGCACGGGCTGTGGGCGAGCTTCGCACCCAAGCCGCTGCCGATGCAGGCGGGCAACGGCGCCCACCTGCACGCCTCGCTGTGGGCGGACGGCGCCAACGCGTTCGCCGACGGGACCGGAGAATACCGGGCTTTTCCAAGGTCGGTTTCCAGTTCCTCGCGGGCGTGCTCGCGCACCTGCCCGGCCTGGTCGCGCTGACCTGCGGCACGGTGAACAGCTACCGGCGGCTCGCGCCGCAGATGTGGTCGGGCGCGTATCTCTGCTACGGCCCGGACAACCGGGAGGCCGCGGTGCGGATCTGCTCGCCGATCGGGTCGCTCGGCTCGGTGAACCTCGAGCTCAAGCCGATCGACTCCACCGGGAACCCGTACCTGGCGCTCGGCGCGTTCATCTACGCGGGCATCGACGGTATCCGGCGGTCGCTCGACGCGGGCGAGCCCCTGCTCGTCGACCCCGCCGTGCTCGATCCGGCAGAACGTGAACGGCTGTCGGTGACCAGGCTCCCGTCTAACCTGGGGGTCGCACTCGACGCACTCGAGGCCGACTCCTACCTGATGTCCGCGCTCGGGCCGCTGCGGTCGACGGCGTACCTCGCGGTGAAGCGCTCGGAAGCGGAGCACTTCCGTGGGCATGACGTCGAATACGAGTGCCGCCAGCACTGGCTCAAGTTCTAGTCAGCGCTGGCGGCATCGCACGCTCCCGTTCCGCATACTCCATCCGGCTAGCCTGGGCGGCTAGCGAGCTTGGCTAAGCCAGCGGCATGCCGTCGTCCGGCGGCCTGGGCGGCGCGGGGTCGTCGTGACCGCCGAGACGCGGGTCGGGTATCGCGGAACCGGGGTCCCGGCTCTCGGTCCCGGCCACCCTTGGGTCCTGGCTCTCGGTCCCGGCCACCGTGGAGTCCCGGCCCCGGCCGCGGATGGGGGGCACGGTGGGATCGATGCCCTCTCGGTCGACGCCGGTACGGAAGATAGCCTCCGGCGGCCTGCCGATGACCGACAGCGGGGTTGCCACGTCCTCAAGCGACTTGCCCTCCGCGGCGACGCCGAAGAAGATCGCGGTAACACCGCCGACG
This sequence comes from uncultured Actinomycetota bacterium, assembly GCA_963811335.1. Classification (GTDB taxonomy): domain Bacteria; phylum Actinomycetota; class Actinomycetes; order Streptosporangiales; family Streptosporangiaceae; genus Trebonia. The sequence goes on along the minus strand of CAWERB010000031.1, from coordinate 269,708 downwards.
ACCATCGCCCCCGCGCCGACCAGGTAGCCGATGAACAGGCTGTTGCGGTCCGAGCCGTTGCCGATGAGGTGCCCGTACCAGTGCGAGCCGAAGGCGCCGAAGAGCTGCGCGATGGCGAAGAACACCGCGATCGACTGCGCGCGGACCTCGAGCGGGAAGACCTCGCTCGCGGTCAGGTAGCCAGCGCTCGCGCCCGCCGAGGCGAAGAAGAACACGACCGCCCAGCAGAGCGTCTGGGTGGTCGCGTTCAGCGCGCCGTCCCTGAACAGCTCGGCGCTGATGGCGAGCAGGACGCCGGCGGTGATGTAGGTGCCCGCGATCATCTGCCGTCGGCCGATCGTGTCGAACAGCCGGCCGAGGATCAGCGGGCCGAGCCAGGTTACCCGCCGCGAACGCGAAGAAGTAATAGGCGGTGTCTGTGGCCTTGACGTGGAAGAAGAACTCCAGGACCAGGCCGTAGGTGAAGAAGATGGCGTTGTAGAGGAACGACTGGGTGATCATCAGCGCGGCGACGAGCACCGAGCGGGTCGGGTACCGCCGGAAGAGCGTCGCGACCAGGTGGGCGTAGCCGATCCGCTTGGTGGGCTGAATCTCCAGCATCTTGCTCTCGTCGACCGGCGGGAGATCGCCGTGGTCGCCTGGACGTGGTCTTCGATCTCCCTGATCGAAGCCTCCGCCTCTTCCTGCCTTGCCGTGCATGATCTGCCAGCGCGGCGACTCGGGCAGGTTGCGCCGCACGTAGATGATCACCAGGGCGAGGACCGGGCCGACGATGTAGGCGACCCGCCAGCCCCAGAACGGCGCGACGTGGTTGAGCAGCCACAGCGTCGACGATCGTGCCGAGGATGGCGCCCGCCCAGTACGTTCCGTTGACCGCGAGGTCGATCCGGCCGCGGTACCTGGCCGGGATCATCTCGTCGATCGCGGAGTTGATCGCGGCGTACTCGCCGCCGATGCCCATGCCCGCGATGATCCGGGTGGCGTACAGGAAGATGAACCAGTGGCCACCGTTCGGCGTGAACGCGGTGAGACCGCTACCGACCAGGTAGACGCCGAGCGTGATCACGAAGAGGTTCTTCCTGCCTAGCTTGTCGGACAGGCGGCCGAAGAACAGCGCTCCGATGACCTCGCCGATCAGGTACCACCAGGCGATGTCGCTGACCGCGCCCGCGGACATGTTGAGCGTGTTCTTGAGTGTCAGGTCGGACCCGACGTTGGCGGCGATGGTGATCTCAAGGCCGTCGAGGATCCACGCGACGCCGAGCGCCATCACCAGCCTGGTGTGGAACTTCGACCAGGGCAACCGGTCGATCCGTGCCGGGATGAGACTTCGGATGTGCCCGCTCGTCTCCGTGGAGGACATAGTCGCCATGTGCGCTCCTTCGAACCTTTCCTCCTGGCGGGGGCCGAGCAGCCGGGCCCTTCCGGCCCCAGGCGGCTAGAAATCGCTCGCTCTTCACGCCCCCGGTCGCCGCAGCATGCGGTGACTTTTTCGACCCGCTACCCCGATTCGACCCCGCTACCCTAAGGTTTCCTGTGCACACTTAATTACTTATCGTTACTTATCGTTACATGTGCTACTCGGGCGACGCGGGCGACCTCTTGTTATGCGGCTTACGCCCCTTATATAGTTAGCTCTGTGAACGATGTAAGCACGGCGAGGCCTGCCGCGCGGCAGGCCGAACTCGCCAAGGCCGAGGCCGCCGAGCTGCTCGCCGCGATCGGCGCGGTGCGCCGGGTGGCCCGGCGCGCGGTGCGGGCCGCGTCGTACGCGGAGCCGCTGCCGCCCGCACGTTCCGAGCTGCTCAGGCTCGCCGCCCGGCGGCCCGGCATCGGCGTGGCGGAAGCCGCCGCGGAACTGCGCCTGGCGCCCAACAGCGTCAGCACCATGGTCAGCAAGCTGACCGAGGACGGGCTGCTCAGCCGAGACCGCGGCGCGACCGACGGCCGCTCGGTCCGGCTGACCGTCACGGACGCGGGCGCGGCGCGGATCGAGCAGTGGCGCGACATCCGCGCCGACCTTGCGGGCCGGGCCCTCGAGCGGCTGACGCAGGCCGACCGCAGCGCCCTGGCCGCCGCGATCCCCGCGCTGGCCCGGCTGGCTTCGCACATGGAGGAGTTGTGACGCAGGCCGTTGACCGGGTGGTGACACAGGCTGTCGAGTGCGTTGACCTGAGCTACCGGTTCGGCGCCCAGCTGGCCGTGGACCGCGTGAACCTGTCGATCGCGCCTGGCGAGATGTACGGGCTGCTCGGGCCGAACGGCGCGGGCAAGACCACCACGATCAGGATGATCACCACGCTGCTCAACCCGAGGACCGGCGGCGTGCGCGTCTTCGGACTCGACGTGGCCGCGCGCCCGATGCTCGTCCGCCGGGCCATCGGTTACGTGCCGCAGGCGCTGTCCGCCGACGCGAACCTGACCGGCGTGGAGAACGTCGAGCTGTTCGCCCGGCTGTTCGACGTGCCGCGCCGTCAGCGGCCGGCGCGGGTGGCGGAAGCCCTCGACGCGATGGGGCTGACCGAGGCGGCCGGCCGGCTCGCGGGAACCTACTCGGGCGGCATGATCCGGCGCCTCGAGCTGGCCCAGTCACTGATCAGCGCGCCCCGGCTGCTGGTACTCGACGAGCCGACCGTCGGCCTCGACCCGATCGCCCGGGGCGTGGTCTGGGAGTACATCGCCAGGCTGCGCGCGGACCACCAGATGACGGTCTTGATGACCACCCATTACATGGACGAGGCCGACGCCTACTGCGACCGGATCTCGCTGATGCACCGGGGCCAGATCCGCATCACCGGCACTCCAGCCGAGCTGCGGGCCGGGCTCGGCGACGACGCGACCCTCGATGACGTCTTCCGCCACTACACCGGCGACACCCTGGACACGGCACCCGAGGAAGGAGGCATCCGTGACGTACGCCGCGCCCGGCGCACCGCCCGCCGGCTTGGCTGAGCTCCCCGGCGGCCCGGTCGCAGCTGCTGGCCGCCTGCTTAACCGCATCGCCACGCTGTGCTGGGTGGAGATGCGCAAGATCCGGCACGACAGGACCGAGCTCTACACCCGGGCCGTCCAGCCGGCCCTGTGGCTGCTCATTTACGGCGAGGTGTTTACCCGGGTGCGCGCGATCCCCACCCCAGCGGGGATCCCGTACCTCGCCTACCTGGCACCGGGGATTATGGCGCAGTCGGCACTGTTCATCGCGATCTTCTACGGCATCCAGATCATCTGGGAACGCGACGCCGGCGTGCTGACCAAGCTCATGGTTACCCCGACGCCCCGTTCGGCCCTGATCACCGGGAAGGCTTTCGCGTCCAGCGTCCGGTCGCTTGTCCAGGGCGTGGCCGTGGTCATCATCGCCATCCTGCTCGGGGTCTCCTTCACGGACAACCCGCTCAGGCTGGTCGCCGCAGCCGTCATCCTGGCGCTCGGCTCAGCCTTCTTCTCCTGCTTGTCGATGTGCATCGCCGGCGTGGTGGTGGCCAGGGACCGGCTCATGGGCATCGGGCAAGCCATCACCATGCCACTGTTTTTCAGCTCGTCCGCTCTCTACCCGGCGGCGATCATGCCCGGCTGGCTCCAGGTGATCTCCAAGTTCAACCCGCTCACCTACGAGGTCGAGGCCCTCCGCGGCCTCCTCATCGGCACCGCGACGACGCTATGGCTCGACGTGACCGTCCTGGCCGGCGCGACGATCGCGGCGATCACCTGCGCCGCCGTCCTGCTCCCCCGCCTGGCCAACAAGTAAGGGTCGGCGCGGCCGGTGCCGGTGCCGTTGGTGCCGGTGCCGTTGGTGCCGCCGGGGAGCGGCGGGGCGGAGGGCGACGGCCCGCGCAATCGTGCCTCAGAATGCGAGGCCCGAAGCGCGCGGGCCGCACCCCCAGCGCCCGACCGCACTCCTTAACCGCAGCCGCCACCATGACCGCGAATGACACCACCACGCCTCCGCGACCTCCACCTCGCCATCGCGACCTTCGCCCGGCCATCGCGATCCTCACCCTGCCGCGACCTTCACCCGAGATGATCTTCGCTGACCGTAGAGATCCTCACGTTTTCTCGCCAACAACAGCAATCACAGGAATCTCTACGGCAGCGCGACCTTCCCCCGGATGATTCGGCTTTGCATAGCCCAGGACCACGAATTTTCCGCTTTGCATAGCTGCGGGCTGGATATTTGCCGCATATCGACGGTGATCATGGGCCTGCGCTATGCAAAGTGCGATGATCATGGGCGCCAGCTATGCAAACAGGGGCTGGAGGGCCAGGAAGCGGGCCCGGGCGACCCGCGGGTTGCCGTCTACCCGGCGGGCGGATGTCCTGTCATTATGAAATTGTGACAAAGAGCGATTATTCAGATGCTATCCGTAAGGTTCGCGTGGCGGGCATCGCCGAGTGGTACACGACCGGACTGACCCGCGCGGAGCTGCGCTCGCTAGTACGGTCGGGTGACCTGGTTCGCGTCTGGCCTGCGGTGTATGCGTCGAGACCGGCCGTCGAATGGGGTAAGGCCAGCCCCGCGCGCGGGCACGCACTGCTGGCGATGGCCGCCCGCGCCGCGCTTGGCCCCGATAGCGTGGTCAGCCATCACTCGGCGGCTCTTATTCACGGCCTTGACCTGTTTCCTGCGGCTTCCGGGCTGGTGACCCTGACGAGGCCGCCGGATCGGCGGTGCAACCGGGCCAAGTCGGATGGCGTTGTGTTCCACACGGCAGTACTCCCTGCCGAACACCTGACCACCCTTCTCGGCGTGCGGGTAACCACAGTGCCGCGAACGGTCGTGGACCTTGCTCGGATCTCGTCGTTCATGTCGGCGGTCGTCACGGCCGACTCCGCACTCCGCGCCGACGCCAAACGAGCCGACTTCACTTCGAAGGAGGCGCTCATTGCCGCCTGCGACGCGTGCGCCGGATGGCCCGGCAACCGGCAGGCCAGGCGCGCGGTTGAATTCAGCGACCCGCGCGCCGAATCCGTCCTCGAATCGTGTGCTCGGGTGATCTTCCACGAGCACGGTCTCGATCCGCCAGAACTCCAGTTCACCATCACGGGACCAGATTTTCGCTACACCGTCGACTTCTACTGGGCTGAGCACCGGGTGGTCGCCGAAGCGGACGGCACGATGAAGTACTCCGACCCCCAGCGCGCCATCCGGCAGCTCGACCGGGACCAGCGACTGCGCGACGTCGGCTACAAGGTCGTCCACTTCACCTGGCGCGAGCTCTTCCAGAACCCGGCCGCCGTGATCGAGCGCATCCGCAGCGCTTGCGCGTCTAGTTAGTGGCTGGCCGTAGCTCCTGGCGTACTTCCATGAGGGCGAAGCCGAGCAGGTTCAAGCCGGGCCAGTGCTCGGGAGACGTGCTGTGCTCGTGGTCAGCGGCTAGCCCGATGCCCCAGATCTTGTCGATCGACGAGGCCTCGACCAGGACCCGGCTGCCGGTGCCGACCAGGAAGTCCCGCAGTTCGGCGTGCTGGCCGAACTTGACGAGGTTCCCCGCTACCACCAGGTCAAAGCGCCGCTCGGCCCAGCGCTGCTCATCAAACCCGCGCACCTGCCGGCCCAGGTCCTTCGCCATTCTCGGGTGTGGTACCGCTCGGATGCGATCCGCTGTTTCCGTATCCCCGAATAGCAGCGCCTTCGCCGCCATCATGAAGTGCTCAGCCGACGCGTACGTCTCGCCGTCAACAGTGAAAACCGACGGCCACCACTGGCTCAGGCAGCCCTTACCCGTTCCGCCGCCCGGCGGCGGCTGGTGAACCCCCGAAGGCCAGGTACTTGGGCTTGCCGCCGGACCTGATGACGCCGAGCAGCTCCTCAACCGTGCGCGCGTCCGCTGCGGTAACGGGCATGGCGCAGTGGTATCAAACCAGGCCGCAGAAGTCACTTCGTTTAGCACGCGGGATGCGGGACGCCACCGGGAAGGCGAGCGCAGTGAGCCGACAATGGCGAGGGAAGGATGGGTGCGGCGGCGCTGCCGCTCAGCCTCCGCAGACGGGGGCACTGCGTGGCGAGCAAGATCCACAAGCGGACGGGGGCACCGCGTGGCGCAGCGCCGCCGCACACCGTCACCATACAAGGTTGCGGATACCCAAACAAGTCGGGAAGTTCAGGACACACCGCAAAATAGGTCGTCACGTTCGTAGCGAGCTATGTCACGCCCGTCGGTCCTGTGCAGCGGTTCTAAGCTTGGGGTTATGGCTGAGTTCTCCTACACGGACCTGCTGCCGCTCGGGCACGACGAGACCACCTACCGGAAGATCGCCGAAGGCGGGGTGGAAGCCACGCAGGCGTTCGGGCGATCCTTCATCTCCGTCGACCCGCAGGCGCTCACGCTGCTGAGCCGGACGGCTTTCCGGGATATCGCCCACCTGCTGCGCCCCGCGCACCTGCGGCAGCTGCGCTCCATCCTCGACGACCCCGGCGCCTCGCCGAACGACCGGTACGTCGCGCGCGACCTGCTGCAGAACGCGAACATCGCGGCCGGCGGCATCCTGCCGATGTGCCAGGACACCGGGACGGCGATCGTGATGGGCAAGCGCGGCCAAAGCGTGCTCACCGACGGCCAGGATGAGGAGCACCTGGCGAGGGGGGTCTTCGACGCCTACACCCAGCTGAACCTGCGCTACTCCCAGATGGCCCCGCTGACCATGTGGGAAGAGAAGAACACCGGGTCCAACCTGCCCGCGCAGATCGAGATCTACGCGGCCAGCGGGGACGCCTACAAGTTCTTGTTCATGGCCAAGGGCGGCGGCTCCGCGAACAAGTCATACCTGTACCAGGAAACGAAGGCGGTGCTGAACCCGGCCCGGATGGCCTCGTTCCTCGAGGAGAAGATCCGCTCCATCGGAACGTCGGCGTGCCCGCCGTACCACCTGGCGATCGTGGTCGGCGGGACGAGCGCGGAGTTCGCGCTGAAGACCGCCAAGTACGCGTCGGCACGCTACCTGGACACGCTGCCGACCTCCGGGTCGCCGCTTGGCCACGGGTTCAGGGACCTGGAGCTCGAGCAGTCCGTCCTGGAGATCACCAGGAAGATCGGCATCGGGGCGCAGTTCGGCGGCAAGTACTTCTGCCACGACGTGCGCGTCATCCGGCTGCCGCGGCACGGCGCGTCCTGTCCGGTGGCCATCGCCGTGTCGTGCTCGGCGGACCGGCAGGCGCTCGGGAAGATCACCCGCGACGGCGTCTTCCTCGAGCAGCTCGAGACCGATCCGGCGCAGTACCTGCCCGACCCGGCGTCGGTAAGCACGGACACGGCGGAGGTCGTCTCGGTTGACCTCAACCGGCCGATGAGTGAAATACGGGCCGAACTAACGAAATACCCGGTTAAGACCCGCTTGTCGCTTACCGGAACCATGATCGTGGCCCGCGATATCGCCCACGCGAAGATCGCGGAACGGCTCGACGCGGGCGAGCCGATGCCCGCGTACCTGCGTGATCACCCGGTCTACTACGCGGGTCCCGCGAAGACGCCCGCCGGGTACGCGTCGGGGTCCTTCGGGCCTACGACCGCGGGCCGGATGGACTCGTACGTAGAGCGCTTCCAGGCCGCCGGAGGGTCATTGGTTATGCTGGCCAAGGGGAACCGGTCCGCGGCCGTTACCGAGGCGTGCAAGCGTCACGGCGGCTTCTACCTCGGCTCGATCGGCGGCGCCGCCGCCCGGCTCGCACAGGACTGCATTACCAAGGTTGACGTGCTCGAATACCCAGAACTCAGTATGGAGGCGGTGTGGAAGATCGAAGTCAGGGACTTCCCCGCTTTCATCATCGTCGACGACAAGGGCAACGATTTCTTCGCGGAGTCAGCGGGCCCGTTGCTCTCCATCGGCAGCCATCCCTAATCGCTGATATGGTCCGGCTATGCCCCCTATGACAGGACGGGTTATCGCCGGGCGGTACAACCTGCAGCACCCCATCGGCCGGGGCGCCATGGGCGTGGTGTGGCGTGCCCGCGATCAGCTCCTTGACCGCGAGGTGGCGATCAAGGAGGTCGTCATCTCGGCCCTGATCGGCGCGGACGAGCGTCACACCGCCTATCAGCGGACGCTGCGCGAGGCTCGCACCGCGGCACGCCTGTCCCACCGCGGCGTCGTCACCGTCTACGACGTCGCTGAAGAGGACGGCCGCCCGTGGATCGTGATGGAGCTCATCCCGTCGCAGTCGCTTGACCAGGTGCTCACCGTGCAGGGGCGGCTCCCGGTGGCCCGGGTCTGCGCCATCGGCCAGCAGCTTCTTTCCGCGCTCGCCGCCGCGCACATCGCCGGGGTGCTGCACAGGGACGTGAAGCCGAGCAACGTGCTCATCGCGAACAGCAAGGTCGGGGACACCTGGGAAGAGCGGGCGGTGCTCACCGACTTCGGCATCGCGCAGTTCGAGGGAGACCCCCGGCTGACCCAGACCGGCATGGTGATGGGCTCACCAGGGTTCACCGCGCCCGAGCGTATCCGCGGCGGCGACGCCACGTCCGCATCTGACCTCTGGTCGCTCGGCGCGACCATCTACGCGGCGGTAGAGGGCCGGGGGCCCTTCGAGCAGCGGGGCGGCGCGATAACCACGATGTCCGCCATTATCAACGAGGACGCGCCTGTAGCGCCGCACGCCGCCCAGCTCGCACCGCTGATCGCGGCGCTGCTGCGCCGTGATCCGTCGACCCGGCCGTCGGCCGCGTCCGCGGCGCGGCTGTTCGCGCAGGTGCTGCCGCAGCTGACGGACGCGCCCGAGCAGCCGTCCGCGCCGGCCCACCCGCCGACTGTCCTGTCCGCCCACGTGCCGTCATCCGCCGCGGCCGCCGCCGCCCGCGCCAGTAAGCGCCCGTGAGGACGCCTCGGCGGACGAGGTGCCCGCCCCGGCCGACGCCGCGCCTGCCCAGGCCGCCGCCGCGGACGAGTCGGCTGCGGGCAAGCAAGCCGCGGGCAAGCAGGCCGCCGCACCAGCCGCTGAGCCGGCCCAAGCTGTGCAGCGCCCTGCGGTCGACGAGGCCGCCGCCCAAGCAGCACCGGATTCCGCCGATGAAGAGGAACCCGCCGCTGTCGCCGAGCCCGAACCCGACGCTGAGCCCCGGCCAGAGTCCGGGCTCGATGCCGGATCCGAGCCCGCGGCCGGGGTTGCTCCGTCCACGGTCGCCACGCCGGTGATCTCGGCGGCCAAGGCAGCGCAGGCCAAGGCAGCGTCGGCCAAGGCAGCGGCGGCCAAGGCAGCGCAGGCCAAGGCAAAGGCAGTCGACGCGGTACCGGCCGACGCGCCCTCCGTCGACTCGCAGACAAGCGGTGCACCAACGGTCTTTGCCGACCCTCCGGAGGAGAAAGCGCCGAGCCCGGGCGGCGAAACCGTGGTTGTCGATGAGGGGTCCGGGTACCAGCAGACGGAGCTCGCGCTCCCGGCGGCCCGGGTGGCGCCGTCGCCGCCGGCCCCGCAGCGGCCTGCCCCGCAAAAGCCGGCGGAGCAAAGGCCGGCACAGCCCAAGCCGACCTTCACCGCCGCCAAGCCGGCGGAGCGCCCGGCCCCGAGCTACTCCGCGGCCAGCCCGGCTCGCCCCCAGCCGCCTGCTCCGGCGTCAGAGCGGCACCCGGCATACGGCGGCTCAAGCGGCCCGGCGCAGGGTAACCCCAGCGGCGGCACCACGCCATTCCCGCCGGCGGGCGGGCAGTACGCGGGCCCGTCACAGCCTTACCAAGACCTTGCCAGGCAGTACGCGCCGGGCACCGGCGGCGGCCGGGCCGTCCGCGGCAGAGGCCGGCAGATCGCCTGGCTCGTGGTGGCCGTCATCATCGCCGCCGCCGTTGGCGTGGGCGCGGCGCTCGCGCTGAACCGTCACAACGGCGGCTCGCCGAACGCGACCCAGTCAACCGGCACCGGGTTCGTCACGGACACCCCGACGGGTTTCAAGTCCGTCGACGCGCTCAATACCCCGTCGGCCGTGCTCCCGTCCGGCTGGCGGCATGCGAGCGTGACGGCTACCGACCTTGGCGCCCCGGCCGTCGCCGGGTTCTCGATCGACCTGCCGCCCGGCTGGACCGAGCAGCGATCCGGACTGGCTACCAGCTTCCACGGTCCTGGTGACATGCTGGTTGAGGTCGACCTGACCCCGCAGCACACCACCGACATGCTCACCGCCGCCACCAACCTCGAGCGAGAGAGCCTGGCCGAGAAGAAGTTCCCTGGTTACAAGCGGGTCAACCTGCAAGAGGTTCCGGTCAGGAACACCAGGGGCGCCGTGTGGAAGTTCTCCTGGACGCCGGCCGCGAGCCCCGGGCTGGTCGCGGACGACATCCTGTTCGCCAAGGCGACGCCCGCGGGTACCCAGGATTACGCCATCTACATCAGGTCTCCGCGCAGTACGTTCGGCAGCACGGCGCTGCCGGTGTTCGACCAGATCCTGCCGACCTTCAAGACGGTCCCGGCCAGCTAGCAGAACAAGACAAAGGGGAGGCCCGGTCCTGAGACCGGGCCCCCCTTTCGTTGTTGCCTGCTGGCCTAGTACCAGCCCGCGGACTGCTCGTGGGCCCACGCGCCGCACGGGGAGCCGTAGCGGCCTTGGATGTAGGTCAGGCCCCACTTGATCTGCGTGGCCGCGTTGGTCTGCCAGTCGCCGCCAGCGGTCGCCATCTGCGAGCCGGGCAGCGCCTGCGGGATGCCGAAGGCACCGGAGCTCGGGTTCGCCGCCGTCACGCTCCAGCCGCTCTCGTGCTCCCAGAGCGGGCTGAGGCAGGAGAACTGGCTGCTTGACCAGCCGTACTGACCGAGCATCCGCTGGGCGATCTGCTGCGGTGACCCGGACGGGGTGGTGACCGCGGGCTTCCGCGCCTTGACGGCCGCGTTGGCTGCCGCCCTGGCCTTGACGGCCTTAGCCGCCTCCGCCTTCGCCTTGGCTGGCCTTGGCCGCCTTGGCTGCCTTGACCGCGGCCGCCTTCTCCACGGCGGCCTGCTGCTCGTGCTCGGCCTGGATGGCGCGCGCCTTGCTGAAGATGACCGCCTCCTGCGCGCCGCTTGAGCCGCCGCCCGAGTACGACGCCTGCACGGCCGCCGCCTTGGCGCCGACCGAGGCCGGGGAGGCGTCGGTCGTGCCCGCCGCCGCGGCCCCGGCCGAGAGGGTGACGCCCGCCACGGAGATGACCGTCGCCAGGGCCAGCGTCCCCGCGGCGGCAGCCGTAACCACCCGGGCACGCTTGGTGGACATAAAGGTGGGCAGGGAGAAGTGCCGTGCCAAAGTGAGACTTTCGGTAGCTCGCGCGGTGCGCGATTGTTTCCCACCTCTGACACCACGATCCGCGGCTTAGATAAACGCGGCAGGCATCGGCACGCGGACGTGACGCGGGGACAGGGCGCCGGGCTGCTCAAGGCAGCGAGTGATCTCGCGAGCGAGGTGCTTTCATCTGCTATCGAGCGAGGAACAATCGTTTGCGGCCGGGGCATTCCGGCGCTCGCCGCGGCCTGGAAGCCCGGCCGGGCCGAGGACGCGCACGAAACCCCGCTCTCATCAGGGATTCTTGTTACCCGCAGGTAGAAACTGTGAACTGGGTCACCCAGCTCCCATTAGCGGCGTTTATCTACAACTAGTATCGAGTTCATTACTGATCGCCTACGACTTCGATCTACGTTTTGCGACGAGTGCATTACTGAACGTCATCTATCATCGACTACTAACTGTGATTAGACAATCACCTTTGGTTGGTATTTGCCGGAAGTATACGCTCAGGATATAGTGACTTCATGAGCGTCCCACTGACCCTGCTCGGCCTCCTCGAACGGGAACCGAGCCACGGATACGACCTCAAGCGCGACTACGACGCGTTCTTCGGGCGCGGGAAGCAGCTGCCGTTCGGCCAGGTGTACGCCACGCTCGGCCGGCTGGCCCGCGATGGCCAGGTGAGCGCCGGCGATGCGGAGCCGGGCGACGGCCCGGACCGCAAGCGCTACGCGATCACCGACACCGGCAGGCGCGCCGTAGACACCTGGCTCGCCGAGCCCGTGGAGCCGGAGCCGCACCTGCAGACGGTGCTGTTCGCCAAGGTGACGCTGGCCCTGATGCTTGGCAGGCCGGCTGCCGCCTACCTCGATACCCAGCGGGCCGCGCACCTGCGGCGCATGCAAGAGCTCACCGAGGTCAAGCGGACCGGCCCGCTGGTCGACATGTTGCTTGCCGACCATGCCCTCTTCCACCTAGAGGCAGACCTCCGGTGGATCGACCTGACGTCAGCCCGGCTGGCGGACCTTGCGGAGGCGGTTAGAAACCGATGAACAGTCCCGTAGTCGCCCGTGGCCGGATGATCGAGACCCGCCACGTCGCGAAGAAGTTCGGACAGACCTCGGCCCTGCGCGACGCGAGCCTGTGCGTCGCCCAGGGAGAGATCCTCGCGGTCATGGGACCGAGCGGCTCAGGCAAGTCGACCCTGCTGCACTGCATGGCGGGCATCTACACCCCCGACCAGGGCGAGGTGCGGTTCGACGGCCGGCTGCTCAGCACCATGACCGAGGCCGACCGCACCAAGCTGCGGCGCACCGCGTTCGGTTTCGTGTTCCAGTTCGGGCAGCTCGTACCGGAGCTCACCGCGGCCGATAACGTGGCGCTTCCGCTGCTGCTCAACCGGACCAGGCGGAAGGTCGCCTACAAGACCGCCGACACCTGGCTGGACCGGCTCGGCCTCGGCGACAAGGGGGACAGGCGGACGGGCGAGCTGTCCGGCGGTGAGGCCCAGCGCGTCGCGGTCGCGCGGTCGCTCGCGCTGGCCCCCAAGGTGATCTTCGCCGACGAGCCAACCGGCTCGCTCGACTCCCTGACCGGCGAGAAAGTGATGGACCTGATGACCGGGCTGGCCCGGGAGCAGGGCACCACGCTCGTCATCGTCACCCACGACGCGCGGGTCGCCGCTTACGCCGAGCGGGTTGTCATGGTCCACGACGGACTGCTCACCGCCACCGACCTCCCCGCGCCGGCCGACAGGCCGTACGGCGCGTCCGCGCCTGCCGCCACCTCTTACCCTGCCGCGAAGGGCACGCCCTGATGCTCCAGCTAAGCCTGCGGCTCACCCTGCACAGCGGCCGCGAGGCCCTGGTCCGGCTGCTGATCACCGCCGCGGCGGTCGCGGTCGGCGTCGCGCTGCTGCTAGGCGTGCTCGGCGAGCTGCACGCCTTCGAATCCAATGCGTACAAGGCGTGCTGGTCCTGCACGCAGGGCGCAAGCGGGCCGGCCACGCTGCCGGCGCACGGCGAGCTATGGAACAACAGCGTCGACTTCTACCGGGGCCAGACGATCAGGCGGCTCGACGTCGCGGCGCTCGGCCCGGACGCGCCGTTGCCCCCTGGCGTCTCGCGGCTGCCCGCGCCCGGCACGTACTACGCCTCCCCCGCGCTCGCCTCGCTGCTCAAGACGGTGCCCGCCGCCCAGCTCGGCGACCGCTTCCCAGGCAGGCTCGCCGGGACGATCGGGCAGGCCGCGCTGAACGGCTCGAACGACCTTGTCATCTACACCGGCTACCCGCCCGCCGCGCTTAACAGCGTCGCCGGCACCCGGTGGGTGACCTCGATCTACACCGGTGCCGGACAGCAGGTGTTCACGGCGTTCTTCAAGGACGCCTTCTACATCGGCATGGTCGTCGTGCTGCTCCCGTTGCTGGTGCTGATAAGCACCGCGACCCGGCTGGCCGCCGACCGGCGGGAGGAGCGGTTCGCCGCGCTTCGCCTGGTGGGCGGGACGCCTGCCGACATCCGGCTCGTCGCAGCGGTCGAGGCCGTCCTGAGCTCGTTCGCGGGCACGGTACTCGGCATGGTCATCTTCCTGCTCGCCAGGCCGCTGCTGGCCGGCCTCCGCGTTCTTCGGCACGCCGTACTTCGAGTCCGACGTCACGCCGACACTCGCCGGGTACCTGGCGATCCTGGTGATCGTGCCGGCCGCGGCGGCGGTGGCCGCGCTCGTCTCGCTGCGCCGGGTGCAGATCTCGCCGCTCGGCGTCTCCCGCCGCGCCGCACCTAAGCCGCCGACGGCCTGGCGGCTGATCACGCTGGTGATCGGGCTTGGACTCTACGTCTACGGGCTGTCGACGACGACGCACGACAGCATCGGCGTCGCCACCTACCCGGGAATCCTGGTCACCATGGTCGGCCTGGTCATCGCCGGGCCGTGGATCACCGCGCAGGCCGCCGCGCTGTTCGGGCGGACCGCCCGCGGCTCCTCGGGGGTGCTCGCAAGCAGGCGGCTGGCCGACAACCCCCGGCGCGCCTTCCGGTCGGTGACCGGGCTGGTACTCGCGGTCTTCCTCGGCACGATGATCGGAACGCTCGTGCCCGCCATCGACGCCATCCAGCAGACGCCAGGAGCCGGCGCGCTGAGCAACGTGCTGGTGGGGCAGGTCGGGCTGGCCTCATCGGCCGGGCAGCGGCTCATCGGCGGGCTCAGCGCGATTCCCGGTGCCGCCGTGTACCCGCTCTACGAAGCGGCGGCGCCTGCCGGCGCCAAGACCAGCACCGCTGGACCGCGCGGAGGTCCGGGGGCATCGGGCGGCAGCAAGGGATCCGGCGGCGGAAGCGCGGCGGCCCAGGCGCCGGGCCCCGGCGCGCCGGGCACCTCGTCGAAGCAGTACTTCAGCAGCGACATCGTGATCAGCTGCGCGGACCTGCGGGCGATCGGGGCGCTCGGCGAATGCGCGCCCGGCCTCACCGCGGTGCAGACGACCGACGACTCGATGTTCGGCGACAATCCGATTTACGACACAACGCCGATCGCCAACTCGGCCGACCCGGGCTACAAGGGCGACCTGACGAAGTTGCCGCTGCAGACGGTCCTGGTCAAGGTGAACAACGCGACCACGCTCGAGCGGGTCCGCACGTACCTCGCCCGGCACGCGCCGCCGCGGACCGGCGGCGGAGTCGGGTCGTCACCGACGCCGCCGCGAACGTTCGGCGAGACGCTCCAGATCCGGACGGCCCGCGCGGCGCTGGCCGCGAACATCGCGTACGCGATCGTGGCGCTGACCCTGGTAGTGGCCGGGTGCAGCCTCGCGGTCGCGGTCGGCGGCGGCCTCGTTGACCGCAAGCGGCCGTTCACCCTGCTGCGAGTGAGCGGCACCCAGGCTGGCGTCCTGTCCAGGGTCGTGCTTCTTGAGGCCGCTGTCCCGCTGCTCGCGGCGACGGTCCTGGCGGCCGCGATCGCGTACGGCACTTCGGTCCTCGCGGTCATCAGGCTCGCGCTGGCGGCACCGCCGTCCCGCGGCTGGGCAGCGACTACTACGCGATCATGGGCATCGGCCTGCTTGTCGCATTCGGTGTCATCACGGTGACGCTGCCGCTACTGCGCAGGATGACGGCGCCCGCAACGATCCGCTTCGAGTAAGCCGCATCCGGAGGAAGGTGGCTGCGCACAGCGGCGCGTGCGCAGCCACCCGCAATCTGCGGTACCGGCGGGGTGCGGCGGCCTAATACCAGCCGACGGCCTCCTCGTGGTCCCAGGCGGCGCACGGGGACCCGTACTGCGCCCGGATGTAACCGAGGCCCCAGCTGATCTGGGTGGCCGCGTCGGACCGCCAGTCCGGGCCGGCCGAGGCCATCTTCGATGCCGGCAGGGCCTGCGGGATGCCGTACGCGCCGGAACTCGGATTCTCCGCGTCTACGTTCCAGCCGCTCTCCCGGCCCCACAGCGCGTCGAGGCAGGAAAACTGCCCGGACCACCCGTACTGGAGGAGCATATGCCCGGCGACCTGCTGCGGGCCGCCCGAGTGCAGCTGCGTGACCGCCGCCGCAGTCGCCGCCTGCCGGGCGGCGGCTTGCCTGGCGGCACGCCGCGCGGCTGACCGCTCCGCTGCCGCCCTGACCGCTGCACGGGCTGCTGCACGAGCTGCCGCCGCGCGCCTCGCCGCGGCGCGGGCCACCGCTGCCGCGTGCGCGGCCGCGGCCCGGTCTACCGCCCGGATGAGAACGGCCTGCCTGGCGAGATTGTCCCGCGGTGGCTGCATGGCGGCCCCGGCGTGCCAGGTACGGGTAATTGAATGAAGGGAGAGCAGGTCGGCGGCCTGGCCAGGCGGCGCCGACGGGGCCGACGGGGCCGCCGGCGTGACGGCGGCGGCGGTCGCGGTTGCCGCGAGGCAGAGCACCCACGCGGCGGTAAGCACGGTGACCTTGCGAGAAAGACGGTCCGAACACAACCATGGCAGTTGGCGTGCCAACGAGTGCCTTCAATCGGACGCGGGTGCAGTCTGCGCCCGCGCTTGCCTTCACCCCTTACCGGCCGGTGCGCTTTTCCGGGGCAATGAGCCATTCGGGAAAGTGCTCCGCCTGGGCTGCGGACTTGGCACGGGTCAGGGTACCTGGTCACCTCTTTGGGTAACCATCTCGCATCCAGAGTGCTTCCGCTAAGCGAAGATGCCAGATTAACGCGATAATAAACTCTAGTAAGTGATGTGATCTAGATCACATCCATTGTTATTGGCAACGCTAGATGGACAAATTCCTCATAAGCGAGAGAATTATATGGCCCCATTGGCTGATGTGATCAAGGTCACATCAGCCAATTCAGCCTCCGATAAGCCTGCCTGCGACCCTGCTGCGACAGTTCGTATCTCGGTATCTGACGCACCGTGCCCGCGTTTCGGCGAACGCCGACGGCGGTCCCCGACTGGCGATTACCGCCGCGAAAAGCCGATGAAAGGCGACCTGGGCGAATCAGTGACCTTTTCTTCCGCCTTCGCCGCAAGGCCTGGCGAAGGCGGAAGCGTCATGATGAGAAGGCGGAAGCGTCATGATGAAGGGCTCAGTAGTAGTGGAAGTTCACTTCGTTCTGCCATGCGCCACATGGGGTGCCGTAGACGGTCTTGATATAGCCGAGGCCCCACTTGATCTGGGTGGCCGGGTTCGTCTGCCAGTCCGCGCCGGCCGACGCCATCTTGTCACCGGGGAGCGACTGCGGAATTCCGTACGCGCCGGACACCGGGTTTTCCGCGTACACGTTCCAGGTGCTCTCCTGCTCCCACAGGTCGTACAGGCACGGCCACTGCGTGGTCGCGTTGAAGCCGAAACTGGCGAGCATCGCCTTGGCGGTCGCCTGGGCCGCGGTGGGGTTGGACGGCGGGGCCGTCGTGGCGACTCCGGTGCCGCCGGTTGTCATGCTCGAGCTTGAGGTGCTCGAGTTCTGCGCCTCGAGGATCTGCTCGGGGTTCGCCATCACAGGCTTGGCCACAACCGACAGCGTCTTGGCCGCGGCGGACATCTCGATCAGCGTCTGCCGCTCCTGCACGAGCAGGGCCACCGAGCCGCTGTGCCCCAGGCCGTCGATGGACTCGAAGAGGCTGCTCGCCCCGGTGCCCCGGGGATTCATTACCTCGGCCGCGCCCCAGACCACGACGACGAGAAGAAGAGCCAGCCCCGCCGCGGGCAGTGCGATGCCGGTCCGCCGGAACAGGCCACGCTTCTTCTTCGCGCTCCGCCCGCCATTCGCGCTCCGCCCGCCATTCGCGCCCGGCGCGCCAGCCGTGCTCCGTCCCGCCGATGTGCCCGCGCCAGCGGCAGCGAGCGCGCGCGGACGCGCATTTCCCTGGCGGACGGCCGAGCCAGCGTCAGAAGTCCGCGAATCGCCGGCCGATGCGTACGGACGCTCCGCAAGCATCGCGCTCCGATGTCGTGACAACGCAGTCCCTTCGGCCCATGTCGTGCGTATACCGCACTCATCTACCGTTGCCGATCAACGATGCCAGAAAGAAACATGCGCCGCGCGCGACTTCGCCAAGAAAGGGCAGACGGAAAACTTACCATTCTGTGACGCTAATCACTGCGTTATAGCACGCACCGTGACACCCGGTCGCAAACTGCGATCGCGGCATGGTCCGCTGATCACACGCTGATGGCGCGGAGTGCCGCCAAGCCCGGTAAGCGGCCGGTCGCCGCAACGCCGGTTTCACCTGACTCGCACGGGTAGCTGAGGCGCGGAAGCTCAACAGGCGAGGAGCAGAGATGACCTATCCCGCATCGCCAAATGACGCAAGGGCCAATCGCGTCCGGCCCGACTCCGCCCAGTTCTGGGCGGGTGCCGTGGCGACCGCGGTCGTTGCGGCGCTCATCGCGCTCGTCGGCATCCTCATCTGCCGCTGGACGCTAGGCATTCCCGTCCTGGCGCCCGCAGGCGACGGCGCGTGGGGCAATGCGCACACCGGCGAGTACGTGCTCTTGGCAGCGCTTATCGCGGTCGCCGCGGCCGGGGTGCTCTACCTGCTGGCCCTCGGCACGCCGCAGCCAGGCATGTTCTTCGACTGGATCATGGGGCTTGCCACGCTTGCCGCCGTGGTCTACCCCTTCAGCACGGGGGCACCGCTCGACCAGAAGGGCGCCACCGCCGTGGTCAACCTGATACTCGGGATCGCGATCACGTCGCTGCTCACGGCGGTCGCGGCCAGGGCCGTCCGGCGCCGGGTGCCGGCTGGCTACCCGGCGGGCCCCCGCTACGCCTCGTCCCCGGGACCTTTACTTGATCATGCCCCGCCTCGCTAGCCTTGGGCCGTGGAGAAGCTGCGGGCACACTCGCCCGACCTCACGGCGCGGAACATCGCCAGGATCGCCGGGCTGTTCCCCGGCGTGATCACCGAGGGCCGCGACGATGACGGCAACCTGGTCCGTGCCGTCGATTTCGACCTGCTGCGCCAGGAACTGTCCGGGCACCTCGCCGAGGGCCCGCGGGAGCGGTACCAGCTCGACTGGCCCGGCAAGCGAGCGGCGTTCCTCGCCGCCAGTGCCCCCGTCGCGCGGACGCTCCGCCCGGTCCGTGAGGAGTCGGTCGACTTCGACACCACACGCAACATCTTCATCGAGGGCGACAGCCTGGACGCGCTCAAGCTGCTCCAGGAGTCCTACCTCGGCAAGGTCAAGCTGATCTACATCGACCCCCCGTACAACACGGGCGGCGACTTCGTCTACGCCGACGACTTCGCCGAGACGTCGGCGGAGTACCTGGCGCGGTCCGGCCAGGCCGATGCCGCCGGCATCCGGCTGGTGGCCAACACCGAAGCCAGCGGCCGCTTCCACTCCGACTGGCTCAGCATGATGTACCCGCGCCTGGCGCTGGCCCGGAACCTGCTCGCCGACGACGGGGCGATCTTCGTCAGCATCGACTCCACCGAGCACGCCAACCTCGTCAAGCTGCTCAACGAGGTCATGGGCGAGGACAACTTCCGCGCCGACATCACCTGGCAAAAGCGGTACACCCGGAGCAACAACACGCGGGACTTCACCGCGGTGGTTGAGAACATCGTCGTGTTCTCCAGAAGCGACCGGTTCGCGGTGAACCTGCTGCCGCGCACCGCGGAGGCGGACGCGCGGTACGCCAATCCGGACGGGGACCCGCGCGGGCCGTGGAAGGGCGCCTCATTCCTGAACCCGGCGACGGCCGCGCAACGCCCCAATCTCTGCTACGAGATCAGGAACCCGAACACCGGGCAGGCCACCTGGCCGTCGGCCAACGCCTGGCGCAGGTCCAGGGCCGAGTTCGAGCGTCTCGCGGCGGCGGGCCTGCTCTACTGGGGGGCCGACGGGAAGAGCCCGGTGCCCTCGGTCAAGCTGTTCCTCTCCGATGCCAGGGGACTGACCCCCACGAACTTCTGGAGCCACGAGTACGCGGGCAACACCGACGAGGGCACCAGGGACCTGGCCGCGCTGCTCCCCGGCAAGGTATTCGATAACCCGAAGCCGGTGCGGCTGATGAAGCGGGTGCTTGAGCACGCGACGGACTCCTCGTCGCTCGTGCTCGACTTCTTCGCCGGGTCGGGGACCATGGCGCAGGCAGTGCTCGAGCTGAACGCGGAAGACGGCGGCACCCGCCGCTTCATCGCCGTCCAGCTACCGGAGCGGTGCCCGCCCGGCTCGGCCGCCGCCCGGGCCGGGTTCGCCACGGTCGCCGAGATCGGCAAGGCCCGGGCCCGCCGGGCCTGCCGCGCGGTGAGCGGGGCCACGGGACACCCGGGACCGGACGCGGACACCGGCTTCCGGGTGCTGCGGGTCGACTCAACCAACATGACTGACATGCTGCGCGCTCCCGACGAGCTGGCGCAGGGCGACGCCTGCCGCTTCACCGAGACCGTCAAGCCGGACAGGAGTCAGGAGGACGTGCTGTTCGAGGTGCTCGCCAGTGCGGGACTTGAGCTGTCGGCACCCGTCGCGGTCGAGCTGATCGACGGGCGCGAGGTCTTCGTGGTGGCGGACGGCGACCTTATCGCCTGCCTGGCCAAGGACGTCTCGCCGGCGGCGGTGCTGGAAATCGCGCACCGGGCACCGTCCCGCGCGGTGTTCCTTGACTCCGCCTTCGCCACCGACGCCGACCGGGTCAGCGCCTGGCGAGTCTTCACCGGGATATCCCCCGCGACCGACCTCCGGGTGATCTGAACCCGATGAGGCTCAAGTTCAAGGTCCAGCGGTACCAGACCGCGGCCGTCGACGCCGTGGCCGACTGCTTCGACGGCCAGCCCCGCCGGCACCGGGCCGATCACGGGGCCAACGCGGAGATCGCGCTCAGCCCGGCGGAGCTGCTCGCGAACATCCGGGCCGTGCAGCGCGAGCGCGGCCTGCCGCTGTCGGCCGAACTCGCGCAGAGCGCGGCGGCCGGCGCACCGGGCACGCCCAACCTCGACGTCGAGATGGAGACGGGCACCGGCAAGACCTACGTCTACATCAAGACGATCATGGAGCTGAACAAGCGCTACGGCTGGTCGAAGTTCATCGTGGTCGTGCCGAGCGTCGCGATCCGCGAGGGCGTGAAGAAGTCGTTCGACATCACCGCCGAGCACTTCCAGCAGACGTACGGCACCAAGCCCCGGTCGTTCATCTACAACTCGTCGGCGCCTGCACGAGCTGGAGCGGTTCTCCTCCGACGCCGGCGTGCAGGTGATGATCATCAACATCCAGGCGTTCAACGCGACCGGCAAGGACAACCGCCGCATCTACGAGGTGCTCGACGACTTCCAGTCCCGCCGGCCGATCGACGTCATCAGCGCGAACCGGCCGATCGTCATCATCGACGAGCCGCAGAAGATCGGGCGCGGCCGAAGTCGCTGGAGGCGCTGTCGCTGTTCAACGCCGCTGTTGGTCCTGCGCTACTCGGCCACCCACAAGGTCGAGCACAACAAGGTCCACCGGCTCGACGCGCTGGACGCCTACAACCAGAAGCTGGTCAAGAAGATCGCCGTGCGCGGCATCACCGTGCAAGGGCCTGGCCGGCAGCGACGGCCTACCTGTACCTGGACGCGATCGAGATCGGCAAGGGCGCCAAGCCCCGGGCGCGGGTCGAGCTCGAGGTGCAGACCGCGGGCGGCGATCAAGCGCCAGGTCAAGCGGCTCGAGCCGGGCGCGAACCTGCACGACGTCTCCGGCGGCATCGAGGCGTACAAGGGCCTGCGTCATCGCGGACATCGACGCCAACCGCGACGTCATCGAGCTCAGCAACGGCGACGTCATCGCCGCCGGCCAGGTCACCGCCGGACGTGACCGAGGACGCCAAGCGCCGCATCCAGATCCGCGAGGTCATCCGCGCCCACCTGGACAAGGAGCGGGAGCTGTTCGCACAGGGCATCAAGGTGCTGTCGCTGTTCTTCATCGACGAGGTGGCCAAGTACCGCGACTACCGCAGGGAGGACACCCGCGGCGAGTACGCCCGCGTCTTCGAGGAGGAGTACGCCGGGCAGGTCGCACGACCGGCTGCTCGAGCTAGCTCGACTCGACGAGGACGCCGGCGGCGTACCGGAAGCTACCTCGCGGCCATCCCCGTCGACGAGACGCACCGAGGGATACTTCTCGATCGACAAGAAGACCGGCCGCGACATCGACGGCGACCTGAGGGGAACCGGCGATGAGCGGGGCCAGTCCGCCGACGTCGATGCCTACGACCTGATCCTCAAGGACAAGGAGCGCCTGCTGTCGTTCGACGAGCCGGTCCGGTTCATCTTCTCCCACTCGGCCCTGCGCGAGGGCTGGGACAACCCCAACGTGTTCGTCATGGGCATGCTCAAGAAGAGCGACAACACCGTCTCCCGCCGCCAGGAGATCGGCCGCGGCCTGCGCTTGTCGCGTCGACCAGCACGGCGAGCGGATGGATAACCCCGTCGACCGTGCACGACATCAACGAGCTGACGGTCGTCACCGACGAGTCGTACACCGACTTCGTCGCCGGCCTGCAGAAGGAGATCGGCGAGCCGCCAGCAGCCGGCCCGCACGCGGCGGGCGGCGGGGGCGGGGAAAATGGCAGCTACCCGTTGCCCGCCGACGGGCGAAAGCGCAGGCAGCCCGCGCACCAGCAGGAGGCCCCGGGCACCGGACAGGACCTCAGCCTCGTGGCGTTCGACTCGGGCGACCTGATCGGCCGGTGCGTTGCCGCCCTCGATGAGCGCCTACGGGTCGACGCGCTGCGTTACGAGGTGCGCCACGGCGAGCAGCGACCGGTCGCCGCGAACGTCGGTTTTACCACCACCGGCACGACCGCGCACACGGGGAGCGCGTCGTCCCAGGTCCGGTACGACCTGCTCGGTGAGCTAGCCGGCCGGACCCAGCTCACCAGGCGGACCATCGCCGCGATCGTGCGCCAGGTCAGCCCGGGCACCTTCGCTCAGTACCGGCGCAACCCCGGGCAGTTCATCACCGGCTCCGCCCGCCTGATCAACGACCAGCTGGCCAGGCTCCTCGCGGAGCAGGCAGAGCAGCGCCTGGCGGCTCAGGCACCCTAAAGGCTCAGCGGCCGGATGTCCGGTTCGCTCGGCCGCGGGTTCCGGCGGAGGGCCGAGGCCGGCGCCGGGGCCTGGCGGAGCAGGTACTCGTAGCCCGCTCGCAGCTGCCTGGGCGCCCAGACGTCGGCGCGTTTCGCCACCGTGTCGTCCTCGGCGCCCCAGGCCCGCACCGGTCCCGCCGCCATCGCGCCAAGCTGGGTACGGCAGGCCCGGTCAAGGAGCACGGCGGTCATCACGGCCGCGGGCAGGTCGGGGCCGGCCGTGACGATGCCGTGCTGCGGCAGCAGGATCGCGATCGCTTCGCCGAGCGCGTCCGCCAGCGCACGGCCAAGCGACTGGTCCTTGATCAGCCCGCCGGTCAGCGCGAACCGGGGAATGGACGGGTAGCAGAACAGCGACCCGGCGTGGTCGAGCGGAAGCAGCGGCACGTCGAGCGCCGCGAACTGGCAGGCCGCCGGCGAGTGCGTGTGAACGACCGCGCCCACGTCGGGGCGGGCGGCCATGACCTCGGTGTGGATGGGGTACTCGATGTGCCGCGGGCCGGCACCGGACAGCACCTCGCCGCCCGGAGAGACGAGCACGATCCGGCCGGCGTCGATCTCCTCGAAGCCCCAGCCGGATGATTTCATCCAGACGCCGCGGCCCTCCGGGTCACGGACGCTCGGGTGCCCCCATACCATGTCGGCCTGGCCGGCCGCGGCCAGCACCCGGCAGCCGTCGACCGCGAGGGCGGTCGCCGCGCCGTCGTCGGCCGGAACGTAGCGTGCTCCCTCGTCGTCGCTCATGCACCACTTATATCGCGGGGTGGCGGGTCAGGTCCTCGACCATTCCGGTCACCAGGGATGACGGGCGGGACCGGGACCGGCCGCCCCCGTTCTGCTTCGTTTCCAGATAGGCCTGTCAGGAAAGGCGGGAAGGGGAGCATTATGGGACCGTGGCTTATCAGACAGGGCAATCCGTCTGCCCTCGGTGCGGGAGCGGCGCAGAGGTACGTACCGTGCGCGAGCTCTTCGACATGATGAACGGCGCGCGGGAGCAGGCCTTCCAGCGCATGGGCCAGTTCGGCCAGTCCGGGCCCGGGCAATGGCAGGGCCAGCAGCCCGGTGCCGGCGATGACGACGACTACGACCATTACAACGTCGAGGGGTACGGCCAGTCGTACCAGAACCAGAACCAGAACCGGAACCAGAACCGGGGCGGACGCGACTTCGACCTGGGCGACAACCTGGCCGAGGATCTCGGGGGCGCGGTGCTCGGCGCGGCGTTCGGGCTGGCGGGGCGGGCCTTCGGCCGGAAGATGAAGAAGGCATTCGAGGATAAGGTCGTGCCCGCCATGCAGGCCAAGGCGGCGCAGGCGCAGGTCCAGTTCGAGCAGCAGAAGGCCGAGCAGGACGCCATCGCGGCCCGCTACCCGGAACTGCGCGGCTGCATGAAGGACCAGGTCGTGTTCCTCGACGGAGGCACCAAGACCGTGCCGGTCAGCGAGATCAAGATGCCGGTGACCATGGCACAGGCGGACGGCGTGGTGGCCCGGCTCCGCTAGCCGGCCTGGCTGACCCGGACCGCGCGCCAGGAAGCGCGGCCCCTTTCCTTATCGAACTGAATGTCGTACCTGCCGGTTATCGTGGCGGCAATATCGCTTAGATATCGGAGGTACTGACATGTGCTGGCAATGTGATCATCCGGAGGCTACCTGGCATGACTACCTCGCGCACCTGCGTGAGTTGCTCCAGCGGCACTGCTGGATCGTGCAAGGGGTGCAGCGGGAGCGAAACCGGGCACCCTATGCGTACACGGTCGGGCTGGCCGCGCACGGCCGGCCCGAGCTCGTGGTCACGGGATTGCCGTATGACCGCGCCGTTGACTTGCTGAACGGCGTCGCGGAGCACGTGCTGCACGCCGACGCGCCCCGGGCAGGCGAGGTGATCCCGCTGCGCGGCGGCCCGGTGATCGAGATTGTCCGGATTGCCGAGCCGAGCGTGCACCTGTCGGTCGCCGCCGCGATCAGCGGGCCCGGGTTCACGGCACTGCAACTGGTGTACGCGGACGATCGCGGGCACTGGCCGTGGGACGCCGGCTTCCGCGGCGGCCGCGGCGGCCAGCCGGTCCTCGGCGCGCGGACCGTCCCCGGCGAAGGTACCAGTGGGGCCAGCGCCCAAGACAGCGAAGCCGGCGCACGGGCCAGGCCAGTCAGCGGCAGGCGAGGCGGCAAACGGCGTGGAACCTGACAACGAGAACGTCTCCGGTGGCGCAGCCTCCGCTAGCCGTCGTCCTGGGTAAGCAGGTGGCACGCGATCGCCGCGGCGGCGACCACGTTGAGTGAATCGACTCCGGCGGCGCGCGCGGCCGGGTTCATCGGGATGCGCACCGCCTCGTCAGCCTCGTGCAGCCAGCGCGCGGAGAGCCCGTCTCCCTCCGTGCCGAGCAGCAGCGCCACCCGCGCGGCCGCGCGCACGGCAGAGCCCACCGGGGTCGCGCGCTCGTCCGGGGTCAGCGCGAGGACCCGGAACCCAGCGGACCGCAGATCCGCGAGGCCGTCGTACCAGCCGGCCATCCGCGCGTACGGAATCGCGAACACCGCGCCCATCGATACCTTGACGGATCGCCGGTACAGCGGGTCGGCGCACCTGGGCGACAGCACAACCGCGTCGACGCCAAGCGCGGCGGCGCACCGGAAAATCGCGCCGACGTTGCCGTGGTCCACCAGGTCTTCAAGTACCACGATCCGCCGTGCGCTGGCGATCACCTCGCGGACCCCGGGGAGCGGCAAGCGGCCGAGCGACGCGAGGGCTCCCCGGTGTACCTGGTATCCGGTAAGGCGCTCCGCGACCTCGTCCGGTACGACGTACACCGGCGTGCTGTCCGGCTGGCCTCCCAGCCCACCACGGGCCAGCCCACCACGGGCCAGCCCACCACGGGCCAGCCCACCACGGGCCAGCCCACCACGGGCAGGCGCGCCGCTGGCCGCCTCGCCGAGCGCGGGCAGGTCCCCCAGCCTGCCGCGGCCGAGCAGCATGGAGCGCACCGGGTAGCCCGCGGCGACGGCACGGGTGATGACCTTGGTGCCTTCCGCGATGAACAGGCCGTGCTCGGCCTCCAGGTGCGTCCGCAGGCCGGCATCGGTCAGCCGGGTGTAGTCGGCCAGCCTCACGTCATCGGCGCTGCCGACCTCGACGGTGCGCAGCATCCCCCTAGTCTGGCAGCTGCGCCGGCGTGCGGTAGGCGACGAGCAGCGCCACGTCGTCGGTGGCCCGGGCGCTGCCGATGAGGGCGCGCATCACCGCGGCGGACGCGTCCTCCGTCAGCGGTACCGGCCGGCCACCTCGGCTGGCCCGAGACGCGAGCTGGTCGTCCAGGGTGGCGATCAGCTTGTTGATTCCTTCGTCGATCACCTGGCCGCGACGTTCGACCAGCCCGTCGGTATAGCAGCAGAGCAATCCGCCGAACGGGAGCGCGGCTACCGTGGACTGACGCTCGGGATCGTCCGCGGCGCCGATCGGCGGATCGGGATGGATGTCGATCACCCCGGCCGTCCGCGTGCCTGGCACGGCGATCACGGGCGGCAGATGACCGGCGGAGGAGAAGACGAACTCGCCCGTCTGCGGGGTCAGGACCCCGTAGAGCACGGTGGCCATGGCGTTCGGCTCGAAGTACTGCATCTTCCTGTCCAGCCGGCGCAGCGCGGTCGCGGGCTCCTCGGCCTCGAGCACGTAAGCCCGCAGCGAGCTGCGCATCCGGCCCATGATGACGGCGGCCTGGAGCCCGGAGCCGGCCACGTCACCGACGACAACGCCGAGCTTCCCGTTCGGCAGGACGAACACGTCGTACCAGTCGCCGCCCACGTTGCCCGAGCCGGTCACGTACCGCGCCGACAGCTCGACGCCGGGCACCTCGGGCAGCGCCGCCGGGAGCAGGCTGCGGTGCAGCGCCACCGCGGCCAGCGCGTCGTCCTGCGCCATCAGGGAGCGCAGGGCGAGCGCCGCGCGGTCCGCGGCTAGCTGGAGCAGCTCGGTGTCGTCGCGGCCGAACCGGCGGCCGCTCAGCGAGCCCACGTGCATGACCCCGATGACCTTGCCGCCGGCGAACAGCGGGACGCCGAGCAGCGACCTGATGCCCCGGTCCATCAGCAGGGGGTTGCTCACGGTCGTGGCGTTCACCTCGGTGAGGATCACCGGCTCGCCGGTCGCGGCGACCCGGCCGGCGAAGCCGGTCCCGAGCGGGATCCTGGCGCCCTGGATGACCTCTTCCCCGATGCCGCTCGCCGCCGTCGCCACCAGCTGCCTGGCCGAGCGGTCAAGCAGCAGCACGGCGGCGGTGTCGGCCTGGAGCGTCTTCTTCACGCGCTCAAGAAGCGTCTCGAGCAGGGCCTGCTCGTCCAGCCGGGACAGCGCCGCGTCGGTCACCGCCTCGATGTCCCGCAGCCTGTCGGCGGCTCCGGCCCGCATGCCCGGCCGCCAGCCAGGGGTAAACGCCATCGCACCAAGTTACCCGTGCTCACTCAGGTAAAACAGCGGCGGGCAAGCGCGTGGTCATTTGTTGGTTACGTGATTATCACCTGGGTGACGGTGATGGTGTACGTCCCCGTCGCCGTCTGGACCGGCGACGCGGTATCGGTCACGGTGACTGTCACGGTGAACGTACCCGCCGTGGCCGGCGTGCCGCTGATCACCCCCGTCGAGCTCATGGCTAGCTTGCCGGGCAGGCCGCTGGCGGAGTACGTCTTGGTGCCGGCGCCACCGGTCGCGGTGACGGTGGCCGAGTAGGCCGACCCGACCTGGCCGCTGGGCAGCGTGCCGCCGGCCAGCGCCAGCGGCGGCGCGTTGATGGTGATGGTGACCGTCCCGGTCGCCGTCTGGGCCGGCGACGCGCTGTCGGTCACCGTGAGTGTGACCGTGGAGGTGCCCGTCGCGGTGGGCGTGCCGCTGATCGTCCCCGTCGTGGCGCCGATGGCCAGCCCGGCCGGCAGCCCGCTGGCGGTCCAGGTATGGGCGCCGGTACCGCCGGTCGCGGTAACGGTAGCCGAGTAGGCGACCCTGACCGTGCCGGCGGCCAGCGCGCCGCTGCTGGTGACCTGCAGGGCCGGCGCGTTGATGGTGAGGGTGAACGTGCCCGTCGCCGTCTTGGCCGGCGACGCGCTGTCGGTCGCGGTCACGGTGATCGTGGAGGTGCCCGCCGCGGTGGGCGTGCCGCTGATCGTCCCCGTCGTGGCGCCGATGCCCAGCCCGGCCGGCAGCCCGCTGGCCTTCCAGGTGTGGGCGCCGGTACCGCCGGTGGCGGTGACGGTGGCCGAGTAGGCGACGTTGACGGTGCCGGCGGCCAGCGTGCCGCCAGTGACTTTCAGCGGGGGCGCGCTAACGGTCACGCTCAGGCTCGCCGTCGCCGACCGCGCGGGCGTCGAGGAGTCGCTGACCGACAGCTTGATCGTGTACGCGCCCGCCTTGGTCGGCGTGCCGCTGATGGCGAGCTTCCCCGCGCTGGCGGCGGTCGTCAGGCCCGGGGGGAGCCCGGTCGCGGCTGCCCACTTGTAGCTGCCCTTGCCGCCGGTCACGGTCGCCGTGGCCGAGTAGGCGGTACCGATCGTGGCGGTTGCCGCGCCGCTCGTGCTGACGGACAGCGCCTGGCCGCAGGTGAGCTTGAACGGCGCGGCGTTCGACGCCACGGCCTTGGGGCTGGTGACGACGATCGAGCCCGATCCGCTCGCGGTGTCGCTGGGCGGCTGGTACGCGGCCGTGGTCACCGCCTGGGTGCCTGCGGCAGCGAAGGTCAGCGTGTGCGTCGGGCCGTCCCCGCTCGGCAGGTGCCAGTGGTAGCTGACCGTCCCGGCCTGGTCATAGGTGAGCGTCCCGCTGAAGGTGAAGGTCGGCGCGGCGGCGGTGCAGGAGGTGACCGCCTGGGTCGTCGGGGTGACCTTGGCGAGGGTGGTGACCACCTGGGCATTGCAGGTCAGGCTGTACGTCGCGGGGCTGGACGCGAAGGCAACCGGGCTGGTCACCACGAGGACGGCCTGACCGTTCGCGGGCTCGGCCGGCGGGGTTATCGTCAGCGGCGCCACCGCCGTCGTGCCCGCCTTAGTGAAGGTGACGGTGGCCGGCGCCGACTTCACCCCGTCGGACAGCGCCCAGTAGTAGGTGACCGTTGCCGCCTTCGGGCTGGTGATTGAGCCAGTGGCGGTGAATGAGGGCGGTTTCGTGCCGCAGGCGCCTGCGTTGAACGTGGGCGGCTGTACCGCCGCCACCGCGGAGAACCCGGCCGTGCTCCCGCACAGCAGCTTGTAGCTTGCCTGGTTTGAGGCCTTGCCCGCCGGGTTGATGATCTCGATCTCGCCCCAGCCGGTGCTGGCCGACTTGGTGCTGACCGTGTCGCCGGCGACCTGCGTGTCCCCGGCGGCGGCGAAGGTGGCCTGCTGCACCGGCCCCTGCTTACCTGACGAGTACACCCAGCGGTAGGAGACGGTGCCCGGCGCCGTCGCCGTGATGGTGCCGCTGAAGGCGAACGTGGCCGGGGTGGTGCACGGTGCCGACTGCACCGGCGGCGTCACGGCGGCCTGCGCCGTGAATGTCGGCGCGTCCGCCGCCAGCTGCGATGAGCTCTTCAAGTTGGCATTGTGCGAGTGCAGTTCGACCGCGGTGGCGACCGCGCCCGCCGCCACCACGATGACCGCCGCGCCCGCCGCGACGGACAGGACCTTGCGGTTGGTGCCGCGGAGGCGCCGGCCGCCGCCGTGGCGGTTTGCCGCGGCGCCTGCCGCCGCCGTGGCGGTTTCCGCCGCCGTGGCGGTTTCCGCCGCCCAGCCAGGTGTTCGCCACCGAACTGCCGGAAGACCCCGGCGTGCCGCCGCGCAGCAGCAGCAGCGGGAGCAGGGCAGCGGCGCGTTCCGCGAGGTGGCTGCGGCCCCGCTCCTCCCAGTCCGGCCCGTAGGCCGCGGCGGCCGTCGCCTCGAGGTCGGCGACAAAGGCGATGGCGCTCTGCGGCCTGTCCGCCGGGTTCTTGGCCATGCCGCGCGTGATGAAGTCGTGCAGCGGCCCGTCGACCGCGTCCAGCGGCACCGGCGCGGTCTCGTGCTGGGTGCGCAGTTGACCGAGCTTGCCGGAGAACGGGGGCTTGGCGGTCAGGCACTCATAGAACACCGCGGTCGCGGCGTAGACGTCGGTCGCCGGGCTGCTCGGCGCACCGTTCCACTGCTCCGGGGCCATGTACAGCGGCGTCCCCGCGGTGCCCCCCTTCCTGCCCGCCTTGATCGCCACGCCGAAATCGGACAGCTTGCTGTTTCCCGCGGTGTCAACGAGCACGTTTTCCGGCTTGTAGTCCCGGTGGACAATGCCGACCGCGTGCGCGGCGGCCAGCCCGAGCAGCGAGCCCTTGAGCGCCGCGAGCGCGGACTCGGCGGTCGTTGGCCCGCGCTCGGAGATCATCTCGTGCAGCGAGACCCCGTCGACAAGCTCCATCACGATCGCGGCGCCCCGGCCGGGCGCCTCGACGTAGTCGTACATCTGCACCACCTGAGGAACGTCCAGCGCCCTCAGCGCCTGCGCCTCGGAGCGGAATCCCCACATGAAGGCCGGGTCGCGGACCAGTGACGGGCTGAGGTACTTGATCGCCACCCGCTGACCAGTTACCTCGCTGACCGCCGCCACGACCCGGCCCGAAGCTCCCTGGCCGACCTGCCGCTCTTCGAGGTACCCGGGTACCGTCCAGCCTTCGCCGTAGCTAGGCCCGGTCCACGCGCTCATGGGCGAACTCCTTGGTAAGCCAGGTACTGCATGCTGCGGTGCCCGATGCCGATCCGCGCGCCGGGCTCAAGGACAATCGGCTCGAACGGCGCGAGCGTGCGCTCCTCGCCCGGCGCCCGGAGCACTGAGCCGTTCGCCGACCCGAGATCGCTGACCTCGACCTGCCAGCCGACCAGCGATACGCGCAGGTGCAGCCGGGATACGGTCCCCTCCGGGTCGGAGACCCGCAGCGGCCTGGCTCGCCCGGCCATCAC
The DNA here is from genome assembly GCA_963811335.1 of uncultured Actinomycetota bacterium. Classification (GTDB taxonomy): domain Bacteria; phylum Actinomycetota; class Actinomycetes; order Streptosporangiales; family Streptosporangiaceae; genus Trebonia. The sequence continues at coordinate 239,050 of CAWERB010000031.1, read as the reverse complement.
GTCGAAGTCGAGCACCGGCTCCCGCCCGAGCACGTAGTCCCCGTCGAGCGTGATCCGCGTCCCGTCATCGAAGACCAGTACGCCAAGGGGCGGGCGCTGGCGCCGCAGGACGCTCCTCGGCTGCTGGTCCAGGCCCATCCCGCACTGACGGCAGGCGCGCGCCTCTGGGTCGTTGAAGTGCTCGCTGGCGCAGAGCACCCCTTCCACCACGACGGCCGGCCGGTCGCTGGCCGGCAGGCTCCCTGTCACTTCGGCCGCCACGGAGCCGGTGAGCTGGGACGGGACGATGTCTGTGCAGCGTTTCCTGCGCCATCGCGGCCGGCTCGGCCACGTCGGCCACCGCCGTTAGCGCGAGGCCGCCGCCGTGCACCACGCCGTCGCCGAGCCAGCACCGGTGATCGGGCGCCGCCGGGTTGCCCACGGCAAGCTCGACGCCGATGCTGGCCCCGGTGAAGATCCTGGTGACCGGGATCACCGAGTCGCTGGCAGTAAGCGCGACCTCCCCCGCTCCGTCCACGCTGACCGTGGCCACCGCGGCGCCGTGGACGAGCACGGCCATGCCGTCGTCCGCGGTGACGCCCGCGCAGGCCCATGCAGGCTGTCCTGGGCAGCCGAGCGCCGCGCGGGCAGCCATGCGCACCAGGTCCCGGCCGTCGCCCGCCACGGCCGCGACCTCGCTCAGCACGCCGAGCAACGGGTCCGGGTCCTGCCCGCGGCTGTCCGTCACGGCGACGAGCGCGCCGTGACGGGCTATCACGCCCGCTCCGGGAAGCGGGACGCAGCTGATGATCTTCATCCCAGTCTCATGAGGAGCAGGAATAGGGGAAGGTGACGCTGGCCTCGGCCGACCCCGGCGTGAGCACGCGAAGCTTTGCGACGGCCTGGACAGTTCCCTTACCGTGAAACGCCCACTCAAGGTGAACCTGAACCGTCTTGCTTCCGCTGGCGTCGTCGGCCACCAAAGCCGCCATCGGCGGCTCTGTGCCGCGAACCCACTGGTAACTGACGGGCCCGCCATGGCCATTGGTGGTAATTGTCCCGATGATATCGGCTGTGCGGTTGCATCCTACGACCTGATTCGCAACTGTGACCGTGACACCAGTGATGGTCAACTTGTCGTGCGTCCGCTTATAGACGTAGGCCAACACGCCGGCCGCGAGGGCAAGCGTGATCAGGGTGCTCAGCAGACCCGCCCAGCGGCGGCGCGGCGGGCGCCGCCTGGGCGGCGCGGGCGGCATGGGCCAGTTGGGTACGCCAACTGAGTCGGCCCTGACCGCAGACGGCGACGGCCAGACCGGGACCTGGGGCGGCGGCGCGTACGGCGGCGGCTGAGCCGGCTGGAAGGCGCGGCCCTGGAAAGGCCCGCCCTGGACGCCCCAGGGCGGCGCGGCGACGGTTTCCTGGCCCCAGGGCTGGGCGAGCCGTTCCGGGGTCATGACACCCGGCCGGACCGTCTCGGCCGCGGCCGCCTCGTGCCTTGTCTCGCCAGCGTCATGCCATGTCTCGCCGACCCCGGCCACCGGGTCATCGGCCATGACCGTCTGCCGGTCGACCTCGTGTACAGGCTCCTCGATGTCCAGGTTCTCGCCGATCGCCCGCAGACGGCTGATGACCTCCGCCGCGTCGGCCGGCCGCGCCGTCCGGTCCTTTTCCATCAGGTCGCTGACGAGCCCGATGATGTCGTCTTCAAGGTCTGGCCGGAAGACGTTGAGCGGCGTAGCGCTGTCCATGACCTGCATCATCAGCAGCGCCCCGGGCATGGACGACCGGAACGGCAAGCGCCCGGACAGCAGGTGGTAGAGCACGCAACCGAGTGAGTAGAGGTCGGCGCGGCCGTCGATGTCGCCGCCTTGCGCCTGTTCCGGCGACATGTACGCGGCAGTGCCGACCGTGTGGCCCTGCAGTGTCAGCCGCGGCGAGTTTTCCGCGAGCAGCCGGGCGATGCCGAAGTCGATGATCTTCACGCCGAGTTGCGGAGTCACCATGAGGTTGCTCGGCTTGATGTCCCGGTGCACGACGCCTGCCTCGTGCGCGGCGGCGAGGCCCGCGCACGTTTCCTCGGCGATGCGGAGCACGCCGGGGACCGGGAACAGCCCCATGCCGCGCTCGCCGCGCTCGTCCATCATGCTGGCCAGGGAGATACCCGGGGCCAGCTCCATGACCATGAAGAGCTGGCTGCCGACGCGGCCGGCGTTGAGTGAGCTCACGATGTTCTGGTGCCTGAGCGACCCGATGACCGTGGCCTCACGCCGGAACCTGCCGATCGTCTCCGACAGCATGCCCGGGTCACCGGTCTGGGAGAGCTCGACGATCTTAACGGCGACGAGACGCCGGGTCGCCAGGTCCCTACCGCGCCAGACTTCGCCTGATCCGCCGCGGCCCAGCGGGATATCGAGCTCGTAGCGCCCGGCCAGGATCCGGTCCATCCCGTAAGATCGCCCCCCTACTGCCCCGTGCCGAGGACGCGCACGCCGCCATGATGACCGCGGCAGACGCCGTCGCGGCCGACCCCAGCCGCCCGGTGCCCGGCACCATTGCTGCCCCCTATCAGGTACGCGTCGCGGCGACCCGCGCTCACATAGTAGGTGAAACGCGCCATCCTCTCCTATGAATGAGACGAACAAAGGGAGCGTTTAGTTCAGTGAATTTGACAGTTTTTTACTGGTTTCTCTCGGGCGCCGCGTGTGCCACTGGGGTCAAAGAGGGAAATTGTCTCCCTTGTGACACCTTTTCAAACATTGATGAACAAGAAGCAACTGACTGGCACAGCTTGGCGGCTGTGCCGGGAGAGGTCACCCGAACGAGGGCGGGTGTTTCCGGCCGGCCGGGCCCCAGTTCGTGCCCGGTGGCCGCGAATGCAGCCCTTGTCCGATTTCGAGATATTTACCGGATATATTCCTAACGTTAACGCAGGCGACGCCTGTGATTATCCCCTCCGCGCAGCGGCGCCCACGGCTATGCATTAGCTGCCGTGGGAACGCGTACGGCGGGATGCTGCCGGTGGGCGAGGTGGCCCGCCGGACTGGCCGCGCGCGAAGGTGCCTTGACTACGCCAGCGGGCGGCGGTATTCCGGCGCACCCGCTACAGCCAGCCCGACCGGGCCGCTACGCGGATGGCGCCTACGCGGTTGCGCGCGCCGGTCTTCGCGATCGCCCGGGAGAGGTAGTTGCGCACGGTCCCCTCGGCAAGGCACAAGACAGTCGCGATTTCCGCTGTCGTCGATCCTTCCGCGGCGACACGCAGTGCGTCCGCTTCCCGAGTGGTCAGCGGGCACTGCTCGCGGAGCGAGAGCCTGGGGTCGACGACCTGCCGGCCGAGGGCCAGCTGCCTGACGGCATCGGTCAGAAACTGCGGAGGCGAGTCCCAGGCCAGGAAGCCCCGCACGCCTGCCGCGGCCGCCCGCTGCAGGTCCCTGGGCCGCCAGCTAGAGCTCACTATCGCGCAGCGGCAACTGGGCACCGCCGCGCGCATTCCGGCCGCCACGTTGATGCCGTCACGGTCCGCGAACGCCGCCGCGAGCAGCGCGACATCGGGACGCACCGCGCGCGCCGTCGCCAGGACCTCTTCACGGCACCGCACGGTGGCGGCGAGCTCGATGTCGGCCTCCCGGCCGAGCAAGGCGACCAGCCCTTCGCGGGTCAGAGTTACCGGCTCCGCGATGAGTGTCCGGATTATAGAAATCACCCCCGTTTACCCGACCCGTACAAAGGGAGGCCGAAATCACGCAACGCCATTGGCCTCAAGGGTATATGACTTCACGTTACAGGCTAGCGCTTGACCCCCGGTACCTCGCCATGGATACGCGAAAATAGGTAACTGACAAAAAGTAGGTAGACGGCAAGAAAATAGGTAGGCGATCTAGCCGAGCGCTACATAGACGAGCCGTTAGGGCGCGCGGCGCATAGGGGAGATTTTATCGACTGGTACACGCTTAGCCACTCAAATCGCCCATCACCGCCTCGGCCGCCTGGCATTGATGACAGAAGTCACTATACGGCGCGCTGCCCGGCTGCCATGATTCCGCTATCGATCGCGGACGAAGGATGAATAAGCGACTGCCAGGCAAGAGCAATCACGACATTGGGGACCGAGGAGGGGAGGGGAGGGTGGATAAGCAGTATGAACAGTACTGCCTGGCAAACCAGATCTTTTACGATTCGCCGCAGCCGGGCGACCCGCAGGCCATGTTCCCGATCTCGCTGCGGCCACTGCCGGATGGATGGCGTCGCGCCCGCCAAGGTGACTGGCTTATTAACGTCCCGCCCGGATCCCCGCCGCCCGCGCAAGGCTGGAAGATCCACGTTTCCACGTCCCTTGACAACTCCGATGAGGTCATCACCAAGGTATGGCACTACTGCGTGCCGCGCGTCCTTTGGTTTAAGTTCATTGGCTCGCGAATGGCCGTTCTCATGCGCAACACGAAGTACGCGTCGCGCTCGGCAAGCGGCAAGGCGGTCACCATCTACCCGGCTGACGAGGCCGACTGCGAGCGCATCCTCCGCGATCTCGAAACCGAGCTTTCCGGATCACAAGGGCCGTACATACTCAGCGATCTCAGGTACGGCGCCGGCCCGCTTTACGTACGCTATGGCGGCTTCACGGAACGCTTCTGCCTCGATTCCCGCGGTGAGATGGTATCCGCGATCGAGAACCCAGCGGGTGATCTCGTCCCCGACCCGCGGTCGCACGTTTTCAGGATGCCGGAGTGGGTCAAGCTGCCAGAATTCCTGGCACCGCATCTTGCCGCGCGTAATTCCGTGTCACTGACAGAAATGGAATACGACCTGGCCGACGCCCTGCATTTCTCGAACGGTGGCGGGGTCTATACCGCGAACCACAAGCGGACGGGCGAGCGGGTGATACTCAAGGAGGCCAGGCCGTACGCTGGCCTGGCCGCCGACGGGTCAGACGCGGTCACCAGGCTGCGCCGGGAGCGTGACGCCCTGCTGCGCCTGTCCGGCCTGGGGATCGCCCCAGAGGTACGCGGGTCCTTCCAGGTGGGTGACCATCACTTCCTCGCCGAGGAATTCATCCCTGGGCGGACGCTCAATTCCTGCTACGTCGAACGGCACCCGCTCGGCAAGCCGGCGCCTGACCCGGTGGCGGCGAAAGAGTACACGGCGTGGGCACTACGCATATGCGGCGAGGTCGAGCGCGCCGCCGCGGCCATGCATGAGCGCGGCATCGTCTTCAACGACCTGCACATGTTCAACGTCATGGTGCGGCCCGACGAGACGGTGGCCTTCATCGACTTCGAGGCCGCGAGCGACGTCAGCGAGGGACGGACCCGCACGGTGGGCAATCCCGGGTTCACCGCGCCCCGGTACCGGACCGGGGCCGGCGTCGACGCGTACAGCCTGGCCTGCCTGCGGCTGGCGATGTTCCTGCCGCTGACCACCCTGTTCCCGCTGGACGGTGACAAGCCGACGCAGCTCGCGGCGGAGATCGCGAGGCTGTTCCCGGTCCCTGACGGGTTCCTTGACGAGGCGGTGCGGGAGATTTCCAGTGGCCCGGCCCGCCGGAGCGCCCAGTCCGGCCCGGATCCAGATGCCACACGGCTAGCCGTGACGGCGCGTGCGGCGGCCGACGCCGGCCCTGGCGACGCGAGCGGCCGTGCGCGCTGGGATCACCTGGCGGCGGACATGGTCCGCGCGATCCGCGCGAGCGCGACCCCGGACCGCACGGACCGGCTCTTCCCCGGCGACATCGACCAGTTCCGCGTTAGCGGCGGCGGCCTCGGCCTCGCGCACGGCGCGGCCGGCGTGCTGTACGCGCTGTCCGAAGCGGCCGCGGTGCGCGTGCCGGAATACGAGGAGTGGCTCGCCGCCCGGGCCGCGCAGCCGCCGCAAGGCATCCGCCTCGGCCTCTACAGCGGGCTGTCCGGGGTGGCGTACACGCTCGCGCGGCTCGGCAAGCTGGACGCCGCGATCGCCGCGGCGCGCCGGTGCCTGGATGCGAGGTGGCAGCGGCTCGGCCACGATCTCTACGACGGCCTGTCAGGGTTCGCGCTCGCCATGATGTCCGTGGGGGACCGGGCCGGCGAGCCAGCACTGTCCGCTGCCGGTATGCGGGCCGCGGAGATCGTCGCAGCACCCTACGCCGCCGGCCAGTGCGCGGCCGACGGCCCCCACGGCCCCGTCGGCCTGCTGCGCGGCCCGTCAGGAATGGCGCTGCTATTCATCCGCCTGTACGAGCGAACGGGGAACCTGGACTACCTCGACGCCGCCGAAAGCGCCATAGCCGCCGACCTCGCCCGGTGCGTCACCGACCGCCATGGCGCGCTTGCGGTCAACGACAACGGGCGGCGGACGCTGCCCTACCTCAGCGGCGGCAGCGGCGGCATCGGCATGGTGATCGACCAGTACACGGCGCACCGCGGCAACGAGGCGTTCGCGGACGCGGCAGGCGGCATCAGGCTGGCCGCGAACTCCGGTCTCTACGCGCAGGCAGGCCTGTTCTACGGCCGCGCCGGGATGATCGCCTGCGTGGCCAGCGCGCGGGACGCCGGCCACGCGGGGCAGGACAACGGGCCAGAGGCGGCCGCGCACGCCATCGGCACCCATGTCGACCGGCTGGCCTGGCATGTCATCCGGTACGGCGGCGGCCTGGCGTTCCCCGGTGACATGCTGCTGCGCCTCTCGATGGACCTGGGCACCGGCACCGCCGGGCGTCCTGCTGGGCACGGCCGCCGCGCTCGCCGCACATGGCGCGGTGCTGCCCTTCTTTTCCCGGCCCGCCCCCCCAGCCCGGCCCGCAAGCCTCCCCGCGCGGGCGACCGCGGATTCCCCGGCGGCCGTTCAGGGAGCCCAAGATAACCAAGCGGTGACAAGGAGGTGAAAGGACATGGCTCTCCTCGACATTCAGGGGATGGACCCCGTGCGTGACAACGACAGGTGGTGGGACGACGACAGCTGCCTGAGCGTTGCTCTCTGCGACGACGACGACGACTACTGAGTCACTCGCTGCCGGTAGCAGCCCCTTGCCCCGGGACGCTCCGGGCATCCGCCGCCGACGGGGGTCTCTGATTCCCCGTCGGCGGCCGGGTGTCCCCGTCGCGGTATCGTCACGCCGCCCCTAATCCGCTCAGCAGGTCACGTCGACGGTGACCGGGGCGTTGGCGATGTCGGCGTTCCTGTTCGAGGTGCCGGCCACGTGGGCGGTCTTGCCGCCGGAGGACAGCGCGAACGAGGCGCTGTCCACGAGCAGCATCTTGCCGCCGAGTTCGGCCTGGACCGAGGCATCCTTGCCGACCGTGGCGGCGACCGTGACCACGTCCACCGGCGGCCCGGTGTATACGCCGTACCGGGTGATCACGCCTGCGGTCACCGTCCAGGTGGTGTCGGCCTGACGGCAGGTGCCGCCGGTGATGCTCTCAGAAACGGACCCGGCGGTGATGCGGATCGTGGCGGGACCGTCGCACGCGATGTCCACCACGCCGTTCGCGCCCGGCTGCAGGCCATGGCTGCACGAGTTGCTCCCGCCCCCGCTGCCGACGCCGCCCGCCCCGCCTGCGGCGCCGCTGGCGGGCGCGCTGCCAGCGGGCGCGCCGGTGGCCGCCCCTGTCCCGGCTGGCTGGCCGCGCCGGTGCTGCTGCCGGATGAGCCGCAGCCGGCGATAGTCGCTGCGACTGTCGTGAGCAGCAGTGCGGCACCGGAGAGTGCCGCCTTCGTTCGGGACATCTGATTTCCTCCTGCTGGCGGTGGGCGGGATGCCGGCACCGGACCGGCGGCTCCCGGACGGCGGCAGTTCATGATCGCGGCGGGCGTTCAGAATCCGCTCATAGTCCGTGCGCGCCGGCGTTTACCATCGGCTGGTGGGAGTCAGCATCCGGCTGCTCGGCCCGGTTGCCGCCTGGGACGGGCAGCGGGCGATCGCGCTCGGGCCGCGCAAGCAGCGGCTGGTGTTCGCGGTTCTCGCGCTGGAAGCCGGGCGGCCGGTCGACGTGGCGCGGCTGGTCGACCTGGCCTGGCCGGAGGATCCGCCGCGGACCGCGCAGCACGCGATCCAGGTCTGCGTGTCCGGGCTGCGCTCGGCGCTGCGCGGCGCGGACGGGCTTGACGTGCAGCTGGCGGGCTCCGGGTACCTGCTTGCCGCGGACCGCTCCCTGATCGACGCGCACCGCTTCCGGTCACTGCTGTCCAGGGCGCGGGAAGCGGCCGGCGACGCGGCCCGGGTCGCGCTGCTCGACGAGGCGCTCGCGCTTTGGTCCGGTGCCGCCCTGGACGGCACGGCGACGCCGGCGGTGGCCGAACGGCTGTGCGCCGGCCTCGAGGAGGCCCGCCTCGGCGCGCTTGAAGACCGGCTCGACGCGCTGCTGCGCCTCGGGCGGCACCGGGACGTACTCGGCGAGCTGCGCGGCCTTGTCGCGGTGCATCCGCTCAGGGAACGGCTGGCCGGACAGCTGATGACCGCGCTGTACCTGGACGGGCGGGCCGCCGAGGCGCTCGACGGGTTCCGCGGCTACCGGCAGCGGCTGGCCGAGGATCTCGGGCTTGACGCCGGCCAGGCGCTGCTTGACCTCGAGCTGGCGATCCTGCGGAATGAGGCGCCGCCCGGGCCGGGCGGCGCACGGCGCGCGGTGGATGGTCCCGTGCCGCCTTCGGCGCCGGCGGTGCCCGGACAGACGCGGGACGCGGGCCCGCCGGTGCCCGCGCAGCTGCCGCCGGCGGTTGCCGGGTTCGCCGGGCGGGACAGCGACCTGGCGGAACTGGGCGCGCTGCTGGCCGGCCCGCGCTCTGGCGGTGGCCCGGTCGTAGTGATCAGCGGAACGGCGGGCGTGGGGAAGACCGCGCTCGCGGTGCACTGGGCGCACAGGCACCGAGCCGATTTCCCCGACGGCCAGCTCTACGTGAACCTGGCCGGGTACGCGCCCGCTCCCCCGTTGCCGCCAGAGCGCGCGCTGGCCGGCTTCCTGCGCGCGCTCGGCGTGCCCGCCGAGCGGATCCCGCCGGAGGTCGACGAGGCCGCGGGACTGTACCGCAGCCTGCTCGCCGACCGGCGGGTCCTGGTGGTGCTCGACAACGCGCGCGGCCCGGACCAAGTCCGTCCGCTGCTGCCTGGCGGCGCCGGCTGCCTGACGGTGATCACCAGCCGCGACCGGCTGGCCGGCCTCGCCGTGCGGGAGGGCGCGCGGCTGCTGCCGCTCGGCGTGCTGCGCCCCGGCGAGGCACTGGCCGTGCTTTCCGCCGTGCTGGGCGCGGACCGGGTGGGCGAGCAGCCGGAAGCCGCCGCGGAAGTAGCCGAGTTGTGCGCCTGCCTGCCGCTCGCCCTGCGGATCGCGGCGGCGCACCTGACCAGGCACGCCGGGCAGCCGCTCGGCGGGCTCGCCGCCGAGCTCCGGGCGGGGAACCGGCTGTCGGTGCTCTCCGTGGCCGGCGACGAGCAGTCGGCGGTGCGCGTGTCGTTTGACCTGTCGTACGCGGCACTACCTCCGGCGGCACGGCGCACTTTCCTGCTAGCGGGGCTCAGCCCGGGCGGCGACCTGAGCGTGCCCGCGGCCGCGGCGCTGGCCGCCGTGCCTGCCGGGACGGCCCGTGAGATGCTCGCCGACCTCACCGAGGCGCACCTGATGGACGAGGACGAGCCGGGCCGGTTCGGAATGCATGACCTGCTGCGGCTCTACGCGGCCGACCGGGCCCGGGCGGAACTCGGCGCGCCGGAGCGCGCAGCGGCCATCGGCCGGCTGTGCGACTTCTACCTGCGGGCGACGACCGCTGCCGCGCGGGTGCTTTACCCCAACATGCAGCGGCTGCCGTTGCCGGAGCGGTTCGCCGACACAGCCGGGGTCGCGGACGGGGACACGGGCGTCGCGTTCGGCGGGCATGCGGACGCACTCGACTGGCTGGAGACCGAGCGGGCCAACCTCGTGACCACCGTCACCTGGGCAGCCGGCCACGAGCCGCGGGAGGCCGCGTGGCTGATCGCGGACGCGATGCGCGGTTACTTCTGGATGCGCAGGTACGCGGCGGACTGGCTGGCCGTGGCGGAGGCGGGGCTGGCGGCCGCGGCGGCCGGGCTGGCGGCGGACGGGCTGGCGGCGGGCGGCCTGGCGGCGGGGGGGCACGAAGACGACCGCGAGCGGCGGGCGATGGCGGCGGCGCATATCTCGCTGGCGCAGGCCAAGCGCCTGCTGACCCGGTACGACGCGGCGGCGAACCACCTTGAGCAGGCCGCCGCGCTCGCGCAGCGGGCGGGGTGGCAGCAGGGGGCGGCGGCGGCATTCGGCAGCCTGGCGAACGTTTACCGTGACCAGGGGCGGATGGCCGAGTCGGCCGATAATCACCGGCGCGCCCTGGGGATCTACCGGGCGACGGGCGGCCGGGGCGGTGCGGCGACCAGCCTGGTCAACCTGGGCAACGTGCTGCTCGAGACGGGCAAAGCGGCGGACGCCGTCGCGCACCTCGAGCAGGCGCTGGCCATCCACCGGGAGATCGGCGCGCGCACCGCCGAGGGCAACGTGCTCAACAGCCTCGGCTGCGCCTACCTCATCCAAGGGGCATCGGAGGCGGCACAGCGGTACTTCGACGCGGCACTTGCCGTGCACCGGGAGAGCGGCAGCCTGGAAGGCGAGGCGGACGACCTCAGCAACATGGCCGAGTTGCACATCGACGCCGGCCGGCTGGACCGCGCCAGGGAACTGGCGATGGCGAGCCTCGCCCTCGCCCGCAGATCGGGCGAGCGGCGGATCGAAATCGACGCGAACAACGCGCTCGGCACGACGGCGCGGCATTCCGGAGACCTGGCGACGGCGTTCCGGCACCACCAGGAGGCGCTTAAGTTCGCGGCCGAGGCCGGCTACCGGCAGGGCGAGACGGTCGCGCTCACCGGGCTGGCCCAGGACCAGGCCGGCCTCGGTGACTACGAGAGCGCGGCCGGCACCGCCGGGCAGGCCCTCGACGTCGCCAGGCAGACCAGGCTGCGGCTGCTTGAAGGGCACGCGCTCGTCGCGCTCGCGTCGATATCGCTTGACCGCGGGCGGCGGACCGATGCCCGGGCGCACGCCGCCGCGGCCCTCGCCGTGCACCGGGAAACCGGCCACGCACTCGGCCAGGCGCGGGCCCAGCGCCTGCTCGACCTGCTCGCGGAAGCCTAGGCCCGGTGCGCCCGTCAGCATCCCGCTCGCCCGCGGCCGGCAAATCCGGCGCGCCCGGTCACTGGCAGCAGGCAGCGCCGGGCTGGCCCGGCTGCGCCCCCGGATTTACCGGTAAACATTTCACGACCGGTAAACAAATGGCGCCTGGGGCGCCTTTTGTTTACATCGGGTGAAAAGTTTACCCGATGACGGGAATTTACCGGTAAACCCGCGCGCTTAAGGGGCGCGTGGTGCCGCGGTGCCCGCGTCCTGGGCCCGCGCACGCCGCGGGAGCATCCCGGCACGCCGCAGGAGCATCCCCGGCACGCCGCAGGAGCATTCCCGGGGACGCTAACGGAACGGCATTGGGACGTCGCTCGTGAAGTTGGCCGCTCCGGCCTGGTTCGAGGGATGGATCGACGCAGAAAGGCAGGCCCGCGTCACCACGGCGGGGAGGGTGCGACGTTCGCGTGCTCGCGCAGGGCACACCGTGACCGGACTCCCGCTGGGCGTCAGGCGGGCGGTAGTTCCTTTTGCATGAAGACACGGTGGTAGCCGTTCTCGGATCGCCGTACCGTCTCCTGGTAGCCGAGGTGAGCGTAGATCGCCTGGTTCTCTGTCATGACCTCGTGCGTGTACAGGGTGAGCCTGGGCAGCCCCAACTTCCTGGCCTGCTGCTCGGCGAAGTCCATGAGGGCACGGCCGAGGCCGGTGCCCTGCGCGGCCGGGTGCACGGCGAGGTTCTCCACCAGCAGACTGTGGTCTTCCGGTATGAGCGAGATCAGCCCCGTGACCGGAGTACCAGCTACCCAGACCACGCCTTGCTCGACCTCGGGAGCATAGTCGCGCAGCATCGGCGCTGGCGGCCGGTCCATCCGGGGTAGGTACCTGCTGTAGGCGGCGGTGATGATTTCCTCAATGACCGGCAGGTCCGCCGCATTGGCCTGCCTGATGACCGCTCTGGCCGGCATTCCTGGTCCTCCAAGCCCATGTAGTGAAGGGCGGGCACAGATGGTTCGCGCATTCGCGCTTGACCTCAACCGCGGTTGAGGCTCTACTCTCACCCAAGTGAGTGCAGACGTGGCCAGGCCCTCAACGACAGCGGCCATCCCGGCCGACGGGATATGGGCGCCGGCGCGCCGCGCGCTGACGGCCGGCCTCGTGCTCGCGGTCACCTTCGTCGCGTTCGAGGCACTCGCCGTCGCCACCATCTTGCCCGCTTGTCGGCCGCCATCTGGGAGACCTACGTCTCTACGGGTGGGTGTTCAGTGCCTTCCTGCTGGCCAGCCTGGTCGGGATCGTGGTCGCCGGGACGCTGGCCGACCGCGTGCCGCTCGGGCAGCCGATGCTCGCCGGCCTTGCCCTGTTCGCCCTCGGGCTGGTCATCGGCGGGACCGCGCCGGACATGGCGGTTCTCGTGGCCGGCCGGGCAGTGCAGGGCCTTGGCGCCGGGGTGGTGCCGGCGGTGGCCTACGTGACGATCTCCCGGTGCTATCCCGACGCGGTGCGGCCACGGATGTTCGCCGTCCTCTCCACCGCGTGGGTGGTGCCCGGCCTGGCCGGGCCGGCCATCGCCGCCCTGGTGGCCGCGGCAGTCGGCTGGCGATGGGTATTTCTCGGGTTGATCCCGCTGGTGATCGCGGCTGGCGCGCTGGTCGTGCTGGCCTTGCGGAAGGTCCCGCCGCCCGCGAGCCCGGGAACGGCCACGGTGCCGTACCTGGCCGTGCTCGGCGTGGTCGCCGGCGCGGGCACGGCGCTCGCGTCGCTCAACTCCGGCGTCCTGCCCGTGGTCGTCGGCGGGGGCATCGCCGGCGGCGTCCTGCTCGTTGTCGCACTGCGCCGGCTGACACCGCCGCGGAACCTGTCCGCACGGCCTGGACTGACCGCCACCATCCTCAGCCGGTCGCTGCTGACCTGCTGCTTCTTCGCAGGGGACGCGTATGTCCCGTACGCGATCGTGACCGTCCGCCACGCCCCGACGGCACTGGCCGCGCTCGCGCTCACCGCGGCGACCCTCACCTGGACGGCGGGATCGTGGGTGCAGGCCAGGTACATCGCCAGGTTCGGCCCGCGCCGCCTGGTCCGGTCCGGCGAGTGCGTGGTCGCCGTTGGCCTCGTGGCGATGTGCGCCGTGCTCCTGCCGTCCGTGCCTCCCGCGCTGGCGATCGTGGCCTGGGCACTGGCCGGCGGAGGGATCGGTACCGCTTACGCGCCGCTGTCCGTGACCACGCTTGATCGCGCGGCACCGGGCGAGGAGGGCCGGGCGACCTCCGCTCTCCAGCTCTGCGACGTGCTCGGGCAGGCCATCGGCACCGGAGTGGCCGGGGCGATCGTGGCCGCCGCCGCCACCGGGATCGGGCACGGCCCGGGCGTCGCACTGGCGTTCTCGTTCGCTATCGCGGTCGCCCTCATCGGGGTCATCGCGGGAACGCGGCTGCCGCCCCAGCTCAACTCCTCCCGCCCGGCGGACGAAGCGGCCGGCACCTAAGCCGCCAGGTCGCGCGTGAGCGCAGGTCAGCGCCGATTCCGCGTAAAGCTATCCGCGTTCAGTGATATCGCCTTCTGGCGATAGCAGCGCGTGGATCGCGTGCGCCGCGGGCGATAGCGGCGCGTCGCGGCGCAGCAGGTAGACCAGGCGCGTCTGGCTGGGCTGCAATGAGACGATCTCGGCGCCGCGCGGACCGCCGAGCAGCGCCACCGGGCGGGGCAGGATGGCGATCCCGGCGCCGGCCAGCGCCAGGTACAGCGCCGAGCCGCGCGGCGTGACCTCAACCGCAGGACTGACCTCCAGGCCGAGCCGGGCGCCCTCGCGGGTGAGGACATCCCTGATCGCCGTCCCGGGCGGGCCGGTGATGACGTCCATCCGCAGCAGGTCCTCCAGTGTCAGCACGCCCGCTGGCGGCGGCGGGGTCCCCGGAGGCAGCACGGCGACCAGTTCCTGTTCCAGGATCGGCTCGCCGATGACGTCCTTGTCGGCCGCCTCCACCGCGTCGGTCAGCCCCAGTTCCGCGTCGCCCGCCCGGACGGCGTTCCTGACATCCTCGGCGGCCTCCGCCTGCACGACGCGCACCCGCACCCGCGGATGACGCCGGCGGAACCGCCCGATAACGGGGGCCAGGGGATCAAGCAGCATGCCGGGCAGGCTGATGATGTCCAGCCGCCCGGCGATCAGTCCCTTCACGGCATCGACCCGGGCGCGGGCCGTGTCGAGCTCACGCATGATCATCCGGGCCGACTGAGCGAATTCCGTGCCTGCCTCCGTCAGCCGCACGCCACGCGGCAGCCGGTGGAACAAGAGGGCACCAAGATCCTTCTCCAGGCTCTTGACCGCGGCGGACAGCGCGGGCTGGGAAACGTGCAGCGCGGTCGCCGCGGACGTGAACCCGCCATGGTCGATAACGGCGAGGAAATATTCAAGCTGCCGCCGTTCCATCCGCACCTCACGGCTTTGCCATAAGAAGAACTGATCGGCCCCTAGCGTAATCGGTATTTGTCCTATGGGTGATAGGCCGGGATGCTCCGCATAAGAGGCGCCTGCCTGACGGCGTCGCAAAAGATGAGGAGGACGACCGTGTGCGATCCGCTGGAGGCGACGACGCCGTCCGGTCAGCCTGAGCCCGCCGCAGCAGGCCGGCCGGGTATGTCACGGCGCCGAGTTCTCGGCACCGTGGGCGCCGCCTCCGCGGGGCTCTTCGCGTTCGCCGACCTGCTGGGGCGCCCGAGTCCCGCGCAGGCGGCGCCGCAGGACACGGCGGCACAGGACACGGGCGGGGCGTCGGTGATCCTGCTTGGCACCAACGGCGGCCCGCCTCCGCTGGCCGCCCGCTACGGGATCAGCAGCGCGCTTGTCGTGAACGGCAAGGCGTACGTGATCGACTGCGGGCGCGGGGCGCTGAGCCAGTTCGTGCAGGCGGGCCTGTCGCTGAAATCGCTCGCCGGGATCTTCCTCACCCACCTGCACTCCGACCACACGGTCGACTACTTCTCATTCCCTCTGCTCTCCGCGACGACCGGCGCGTTCACCTCGACCGAGGTCTACGGGCCAGGCCCGGCCGGTGAGCCGTCACTCGTGCCGAGCGCCCCCGGGCCCGTGCCGGGCATCGCCGGGCTCACCAGCCTGGCCAACCAGGCGTTCGCCGCGAGCACCACGTTCTTCAAGGCCGAGAACGTCGGCGCCGATCCTGTCACCCTCGTCAACGTCCACGAGGTCCTGCCGCCCGCCAGCGCGGGCGCCTCACTCGGCACGCCGGCGCCGGTGATGACGCCGTTCACCGTGCTGGAGAACAGCGACGTGAAGGTCACCGCGATCTGTGTCCCGCATGGCGCCGTGTACCCGGCCTACGCCTACCGGTTCGACACCGATCACGGCAGCGTCGTCTTCTCTGGTGACACCTCACCCACCCCGAACATCATCACGCTGGCCCAGGGCGCGGATCTCCTGGTGCACGAGGCCGTGGACCTGGCCGTGTACGCCGGGCTAGGCCTGCCGCCCGCGCTCCTGGCCCACCTCCAGGCCGTGCACACCGACGTCACCCAGCTCGGCCGGATCGCCGCGCAGAGCCGGGTACGCGCCCTGGTCGCGAGCCACCTCGGCCCGGGGGACCCGGCCATCCTGTCTAACGAGGGATGGCGGGCGGCACTGCGCGACAGCGCGAAGCAGGCCGGCTTCGGCGGCCCGATGCTCCTCGGCGCGGACCTTATGCGAATCCCGCTGCGGCGGCATTAGCGCGCACTCGCGGTTACCCGTTCAGTAGGGGGCCTGGCCTGCCCGGAAGGCGCCAGAGACCTCACCGGCCAGGCGGATGTCGGCTGGATCAAGCGTCATGACCGGTGCTCCCGGCTTGAAGTCGAGCTTGTCGAGCTCGGTCCAGATGACGTTGGGCGCCGTGGTGAGTTCGAAGTAGTAGCGCCGGTTGGTCAGGTCGCACACGGTGCGGTACTCGGTGTCGTAGACCCCGAAGTCGCCGTAGGGGGCGCCGAATGGCACCGAGGTATTGCGGGCGATCGCCATCACCCCGGCCGCGGCCTCGCGCTCATCCCGGGGCGCGGGAAGCAGCGCGGCAAAGTAGCTGGCGCGCTGGAAGCGGTCGCGGGCGTTGACGTTCCCCGGTAGCGGCATGTCGCACGAGGGATGAGAGAAGTCGAGCTCGCTAAGCAGCCGAAGTTGCTCATCGTAGGGCGGGTCGTTAGTCATGATCCGGTACTTAGGCGCGTTGTGCACGACCGGCTTTCCCCCGCCGAACGTGTTGAACGTGACGAACTTGCGGGCCATCCCGAGGACCGCTATGCCGTTCAGGCCGTTTCCTGCGGATACGTTGCCGAGCGGGATGACCCCGCCCACCTGGGTATTCACGGAAGACCCGTCGACCAGGACGCCGTCCAGGCGGTTTCCCGCGATCGTCGTGTTGTCGGCGCCGACGCCGAAGAAGTTTCCCTGGACCGTCACGTTGTCCGAGCTGGTGACGCGCAGCCCGTTCCGGAGGTTGCCGCTGATGACGTTGTAATAGACGAACGGGTTATTGAAGACCTTGCAGCCCGCCAGCGAGTTGCCGGGCGCCCGGTATGGATCATCTAGTTCGGTAAGCGCCTTCCACCGCGCGGAAGGCGGGCCAGGAGTAGCCAACGAGTTCGAAGACTGCCGGCGAGTGGCTGCTCTCGAATCCGTCCGCGCCTATGTAGTAGGCGCGGATCCGGTGAAGGCCGGCGGCCAGGGTGGAGATCGCGAGCGCCGCCTTCCCCGTCTGGTCGAGCGTGACGACGCCGAGCAGCGTTGACCCGTCGGTGAACGCCACGAGACCGGAGGGGATGGCCGTGCCCGTGCTCGCAGCCACCGCGGCGGTGAAGGTGACCGGCTGCCCGGCGGGCACGGGGTTTACCGAGGTGGCCAGGTAGGTGGTGGTGATGGAGGGTGTCCGGACGCCGGTCGGCACGGTGATCGTGTCAGAGTCCAGCGTGACCGCGGCGGCGCGGGCGAGCACCCGTCCGTCCACGGTCGTCCCGGTGGTGACGGTGATCGATGCCTGGGCCATGATGTTTCCCTGGATGATGGAGTACGTGCCGAGCGTCGCGGAGCTGCCGACCACCCAGAAGACATTGGCTGCCTGCGCGCCGTTGACTAGTACCACGTTGCTGGCGGATGCCGTGATGAGCGTGGATGCGGCCCGGAAGATGAAGACGGCGTTCGGGTTGCCCTGAGCGTCGAGGGTCAGCGTTCCAGTTATCCCGAACGTTCCCGCGGGCGAGGCGTACACGCCGGGGGTCAGGGTGGTCCCCCCGAGTTCCACCGGGATGGTGGCGGTGACTGTGCTGGCCGCCGCGGCGTTGTACGCGGCGGTCAAGTCATTCTGGGCTTGCAGCGCGGCACCATTGGCCGCGTTGATGGTCCCCTTGACCTGTCCCGGCGGAAACCCCGTTATCGCTGTGCCCGGGCTCAACCCGAGATCGCCGTTGATCGTGGTGGGACCGGTGTTCGTGACCGTCGACGCGGCGAGAACGCCGTAGCCGGCTGCGGTGCCCAGCGAGACCGGCGCCATGGCCGCGCGCGCGGCGGGCGCCCCGGCCAGGCACGCCAGGACGGTCGTCGCACTTGCCAGGATCCGGTCAGAGCCAGCCGGGACGGGCCGGCAATCGTGCGGAACCTACCTGTGAGTTGGATGATGACCATAAGTTCCTCCGTAGAGGTCTACGCCGCGGCCGGGCCATCCGGCCGATAGGTAACTTAGCGTAGCGGTTAAGCGGCTTACAGTAGTCAAACTGGGAGAACGGCGTGGGGTCATCTTCACGGCTGCTCGGTGGAGGCCTGGCACGCGCGAAGTAATCTGGTCGCTATGCGAACCTCGCCCGGCGAGCTGGCCTCTTTCCTGCGTGCCCAGCGAGCCCGGGTGGAGCCTGCGTCCGTCGGCTTGCCGGCCGGCGGTGATCGCCGCGTCGCGGGCCTGCGGCGCGAGGAGGTCGCCGTGCTGGCTGTTGTCAGTGCGGACTACTACACGCGGCTGGAGCAGGGCCGGGAGCGGAATCCGTCGGCCCAGGTGGTCAACGGGATCGCGCATGCGCTACGGCTGGATACGGATGCCCGGGCACATCTGTTCCGGCTGGCCGGGCTGACGCCGACGCCGCGGCTCGGGGCGGCGCGGGACCAGGTGCATCCGGCGCCGCTGCAGCTGCTGGAGAACTTCCCGGCCGCCGCCGCTTATGTGCTTAACCCGGCGTACGAGATCCTGGCGACGAACCGGATCGCGCAGGCGTTGCTCGCGCCGTTCGGGATGACGAACATGCTGCGGATGATGTTCGAGCATCCGCGGGCGCGCGTGATCTTCGGCGACTGGGAGGACGTGGTGGCCCGCGCGGTGCACGCCGTACGGCTGAACGCCGGGACCTATCCCGACGACCCTGAACTTCCCGGGTGTGGCACACCCAGGAAGCCGCGGCCTTCTGCCAAACGTACGGCGGCCGGAGACTGTGTGTGGCAATCGGGCTACCCCTACACACAGGAGCTGAAGATGCTGCACTACTCGACGTATGTTGCCCCGTCCAAGCCAGCCGTGTCAGACGACCTCCCGCCGGGTGAGCTGCGGCGGATGTGGTCGCCCACCGCAGCGACGCTGATCTACGGAGAGCGGGACGCGATCCTGGTTGACCCGCTGATGACGGCGGCCGAGGGCGAGGACCTGGCCGGCTGGATCGCGGCCAGCGGCAAGAACCTGACCACGATCTTTGTCACCCATGGCCACGGCGACCACTTCTTCGGCGCCGCACCGGTGCTTGACCGCTTCCCCAACGCGAAGATGGTGGCGACATCAGCGGTCGTCGAGGGGATGAAGAAGCAGCTCAGCCCGGTGTGGCTGGACGGCTTCTGGCGGGCCAGGTTCCCCGGGCAGCTGCCGGATCGGCTCTTCGTCGCCGAGCCGCTCGAGGGTGACACCTTCATGCTTGAGGGCCAGGCCCTGATGGCGGTCGACCTCGGTCACACCGACACCGACGGCTCCGCCGCGTTGCATGTCCCGTCGATCGGCCTGGTGGTCGCCGGTTACGCCGTGTACGACGATGTCCATCTGTATCTCGCGGAGTCGGCCGCCGGGGGCATCGATGCGTGGCTGGCGGGACTCGACATGATCGAGGCATTGCGGCCGACGGCTGTCATCGCCGGCCACTGGCCGGCCGACGCCTCCAACGATCCGCGCTACATCGATGAGACCCGCCGCTACTTGCGCGCCTTCTCGGCCGCGGCCGAGAAGACGGATACTGCGCTCGACCTGTACAACGCCGTAGTCGACGAATACCCGGACCGCCTGAACCGCGGTGTGCTGTGGAACTCCTCCCGGGCGGTCAAGGTCTGAAACCGATGGCCCCGGGGCACCCTCCATGGATCGTTCATGTCTTATTGGCATGAACGATCCATTACCGCCTGGAGTTGGGATTGCGCTGGCACGGGTGGCGCGGCCAGCGCGAAGGAGACTTTCTGTTAGGTGCAGGTGGCGCCGTTGAGGGTGAAGCTGGTCGGCACGGCGTCGCTGTTAGTCCACGTCCCCTGGAAGCCGACTGTCGCCGATGCGCCGGCGGCGAGTGCGCCGTTGTAGCTGGCGTTGGTCAGCGTCGCGGCTTCACCGGACTGGCTGGCGGTTCCGTTGAAGTCGCTGGTGATGTGCTGGTCACCGGGGAAGGTGAATTTCAGCGTCCAGCCCGAGATCGCCGCGGAACTGGTGTTCTTGATCACGACTTGGCCGACGAAGCCGCCCGCCCACTGGCTTTGCGTTGTATAGGTCACTTGACACGCACCACCGCCTCCGCCAGAGGAAGCGATCGAGTCGGTGAACGTGGTAGTACCTGATGCTCCGGTGCTGTCCCTGGCGGTGACTGTCACCGATGATGATCCTGAGGCGGTCGGCGTGCCGGAGATAAGCCCAGTCGAGGAGTTGACCGACAGGCCCGCGGGCAGCCCGGTGGCGCTGTAGGTCAGCGCCGCCCCACCGGAATCGGTGGCGCGGATCTGCACGCTCTGCGCCGTGCCGACGGTACCTGACTGGTTGCCCGGGTTGGTCACGCTGACCGTGTTACCGCCACTGCCGCCGCCCAGCGTGACGCTGTTGCTGCCACTGCCGCCGCCGAAGGCCTCGGTCGCGAGGACCTGGTAGTTCATCGTGCCCAGGTTCATGCCGTGGCTAGCCCAGGCGCTGACGAAGTTACTGAAGGTGATGGTGCCGCTGCTGACAGGCGAGGTCCGAATCGCCAGGTACTGCTCGAAGGTGCAGTTGTTGCCAGTAATGCAGGGCTGGTTGACCTGCTGGTGCTCATAGATGTTGTACGTGCCGCCGTTGCTGGTCATCGTGCCCATGAACGTGCCCGCCGCGTTCCCGGCGGGCTTGTAATTGTCCTCGACGTAGTACTCGACGAGCGGGTTAGTGGACCAGCCGTACAGCGATACCAGCGTGGTTCCGCCAGAGGCGCTGAGGCTATCGGAGAAGCTGACGTTGGCGCTGGTGCTGCCCGGGTTCGAGCCGACGCCGCCGACGAAGTCACCGATGCCGCTCCACGTGGCGGAGTAGCTGGTGGCGGAGTTCAGCGTGATGCAGGCTGACCCGCCGCTGACGAACATCGTGTAGAACGCGCCACCGATGCTGCCGGTCGAATTCGAGCAGACTTGCGTCGCTGCCCTGGCCGTGCCGGGCAGGACCGCGGCAACCGTGGCCAGTGCCAGGGCGCAGGCACCGCCGATGAGCGCCAGGACGCGGCCGCGTCTGCGGCCTGGCGGCTTGGCCGTGAGTTCGTTCATCTACGTGTTTCCTCTTGGATGAAGGCTGGGAAGGCGACCAGGCAGCGCGACACGACCGGAGGACCGGGACGTGGCGAAGACCCGGATCGGCAGGTCGCTAGATCGGCCGACTGCGCCATCATTTGCTCGGCGTCATCGGCTGTCAATTTCCGAAATACTTGCGAAACCTCGAATAAGACACGATTCCCAGGTCAACGGCCACGACCGGGGCATAGTTGACGCTTATTCCAGCCATGAATGTTTCAAGGATCAGGCTGGTGACGCCTCACTTCGAAACGTTTCTGAATCCAGGAAATAGAGGATGGTGCGACTCCTGCGAGCGCCAGACGATCGACGACCGCGCCGAACCGCCGACGGTTACACCTGTCTTCTGGAATACTCCGGCACTCCGCGACGAAGGCCAGGCCAAGGCGCATCTGCCACCGCACCGACCCTGCCTACGACCGTAGGGATCGTGCCGGGATGGCGCGCGGGGGTCAGCACCGATTCAGCACGGGGTCGCGAAACGACGGAAAATAACTGGCATCAACCGGGCAATAAGGACGCGCCAACGGACCGTCAGACTCGACCGTCCGGTGGCCCGTTCCGTGCGCGACAGTTACGAGAAACCGCTGGTCAGCGTGATGCTTTCAGCCCTTAAGCAGCTGCCGCGCCATCACCATCCGCTGGACCTGGTTGGTGCCCTCGTAGATCTGGGTGATCGTGGACCAGCGGGCAGTTTCCGCAGGTAGATGGCATATCGGGCGGCGTGGTGTCAGCACGGATTCAGCACCGTTTTCCGTTGGATTCCTCCGGCAGAAGCCGGTGGCGCAGAACATCCGCGGCTACTAGCCAAACAGGACGGTCGTGTCGATGGCGATCTTGCCTGGTCTATCAGGGTTGACACGCACAGGGAGCGTGGTTCCCACGGCGGCGACCCGGGTACGGCGCTCTGGTGCGGAGAAGCCGGTCACGAGGCGCGTAGTGTACGTAGCGCCACCAGGGCGCATGACCTCGAGCAGCAGGTCTACTGAGGGCTACCGCCGGGGCACCTGTGCGAAGCCATCTCATTCAAGCTCTCCAAGGTCGACGGCGGCTGGTACGTCACCGACCAGGACATGAACTTCTGACCCGCGCCGCTGGCCAGCGATTTGTTAGCCCTTTAGCAAGGGCCCTGGGCGACGGAGCTCAGGTGTGCTCACTCCTGAGGCCGCCGCCTGTCATCCTCTGGATGGACATGGCGGTGCCGTACGCCGGAGGATGACAGGCCGGTTCGATCTCGTGCCTGATGGGCGGCGGGCCCGGCGAGATTAGCGTTCCCGGCATGAACATGACAGCGCCGCACGGCGCAACAGGCAGTGGGGCGGTCATCGAGACCGCAGGACTGACCAAACGATTCCGGGACCGGATCGCGGTGGCCGGCCTGGACCTGCGGGTGCCCGGCGGCTGCGCGTACGGGCTGCTCGGACCCAACGGCGCGGGAAAGACCACGCTGATCCGGATGGTGCTGGGGCTGACTTCGGTCACGTCCGGCACGGTTCGCCTGCTGGGGATGCCGATGCCCGCCGCCCGGTCCAGGGCTCTGTCCATGGTCGGCGCGATCGTCGAGGAGCCCCGCTTCCACGCGCACCTGACCGGACGTGAGAACCTGCGGGTCGCCGCGGCGGTACGCGGTCCCGAGGCGCCGCGCCGGGTGGAGGCGATGCTGGAGCGGGTCGGGCTTGCCGATCGGGCCGGTGATCGGGTCGGCGGTTACTCTCTGGGCATGCGGCAGCGGCTGGGTATCGCCCGGTGCCTGCTCAGCGACCCCCGGTTGCTGATCCTGGACGAGCCGATGAACGGGCTCGACCCCGCCGGGATCCTGGAGATGCGGCACATGATCCGGTCGTTGGTCGACGAGGGCCGGACCGTGCTGGTCAGCTCTCACCTGCTGGACGAGGTGGAGAAGACGTGCGACGCGGTCGCCATCATCGACCGGGGAAAGCTGGTCGCCGTGGGTCCGGTATCGGAGATCGCCGATGGCGGCAGGCAGATCCTGATCGGCTGCGACGACACGTCCCGGGCGGCGGCGGTGCTGGCAGGCCGGCAGGCGGCAGCGGGCTGAGCGTCGACTCTCCCGGGGTGCTGCGGGTGACCCCGGGCCAGGGCGTCACGGTCGCCGCGGTGAACCGGTGGTTGGTGGAGGCCGGGATCTCGGTGGACCGGCTCGAGCCCGTCCGCGCCACCTTGGAAGAGCGTTTCCTGGAGATCACCTCCCATCTGGAGGCGGCCCGATGAACGGCACCGGCGTCGGCTACGTTGGCAAGGAAGGGACCACCATGGGAACGATCGCCCGGATGACGGCGGCGGAGCTACTCAAGCTGTACCGTCGGCGTGCTTTGATGGCCTGGTCGGTGGCGCTTTTCGTCGGCGCCCAGATCGTGTACTACGGGCTGGGCGTGATCCAGCACGCCGCCGACCCGGCGCACCACGCTCCGGCCGGTGGATCGCACGGCCTCACCAACGCGATGATATTGGTGAGCTATCTGGGGGGTGTCGCCGCTGTGATGATCGGCACCGCCGCCGGAGGCGGCGACACCGCGGCGGGGGTCTTCCGCGACCTGGCGTCCACGGGCCGCTCCCGGATCGCGCTGTTCACGGTACGGGTACCCGCCGCGCTCGTCGTGACCGGCGTCTTGACCGCGGCGTCCTTCGCCATCGCCGCGATCGGCGCCCTCGTCTTCGCGGGCGCGGGACCGGCGCCGTCGGCCGCCGCGCTGGCCCAGTGCGGGCTCGCGGTCGCCGTCACTATCGGCGTAACGACGGTGCTGGCCGTGGGTTTGTCGTCACTGCTGTCCTCCCGCAGCATCACGATCGGGCTGCTGCTCTGCTGGACCCTGGCCCTGGCCCGGATGATGGAGCACGCCACCGGCCTCGGATCGCTGCGTGAGTCGCTGTCCATCGCGGCCGAGGACAGGCTGGTTCCGGTGTCGGTCGGCGGCGCCTACGTGGTGCCGATATCGCTGTGGACCGCCGCGCTCGTACTCCTCGTCTGGGCCGCCCTGGCCCTGCTGGCGGGAGCGTGGCAGACCGCACGCCGGGACGCCTGATCGATGAGGCGGTTCCCGTGGCGAAGCGCCGGCGACCTCGCGGTCACCGGCGCGTTCGCCGTACTCGTGGTAGCCGGAGGCGTCTTCGCGGTACGCAGCGGCGGCAGCCCGGCACGGGCGGCGACGACTACGTCGGCTGAGCTGATCAGCGTGGCGGCGCTGACGGTACGCCGCCGGTATCCGCTCCCGGTGCTCGCTGTCGTCGTCGTCTTCGGCACGGTCGCGGCGGCGGTCGCGGACCGTACCATCATCGGGCCGCTGCTGCCCGCCATCGCCCTCTACACCCTCGCGGCAGTCTCCACCTGGCGGGTTACCCTGGGAGCGGCCGTAGCAGCGTTCGCCTGCTATGGCGCTGGAGAGCTGGCCGGTCGCGCCCGGGCACCGGCTGAGTTCGCGATGCTGGCGGCGGTGCTGCTAATCGCGGCGACGATCGGGTTGTACGCCGGGGAACACCGCAGGGCACTCGCCGCGGTGTCGGAGCGGGCCGAGCAGGCGGAACGGGAACGACTGCTGCTGGCCGACCAGGCCGTTCTGGCCGAACGCGTGTGGATCGCCAGGGAACTGCACGACGCCATCGGCCACCACGTCAGCCTGCTCGTCGTGCAGGCCGGCGCCGTACGCAGCGCCCTGCCCGACGACCACCCGACCCGTGCCGTCCTGACCAGCATGATTGACGGCGGACGGGAGGCGATGACCGAGATGCGGCGCCTCGTCGATGTGCTGAGCCCCCTCGACGATGAGGACCGAGACGACAACGTCAGCGGGCAGGGGCCGCCACCTGGCCTGGACGATCTGTACGGGCTGTGCGACCGGCTGCGCGCCGGCGGGCTGCCGCTGGATCTCGACCTCGACGTGATCGCATCACCGCCGCGCACCGCGGGCATCACCGCCTACCGGATCGTCCAGGAGGCCCTCACCAACGTGGTCAAACATGCCGGGCAGGTGCCCACCCGCGTCCAGATCCGCGGCGACGAGCGGCTCCTTGATCTGCGGGTCACCAATGGCCCGCCATCCGGGGTTCCCGTCGCCGGGCTGGGCTCGGGCGGCCACGGTCTGGACGGGATACGCCGCCGCAGCGCATTGTTCGGCGGCGAGGTCTTCGCCGGTCCCGTACCCGGCGGCGGGTATGCCCTGCGCGCCACGCTTCTCTTCCAGGAGAGGCCATGATCCGCGTCCTCATCGCCGACGACCAGCCGCTCATGCGCCAGGGATTCGCTATGATCCTTGGCGCGCAGCCCGACATCACCGTCGTCGGTGAAGCAGGCACCGGCACCAGCGCCGTGGCACAAGCCCGTGAACTCAACCCCGACGTGATCATGATGGACATCCAGATGCCCGGCATGGACGGCATTACCGCCACCCGCCAGCTGCGTGGCTGCAAGATCCTCGTACTAACCACCTTCGGCACCGACGACCACGTCGCCCAGGCACTACGCGCCGGGGCCAGTGGCTTCCTGCTCAAAGACGCCACACCTGAGCAGCTGATCCACGCGATCCGTGTCGTCGCCGGCGGTGAGGCGCTGCTCGACCCCGCCGTTACCCGCAACCTCATCAGGCGAGTGCTGCCCGCGCTCACCACCCCCGAAGCGCCGCCCCGATTCGACGCCCTCAGCGACCGAGAGACCCAGGTACTGCGCCTCATCGCGCAAGGCATGACCAACGCTGAGATCGCCGCCCTGCTGGTGGTCAGCGAGGCGACCGTGAAGACCCACGTCTCACGCCTGCTCACCAAACTCGACCTGCGCGACCGGGTCCAGGCCGTCGTTGCCGCCTACCAGCATGGCCTTGTCTGACCGCCGGCGGAACCCCCGCAGGGTCCGGAAACGACGGGAAACAACCGGCATCAATCGGACGATCGGGACACGAGAACGGACCGCCAGATTCGGGGATCCGGCGACCCGTTTCACGTAAGCCGATGACAAGAAAACGCAGGTCAGCACCCCACTACCAGCCCTTAAGCAGCTGCCGCGCCATCACCATCCGCTGGATCTGGTTCGTTCCCTCGTAGATCTGGGTGATCATGGATCAGTGAGCAGTTTCCGCAGGTAGATGGCCTTCGGACGGCCATAGTGTCAGCACGGATTCAGCACCGTCACACGTCGCACCGATCCCAGACTCGTAAACGACGCGCACCAGGTCGCGCTCCACAGGCCGTATCGGTCGTACGTGCTCCCCGAGACGCAGGAGGCGGACGAGTGGCAAGTGAAGCACGTGGCGCGGTATCGGCCAAGAAGACAGCCTTCGCCGTAACACGTCATCGTGCGGGCTAGCCGGGACATTTGTCCGGTGCCGCCCAGCGTCCGCGACCTTCGGCTACTACCCGCGCACCGCCATCCCGGCCTGCCCGCACGTCGCGGGACGTATCTCCGATCAGGACCGTATTCGCCTTATCGAAGGTCTTGCCATACTTGGCGGTAGCCGAGCTGCTCATACAGCGCGCGTGCTCGCGGGTTGCTGTCCTCCACACCCAACTCGGCGCTGTGCAGCCCGCGGGCGCGGATCCGCTGGTCGGCGCCCGGACCAGGATGGTGCCGATGCCGCACGACTGCAGCGCGCCGTGGACCGCCAGTTGCCATATCGTGCCCGCACCGTGGGTCTTGGCGTAGTCGATCCCGCCGAGCGCACCGTTGTTACGGGATTACCGGCATCCACAGGGTTCGTTCGGGTAAAAGTCTTTGGAATTGCTATTGCGCGACATAACGAGGGTGAATGTAACGTAACGCGGCGGTGGATCTAACGTAGCCCTGCCGCCCGGCTTGACCCTGCGCTCCCGGTGAAACAAGGCTGTGACCATCAGCTCATGGACGAAGAATAATTCCACGAGTTACCCCGCACCTAAGGTGCGGCGGCCCGATTAGAACCCAACTCAAAGAGGCATAAATGATCTTGGTAATTGGCGGAGGCAGCAGGACCGGTCGTGAGTTGGTACGACTGCTGCGCGAGCACGGTGAACGACTGCGGGTTCTCACCCGGTCAGCCGAGTCAGCCGCGGATCCGGACAGCGTCCTCGGTGACCTGGCCAGGCCCGCCACCCTCGACGCCGCCATGGCCGGCGTCGACCAGGTGTTCCTGCTTTCATCCCCGGCTCACGACGAGCGGGCCTGGCACCGCAACGCGATCGAGGCCGCGACCAGGCAAGGGGTAAAGCACCTGGTCCGCAGCTCGATTCTCGGCGCCGACGCGCACTCCAAGTCCCGGTTCATCCGGCACCACGGCGAGTCCGACGACTTCCTGCGCGCCAGCGGCGTCCCGTTCACGGTCATCAGGCCGAACTTCTACCTGCACAACGTGACCGCCGGCTGGGCGCCGACGCTGGACGCGCAGGGCAACTACTACGCGCCCGCTGGTGACGCGCTGATCAGCATGGTCGACGCGCGCGACGTCGCCGCCGTGGCCTTCGCCGCGCTCACCGGGCGCCGCCATGTGGGCAAGACGTACGACGTGACCGGGCTCGCCTCGGTCAGCCACCAGCAGGCGTGCGAGAAGCTCGCCGAGCGCCTCGGCCGCCCGGTGCGGTACGTGCCCGTCGACGACGACACCGCCCGGTCGGCGATGCTGGGCGCGGGCTTGCCCGGGTGGCTCACCGACGCCCTCGTGGAGCTCTACCAGGACTATCGCCGGTCCGGCACGGACGGGTACGCCGCCCAGGTAACCGGGACCGTCTACGACATCACCGGGCAGCTGCCCATCAGCCTCGACGAGGCACTAGACGACGAGCTTCGGCCGGAGGCGGCCATCGCCAGCGGCAGTCCGGGCGAACGGTAGAGGAAGAGTGGGGGAGCACGGAAATGGCAACTGTCTCCAGGCGGAGTCTGCTTAAACGCTCGGCCGCAATCGGCGGCGCTTCGGTTTTGCTCGGCGGCGGCGCGGAGCTAGTCGCGGAGAAGTCCGCGCAGGCGGTCACGACGGCGCCATCAGGGCCGCCGTCGTTCAGCGCGACCACAGTCCTGCCGAGCAATCCGCGGTACACCCAGATGGTCACCGCGTTCAACAACCGGTGGGTCGGGAGCCCGCAGTCGGTCCGGCTCGTCGGCACGACGTCGGACGTTCAGAACGCGGTGCAGGCGGCGGTCTCGGCGGGCCAGCAGTTCGCGGTCCGGGGTGGCGGGCACTGCTACGCCAACTTCGTCTACAACCCCGCGGTGCAGACCGTCATCGACATGTCGATGATGAACGCCGTCTATTTCGACGCGGGCATGAACGCTTTCGCGATCGAGGGCGGGGCCACGCTCGGCGACATCTACGAGACTCTCTACCGCGGCTACGGGGTGACGCTCCCCGGCGGGCACTGCCCGACCACCGGAATAGGCGGTCACGCCACGGGCGGCGGCCATGGCATGCTGTCGCGAAAACTCGGCCTCATCACCGACCATATCGAGGCCGTGGAGATGGTCACCGTCAACGCCCAGGGCAAGGCCAGCGTCGTCACCGCGACTCGGAACGGCGCGAACAGCGACCTGTGGTGGGCCATCAGCGGGGGCGGCGGCGGAAACTTCGGGGTCATCACCAAGTACTGGTTCCGGTCGCCGTCCGCCACCGGTTACAGTCCGTCGCAGCAGCTCCCGGCGCCGCCGACGAACGTGCTGCTCACGGCCTTCGTGATCCCCTGGTCGAGCCTCACCCAGGCGCAGTTCACCGCGCTGATCACCAACCTGGGCAACTTCCTCGCGGCCAACAGCGACCCCACGTCGCCCTACACCGCGCTGTCCACCCAGCTGACGCTGCCGCACGTGTCGTCGGGCAGCATCTCGCTGACGACCGTGGTCGACGCGACCGTACCGAACGCGACAACGCTAATCCAGAACTACCACAGCGCCCTCACCGCCGGCACCGGCATCACCCCCACCCTCCCGTACAACAACGTGCTGTGGCTGTCCGCGTGGGAAACGATCGGCACCGCGATCCCGCTGATCGAGACCAACGCACTGCTTCGCAACGCGGTGAAGTCCGCGTTCCTCGTCCAGCCCTGGACGCCCGCTCAGATCGCGGCCATGTACGCGAACCTGACCACCACGTCGTACTCGAATCCCGCTCTTCCCCGCCCTGCTGCAGATCGGCTCGATGGCGGGCGGCCAGATTAGCGCCGTGCCGAACTCGGCGACCGCGATCTCCTACCGCAACGCGGTCATGCTGGCGTTCTGGAACGTCTACTGGCCGACCCCCGCGGGCGACGCCGCCAACATCGCCTGGGTACGAAACTTCTACAGCCAGGTATTCGCGAGCACCGGCGGGGTGCCGGACCCGGCGAACCCGGCCTATCAAGGCTGCTGCATCAATCTGCCCGACCTCGACATGGCCGACCCGACAATCAATAATTCCGGCGTCCCCTGGCAAACACTGTACTACGGCGGCAATTACCCACGGCTGCAGACCGTCAAGGCAAAGTGGGATCCCAATAATATCTTTCAACACCCGATGTCAATCACGGCATCGTGACGGCGATTATTTATCGCGCTGTCGATTCCGTTGCCAGGCAGGAAAGATAGGAGGCAGTGAGCAATGTCAGTAAACGGTAAGACGAGGGCCAGCGGTGTCATCACGGTCCATAAATACGAGCCCGACGCCTACGAGAGCCCGGCCGAAGGGCCGGTCCTCAACCGGATCCACGTCGAGGAGCGGTTCAGCGGCGACATCGAGGCCGACGGGGTGACCGAGTTCCTGCAGGCCGCCCACGCCGACGGATCGGCCAGCTTCGTGGGAATCGAGCGGGTCATCGGCACGCTGGGCGGCCGTGCGGGCACGTTCCTGCTCCAGGACGCCGGCACGGTGACGGGGTCGGTCGTCAACGGCGACTGGTTCGTGGTCCCGGGTTCGGGCACCGGCGAGCTGACCGGCCTGCGCGGCGAGGGCGGCTTCCAGGCCAACCTCGGCGAGAACGCCCAGGTCCACCTGGACTACTGGTTCGAGTAAACGGGTTGCGGCCATGACTGAAACGCAGCCCCTCGCCGGCAAGACGGCCCTCGTAACGGGGGCCGCCACCGGAATTGGCAAGGCCATCGCCGTGGCCCTGGCCGGGCAGGGGGCGCGGGTGGTTATCAACCACCCGCACACCCCCGAGCCGGCCGAGAAGGCGGTTGCGGACATCGAGGCGGCGGGAGGCTCCTGCCTCGCGCTCGCCGCCGACATCAGCGACCGCGCGCAGTTCAACGGGATGGTCAGCCGGCTGCTGGCCGAATGCGGCCGGTGGGACATCCTCGTGAACAACGCCGCGGTAGCGATCACCAAACCCTTCCCCGAGGTCACCGAGGCGGAGTTCGACCGGATGTTCGCGGTCAACGTCAAGGGCGTCTTCCACGGGCTGCAGCTCGCCTGGGAACACCTCGCCGACGGGGGCCGCATCATCACGGTCTCGAGCTCCACCACCGCGCTCATGCTCCCCGGGTACGCGGTGTACGACGCCACCAAGGGCGCCGTCGAGCAGTTCACCCACATCCTGTGCAAGGAGTTCGGGCCGCGGCGGATCACCATCAACACGGTCAGCCCCGGTGCCACCGAGACCGAGACTTACCGCCACGGCAAGAGCGATGCGTTCCTGGCCGGACTCGAGGCCATGAGCGCGTTCGGCCGCCTCGGCCAGCCTGCCGAGATCGCCGCCGTGGTGGCCTTCCTGGCTAGCGAAGCGGCCGGCTGGGTGACCGGGCAGAACATCCGCGTGAACGGCGGCACGGCGTAACGCCGGCGCGCCCGTGAGGTCTTCGCAGGCCTTCAGGCGCGCCGGCGCCGTCCGCAGGCAAGAAAGTAGGGTCATCAATGACAGCCCCCACGCGTACGCGGTCCGAGAGCGTCGCGTCCGCAGAACAGAATCTGGGACGCGCGTTCTGGGTCGTCGCGGCGATCTCCTTCCTTTACCTGTTCGCGGCGAGCGCCCCCTCCCCCCTCTACGGGGTCTACGCCGCGAAATGGCACTTCTCGCCGATCACGCTCACCGTGGTCTTCGGCGTGTACGCCATCACGCTGCTCGCCACGATGCTGCTGGCGGGCTCGCTCTCCGACGCGGTCGGCCGCAGGCCGGTCATCATGACGGCGCTCGTCGTGCAGTCGGCCACCATGCTGCTGTTCCTCGTCGCCAACAACGTCGGCTGGCTGTACGCGGCCCGGCTGGCCCAGGGCTGCGCCACCGGCCTGGTCACCGCAGCCGTGTCAGCGGCGCTGGTGGACCTGCAGCCATCCCGGCGCCCCGGCCTCGCCGCCGTGGTAAATGCCACGGTCCCGCCCGCGGGCCTGGCCGTCGGCGCGCTGGTATCCGGCGCGCTCGTCCAGTACGCGCCGAACCCGACGAGGTTCGTCTACTGGCTGCTGCTCGCCAGCTTCGTCGCCATGATCCTCGTGCTGCTGACGCTGGTTCCCGAGACGGTGCCGCAGCGGCACCTGCCGAGGTTCGGGGTCGAGGTGGGCGTGGAACGCGCCCTGGTGCGGGCCTTCCTGGCCACGGTGCCGGTGCTCGTCGCCTGCTGGGCGCTGTCCGGCCTGTACCTGTCGCTCGGGCCATCGCTCGTCCTGACGATGCAGCACAGCACCAACAAGCTGCTCGGCGGCAGCATCGTCTTCATCCTTTGCGGCTGCGGCGCGCTGTCGGGCGTGATCGCGCACGCCTGGCCGCCTCGCCGGGCCATGACCGTCGGTTGCACGACACTGGCCATCGGGGTCATCCTGACCGTTCTGTCGGTGTCCCAGGACGTCACGGCGCTGCTGTACATCGGCACCGTAATCGCGGGCTGCGGGTTCGGGCTCGGGTTCCTCGGCGCATTCCGCACGCTGGCCGGCCTGGCCATGTCCGAGCGCCGCAGCCAGCTCATCGCCACCATCTACGTGGTCGCATACCTGTCGTTCTCGATTCCCAGCGTGGTCGCCGGCGTGCTGGCCACGCACATCGGCCTGCACGACACGGCCATCGGCTTCGGGATCGCCGTCGCCGCGCTGGCCCTGATCGCGCTTCCCGCCACGGCACGGCACTGCCGCCGCTGTTAGCGGGCCACTTAACACGAATCCCAAGGAAGAAAGGAATCAGTAATGGACGAGAACTCCCTACTCCAGCTCTTCGAGGAGGACCTCGCGCAGATGCGGGCCGGCGACGTCGACGGCATGCTGGTCCACTACCACCCCGACGCCCAGGCGGTGCGGCTGCCCGACGCGGTCGCCCGGGGCAAGGATCAGATCCGCGCGTTCCTCGAGGGATACCTCGCGCTGAACCCGGAGATCGTCGAAGTACTGTCGATCAAGGCGGCGGACAACTCCGTCGTCTACCACTCGACCGTCAAGATCGGTGACGCGGTCCGCGGCCTCGTCGGAACATGGGTGCTGCGCGACGGCCTCATCTGGCGCCAGACCGCGGCTCTCGTTCCGACCGAGTAACGCCGGTGTCCCCCTCCGCAAGTCCCCGGCCGCCTAGCGGCGGCCGGGGACTTGCGGCAGCGGCTGTGCGACAACGAGCTCTTCTGCGGCCTGAGCGAGGATCAGCTCGACCGGGTCGCCGCGTCCTGCGAGATGCAAGAGCTGGGGGACGGGGACGTGCTGCAGCGCGAGGGAGAGCAGGCCTCGCGGTTCTACGCGCTGCTTGATGGCGAGCTCGTCGTCAGCAAGGTCATGGACGGCCGCGACGAGGTGCTCACGCGGCACGTCGTGCCGGCGCCCGCGGACCCCACGCCAGACGGCAAGCTGCGGGCCGCCAACTACTTCACCAACGAGATGCCGCTGCTCACCGACGAGATCAGCGTCGCCACCATAACGGTGAGCCACCACGCGATCGTCCTCGCCTTCCCGAAAGCCGCGTTCTTCGAGCTGATCACAAGGTGCCCGGACATCGCGAGCGTCATACTCCCGGTCCTCGCGTGGCGGGTGAAGTCGTCGGCGTCACGTCGTTGCCCGGCCACACCAGGTTCCTCGTGCGGCTCCCGATCGACGGCCGCGCCGCCGCGGCCGCGTGCGCCGCGTGCGCCGCGCCGGCGAACTAGCAATTTGACTCAGTACGCCGAATTACACGAAGTGCGATTCGGTTCCTAGCGTCATGTCAGTGAATCGCCTAGTTTGGCCAATGAAACCCGAAATATCGGACTCGGAGGACTTCGTGAGCAAGCATATCTTGGTCATTCTCTCGGAGCATGGTTACTGGGGCGAAGAACTACTCGGCCCGCTTACCATGTTCGACGAGCGTAACTACGAGGTCACTTTCGCAACCCCAACCGGAAAACGCCCGCACGCGCTTCCGCCCAGCCTCGACGCTAGCTATTTCGACCCGCCGCTCGGCCGCTCGGTGACCACCGGGGAAGTAGCGCGGCTAGCCCGTGAACTGGACGATTCGACGCGCCTTGACGACCCGCTCAGCATCGCTGAGTGGATTCCGGAGCGCCCGTACGTGAGCGACGCGGACTACCTGCGGAAGCTGGAGGACTACCACCGCCAACTCGATGTTATCGAGGATGAAATCGCTCGTTTCGACAGCCTCCTCATCGTCGGCGGCAGCGGCCCCATCGTGGACCTGGCCAACAACGGGCGCGTGCACGACATCATTCTCTCCCTCTACCGGGCGGGAAAGCCGATCGCGGCCGAATGCTACGGCGTCGCGTGCCTGGCTTTCGCGCGCGACTGGTCCGACCGAAAGAGCATTATCTCCGGCAAGCACGTGACCGGGCACTGCAAGGAGTACGACTACAAGGACGGAACCGGGTTCCTCGGCACCGATTTCGTCATGGGGCCGCCGCCGTATCCGCTGGAGTACATTCTCCGCGATGCGACCGGTCCCGACGGCGCCTATGTCGGCAATTTCGGGAAACCGCTTTCCGTGGTGGTCGATTACCCGTTCATCACCGGGCGGTCGACACCCGACTCCTTCCTGACCGGCCGCAAGCTTATCGAGGCGCTTGAAAACGGCCTCACCCGATACGGCTGGTGACCTCAATGACCGCCGCTCCGGGCAAGGTTAAACTCATCGAGCAGTTCAAAGCCGATGGGCTGAACATCATGTTCGGCAATCCGGGGACCGTCGAACAGGGTCTGCTCGACGCCGCCGAGCACGCACCCGGGTTCAGGTACGTCCTGTCGCTGCACGAGACCGTCGCGGCTGCGATGGCCGAGGGCTACGCCCGGGCGTCCGGCGGCCCGGCCCTGGTGCAGCTGCACTCGGGCGTGGGCCTCGGCAACGCTGTCGGGATGCTGCACCAGTCGCTGCACGGCCACACCCCGCTCGTCGTCGTCGCGGGAGACTCCGGCGTCCGCTTCGAGGGGATGGAAGCCCACATGGCCGCCGACCTGGTGGCGATGGCGCGCCCCGTCACGAAGTACGCGACCCGGGTGACCGACCCCGGCTCCCTGCTGCGGGTCATGCGGCGCGCGGTCAAGGTGGCGATGACGCCGCCGCGGGGGCCGGTGTTCGTGGCGCTCCCGATGGATATCCTCGATGAGCTGAACGACGAGCCGGTACTCCCGGCGACCATCCCCGACACCCAGACCTCGCCCGGCGAGCACGCCGTGAGCCAGGCCGCCGCCCTGCTGGCCGGCGCGCAGCGGCCCATCGTGATCGTCGGCGACGAGGTGGCGCTGACCGGGGCGCAGACCGAGCTCGTCCGGCTGGCGGAGCTGCTCGGCGCCGACGTGTGGGAGGCTGACTCGTCGGAGGTGAACATGCCCGGCTCGCACCCGCTGTCGCGGGGACTGCTCGGGCGCATGTTCGGCGACCACACCAGGTCGCTCGTCGGTGGCGCCGACGCGGTCCTGGCCGTGGGCACGTACCTGTTCCCCGAGGTTTTCCCGTGCCTGGACACCCACTTCCAGCCCGAGACCAGCGTGGTCCACGTCGGTCTCGACCCCGCCGACATCGCTAAGAACTTCCCGGTCGACGTCGGCATCGCGGCGAACCCCAGGCGCTGCCTGGCGTCCCTCGCGTCGGAACTTGAGCTGGTCATGACCGCGCAGCAGCACCGCACCGCGCAGGCCCGGCTCGCGGCCCGGCGCGCGGAGGCCCCGCCCGCCACGGAGGGCTCCGTCCTCTCCGCGGTCTGCCAGGCCGTCAGCGCGCAAGCGAACGGCGGGCTCACAGTATTCGACGAGGCGCTCACGAACTCCCCGGTGATCGCGCGCAACGTGCCGAAGGACCTGCCTGGCAGCTACTTCCTGACGCGCAGCCGGTCGCTAGGCGTAGGGCTCCCCGGAGCGGTCGGCGTCAAGATCGCGCGCCCGGAGCAGACTGTTGTCTGCTTCTCCGGCGACGGCGCGGCCATGTACACGTTCCAGGCTCTATGGACGGCGGCCCGCTACGGCATCGGCGCCAAATTCGTGGTATGCCACAATGGCCGCTACCACATTCTCGATCGCAATATCGAGGCGTACTGGCGGGAGCGCGGCATCGCGGCGCATGACTCTCCGAGCAGCTTCGACATCTCCTTCCCCGATATCAACTTCACGGACCTGGCGCGCGCGCTCGGCGTCCCGAGCGCGCGCGTCGATAAACCCGAGGACGCGGCGGCGGCGGTCAAGTCCATGCTCGCCACCCCAGAGCCGTTCCTGCTCGACGTGATCACCGGCACCGACTAATACGAGGATCGATTCCCATGTCACTGAACATGAATGACGTCCAGCAGCTCGCAGACCAATGGTATGCGGCACTCGACCAGCACGCGCCTCTCTCCGACGTCACGCAATTCCTCATCGACGACGGGCTGGAGATGCGCTTCCCAGAGGCGATAGCGAAAGGCCATGCCGGTTTCGCGGAATGGTATCGCACGGTCACCAATCGCTTCTTTGACGAAAAGCACGTCATCACCAAGGTGGCCGGGGACGTCACCGGCGACGAGGCCACCATCACGGTTCTCGTGCACTGGGAGGCACGCATTTGGGATCCCCCCGCGCCAAACAGCGCCTGGCTGGGCTTTGACGCCGACCAGACCTGGATCGTGGTCCAGGAGGACGGCGACAAAAGCCCGAAGATCAAGACCTACATCGTCAACGAACTGGCGCCGGTTCCCGGCTCCGCGTCCTTGTGAGGCGCCGTCATGAATATCACAGAGGTGCTGATCCACTACTACCAGCTCGCGAATTCCGGCGACTGGAAGAACTGGTGCGAGCTGTTCACCGAAGACATGGTGATGGACGAGCAACTCGCTGGCCGAATCGAGGGAAAGCGCAACCTGCAAATCCTGATGCTGGGCTTCGATAGCATGTACGCCTCCTTCCAGAACATCCCGCACCACTACGTGGTCAACAACGGGGAAGCGGCTACGGTGTCGCACATAACCGCCGTCACGCCGACCGGCGACCGCATCGAGGCCGACGTGATGAATTACTTCCGCGTCGAGGGCGACCGCATCGCCTATATGGCGAACTTCCACGACACAGTCCCGTTCCAGGTGCTCAAGCAGGCCCCTGAGCGCGCCGAAGCCGCAAACACAAGGTGATGCCAGATGGAAGAGTTCGATTACGTCGTGGTGGGCTGCGGCGCCGCGGGCTGTGTGCTCGCGAACCGGCTGTCGGCCGACGCTGACACCTCCGTTCTCGTCCTCGAAGCCGGCAGCGGTCCCACTCCCCCCGAGGTGAGCGAGCCGGCCGCATGGTTCCGGCTGCTCGGAAGCGCCATCGACTGGGGGTACGAGAGCGTGCCGCAGCACGGCCTCGGCGGCAGGATGACGCGCGAGCCGCGCGGCCGCGGCCCCGGCGGCAGCAGCAACCTCTACATCATGATGCATATCAGGGGCCACCCTTCTGACTTCGATAACTGGGCGTACCAGGGCGCGGCCGGCTGGCGGTACAGCGACGTGCTGCCTTACTTCACCCGGATCGAGTGCCAGGAGGAGGTCACCGGTCCGACGACCGGAACCTCGGGTCCGCAGCGGATTACCAACGCCGGATGGCACGAGCCCAATCCGGCGTCGCGGGCCTTCATCGACGCATGCGTCGAGCTCGGCTTTCCGGAGCTGAAGGACTTCAACGCGGGCGACATGTTCGGGGCGGGCTGGCACCACCTCGACATCGCCGACGGCAAGCGCCAGGGCGCGCTGGCGTCCTACCTGACCCCCGCCTTGCCCCGCCCCAACCTTACGGTCCGGACCGGGGCGCAGGCCACCCGCCTGATCTTCGAGGACAAGTCGTGCGTCGGGGCCGAGTACGCCACGGCCAGCGGCCTGACCCAGGTCCGGGCGCGGCGCGAGGTGGTCGTGGCGGCGGGCGCGATCGAGTCACCGAAGCTGCTGCTGCTGTCCGGGATCGGCCCGGCCAGCCAGCTTCGGGAGTTCGGCATCCCGATGGTGGCGGGCCTGCCCGGGGTGGGCCTGAACTTCCACAACCACGTGCTGGCCGGCGTGATGGCCGAGGCGCGCGAGAGGGTCCCGCCGCCCACGCAGAACCTGTCGGAAAGCGCCCTGTTCACCTCGTCCGCACCGGGGCTGCCAGCGCCCGACCTGCAGATCGCGTTCGTCCACGTGCCGTTCGACATCATCGTGGGCCGCGACCACCCCAACGCGGTGAGCATCCTGCCCGGCCTGGTCCGCCCCGCCTCCCGCGGCTGGATCAGGCTCGCCAGCGCCGACCCGCTCGCCAAGCCCAGGATCAATCCGAACTACCTGGGCGAGCGGACCGACCTCGAGCGGATGGTGCAGGCTGTCACGCTGTCGAGGGAGATCCTCGGCACCGCCGCCTTCCGCCCGTGGAACGCGCGGGAGCTTAGCCCGGGCCCGTCCGTGACCAGCCCCGACGACCTGCGGGCCTTCGTCCGCTCGACGGCCGACACCTACCACCATCAGGCGGGGTCGTGCCGCTTGGGCATCGACGACATGTCGGTGGTCGACCCCTTCCTGCGGGTTCACGAGGTGTCGGGACTGCGGATCGCGGACGCCAGCGTGATGCCGGCCGTGCCGTCAGGCAACTGCCACACGGCCATCCTCATGATCGCCGAACGACTCGCGGACTTCCTCACCGGAGGCGGACATGGCTGACACGATCTTGCGCAGCGGACCACTGGACAACCACCGCGTCGCGATCTTGATCGAGAGCGACTTCTACGAGCCGGAGATTTTCTACTACCAACGGCGCTTCGCGGAAGAGGGCTGCGAGGTGCACTTCCGCACCAGGATGTGGGGACAGTCCTCGCTGACCTTCACCGGCCACGAATATCGCGCGCCGTTCACCGTGACCATGGGTGTCGAGGACCTCGGCGATGACGAGCTGCGCAGCTATGACGCGCTCATCGTGCCATCCGGCATTGTCGCCGACCGCCTCAGGTACACCGAGGACATCACCCGGCTCGCCCCCGCCGCGGACCTGCTGCGGCGGGCATTCGGCGAGCCGGGGCTGATCAAGGGGATCATCTGCCACGGCATGTGGCTCGCCTCCCCGATCGCGGAAACCGTCCGCGGCCGCAAGGTCGTCTGCCACAACAACCTGATCGGCGACGTGCGCAACATGGGCGCCGAGTACGTGGACCAGGACGTGGTGATCGACGGCGACCTCATCACCGGGCGAACAGGCGGCCACTGCCACCTGTTCGCCCGGACGGTCATCGACCAGCTAATCCAGCGGAGGAACCTCTGATGCGCTGGTCTCACGTCGGGCTCAACTGCCGTGACACGAAGCTGACCAGCGGTTTCTATGAGCGCTGGTTCGGCTTCGAGCTTGCCCGCGCGGTGCCGGCTGGCGGTGAGGAGATCCTCTTCCTGCGCAAGGACGGGGTCTATCTCGAACTCTTTCCCGTGGCCGCGCTTGCCGCGGGCGCTCCCGCCGACGGCGCCGGGACCGAAGTCCCCGGCGTTATCCGGCACATCGCGTTCCAGACCGCTGACGTGGACGCCTTCCTCCAGA
This sequence comes from uncultured Actinomycetota bacterium, assembly GCA_963811335.1. Taxonomy (GTDB): domain Bacteria; phylum Actinomycetota; class Actinomycetes; order Streptosporangiales; family Streptosporangiaceae; genus Trebonia. The sequence continues at coordinate 200,360 of CAWERB010000031.1, read as the reverse complement.
GCATGGGCGAAGCCGCCGACGTGAGCCTCGGTCCACTCGATTTCAGCCAGTTCATTGCCGGGTGGAAGACCGTATGGCTCCGGGACCCTGACGGCGTTGTCGTCGAGGTCAGCCAGGGCTACCGAGACGAAGAGAACTAGGACCATCATGACGGACGCAATCACGTGCCCCCGCTCAGACACCGTCGCCGGCTACGTCACCGAGGGACGGGGCCTCCAGGACGGGCGTTTCACCATCACCACCTCGGCCGGCTGCGACATCGACATGGAGCTGGCGGAAAACGTCGGCGCGGAGGTGCTTCGCAATCTCGACGAGCCGTACCTTGACGCTTCCGACCACATCGGGGAGATGCTGCAGCCAGGCCGGTTCGCGTTCTTCTACGGCATCTTCTACCCGGGCGCTCCCTTCGAGGTCAAGCGCATCATCTTCGTCGGCCGCCAGATCGGGGCGTACCGCTTCGAGGAGCCGAACTGGTGGATCGACCAGATCGAGAGCATCGCCCGGTTCTACAGCCGGGCGCAGTTCGGCGACGGCCCGATCGACTTCAGGAATTACCGGACGCAGCTCCGCCTCGGCGGAGACAAGAACGGCAGCCACGTGCAGGAGACGGACACCATCTCCCGGCTCGTGTACGGGATGGCGAGCGCCTTCATGCTCACCGGCAACGACCATTACCTCGACATCGCCGAGGCCGGCACCGAGTACCTGCGTGAGCACATGCGCTTCACCGACTACGACGAGGATGTTGTGTACTGGTACCACGGGATACTCGTGGACGGCCAGGACGAGCGCAAGCTCTTCACCTCGGAGTTCGGCGACGACTACGACGCCGTCCCGATGTACGAGCAGATCTACGCGCTGGCCGGCCCCACCCAGACGTACCGCGTCACCGCCGATCCCCGGATCAAGCAGGACGTCGACGCCACGCTCCGGCTGATGGACCGCTTCTACCTCGACCGGGCCAAGGGCGGCTACTTCTCGCACATCGACCCGATCTTCCTCGACCCGCGGCAGAAATCGCTCGGGCCCAACACGGCCCGCAAGAACTGGAACTCGGTGGGCGACCACGCTCCCGCCTACCTGATCAACCTGTACCTGGCGACCGCCGCGGAACAGCACGCCCGGATGCTCGGCTCGACGTTCGACACGATCCTCGACCGGTTCCGCGACTACAAGAACAGCCCCTTCGTCCAGGAGCGCTTCCACGAGGACTGGTCCCCCGACAGCACCTACCAGTGGCAGCAGGGCCGCGCGGTCGTGGGGCACAACCTCAAGATCGCGTGGAACCTGATGCGGATCCACTCCGTGCTCCCCAAGCAGGAATACCTGGAGGCGGCCTCCTCCATCGGGGAGATCATGCCGCCCGTCGGCGCGGACCAGCTCCGCGGCGGATGGTACGACGTGGTCGAGCGGGTGACCCGCGACGGCGAGGGCTTCCACCGCTTCGCCTGGCACGACCGCAAGGCCTGGTGGCAGCAGGAACAGGCGATCCTCGCCTACCTGATCCTGCACGGCGTGACCGGGAACGCGGAGTTCCTGCGGCAGGCCCGCGAGGCGCAGTCGTTCTACAACGCCTTCTTCCTGGACCACGACGAGGGCGCCGTGTACTTCAACGTGCTGGCGGACGGGTTCCCGTACCTGCTCGGCACCGAGCGGCTCAAGGGGAGCCACTCGATGAGCATGTACCACTCCGCCGAGCTCTGCTACCTGGCCGCGATCTACACCAACCTGCTCATCGAGCGCCGGCCCATGAACTTCTGGTTCAAGCCGCAGCCGGACGGCCTGGTCAACAACACGCTCCGAGTCGCTCCCGACCTGCTTCCGCCCGGTTCGGTGCGGATCACCGAGGTCGAGATCGACGGGGCGCCCCATGACGGCTACGACGCCAGCGCGCTTACCGTGCACGTTCCGACGACCGCGCACCGCCCGCTCGTCCGCGTGCAGCTGTCCCCCGCCGAGAGCTAAGGAACCACACCCCATGACCAGTCAGGTTGACCTGCGCGAGACCGCGGACGAGACCGTTATCGCGATAAGCGGGGAACTCGACGCGGCCGCGTCCGCAGGCCTACGCGACAGGCTCATTTCCCTGATCCCGGGCAGCAGCACGATCCGGCTGGACCTGGCCGGCCTGACGTACATATCCAGCGCCGGCCTGCGGACCCTGCTGCTCGTCTACCGGCACGCCCAGGCCGAGGGCTCTGCGGTCAGGCTGGTCGGCATACGTGACGACGTACGCTTCGTCATGTCGGCGACCGGCTTCCTCGCTCTTTTCGGAATCGAGGAAATACCGTGACTGCTCATGGTCTCGGGGAGCGGATCGACGGCACTCCCACGCACCGCGTCGCGGGCTACGGCACCCGCATCGGGAAGCCGTTCCCCTTCGGCGCGACGATTGTCAGCGGCGGGGTGAACTTCTCCGTTTACTCCGCCCAGGCAACCGCCATGACCCTGGTGCTCTTCGACCACGGGGCACAGCGCCCGAAGGCCGAAATCCGGTTCCCCGACGAGTTCCGCATCGGGAGCGTCTTCTGCATGACCGTGTTCGGCCTGGACTACGAGAACCTCGACTACGGCTTCCGGGCCGAAGGCCCGTTCGACCCCGGACGGGGCCTGCGGTTCGACGCGAACCGCGTGCTCAGCGACCCGTACGCGCGACTAATCTCGGGACGAGACGTATGGGGCGCGGAGCCGGACTGGTCGGAGACCTACCCGTACCGGTCGCGGGTGCTCAGCGACGACTTCGACTGGGAAGACGACCTGCCGCTGCGCATCCCCGCCGAGGACCTGGTCATCTACGAGACGCACGTGCGCGGGTTCACCCGGCACCAGTCGTCCGGAGTGTCGGCCCCCGGAACCTTCGTCGGCCTGCGCGAGAAAATACCCTACCTGCGCGAACTCGGAGTCAACTGCGTCGAGCTCTTGCCGATCTTCGAATTCGACGAATTCTCCAACATCAACTCCAACCCGGAGACCGGCGAGCGACTGCTCAACTTCTGGGGCTACAACACCGTCGCGTTCTTCGCCCCGAAGGCCGGCTATGCCGCGACCGGGCCTCTCGGAATGCAGGCCGATGAGTTCAAGACGCTCGTCAAGGAACTGCACAAGGCGAATATCGAGGTAATCCTCGACGTGGTGTTCAATCACACGGCCGAGGGCGACGAACGCGGGCCGACCATATCGTTCCGCGGACTCGATAACCAGACCTATTACATGCTCACCCCCGAGGGGTATTACTACAACTTCAGCGGCACCGGGAACACGGTGAACTGCAACCACCCGGTGGTGCGCGACTTCGTGCTCGACTGCCTGCGCTACTGGGCGGCCGAGTACCACATTGACGGCTTCCGGTTCGACCTGGCGGCGATCCTCGACCGCGCCCAGGACGGCACGCCGCTGCCCAACCCGCCCGTCCTCGAGCAGCTCGCCTTCGACCCCATACTCCGCGACTGCAAGCTGATCGCGGAGGCCTGGGACGCCGGAGGCCTGTACCAGGTCGGGCACTTCCCCAACTACGGCCGCTGGGCTGAATGGAACGGGAAGTACCGCGACGTGGTGCGCCAGTACATCAAGGGCGAGCCGGGAACCATCGGCGAGGTCGCCACCCGGATCGCGGGCTCCCCTGACCTGTACCAGGGCCGCGGCAGCCGGGCTTCGGTGAACTTCATCACCGCGCACGACGGCTTCACCCTGCACGACCTCACCGCCTATAACGACAAGCACAACTACGCCAACGGCGAGTACAACGGCGACGGCGGCAACGACAACAACAGCTGGAACGCGGGGGCCGAGGGCGACTCGGCCGACCCAGGGGTGCTCCGGCTGCGGATGTCCCAGATGAAGAACGCGCTCACGATCCTGCTGACCAGCCAGGGCGTTCCCATGCTGCTGGCCGGAGATGAGTTCGGCCGCACTCAGCAGGGCAACAACAACGCCTACTGCCAGGACAACGAGTTGTCCTGGCTCGACTGGACGCTGGCGGAAAAGAACGCGGAACTGCTGCGCTTCACCAGCGCGCTCATCGCGTTCCGGCACGCCCACCCCGGGCTGCGCAGCGGCGAGCACGCGCGGGGAACCGACTACGTCGGCAGCGGGTTCCCCGACCTCAGCTGGCACGGTACCCAGCCGTGGCAGCCGGACTGGGGACCGTTCAGCAGGGTGCTCGCGGTCATGTGGTGCGGACGGCACGCCAAGGGCGGCACGGTTCACGACAAGCACGTCTACATGATCATGAACCCGCACTGGGAAGAACACGAGGCGCGACTGCCCGACCTGCCCGCCGGAAGCGAGTGGCGCCTGTTCGCTGACACCGCCGCGGCGGCGCCGGGCGACATCTGCGAGCCAGGCGCCGAACGCGCGCTTATCCAGCCATGGAGTTATCTCGTCCGGCCACGCTCGACCGTCATCCTCGTCGAAGGCGACATCGACAGAGGCTGACACCGGCCATACAGCTGACACCAGCCACACATGAGGAGCAATGCAATGGCATTCACCACCTTCCTGTCCGTTACCGACCACACGGCGACCATCGAGCTCGTCGGCGAGCTCGACTCGGGCTCGGCCCCGAAGCTGCACCGGGTCATCGAAGAGGCCCTGCGATCCGACGTCTCTTGCCTTAAGCTCCGGGCGGCCGAGCTCAGCTACATGTCGAGCGCCGGCCTTCGCGCTCTGCTCTTCGCCCGCCAGAAGCTGGGCGAAGACGGCAGCGTGATCATGCTCGGGGCCCCGCAGGAGGTAGCCAGGACGGTCCGGCTCGCCGGCCTCGAGGCCAGCATCAAGCTCACCGATACCTGATGTCATCAGTTCCCCTTATGGATGCCATCACGGTACCCGCGTCACTCGCCTCGCTGGAGGAGGTCGCGTGTTACGTGCGCGCCCTCGCAAAACAGGGAAACCTGCCGGCCAGCGCCGAATACAAGCTGCGCCTTGCCGTCGACGAGATAGTCACGAACATCATCATGCACGGTTACCGTGAAGGCCCCGGGGAGATACGCGTAAGCGGCGGCCTGGAACGCGATCACGTGTGGCTCCAGGTCGCCGACCAGGCTCCCCCATTCGATCCGCGTACGGTTCACAAGGGACCGCAACCGAATACCCCTCTCATGGAGATGCAGCTCGGCGGGCTGGGACTGTTCCTCGCGCTCAAGGCAGTAGACGGATTTTCCTACGAATTCGCGAATGGCAAGAACATCAACACGCTGACGATGTCCAGCGCTAGTTATGGCGGTTGCAGCTAAATGGGCTACCAAGTCGGGATCATCGAGTCGGTCAGCGGCGAGACACCGCCGCAACTCGTTACCGCCTTCGATGAGCTTCAATCATCGGTACAGATCTTCAACGTGGACGCCCTCCAGAGGTCCGAGCGCGCACCGCAGGTGGACATCATCGCGGTCTCGGCGCAGGTGCCGCCAAGGGAACTGAACGACATCCTGATCCGGTTCTCCGGCGATGGCGTGGTCCCCGTGGTGCTGGTCTTCACCGAGAAACGGTTCGACTACCTCGAACAGCACATTAGGTTCGGCCGGGACTACATAATCCCGCCGTTCCTCCCTTCGCTGCTCGGAGTGCGCATGCGGACCTGCTATGAACGCGCCCGGTTCGGCCGGACGGTGACGCGAGACCGAGGACAGCGCGCGGCTCATCGCCGCCGACCGGGATATGGAGATTGCCAGGGAGATCCAGGTGGGCTTCCTGCCCGTGGAACTTCCCCAGCCCGAGGGCTGGCAGCTCACGTCCAGTTTCCAGCCGGCCCGCAAGGTGTCGGGCGACTTCTACGATGCCTTCACCGTGGCCAACGGGCGACGGGTCGCGTTCGTCGTCGCGGACGTCTGCGACAAGGGCATCGGCGCCGCGCTGTTCATGGCGCTGATCCGGAGCCTGCTGCGGCACACGGCCGAGTTCAGCGGGCTGCAGAGCCTGGCCGCCGAGCAGATCATCGCGTCGACGCAGGACTCCGGCAAGCCCGTCGTGCCGGTCGTCGGCGTCACGCCCATGATGAACGCGATCCGGAGCACCAATGCGTACTTGACCAGGAACCACGCGGCTCAGGCGTACTTCGCGACGCTGTTCTTCGGCGTGCTCGACCCGGTCACCGGCCGGGTCGCCTACATCAACTGCGGGCACAACCCGCCGATGCTGCTGCGCTCGGACGGCATGAGCCAGTCGACGCTGGAACACACCGGTCCCGCGGTTGGGGTGGTCCCGGACTGCGTGTTCGCCCTCGGGCACACCCGGCTGGCGCCCGGCGACACGCTGCTCGTCTATACCGACGGGGTTACCGAGGCGCGCAGCCCTACGGGCGAATTCTTCGGCGAGGAGCGTCTCCTGAGGGCCGCCTGCCTGCCCGGCATATCCGGGAAGACGATCTCCGACAACGTAGAACGCAGACTTTACGCACATATAGGCGACGCGGCACAATTCGATGACATCACCATGATGACCATTCACCGGCTGCCGGCGTTCGCTACCGCTTGGGAATGATGACCAATGTCAGATACGCCACGCATAATCACCGTGCATTCCTATCGGGGAGGAACGGGGAAATCCACCACCGCCGCGAACGCGGCACTCCTGGCCACCGCCGCGGGCCGGCGTGTCGCGGTCGTGGACACCGATATCCAGACCCCGGGCCTGCACCGGTTCTTCGGGGTCGGCCAGTTCGCGGCATGCCGGTCGCTCGCCGACTACCTGGTTGGTAACTGCGAGATCATCGAGGCGGTGGGCAGCATGCCCGCCGACGAATCCGGCGGTAGTTTGTGGGTCGTGCCGGCCCGGAGCAGGATCAACGAGATCAACGAGATCCTCACGCACGGATACGATATCGGCCTGCTGCAGGAGGGTTTCGACCAGCTGATCGAGGAACTCGACCTAGACGTGGTGTTCCTCGACACGCACAGCGGCATGGCCAACGAGACGGCCGTCGCCGTCGCGCTGTCCACGTCGCTGCTCGTCATTACCCGGGCCGACCACCTCACCTCGGAGGCCAGGGAAAACTTCGTGTTGGCAACGAGGCTCGGCGACTCCGGCACGTCTGTCGTGGTGAACATGGTCCCCGAGGGCATAGCCGCGGACCTGGTGTGCCAGCGGGCCGAGGAGGTCTATCAGTCGCCCGTCATCGCCACCCTGCCCTACTGTCCCGCGGTGGCGGCGCTAGGCAGTGACGGCCTGTTCGCGAGGCATAATCCCGAGCACGAGATCGTGGCCGCCTACCGGGCCCTGACGGCCAAGATCCTCGCCGACTTACCCGGCCGGGGCCGCCGTGATGGCCGGCCCGCCCCGCTCGCAGCACAGCGCCAGCGCGCGCAGGATGTTCCCCACGTAGCGGCCGGAGGTCGACTCTCGCGACCGCCAGCCGGTGGCTAGCGAGTCGACCTCGGTCCCCCGGCCGGCCACCACCAGGGCGTCGGCCAGGCACGCGCTCAGGTAAGACCACATCCACGGGCACGAGTCACGGCAACTCTCGGCCGCGCCAAGCGCCCGGCGCAGGTGGAACACGGTCTCGGCGGCGTTCCCGCCTAGCCGGGTCACGCCCGCGCGCGCCGCGTGCACGAACAGCGCGGTCTCATGGTTACGGTGCTGGATGGCGCGCAGCGCGCTGGCCGCCTCGCTCGCCTGCCCGGCGACGGTGAGCAGCCATGCACGGTATGCGGCCAGCAGCCCCGGCGGGCCGACTCCGCTGCTCGCCGCGGTGAGCAGGAACCGCGCGGCCGCCCGAGGCTGGCCGCAGCCGACCGCCAGGGCCAGGGCCCGGACCAGCGCCAGCTGCGGTTTCGCGGCCAGCGTGCTGCCGCCCAGGGAGTCAACGAACTCGATGGCCTCATCCGCGCTGCCCCGCAGGAGCAGCAGGAACGGCCAGATCGAGTCCACTGGGCCGGACGCGCCGCACCACAGCGACACCCGGCAGAGCTGATCGAGCCGGTCGATCGCCAGCCCCGGCCAGGCGCTCCCGATCGCGTCCGCCAGCCGGGCCTGGCTCGCCAGCGGCACACCACCGCCTCGCCGGGTGCCCGCGTCCACGGCCCCGAGGGTCCACTCGCCCCGGCAGAGAACCATCGACCCAGCGAGTCCCTCGGCGATCAGGAACTCGCGCAGCACCTGGGGGTTCCCGCCCGCCGCGGCCTGCAGCGCCTCGGCGGCGGCCTGGCGCACTGGGCCGCCGCGGAGGTGGCCGACCAGATCGGCCACCTCCGCGGCGGTGAACGGCGGGAGCAGAATCGACAGCGTGTCCCGCTCGTACGCGAGGCAGTCCGTCGGATCCTGCCCTGACGCCGGATCCGCGCGCACCAGATGGCTGGCCAGGAGTGTGGCGTCCCCCAGACGGCTCAGCGCCCGCAGGGCCAGCAGGCTGGCATGGTCCATCCGATGTGCGTCGTCGGCCACCAGCAGGGTCCGGACCGGGGGCCGCTGAGCGCGCGGCCGACGGCACGGGCCGCCTCATCGGGGGTCAGCGATGCCGGCAAGCGGCCGGGAAGGCTGGCCTGAAGGGCACTGAGCGGAGCGGATCCAGCGGGCCTGACCCGCACGATCCGGGTGTGCTCCGGGTCCACGCCGACGAGCGCGCGGGTGATCAGCGCCGTCCGGCCCATACCCTGCTCGCCCGCGAGCACGATCGGTCCAGAGGCCGGATTCTGCAGAGCCCGGCAGAGCTGACCCAGTTGCTCAGCACGCCCGACGAAGCGCCACGGCATCGCTTCCCCCTTCCGCATGGCGGCGATTAGCTCCGATTCGGAATTCAGGTTTGCTCAGCACATGACGGAAATCAATCTACAGCTAACGAAATAGGCAAAAGCCGAGGACCGGCCCGAACGGGCGGGAGCAACCTGGCACTGCGAGTTCTACCATAAATGCTTACTGGTAACCGGGCCGCGGTCGCTTCATCCTAGAGGGAGACGCCTAATAAGAGGCTGGACAGGGAGGCTGCGAATGAGTCATATAACGATAGCGGCGCTCGCTGCCGCCATGGTCTTGATCACCTGGCTGAGCGTCATCCGCACCGTTTACACTCCCCGCCAGCGTTCCTCGCTGGCCGCGCGGTGGTCAGCACGGATCGTGGCGGTGATTATCCAGGTGCCCGCACGCCTGACGCACCAGGCCGACCGTCGCGAGCGCATCCTGGACCTTTGCGCTCCGGTAAGCCTGCTCCTCATGGGACTTACCTGGACCGCGGCGGCGACCGCGGGCTTCGCCCTGATCGCCTGGGGCACCGTCGGCCTGTCGTTCGGCGGAAACGGGCTGGCCAACTTCTTCTTCATGCAGTCCGGCGGCGCCGGACTCGCCGCGTTCGCCTTGCTGTCGACCGGGCTCATGTTCGCGTCCTTCAGCGCATACCTGACGCGAGTGCTGTCGGCCTACAGCCGCCGCGAAAGCCCCGTGGCGAGGCTGGCGGCGCAGGCCACCGAATCACCCGATGCCGAGATCGTGCTCGCCGACTACCTGCGGACGGGATCGCGGGATCACCTGGACAGCATGTTCGGCGAATGGAGCGCCTGGTTCGCCGACGTCCAGACCACCCACCTGTCGTACCCGGCCCTGGCCCACCTGCGGCCGGACAGCAAGCTGTGCTGGGCCAAGGCGGCGATGATCGTGCTGGACTGCGCGGCGATCACGGAGGCGACGGCCCCCGACTGGGCCCCGCCGAACACCCGGCCCCTGCTTGCCATCGGCAGCTATTGCCTGCCGCGCCTGGCGATGCAACTGGGTGAGGACGAATCCCGCTCACCGGTTAGCTACCACGGCCGCGAGACGCGGTCCTTCGCGGAAACGTACCGGCTCGCGGTCAAGGCTGGCCTGCCGACCGAACGCGGTGAAGACGAAGCCGAGATGGCCTTCCAGCTGATCCGGGTCAGGTACGCGCCCGACGTGATAGCGATCGCCGAACGCCTCCTCTACCACGACGTCCACTGAGAGCGGCCCGGAGGATCTATGGCGGGCCGCGCGAACCGCTGATAGTGGCGGGCGGCGAACTGGCCGAGGCCTGGCCCAGCCGACAGGTGGGTTGACCGGCCGGCGACCGTGAAGTTGCTTGCCCCTAGTCGCTCAGCGGCGAATCATTAAGTGATGGTGTGATACGTTAACAGAGAGTCCCGGAATCATGACGAACTGCGGTTGCAGCTAACAGAGTCTTCCGCCGCGGCTATCCGCGGAGGCGCCATGACGGAAGAGGCTGACCGCAGGATGGAGCTCGGCCGGTTCCTGCGTATCAGGCGAGAGCGGATTGACCCGAAGCACGCGGGCTTTCCGCTCGTCGGCCGGCGCCGCACAAGCGGGCTGCGGCGCGAGGAGGTCGCCGTGCTCGCCGGCGTCAGCACCACCTGGTACACCTATCTTGAGCAGGGTCGCAATAAGAACGTATCCCACGCCGTACTGAACAGCGTCGCACGGGTGCTGCAGCTCAGCGACGACGAGATCCGGTACGCGCGCTTCCTCGCCTACGGTCAGATGCACGACGAAGTGGGGACCGACCTCGTCAGCCTGTCGGTCACGGACCTGCTCAGCAAGGTCGTCGCGACCACGGACCGGCACCCGTATCCGGTGTATGTGGTGAACCACCGGTGCGACCTTATCTTCTGGAACCCCGCCGCCACCGAATGGTATGACGACTGGGCAAAACTCCCGCCGGAAAACCGAAATTTCCTGTACTGGCTATTCATGTCGCCCAGGGCACGGCAATCCATCGTGGGCTGGGCGGATTTCGCCCGCAACATGGCCGCTCGCTGGCGGCTCGAGATAGCCAGGTGGCCCGGCGACAAGATTATCGAGCAGCGCATCAGCGACCTGTCACGGGAAAGCCCCGAGTTCGCTCGCTTCTGGGGCGAATATAGCATTTCCGAGCATCACGCCAATATTCGCCGCCTGCATCACCCGGAGCTGGGCGAGAAGGAATTGCTCATTTTTCCATTGCGCACCCCGTACGTTAGCGTGCCCGGCATAATTTATCATTTCCCGGCGTTACCGTACTCCGCCGTCGCCCGGGCCTGCTCTCGCCCTGGCCGTCAACCGCCACTCGTCCGGCGCGGCCGACTCCGCGCGCCGATTTGTTCCGTCAACGGCGTTTCTTCCACTCAACGAGTCCCAGTTATCATAGAAATCTTCGGCAACTTTCACTACAAAATTACAGCTTCCGAGTTCCCAGAATAATCACGGGAGCAGGGGTGCGCACCGGCAGCACCACGGAGTTGCGCTATCGAAAGTTTTGATTCTTAGCCATCTTGCCAAAAATCACGTTTGGATTTGTGACTATGTTATGTCACTATTGCTTCTCTACTGGCATGCGAGTGCATATTGAGGTCATCGAACGGCCGATGACGGATCAATGTAGACCGGCGACGGCTTGCCATCCGGAGCCCCGACGTCTGCTGCGCAAAAATGCACGGCGATTGCGCGACCGGATAGCTCGCCGCGGCGACGCCAACTTGCCATCGGGCGGGAAACTATAGCTACCCGGCCTGCTAGATAATATTACTACGGAGAATTAACATGGCATCAATAAGTCACGGCGGAAAGGTTCCGGTTGCCATTATCGGAATGGCATGCCGTTTCCCGTCAGCGCACGGTGCGAATCAATTCTGGCAGCTCTTGCGGCAAGGAAGGGATGCCATAAGCGAGCTTCCCGATAACCGGTACGAGCTTGCGCCGAAGCACGCGGCCCACGGCGGCGCCGCCAGTCACTGGGGCGGCTTCCTCGACAACATCGACGCATTCGACGCTAGGTTCTTCGGCATCGCCCCGAGGGAGGCCAAGCGCATCGACCCGCAGCAGCGCCTGCTGCTCGAGACGGCATGGGAGGCCCTGGAAGACTCCGGAATCGTGCCCTCGACTCTCAGCGGGAGCCGGACCGGGGTATTCATCGGGCACGCGGCCGCCGACTACCTGGCCCTGCTCCTCGACGCCGGAGACCTGCAGTTTTACTCAGGGCTAGGCACCGCCAGGTCAGCGGCGGCCGGCCGAATCTCGCACGCGTTCGACCTGCGCGGCCCCAGCCTGTCCATCGACACCGCGTGCTCGTCCTCACTGGTCGCGGTGCACCTCGCCCGGCAGAGCATCCTCTCCGGAGAGTCCAGCCTGGCGATAGTGGGCGCGGCCAACGTTCTCCTCAGCCCCGAGATGAACGTCATGTATTCACGCGCTTCGCTGCTCGCGCCCGATGGCAGGTGCAAATTCGGCGACGTCCAGGCGGACGGGTTCGTCCGCGGTGAGGGCGCCGGAGTGGTGGTGCTCAAGGCACTGCCCGATGCCCTCGCCGACGGCGACCCGATTCGTGCGCTCATCCTCGGCAGCGCCACGAACAACGGCGGCCGGTCGGGCCGGTTTCTCATCGCGCCGTCCGAGCCCGCGCAAGAGGACCTGCTCGCGCGCGCCTATCAAGACGCCGGGGTCGACCCGGGACACGTCGACTACCTGGAGGCACACGGCGCGGGCACCAACGTCGGCGACCCGGTGGAAATCGGCGCGGCGATAAAGGTCCTCGGGCGGGGCCGTGCGCTCGACACTCCGCTGTTCCTCGGGTCCGTGAAGACGAACATCGGCCACACCGAGGCCGCAGCGGGGATGGCGGGCCTCATCAAGATCGTGCTGTGCCTGCAGAACCGGACGGTGGTGCCCAGCCTGCACCTCGACGCGCCGAACCCGAAGATCGACTGGGAGACGTCACCGGTGACGATCTGCCGGCAGCTCACCCCGCTGCCCGATCGCGGCTGGCCACTGATCGCGAGCGTCACGGCCCTGGGCATCGCGGGCACGAACGCGCATGTTGTGGCGGGCGAATACGTCCCGGCTGCGACCATGCCCGCGAGGGCGACCGGCCCGGGGCGCGAGCAAGCCGAGCCGGACCTGGACCTGGCGACCTACCTGCTGCCGATGTCCGCCAAGGACCCCGACGGGCTGGCCGCCCTCGCCACGAGATACGCGCGCCTGCTGCGCGAGGCCGACCGTGACCGGGTGCTCCTGGCCGACATATGCCGCTCCGCCGGGGAACGGCGCGAGCATCACGAGAACCGGCTGGCGGTGGCCGGCGACAGCGCGGCCGAGATCGCCGGCACGCTCACCGACTTCGCGACAGGCAGCGGTTCCGCCGACGTCTGCGTGGGTTACCGACTCGGCCAGGTCCCGCCGAAGGTGGCCTTCGTATTTCCCGGCCAGGGATCCCAGTGGACCGGGATGGGCCGTGATCTGCTGGCCTGCTCGCCGGCCTTCGCCGCCGAACTGGCTGCCTGCGACATCGCCATCCGCCAAGAAGCCGGATGGTCCTTGCTCGACAAGCTCCTCGGGGACGGCCTCGATGACGAGGGCCCGGACGTCATCCAGCCCACGCTGTGGGCGATCGAGGTGTCACTGGCCGCGCTCTGGTGCTCGTGGGGCGTGCGGCCCGACTGGGTGATCGGTCACAGCATGGGCGAGGTCGCGGCGGCGTATGTCGCGGGCGCGCTGTCGATGGAAGACGCGGTGGCGGTCATATGCCGGCGCAGCATCCTGACCGACCGCCTGCGCGGCAGAGGCGGCATGGCGCTGGTGGGCCTGCCAGAGGAAGACGTCGAGCACGAGATCAGCCGTCACCGGGGGCGCGTCGCGGTGGCTGCGGCAAACGGACCGGCGTCGACCGTGCTGTCCGGAGATCGCGCAGCGCTCGGGGAAATCGGCGACCGCCTGTCCCGGCGCGGCGTCCTCTTCTGCAATATCAGCGTCGACTACGCGTCGCACTGCGGTCAGGTCGACTCCGTCCTCGACGAACTGCGCAGTCAGTTGTCGGGCATCCGGCCGCGCACCGGGCGCACGCCGCTGTTCTCGACCGTGCGGTGCGAGCCGGTCGACGGCAACGAACTCGACGCCGGATACTGGGCCAGCAACCTGCGCGAGAAGGTCCGGTTCACCGAGGCGGTCGGCCGGGTCGACGAGGGTGACACGCTATTCCTCGAGATCAGCCCGCATCCTGTCCTGCTCAGCGCGATGCGGGACACGCTGCGGGCGGCTGGACCTGACCGCGCCCTGTACTCGCTGCGCAGGAACGAGCCGGAACGCGACTGCCTGCTCGCGACCGCAGGGCGGCTTTACGCCGCCGGCTCCGCACTGTGCTGGCCGGAACTGAACGGCGCGTGCACGAGCTTCGTCCGGCTGCCAAGCTATCCCTGGCGACGGGACAGGTTCTGGCTGGACAGACCGCGCACCGCCAGGCTGGTGCCCGCTGCCCGGCCGGCATCGCCGGACGAGGACACGACGGCCCGCACTGACCTTCACCGAACGGCGCCGGAGGCGCCGGCCAGCCCGGCCGAGATCGAGGAGGCCGTCCGTAACCGTGTCGCCCAGGTGCTCGACCTGCCCGGCTGGCGGGTTGGTCCGGGCACGCCGCTAAGATCGCTCGGCCTGGATTCGGTGCTGGCCATGGAGGTGCGCAGTCACCTCCGGCGTGAACTGGGACTCGACATCCCCGTCGCGACACTGCTCGACGACAGCAGCGTGCGCGACATCTGCGCCACCGTAGCCGGGAATCCGGACTGCGGAGGCGGCTTGCGCTACTCGTAGAGCAGCTTCCGCCCCGCCAGCGCTCGACGGCGAGCGCGTTCTGCAGCGCCGTGGTGGTGCCAAAGCCGCGGTCCGCCACGTCTCCGTGGCTGCGCTCGTACACGGTCACGTCGCACCCCGCGCGCGACAGCGCGATGGCTGCGGCGCATCCGGCTATGCTCCCGCCGACCACCGCGACCCGGCTACCCGTGATTATGCGTGTGCTCACAGGCCAACGTTAGTTGCGGTAAGACAAATGATCCAATTTTGAGCTATCGAAGATCCACTTAACCTTTTGCTGCAGGCACTTCTAATGCTGGTACTACGGGTTCCACGATAGGTTCATCCTGGTTCCGCGCACCGCCACGGCGCATGCTATTACCAGGACGCGCACAGAATTCCACGCGATGGACACACTTCTGCGCCTAGGGGAAGAGCAGAGCGCCGAAGTAGTCCGGGGAGCTGAAATGACAATTTCCGCCGGTCCAGACCCAGCCGCGGGCACGCTAGATGAAGGAATCGGAACGGACGGGCTTTCCGAATTCTGCCACAATCTGTTCTTTTCGTTCGCCCGCTCCGATCAACGCCGATGGGGTGAGCTGTACGTTCGCGGTCTGCACACCGTGCCGGGCCGCAAGACCGTGAAGAAGATATCCGACCTGGTGCCGGGCGGCGGCGTGGAGCAGTGCCTGCAGCAGTTCGTGAACCAGAGCACCTGGGACTGGGGGGCGGTCCGCCGCGATCTCGCCACCCAGATGGTCAGCGAACTCGAGCCGGTGGCCTGGGTGGTCAAGGAGATCGTCTTCCCGAAAAACGGGGACAGCTCTGTCGGCGTCGCCCGCCAGTTCACGCATTCGACCGGGCGCGTGCTGAACTGCCAGCGGGCGATCGCCATTTTCCTGGTCGGCGCCCGCGGCTGCTGCCCGGTCAACTGGCGGCTGGCGCTGCCGCCGGCCTGGGACGAGGACAGCCGTCGGCGGGAAGCCGCCCGGGTGCCCAAAGACGAGCGGTGCCTGCCTACCTGGCGGCACGTCCTCGACGCGCTCGACGAGATGGTGACGGTGTGGGGCCTGCCGCCGGCGCCCGTCATTGCCGACATCCGGTTCGAGCAGGACGCCGACGCGCTGACGGCAGGCTTGGAGTCGCTGGGCCTGAACTTCGTGGTGCAGGTCGCCGCCAGCAGTCCCGCGATGGTCGTCCAGTCCGGCCCTTCGGCCCGGCTGACCCTGTCATTCTCCGACGTCATCACGCATTCGCTCAAGCGCAGCTCGATCGCGATGAGTACCTGGCAGATCCCGGCCGCCCGTCCGGGCCGGTCGCCGTTCATCGTCACCAGCCTGCCCGCCGACGCGTCGGCGGGCCCTCCGATGCCGCGAGTGCGCCAGGCCACGCCGCCGGTCCGGTCCTGGGTGCAGTTCAGCCCTCCGCCGAGGTTCGTCGCGGCCGAATGGTCAGCGGTCCGCCGGTGCGCGAAATCGATCTGGCTGACCACCCTCGACGCGTCCAGGCAACCAAGCGTGACCGAGCTGACCGAGCTGAGCGACCAAGTTGACACCGAGCTGCACGACTTCTACGCCAACACCGGGCTGCTGCACTTCGAAGGGCGGTCCTTCCCCGGATGGCACCACTACGTCACGCTGGTGTCGGTCGCGCGCGCCTGGCCCCACCGGTACGACGCACCCCGCGAGGCCGAGCTGGCATTCAACTGAGGGTGCGGGCGCTGCGTTGTTCAGGCCCAGCTACCTAAGCGGAGCCTGGGAATTGGACGAGGTAGTCGAAGTTTCCGTCGCCGACCGCGCCATGGCGGCTCAGCGGTCATAGCGCTTTGCATTGTGAGTCGCCGGCCTCGCTCTTCACACCATCACGGCGGCCCCGTGGGTCGGGTCCAGCGAGCTGCAGGTGGCCGCCGAAGTGGGCCATCTTCTCGTCGGCGAGCGGCGGGTCGAGGTGCCCGGCGACTGACCCCAGGCTCGCAGACGCACGCCAATCCCGACGATGTGAAACCAGCCCACGGGGGTATCAGCACCAATTCAGCACGGGGTCCGGAAACGACGGGAAATAACCGGCACCAATCGGGTAAACCGGACGCGAGAACCGGCCACCCGGCTCGGCGTCGAACGGCCCGTTGCCCGACCTGATAGGCAGCGAGAAACCGCAGGTCAGCGCCCGTCTACCAGCCCTTGAGTAGCTGCCGCGCCATCACCATCCGCTGGATCTGGTTGGTGCCCTCGTAGATCTGGGTGATCGTGGACCGGCGGGCAGTTTCCCCTGGTAGATGGCATGCGGGGCGGGCGTGGGTCAGCATGGATTCAGCACCCAGCCGCACGCATGCGGCATGGCATGTCCGCCACCTGCGCGGAGTAGGCGGCGAACATGCCAAGGCGTCTCGCCGGACAAGTTCAGGAATACCTGCATGCGGTTTGCAGGGGGTCGGCGAGCATGTCGGTACCGCTCACTCGAGAGGCTGGCGGGTGATGCCAGATGGTTCCCGTCCGGCGAGCAGCCAGCCTCCCGCCGCGGCGACGGCTGGCATCCCGGCGAGGATGAGGAGGATATCTAGTGCCGGAACGCTGTTCAGGTGTTCGCTGAGCTGGCTCTTCAGGAAGGCGGCGGCGGCGAGGTAGGCGACGGCGGTGCCGGTGAAGGCGCCGAGCAGGCCGAGGCCGGCCGCGGTGGCCGCGGTGATGCCGCGGCGGGTCTTGGAGGTGGCTCCCACGGCGGTGAGTACCCTCAGGTCGGCGGCGGACTCGCTACGCACCAGCCCAACGGTCATCGCCAGCACGCCGAGGGCCAGGAGGATGCCCGCTTCGGTGGCCCAGGCATCGAGCTGGGATAGCGACAGGTTGTCGTTCTTGGTCTCGATGCTGAGACCGAGCGATTCGGCGCGTTGCCGGATGCCGTTGACCTGCGCAGCGGTGAGCGGCTGCCTGGCCTGGATTAGCCAGGCTGCCGGCTGGGGCTTCAGCCGGTACTTGCTGACGGCGTAGGGGCTGATGACGAGGTTCG
The DNA here is from genome assembly GCA_963811335.1 of uncultured Actinomycetota bacterium. GTDB lineage: Bacteria > Actinomycetota > Actinomycetes > Streptosporangiales > Streptosporangiaceae > Trebonia. The sequence goes on along the minus strand of CAWERB010000031.1, from coordinate 182,864 downwards.
GCTCCGCCTGGCCGGCCGGCAGCTGGCTCAGCACCTGGAGGCGCGGGCTGGCGATGCAGCTGGCGGGCGGGCATGTGTTGCTGAACGTGCAGCTGAACGGGAGCTGCAGCGCGGACGCGCTGGCGAGGCCCGCGCGGGAGGTGAGCACGACGGCGGTGGGGTCGATCTGGCTGGCCCGGATGCCGTAGTGGGCCAGCAGCTCGGGCGTGCCGACATAGGGCAGGCCGACGTCTGTACCTCCGTCGGAGGTCTGGAGCAGCAGCCCGGTTGCGGTTTCGAGGGTGAGGACGTTGCTGGCCGCGAGAGAAGAGGCGATGGCTCGCACGCCGGCCCCGTAGCGGCTCAGCGCGGCTGCTTAACTCGTCTCCCATGGGAGCACAGAGGTTCTGGCTCGTGATCCCGGCTGCCGCGGCACCTGAGGGGGTGTAGACGACGACCTGATCTGATTGCAGGTTCGGCCCGAAGTAGTCGACCCCGTTGGAGAAGCGGGCGGCGGCGAGCACGCAGATCAGCACCGCGATCAGGACGGTGGCGCTGATCGCGGAAAGCGCCGCACCCGATCGGGCGCGGTAGCGGGCTAGGTCGCGCAGGGCAAGCCGGCCCGCGACCGGCGTATGCCGCCCCAGTGCGGCGAGGGCGCTGATGCCCAGCGGGCCGATGAGCACGCTGCCCAGCACCGCCGCGACCAGGCCGCCGAGCAGGTGCAGGGTGTTGCTCGTGCCGGTGGCACCCCAGCCTCCCGCATTGGCGAGCAGGTAGCCGCCGGCCGCGAGGAGGATCACCCCGGGAATCGCCGTGCGGCGGGCTGGCCTGGGGCGGGGCGCGCGGCCGGACAAGGCCGCGACGACCGGCATCCGGGTGATCTCACGCGCCGGGCGGCGGGCCGCCAGCGTCGCGGTCAGCACGGCGAAGGCCATGACGACGCCGATTACCACCCAGGGCAGGCTGAGCGCATCGACGCGGTGACCGGCGCTGGCCTGCAGGCCGGGCACGTAGGCCAGCCAGACCAGGAAACCGGTCACGGCCCCGGCGAGGCTTCCGATCACCCCGACGAGCGCGCCGTTGACGACCATGACCTGCCGCACGTGGCGGTCGGTGGCGCCCAGGGCGCTGATCATGCCGAGCGTCCGGAGCCGACGCCCCGCCAGTACCGTGAAGCCGGCCCTGGCGATCAGGCCGGTGAACAGCAGGCCGGCGATGGCCAGGACGAGCACGATGACCGCCGGGCTGAACCCGCCCCCGCCCGACGGCGCCTGCAGCGTCGCCTCCTGGAGGAGGTGAACGGGCGGCGTGGCATTGAACAGGATGATCACGGCATCCGGTGTCGGGATCTGCCCTTGGGCGACAAGGGCGAACTCGTCACGCAGGTTGTCAGGGTTCTCCACCGTGCCGACTACGTGCCAGACGCGTCCCGCGGCGTGCCATTGGCCGCCGATGCCGATGTTGTAGAGGGAGGCGACCTGCGGCGTCAGCGCAACCTCACCGGCAGGCCGGGTAGCGGCCCGCGGTCAGCGCGAGTGAGGACTGCCCGAACGGGCCGTCCGGGTCCTCGGCCCGCAGCTCGACGGGGTTCACCGAGCCCGTGGTGAGGTTCTCCTGTTCCACGACCTGAACCGGCTTGCCCGGCGGTGTGCCACGTGTTTTCCCGTGGGCGGCACCCGCGGCACCGACTTGGGCGGTGACCGAGGCGATGTCGGCGGCAAGGTGCGGGTCGCTGCCGGGAATGGTGATCGCGTACTGGGCGCCGCCGAGGGCAGCGTGCTGCGGCGGTGGCGTGTTCGCGGCGATGCCCGCGCCGAGGATGGTGGCCGCCGCCGCGGCAGTGATCAGGGCGAGGACGAGGAGCTGCTGGCGCCACTCCCGGCGGAACAGCCGCCAGGCCCAGCGGTTGATCGCGCGCCGGGCGGGGGCCCCGCCGTTCGGTGGTCGCCGCCCGTCGGCGGGCACAGTCGCCGCCGCGTTCACCGGTTCTCCTCCGCGGGCGCATCCCAGCGCAGGACGGACATGCAGCCGGCCTGGCTGACAAGGTGACCGTCCTTGATGGAGACGATCCTGTTAGCCCGTGCCGCCAGGTGAGCGTCGTGGGTAACGACGAGCGCGGCGACACCCCGGTCGCAGGCGGCCCTGATGAGGTCCATGACCGCTTCGCCGTTGGCCGAGTCGAGAGCGCCGGAGGGCTCATCGGCCAGCAGCAGCCGTCGGTCGCCGACGACGGCGCGGGCGATGGAGGCCCGCTGGCGCTCACCGCCCGACAGCTGGTCGGGGTAATGACCAGCCCGGCTGGCAAGACCGAGCTGTTCTAGCGCGGCCATCCCCGCCGCACGCGCCCTCCGCGCCGGCACGCCGTCAAGTTCCAGCGGCAGCGACACGTTCTCCGCCGCGGTGAGCCCGGGGAGGAGGTTGTAATCCTGGAAGACGTAACCGATGGCGCGGCGCCGCAGCCGTGCCCTGTCGTTACGGGACATCCGGGCAAGCGGTTCCCCGCCGACGAGTACCTCGCCCTCGTCCGGGTCCTCCAGGCCGCCGGCGATGGTGAGCAGGGTCGACTTGCCCGCGCCGCTCGGCCCCATCACCGCCACCATCGCGGCGGGCTCCACCGACAGGGTGACGCGGGCGAGCGCGTGCACTGCCGCGGTGCCCTCCCCGAAGGACTTCGAGACATTCGTTAGCTCAAGTACGCTCATGACACCAACTGTGCGGCGGGCGCCAGGCCGGATTCGATCGGCCGCACACCCAAATCGAGGGTTCGGTTAGCCCCACCGTCAGCCCCCGTGCGCACACTACTGTCATCGCCGCCGCCGCCCAGTATCGTTGCCGGTGTGGGCCGCATGCCAGGCGATGAACAGGGCAAGGGCCGGGACAGCGCAGGCCTAGGCTGGCGGGACCGGATCAGGTCCCGGGCCAGCGAATGCGCCGTTGCCGCCGCCCGCGGGCTAGCGCTGTGCGGACTGCCGCTGGCCGGCGCCGTGCTTGTGCTTGCGCTGGCCGCGCCGCTGACCTTCGCCGGGCTTGGCGCCGGGTTCCTGCTGAACCCGCCGCCGTGGATGTCGTCGGCCGTGCGGGCGGCTCCTTTCGCCGGACTCGCCGTCAGCCTGCTGCTGCTCCCGTCCGTCCTGCTGGCCATGCGGCGGCTGGCGAACCAGGCCAGGCGCCTAGCCGGAACCTGGTGCGGCACGCCGGTCGCCGAACCGTACCGGCCGCTGCCCGGCGGCGCGAAGGCCAGCAGGCGCACCCGACTTGGATGGCTGCTGACCGACCCGGCGACCTGGCGCGACGCCGCATGGACCACGGTGAACGCCAGCGCCGGCTGGCTGCTTGCCGCACCCGCCGCTCTCGCCGCCTATGGCCTGACCGGCCTGGCCGCGGGCAGCGTTGCGCCCCAGGTCGCGTTTCCCGTCCCCGGCCTGCTGAAGCAGGCGCCTGCCGCAGCCCTGGTCCCGGCAGGCGCCGTGATCGCGGCGCTTGGCCTGCTGGCAGCCCCGCCGCTGGTGCGCGGCTACGGCCGGGCCACCCGCTCGCTGCTCGCGCCGACCAAGCAGGCCGAGATAGACCGCCTGGCCGAAGCGCGCGCCCAGGCTGTCGCCGCCGCCGAGGCCGAGCGCCGCCGCATCGAACGGGACCTGCACGACGGGCTCCAGCCGCTGCTGGTGTCACTGGCCGTTGACCTAGGCATCGCCGAGGCCAGGTTCGGGAAAGACCCCGACAGCGCCCGCTCGCTGGTGGCCCGGGCCCACGCGGACGCCAAGACCGCGATCGAGGAACTGCGCGGCCTGGTGCGGGGCATCCACCCGTCGGTACTCGACGGACGCGGCCTCGACGCCGCACTGTCAGCCCTCATCGCCAGCTGCCCCGTCCCCGTCACCCTGCGGGTCGACCTCCCCCAGCGCCCCAACCCGGTCCGGGAGGCAGCCGCCTACTACGTCGCCGCCGAGGCCATCACCAACATCACCAAGCACGCCAGCGCCCGCACCGCTACGCTCATGATCCAGGCCGGCGAGCGTGACCTGCGCGTGGCGGTCGAGGACGACGGCGACGGCGGCGCCCGCATCGAGCCAGGCGGCGGCCTGGCCGGGCTCGACGCGCGGGTCAGGTCCATCGACGGCACCTTCACCGTCTCCAGCCCGCCCGGCGGCCCCACCCGCATCGAGGCGGTGATCCCGTGCGTGCGGTGATCGCCGACAACAGCGTCTTGATGCGCGAGGGCATCAGCCGCATCCTCGCCGAAGGCGACATCGACGTGGCCGCCGGGGTCGGCGACGCCCCGTCCCTGCTGGCAGCCGTCGAGAACTGCAAGCCCGACCTGGCCATCATCGACGTCCGCATGCCCCCCGCCTACATCGACGAAGGGCTGCGGGCGGCCATCGAGATCCGCCGCCGCTGGCCGTCGGTCGCCCTGGTCGTGCTCTCGCAGTTCGTCGAGGAACGCTACGCCAGCGAGCTCCTCGCCGGCAATACCGACAAGATCGGCTACCTGCTCAAAGACCGGATATCCGACGTCGGGCAGTTCATCGGGGCACTCCAGCGGGTGGCAGGCGGCGGCACGGCGCTCGACCCGCAGGTCGTCCGCCAGCTCCTGGCCCGCAGCCGCAAAACCACCCCGCTCACCCGGCTCACCCCCCGGGAAACGGAAGTGCTCGCCCTCATGGCCGAAGGCCTGTCGAACACCACCATAGCCGAGCCTTCTCGTGATCTCACCCCGCGCCGTCGAAAAGCACATCGCCAGCATCTTCCTCAAGCTCGACCTCCCGCCCGACACCGGGCAATACCACCGGCGCGTCATGGCAGTCGTGCGCTACCTGAACTCTTAGCGGCCAGAAATCCAGGAGGCTGGCTCCACCATCAGAGCGGGGCCAGCCCCCTTGTCCCGGGCTGTACCGCGCGTATTCCCGCTCGCCGCCGGACCAGTACCCGGAAACGGGACCTATGGCAGGACCCCCCCGCCCCGAAAGGGCGCCGCGGGGACGAGGACTGGCCGAGCTGGTGACGCCGCTGCTAGCGTACGGTCCTGACCGGACGAGGCCGCCTGGGCGGGCCCCCGTCGGGGAGGTGACTTCAGCGTCCGGGCTTCCGGGACGGCTGGCAGCGGCTCTTGTGAAAGGCGTCGTCGAGGGCTGTGCGGGCGCGGTCGAAGGAGGAGGGGACGAGGTGGCCGTAGATCTGGTGGGTGACCTCGATGCTCTTGTGGCCGAGCCAGCGCGAGACCTCGGTGATCGGGATGCCCTCGGCCAAGGCGGTGGAGGCGTAGAGGTGGCGCAGTGAGTGCGGGATGAACTCCGGCGGCAGCCCCGCCTTGGCGGCGGCGCGCTGGAAGTCCTGCTGGTAGCTGCGGCGGATGACGAGCTTGTGCTTGCGCCCCTGGAACAGGTACCCGTCGGGCGTGGTGCCGTGCCCGGCGACGTGCTTGTCGATCGCCTCGCTGACGTACTGCGGCAGCGGGATGTCGCGGAACTCCCCTTCCCGGCGAAACTTCAGCGGCCTCAGCTGCGCTGCCGGGTTGACCTGCTCCTGTACCCGCAGGGTTTTCCCCCTGTTGATGCGGCAGCGCACGTTCACCGCGAGCGCCTCACCGATCCGCAGCCCGCAGCCGTGCATCAGCCAGATCAGTGGCGGCCCAGTCCGGCTGGTAGCCCGGCGGCGAGCGTCTCTATCTGCGCGTAAGCCGGGAGAATGAAGTCGGCGGCGGTGACGACGCCGGGGAGCTGGATGCCGGCGCAGGGGGACTCAGCGAGCTTCTTGTCGCGGACCGCCTCGGCGAACACAGCGCTGACGACGAGGTGGGCGCAACCGATCCGGCTGGCCGACAGGCCCTTGCGGTGCATCGCGGCGATGAGCGCCTTGATGTCCTCGCGGCGGATCGTCCCGATCGGCTTGCCGCCGATCGCGGGGTCGATGTGGGCGCGGAGCACCGACCGGTAGGTGGCGATGCTGGAGTCAGCGCCGAGGTGCTGGTCCAGCCAGGTCCCGGCCGCGTCGCGGAACAGCATCCGCCCCGCCTTCGGGTCGACGAAGACGTGGGCCCGCTTGTCGTGCTCGACCTTGAGCGCGAAGTCCTCGGCCTCGCGCAGGTCGTCGCCGAAGGACTGCTCGCGCTGACGGCTGGACCGGCCGCCGGTCGTGCGGTAGCGGACCACCCACTGGTGCGGGCAGCTCGTCCCACTGGTCTTCGGGGCAGGAGCAGCGCTTGAAGATCCTGGCCACGGCGGCTATACCTCCCGGGTCTGGAGCCATTCCTCCACGTGCCGCTCGCGGAACCGCAGGTACCGGCCCACCCGGTAACCCCGCAGGCCCCATTGCCGCCAGCAGCCGTAGACGGTCTTCTTCGGCACGCCCAGGTAGGCAGCCAGTTCCTCGACAGAGAGAAGCCGGTTCGAGCCGCCCACGGGAGCCGTGCGCCGGGCAGCCCGGTGCCGGACGGATGCACGCTCACCTGCGGCCACGTCGTCAAGTTCGCGGTTGCCCCGGGCGGTCGTCACGGCAGCCTCCGCCCGCCGGGGGTGCGGCCTTTCGGTGTGGCGCGGGCCAGGGGGCCGGGTTCCCGGGCGACGGCCGTCGGCACCGTGCTGAATCCCCCCGGTGTCCCGGTTCCTGTCCGGGCCGGTGAGCAGCGCGGGCTGGCCTGCCGTCCGGGACCAGCAATATCCAGCGCCGACTCCGCCCTGGATGTCGAGCCGATGGCGGTAACCGGAAGTCTGCCTGGCCGGGCACGGCGTCCGAGGGTGCCACGGGCGGCAGGACGGCGGGGCTGGCCCGTCAGTGGGCTTGCCGCTGTCCGGCCCGGACGCGCCGCACGTGCGCCGCGGGCGCCCGGCCAGGGGAACGGGGCCGGGGACGGCGCAGCGAGCCGCCGTGGCCGGCCGCTCAGGCGTTCAGGCGGGGCGCCGTCGTCGGCACCATGAACGGCGGGGAGAACGATCTGTTTTCTGGACAGTGCCCCTGGCAGCGCGGGCACGGGATGAGGGCATGGCAGTATGGACATGGGATCCAGGTCCCGCTGCCGCCGCAAAACGCTGACTACTCATAAATCGGGTTTTCAGCCTCTTTTTTCACCGCCGGCCCTGTTTTTCTTGCCGGCGAAGGCAAAGTGGCTGCTCGGAGGCCAGTGAGATCGTCGGTCCCGCCGCCAAGTGGCGGTGACCGTGCCGGTTGACTCCTGCCGTTTCTTTCCCGCTGATCCGCTGCTACCTCGCCCTGCCGCCTGCCTGCTTGCCTCGTCGCATACCTGCCCATGCCAGACCCTCGCGCTCTCTGCTCAAGGATGAGCACGCGCTCCAGTGCACGGGCAGGGGTCAGACCGCGTCACTGTCCGGCTCCTCGCCCTGAGAAGGAGACCGTGGGATTTATATGTCAGCATGCATGTCCGCCGCGCCATCTACGATTGTTTTACGAGCTATGCGCGTATATAAAGTCTGGGAGTCCACCGGAAGGTTTATTTCCGCCGGGTCCTGCGCATTCCCGGCGGTCAACTTATTCCGGTGTAAGCGGGGTACGGAATAGAGTACGGATTAGCTGGCGGCACGGAATGCCAACTGGTGGTGGGGGCAGGGGGGCTGATCTACCTGACCTGCTCAGCACGCTCAGCCGTAACCACCTGCGTGCCTGCTCGCCGGGAGTGAGGCCGGTGTAGCGGCCCCTGGCGCGTCATCTGCTGGACTCAGTGAGCCTGGCGGTAGGCAGTCCATGACTTCCCGGCTTGTGCCATCTTGGCTGTCCAGTCGCTTGTGCTCGACTGCGCGGTCTCGTCCCACAGCCGGGCGTTGGCGGCGGCGAACAGATCGACGTTCGCCGGGTCGGCGTGGCGGCCAGGCGCGTACTGGTAGCCGAGGACGTTCCACCCGGCGTCGTCGAAGTGCCACAGCAGGGCCGGGGAGATGTCCCGGACGAGCGGGGCGACCGCGGCCTCGCGGGCCTGGGTGACCCTGCCGGTAGAGGCTGGCCAGCGGCATGCAGGTCCCGCAGGTCTTCTGGAGGGTGCAGCCGACACAGCCGCCGTGCCAGGTGAGCAGCAAGTCAGCGGCATCGGCGAGCCTGCGCAGGCCGCCGGCGCCCTCGGCGATCAGGTCGACCTGGGGGTCGCGGCCGACCTTGCAGATGGACGCCTTCCCGTGGGGGTCGGCGTGGAAGTGGGTGATCCCGGCGTTGCAGCCGACATACGGCTTGCGCGTGCGAGGCATCTCCCGGGACTGGCTGGGCAGCACCTCGTCGCCGCCGTGGATGGTGGGACTGATGTTCGTGTACTCGAACGACTCGATGCCGAATCGGTCGGCGATTGCCCTCATCGCGAGGGCCTCGTGGGCATTGCGGTTCGAGACGACATCGAACGAGAATGTTCACTTGGCCGCCAACCAGCCCCCTCTCCGCCAGTTCGCCGGGCGTCCCTTCGGTGGCCTGCAGGGTGCCGTCCGGCCGGGTCACTGGCCGCAATCTCGCCCATCGACCTGGTCCGCCGCTGTTTGCCGTTAACGCAGGCCCAGGATACAATCGATCAAAACGATCGGTGTGATCGTATCGAACAGAAGGAACGGGCCATGTCATCGCCAGCACAGAACCAGCCGCTGCAGGACGAGACCTACCTGCCCGATGAGGACGCTGCCGAGATCATCGACTTCCTCAGCGCCCTGCGCGACCGTGGCCGGGAGGCGGCCGAGCCTCGCGCCCGGCTGACCGGGCCGGACGGTCGCAGCGTCGAGTTGCCCGCGCCGATGTTCGAGGTGCTCCTGCAGGTCGCCGCCGCGATGAAGGCGGGCCTCGCCGTCACCGTCGCCCCGCACCACCTGCTGCTGACCACCCAGGAGGCAGCCGACCTCCTGCGTATCTCCCGCACCACCCTGGTGCGCCTGCTGGAAACCGGCGCCATCCCGTTTGAGAAGCCCAGCCGACACCGCAAGGTCCGCCTCGACGACCTGCTGGAATACCGCAGGAGGCAACGCAGCGCCGCCGAGCTCGCCCTCGCCGACATGATCGCCGACACCGAGCGCCTCGGCCTCTACGACGCCGACCCCGAGGACGTGAAGGCCGCCCTGAAGGCGGCGCGCAGGAAGACCGAGGGATAGAACGAATGGCGACCGCGCTCCTCGATACCTGCGTCCTCGTGCCCAGCAGGGCTCGCGACGTGCTGCTCGAGATCGCCAGTGCCGGCGCCTACCGGCCGCTGTGGAGCACCGAAATCCTTGCCGAGCTCGACCGCACCCTCCGGGTCCTCCTCGCCAAGCGGGGCGCATCCGCCGAGGAGATTGACGCCTACCTAACCCGCTTGTTCCGGCAGATGCGGATCACGTTCCCCGATGCCCTCGTCACCGAGTGGGAGGAACTCATTCCCACCATCTACCTGCCCGACCCGGACGACCGGCACGTAGTCGCCGCCGCGCGGGCCGGGCGGGCCGACGTGATCGTCACCGACAACCTCGCCGACTTCCCGCGCGCCGCCCTCCCGGCATCGATAGCCCGGCAGTCACTTGACGACTTCCTGCTCGACCTCTTGGACATCCACCCTGGTCAGGTCGTCACAGCCGTCCGCGCCATCGCCGGGAGAACCGGAAAGTCCGGCCCGAGGATGACCGCATCAGAGATCGCCGCTTATCTGTCCACACACGGCACCCCGCTCTTCGGCGAACGGCTGCTAGCGGCTCTCGACACCGCTCCCTAGCCTGTCTGCGGATCGACCCGGGCCCGTCGGCGATCACACTCACCATCGACTCGGCCAGTGGCCATGGACCTGTCGTTGACCTGCGATGTACCTCACGACGACCTCCAGCCCACCTGACGGCTGACTGGCAAGCGGATTCACGTGCCCCGGTGCCGCTAGGGTCAGCACCGATTCAGCACGGGGTCCGGAAACGACGGGAAATAACCGGCATCAATCGGACAATCCGGACACGGGAACGGGCCGCCCGACTCGACCGCCGGACGGCCCGTTCCGCGCGAGGCAGCACCGAGAAACCGCAGGTCAGCGCCCGACTACCAGCCCTTGAGCAGCTGCCGCGCCATCACCATCCGCTGGATCTGGTTGGTGCCCTCGTAGATCTGGGTGATCTTGGCGTCGCGCATCATGCGCTCTACCGGGTAGTCATTCACGTAGCCGTAGCCGCCGAGCAACTGGACCGCGTCGGTGGTGACCGACATCGCGACGTCCGAGGCCATGGTCTTGCAGGCGGAGGAGAAGAACGTCAGGTCGGGCACCTTCTCGCCGTGCATCGCCCGCTCGGAGCGGGCCGCCGCGGCGTAGGTGAGCTGCCTGGCCGCCTCCAGCTTCATCGCCATGTCGGCGATCATGAACTGCAGCCCCTGGAAGTCGGCGAGCGCCTTGCCGAACTGCCTGCGCTCCTTCACGTAGCCGAGCGAGTAGTCAAGCGCGCCCTGCGCGATGCCGAGCGCCTGCGCCGCGATGGTGACCCGCGTGTGGTCCAGGGTGCGCAGCGCGATCTTGAACCCCTCACCCTCCGGCCCGACCAGGCGCGACGCGGGGATCTCGCAGTTGTCGAAGTAGAGCTCGCGGGTCGGCGATCCCTTGATGCCGAGCTTGTGCTCAGGTGCGCCGAAGCTGAAGCCGGCGTCGCCGTCCTCCACCACGAACGCGGTGATGCCGTTCGCGCCCGCGTCCGGGTCGGTCACGGCCAAGACCGTGTAGTACTTCGACACGCCTGCGTTGGTGATCCACCGCTTCACGCCGTTGAGCAGGTACCCGCCGGACGTCCGCACCGCGCGGGTGCGCATCGCGGCCGCGTCCGAGCCGGCCTCCGGCTCGGAGAGCGCGTAGGAGAACATCCCCTCGCCCCGCGCGACCGGGGGGAGGTAGCGCTGCTTGACCTCCTCGGAAGCGCCGAGCATCAGCGGCACCGTGCCGAGCTTGTTCACCGCGGGGATCAACGAGGACGTCGCACAGGCGCGGGCGACCTCCTCGATCACCAGCGCGGCCGCCAGGGCGTCGCCGCCGGCCCCGCCGTAGGCCTCGGGGATGTGCACCGCGTGGAAGTCGGCCTTCACCAGCGCCTCGTACACGTCCCAGGGGAACTCCGCGGTCCGGTCGATGTCCGCCGCGCGCGGCGCGATCTTGTCTTCCGCCAGCGCGCGCACCGCTTCCCGCAGCGCCTCATGCTCGTCCGACAGTGCGAAGGTGCTCATGCCCAGATGCTAATCCCCCGGTACCCGCGGCTCGACAGCCCGTCAGCCAGAACGGGGGCGGGCTCCGCCTTCTCCGCCCCGTTCCCTCCCCGCCAGGTGTCGTCAGGCCCGGCGTGCGGTCAGGCGGCCCGCTGGCTGTTACCCGCGTGCGGGCCGGTCAGCCGCGGCATCGACGCCGCGTGAGCCGGCCGGCGCCCCTCGACCGCGGGCTCCTGCGCCGAACGCGGCTCCGGTACCCAGCCCTTGGGCGCCGCGTGCTTGCCGTTGGACCGGCACAGGCCTAGCGAGCGGAACGGACGGCTCTTGGACACAGAAAACACCATGTCACTCCCCCTTGACCCCGTTTGCGCAGCGCGCCCGGTTTCCCCTACCAGACACTTGCGGCCGGTCCCGTTCCGGCTGCCCGCGCAGGCTCTAGATTGCCCCACCGCCGCAGGTGTAAACACCCCTAGAACAGCACCGTGCCCAAACCGATACCGAAGGTCAGTAGACAGCTACTCTCCGACAGATCTTTGGAGCATCGCACCGATAGGCGGCGAACCGTGACAACCGCTGGCAAAAGGCGCCCGGTTACTAGACCGCATAGCGATCCGCCGGCAGCGCGAGAATGGCAAGTTCAGCAGGCTCCTAACCGAGGTGGTCGCGCAGCGCCGCGCCCTTCGCCTTGGCCTGCGCGGTAAGGCGGGCCTGGAACTCGATCATCTGAGCGCGCAGTTCTTCATCGGCGACGGCGAGTATGCGGACCGCGAGCAGTCCCGCGTTGCGGGCGCCGCCGACGGCGACCGTCGCCACGGGGATCCCGGCCGGCATCTGCACGATCGACAGCAGCGAGTCGAGGCCCTCCATGTGCTTGAGCGGCACCGGGACCCCGATCACCGGCAGCGGCGTCACGGAGGCCAGCATGCCCGGCAGGTGCGCGGCGCCGCCCGCCCCGGCCACGATCACCTTGATCCCGCGGCTCGCCGCCTGCTCGCCGTAGGCGATCATCTCGCGCGGCATCCGGTGCGCGGACACCACGTCCGCCTCGTACGGTACGCCGAACTCATCCAGCACCTCGGCCGCCGCTGCCATCACCGGCCAGTCCGAGTCCGAGCCCATCACCACGCCGACCAGCGGCGAATCACTCTGCACCGCACCAAGCGTAACGGAACGGCGAACGGCGATCGTGAGCCTCGCCAAGGTCAGCGGTGGCCGGCCACCTGAACGCGGGAGACCGTCTCCGCATAATGCCCTGAGCCGTCCGGCGGCAGCTTGGTGAACCAGATAAGCAGGTACCTGGCCGATACCGGATGCGGCAGCGTCAGCCGGAGTACGCCGCCTGCGTTGCTCGCCGTCGCGGCGACCCTGAGGTCTTGCGGCGCCGTGCCGTTGCCGGCGCGGATCTCCAGGCTGGCGCCGCCGTAGTTGCTCAGGTCCATGACGACCCTGCTGACCGTGACCTTGCCGCCCAGGTCGAGCAGCAGGCCGGTGCCGTGCTTGAGCATCCCGAACTCAGGGGTGGCGTACCACTGGGTGGACCACGGCTGGGACGCGCCGCCGCCGATAGCGCCGTTGGCGTTGCCCGGGTCGTCACCGTCGGCGGGGCCGTCAGGTCCGAACGCGACCGCGGCCGTGACGGGCAGCCTGGTGACCGCCTTGGCGGCCGCCTGCGCGGCGCTCGCACTGGCCGCCGCCGAGGCGCTGGCCTGCGCCGCGGCGCTCGCACTGGCCGCCGCGCTCGCACTGGCCGCCGCGCTCGCCTGCGCCGCGGCGCTCGCACTGGCCGCCGCGGCCGATGCGCTCGCCGCCGAGGCGCCGGCGTCTGCCGTGCTGCGGGCCGACGTGCCGCCGGCCGCAAGGCGAATGCCGAGGGCGCCGAGCCCGACCACGGCGACGAGTCCGACGACCGCCGCCACGACGGCGCGGCGGCGCCTGCGCGTTGTGCCGGGATGCGTGGTACCGGGCAGCCTGGCGCCGAACCGCGGGTCGCCAGGCTGGCCGGGGAAGTCCTGTGAGGCCGCGGGCTGGTAGCCGAGGCCGGGCATGACCGCCGTTGAGTCGACGGGCTGGCCCGGCCATGCCTGCGGCATGAGGTCGTAGCCCGCGGCCATTAGGTCCCCGGTCACCGGCGGCAGGTCGAAGCGGGTGTCCGCCGAGCCCGGCGGCTGCGCCGCCGCGGGCGGCACCTCGGCCGGCGGCACCGGGGGAACGGCCGGCAGGTCGAAAGCGGTGGGCGTGGGGTCTGTGAAGACAGGCTCAGCGGAGACTGGGGGCAGGTCGAATCGCGTCGTACTCGGGTCGGCCTCACCGGCCGGGTCCGCGGTTACCGCGGGCAGGTCGAAAGCGGTCGGCGCTTCGGGCGCAGCGGGGTAAGCCGCTTCGGGCGCAGCGGGCAGGTCGAAAGCGGTCGGCGCTTCTGGCGCAGCGGGGTAACCCTTGGCGTGCCGGCCGGTCGAGCCGTTGGCGCGCTCACTCCCCTGGCCGGCCCGGCCGGCCTCGTACTCACGGATCAGCGGCTGGGCGTCGATGCCTACCGCCCCCGCGAGCGCGCGGACGTACCCGCGAACGTACAGGTCCCCCCCGCATGCCTCATAGTCGTCCTGCTCGATGCTGCGGATGACTGTGCCACGGATCCTGGTGCGCTCGCTGAGCTCATCGACGGTCAGACCCGCCTGGGCACGGGCCTCGGTCAGCGTTTGGCCAACAGTCACGAAGCCTCCAGTACCGACCTGCGTTAATCATCTTGTGACAGAGTAAATGCCGGGGCTCTTCCGCTGCGCCTGATCAGGGATTTTCCCGCTCAGTCGCCGTCTTCGGTGCCCCAGCGAAGGTAGCTCGCCGCGCGGCGCGCCCGGTCTCTGACGGCCGCCACGTCGTCCTCGGGGCCGCCGACTATGGTGACGTGCCCGATTTTTCGGCCGATGCGAACTTCCTTACCGTAAAAGTGGACTTTAACCGCCGGGTCGGCCGCCATTACGTGGATATACCGGTCGAAAACGTCCGAATCGGTGCCGCCGAGCAGGTTGGCCATGACGGTGAACGAGCCGTCCGGCGGCGAGCAGGAACCGAGCGGCAGGTCAAGCACCGCGCGCAGGTGCTGCTCGAACTGGGAGGTGCGGGCTCCCTCGATGGTCCAGTGCCCGCTGTTGTGCGGCCGCATGGCCAGCTCGTTGACGAGCAGGCCTCCCCCGCGCGTCTCGAACAACTCAACGGCGAGCAGGCCGGTCACGCCGAGCTCCGCCGCGATCCGCAAGCCCAGCGCCTCGACCTCGACGGCCACGTCAGGGCTGAGCCCGGGCGCCGGCGCGATCACCTCCCGGCAGATGCCGTCGACCTGCACGGTCTGCACCACCGGGTAGGCCGCACCCTGCCCGGACGGTGACCGGGCAACCAGCGCCGCGAGCTCCCGCCGGAACGGCACGAACTCCTCGGCGAGCAGCGGGATGCCGTGCGCTATGACATCCGCGATCTCCGCGGTGGACGCGCAGACCCAGACGCCCTTGCCGTCGTAGCCGCCGCTGACCGCCTTGAGCACGACCGGCAGCCGCCCCCCGCTGAACGCCTCGACGTCCGCGACGGAGGAAACGGCCGCGAACCGGGGGCACGGCACATCAAGCGCACGCAGCGCATGGCGCATCGCGAGCTTGTCCTGGGTGTAGCGGAGCGCGCCGCCGCCCGGCCGGACCAGGGTCCCCGCCGACTCAAGCTCGGCCAGTATCGGGCCGGGTACATGCTCATGATCGAACGTGATAACGTCACATTCGGCTGCGAAAGCCGTCACATCAGGCAGGGAGAGATGCGACCCGACCGTTACATCACGCGTAACGAGCGCCGCGCTCTCCGACTCCGATTCGGACAGTACCCGGAAGGTGACGCCGAGGCCGACCGCAGCCGCGGCCGTCATCCGGGCGAGCTGTCCGCCGCCCACCATCCCGACGACCGGCATGCCGGTGCCGGACTTGCGCGCGATCGGCCCGACAGGTCCCGCAGGTGACAGTGGTGAAAGCACGCGGTGTAGCCTACGCGGAACCTCCAATACTGGGTACAACCAACGTGGCGAACGAGACCGCAGCGTCGCGACCCCTCTCCCCCCGCCAGCCCCCCGCCAGCCCCATCGTGGCCTCGCCAGCCACACCGAGGCCTCGCTAGCCAAGCGAGGCTTGTCAGCTCCAGGGCAGCCCCCCTGGCCGCGCACGTCCGCAGGGAGTTATGCATGTCAACGCTAAGCGACGACATTGAGGTTAGAGAGGGGTCGTACGGCGAGAAGGTCATCGCCGTCGAGCCCGGTGGAGCGGAGTTCATCCCGCTCAACGAGCGGCATGGCCGCCCATTGCAGCTGTTCTGGACCTGGACCTCGCCGAACATGGAGTTCGCGACGGTCTTCGTCGGCTTCATCGGTGTCGTCTTCTTCGGCCTCAGCTTCTGGGCGACGGTCCTCGCGATCGTGCTCGGCACGGCGCTCGGCGCGATCACCCAGGGCATCCTGTCGACCCAGGGCCCGCAGTACGGCGTGCCCCAGATGGTGCTGAGCCGCCGCGGCTTCGGCTACTGGGGCAACGCCCTGCCCGCCGGCATCAACTCCCTGGTCGCCGGCATCGGCTGGTTCGCGGTGAACAGCGTCAGCGGCGCTCTCGCACTGAACGCGCTGACCCACATGCCCGAGGTGCTCTGCCTGCTGATCGTTGTCGCGGTGCAGCTGGCCGTGGCGTTCTTCGGCCACAACCTGATCCACGTCTTCGAGCGGTACGCCTTCCCGGTGCTCGTGGTGATCTTCCTGATCGCGTCGGTGTGGACGCTCAGCAAGGGCCACCCGGGCGCGGCGCACAAGACCATCCCCGGCGCGTGGCTCATTGAGTTCGGCGCGACGTTCGGCTACGCGGTGGGCTGGAACCCCTACGCCTCGGACTACACGCGCTACTTCAAGCCAGAGACGAGCAAGCGGGCGATCGCGCTGTGGTCCGGCCTCGGCCTGTTCCTGTCCTGCGTGCTGCTCGAGACGGTCGGCGCGGCGGCAGGCACCCTGCCGAGCGTCGCGTCGGCCGCCAACCCGACGGCCCGGCTGGACCGGCATCTTCCCGACCTGGCTGGGTGACCTGACGCTCGTCGCCATCGTCATCGGCGGCATCGCGGCGAACGCGCTCAACATCTACTCCGGCGCGATCTCGTTCACCGCGATCGGCTTCAAGCTGCCGCTCGCCGCCCGGCGGGCCATCGTCGCGCTCGGCTTCGGCGCGATCGGCTTCTTCGTCGGCTGGGCCGGCCTCCACAACGCGGGCGAGGACTACAACAACTTCCTGCTGATCATCGCCTACTGGATCGCCCCCTGGCTCGCGGTGATGTTCTGCGACATGTACCTGCGCCGCCGCCAGGACCCGGCGCAGCTCGAGCACCTGCTGTTCAACCATAAGTACACCAACTGGGCGGGCCCGGTGGCGATGGCGGTCGGCGCAGGCGTCTCCATCTGGCTGTTCTCCAACCAGACCAAGTACACCGGCCTCGTGCCCTCGCACAACGGGAGCTTCGGCGACCTTACCTTCGAGGTCGGCTTCGTGCTCACCGCGGTCATCTACCTCGTCTGGCGGCTGGCCGCTGACCGTCAGGCCAGCACCGCCGCGGATTAGCGCCGCTCCGTCCTGCGCGTGAGTCGCCGGGCCGGCCAGCGCCGGCCCGGCGGCGCACGGCCACGGCTGGGGTCATGACCGGCAGACAGCCTGCCACTGAGAGCAACAATTCAGGCAAATCTGTACGCTCCGGCAAGTAAGGCCAATACCGTGGACCCGCGACCCTGACGAAAGGGGCAATCCGCGCATGGCCCTCCCGGCTCCCGGCCTGTACTCCCGCGTCCAGACGATGCTTCCGGAACTACTCAAGTTCGGCATCGTCGGCGGCATCGGCACCGTGATCGACCTCGGCGGCGCAGCCGTGCTGCACGGCAAGTTCCATGTCGAGCCGCTCGCGGCCAAGGCGGTGTCGACTTCTCTCGCCACGGTGTTCACCTACCTCGGCTCCCGCTTCTGGACGTTCAAGCACCGGGAGAACCAGGAGCTCAAGCGGGAGGCCGTGCTCTTCATCGCGCTCAACCTGGTGGGGCTGGCCATCGCCGAGATCGTCGTCGGCCTGGTCACCTACGGCCTTAACCTGCACGGTCAGCTTGAGTACAACGCGGCCTCGTTCGTCGGCACCGGTTTCGGTACCATCTTCCGGTTCTACGCCTACCGCAGGTGGGTCTTCCTCGCCCCCGGCGAGGAAGACGCGGGCCCGGCCGCGGTGACGCGGGTCCCCGACTACCCGCCGTGGGAACTCGACCCGTCGTTCTTCACCCCGGCGAAGGCGGCGCAGCGCCCGGCGGCGGCCCCCGCGCAGCTGTCCCCGTGGGGCCAGGAACCGCTCTCCGCCTGGTCCAGGCAGCCGCAGCCGGCTTCTTCCTGGTCCAGGCAGCCAGCGTCCTCCTGGGACCAGGCCGCCGCACCGGCCTGGGGCGAGCCTGCCGCCGCGCCGGCCGGCCAGCGTTCGGCGCGGCCGGCGGCCGCGCCCTCGGGACCGCGCCAGTCTGGCCGCCACCGCAAGAGCTAGGGGCCCGCTGGACTTGCCTGCTGGACTTGCCTGCCGGGCATGGCAGCAGGCCTTTCAAAGGAATGGGTCTGATTCAGCGGGCTGCTAAGCCGGTCCGCTGCTGCCCGCCTTAGCCTGGCCGGCCGGCGGGTTGCGCGGCAGGAATACCGCGAACACCGGCGGCCTGCGCCGGGCGAGCACGATCCGGCCGCCGTCCGCGGTCGCCATAGTCCGGGCGAGCGCGAGGCCGAGCCCGGTGCCTTCCGGCCGGCCGCTGACGCTCCGCTCGAAGATCCGGGAAACTAGGTCGGCGGGCACCCCGTTGCCCTCGTCCTCGACCTCGATCACCACCGAGCCGGCCGACTGCGTCCTGCGGATCGTCACCGTGCCCTTGCCGTGCATCAGTGCGTTGTCAAGCAGCGTGGCGATCACCTGGGCCAGCCCGCCAGGAGTGGCGTGGGCCTGCAGCCGGGACTCCCCGATGAGCACCATCTTCCGCCCGGCCCGCCGGAAAGCCGGCTCCCACTCCGTGATCTGCTGCAGCACGATCTTGTCGACGCTGATCAGGCCCGCCGACCCGGCGCCGACCCGGCGGGCGGGGCTGAGCAGCTGGGTCACCACGTCGGCGAGCCGCTCGGCCTGGGCGAGCGCGGCCGTGCCCTCCTCCCGGACCGCGTCCGGGTCATCCGCCGACGCGATCATCTCCTCCAGGCGCATCGACAGCGCGGTCAGCGGCGTGCGCAGCTGGTGGGAGGCGTCGATGGCCAGCTCCCGGTCGGCGGTCAGCAGGTTGGTGACCCGCCGGGAGACGCTGTCCAGGCCATCGGCGACCTGGTCGAGTTCGGTCACGCCGTACCGCCGTCCGACCGGCCGCGGGTCACCCGTGCCCAGCCGGCCGGCCGCCTCGGCGAGCTCTTCCACCGGCCGGGCCGCCTGCTGCGCAACGGACCGGGCCAGCATCACGGCCGCGGCGATGGCCACGACGAGCAGTGGCAGGCCGAGCGCCAGCAGGCCGGCGTCGTGGGCGGCGGCGACGACGAGCAGCGGCACGGCGGCGATGAGCACCGCGGCCACCGCCACCGCCGCCGCGGACAGCCACAGCCGCCGGCGCATTAGTCGCCGCGCTCGAACCTGAAGCCGACGCCGCGCACCGTGGTGATGTACCTCGGGTGGTGCGCGTCGTCGCCGAGCTTGCGGCGCAGCCAGGAGATGTGCATGTCAAGCGTCTTGGTGGACGTCCACCACTTGGCGTCCCATACCTCGCGCATGATCTGCTCGCGGGTGACGACCTTGCCCGCGTCCCGCAGCAGGATCCACAGCAGGTCGAACTCCTTCGTGGTCAGGTCGAGTTCGGTGTCGCCGTGCCAGGCACGGCGCGCCTCGGCATCCACCCGGACGCCGCGCACGGTGCCAGGCGCCTCCGTGGTACCGCGCCGCAGCAGGGCACGGACCCGGGCAAGCAGCTCCGCGAGCCGGAACGGCTTGGTGACGTAGTCGTCGGCGCCGGCGTCGAGGCCGACGACCGTGTCCACCTCGTCGGCCCGGGCGGTGAGGATCAGCACCGGGACGCCGTTCCCCTCCGCGCGGACCCGACGGCACACCTCAAGGCCGTCGAGCTCGGGGAGCCCGATGTCAAGCAGGATCAGGTCGATGCCGTCCGACAGCGCGCGCCCCAGCGTCGTCGGCCCGTCCTCGGTGATCTCCACCTGGTAGCCCTCCCGGCGGAGCGCGCGGGACAGCGGCTCTGAAATGGAGGTGTCGTCCTCAGCGAGCAGCACTCGAGTCATAGGTAGATCGTAAAGCCGCGGTAAAAGGGTTGCATCCTCGGCAGCCGCGCGGGACTCGGCGTCAGTTGCGCATCGGCCGCCCGCCCCAGTCACCGTCGGGGCCGGGCCGCGGCTGGTCGTCGCGCTGCCGCTCGCCCTCCACAAGCTGGAACAGCGTCGCCGACACCCGTTCCACCTGCGGGATCGCGGTAAGCAGCAACTCGCCGTGCTCGCCGGCCGACTCCACGACGAGGGTGCCGGAGCCGAGTATCCGGTCAAGGATCCCCTTGCGGAAGGAGACGTCGGTGACGCGTGACAGCGGGATATCCCGGCCGTTGCGGGTGAGGATCCCGTCCCGCAGCCGCATCCGCCTGGTCGTCAGCTCGTACACCGTCGTCCGCCAGACCAGGATCGGGTACATCAGCCACCACATGAGCAGCGCGATGGCGACCACGGCGAGCGCCAGCCGCCCCGCCGCCGCCCACTTGCCGCCGGGGATGAGCACCTCACCCGCCAGCAGCGCGGCGACCACCACGAACGTCAGGGCGATCGGCCCTACCAGCGTCTTCCAGTGCGGGTGCAGGATTGCCACAGGCTCCTCGCCCACCGCAAGCGAGCGGTCATGACCCATGAGGACATGGTAGGGGCGTCATCGGACGTGGACCACATCGCCGGCCGACACGGCCGTTACCGAGTCCCCGTAGCCCTCGGCGACGAGCAGCCGCCCCTCGGCGTCGATGTCCCGGGCGACACCGGTCACGGCAGTGCCCGCCGGGAGTTCGACCCGGACCGTCCGTCCCAAGGTCCCGGACAGCTCGCGGTAGGCGTCGAGCAGCCCGGACCGCCGCGGGTCCGGGTCGGCGCGGAACGCCGCGTACCAGTACTCAAGCCGGTCGAGCAGGCCGAGCAGCAGGTCCTCGCGGGATGCCGTGGCGCCCTCGGCGCGCAGCGAGGTGGGTACGAGACCGGCGGCGGAAACCGGGAGTTCGCCTGGTGCGGCGGCGACGTTGAGGCCGGTGCCGATCACCACCGCCGACCCGTCGGGTGACTGCTCGGCGAGGATACCCGCCAGCTTGCGGTCGCCGGCCAGCACGTCGTTGGGCCACTTGAGCACCGCGTCGACGCATCCCACTGACCGCACGGCGGACGCCACCGCGACGCCGGCGAGCAGCGTCAGCCAGCCGCGCCGCGCCGCGGGCACGGCGGCCGGCCGCAGCAGCACGGAGAAGGTCAGCGACGCGCCAGGCACGCTCGACCAGGACCGGCCGAGCCTGCCGCGCCCGGCGGTCTGCTCCTCCGCGACGAGCACCTGCCCCTCGGGGCTTGCCGGGTCTGCCGCCCGCGCGAGCAGGTCGGCGTTGGTCGAGCCGGTGCTCGGCACGACGTCGAGCGCCAGCCACATGCCATGCGACGGGGGCAGGCGGAGCCCGCTCTCGTTCTGCTTATCGTCCATTGCCTTCGCCCCCTAGTCGGTGCGCGGCCGGAACCACGCGGCCGCTAGTCGCCGACCGCGATGCGCAGCCGGCGGAAACCCTTGCCCTTGTTCTCCACTTTGACCACTGAGATGCGGCCCACCTGGGACGTGGACGCCACGTGGGTGCCGCCGTCGGCCTGCTGGTCCAGGCCGACGATGTCCACGATCCGCACCTCCTTGACGTCCTCGGGCACCAGGTTGGTCGCGGTCCTGATGATGTCGGGGAGGCTGAATGCCTCGTCACGAGGGAGCGTGCGGACGTCGATCCGCCGGTCGGCGCGGAGCTCGGCGTTGCAAGCGTCCTCGACCGCCTCCTTGAAGCCCGGCGGCACGCCTTCCAGGTTGAAGTCCATCCTGGCGGTGAGCGGCTCCATGTTGCCGCCGGTGACCAGCGCGCCGAAGTCGCGGAACACCACGCCGCACAGCACGTGCAGCCCGGAGTGGGTGCGCATCAGCGCCGTGCGGCGCTCGTCTTCCACCGCGCCGCGCACCGCCGTGCCCGGCGGCGGCAGCGGGTCGGTGTCCAGCGGCACGAGGTAGACGTCGTCCGAGCTCTTCCGCGCGTCCACGATCCGGGTCTGCACGCCGCCCCACAGCAGCACGCCGTGGTCCGGCGGCTGGCCGCCGCCGCCCGGGTAGAACGCGGACCGGTCAAGGACGATGCCGTCCGGTCCGGAGTCGAGCACCACCGCGTCCCACTCGCGCAGCGTCTGGTCGTCGAGGTCAAGTCGGTGCGTCCTGCTCACGGGAGGAGCCTACGCCTTCCCGAGGTCATTGCGCGGCCAGCCGGGCGTGCGCGCGGGCGAGCGCCGCGCCCGCGAGCCCGAGCACGGCGAGCGCGGCCGCCACGGCCAGGTAGGCGTGACCCGACGACAGCGCGAACGCGCCAAGCTGCCGCGGGCCGCTGACCGCGGGCAGCCGCCCGGCCAGGTTCAGGTACAGCGAGCCGAACGTCGCGATCCCGGTCACGATCCCCAGCTGGTTCACGGTCACGATCACGCCGCTCGCGTCCGCGGCGACCGCCACCGGCACCCGGGAGAGCACCCGGGCCATCAGCGCGCCGAACGCCCCGGCCATGCCGCCGCCGGAGACGGCGAGCGCGACGTACAGCCAGGCGCCGCCGTCACCGCCGGAGTGCAGCAGCAGCCCGGACCACACGAGCCCGGCGCTGTTGACCACGAACCCGGTTACCGGCAGCCGCTCGTGGTAGCGGGCGGGCAGCCGCCGCCAGTTCATGCTGACCAGCGCGAACGCGACGCCGCACGGGACGAAGGTGAGCCCGGCCCGCAGCGGCGACTCCGCGAGGCCGTCCTGCAGCGCGAGCGCCAGGCCGAACAGCCAGCCGCCGAACGTCACCATCGACGCGAACAGGCCGCCGAGGCCGGCGATCATGCCGGGCAGCCCGAGCAGCGACCGGGGCAGGATCGGCTGCCCGCCGCCCGCTGCCACCCGGCGCTCCACCACGGCCAGCAGGGCGAAGCCCCCGGCGGACCCGGCAAGCAGCAGCCATCCCCACAGCGGCCAGCCGAGCGGCTGCCCGAGCACGAGCGGCAGCACGAGCGCGAGCACGGCCGGGGTGAGCACCGCGAGGCCGGGCAGGTCAAGCGTGCGGACCCCGTCGAAACGGCCGGCGGGCAGCAGCCGCCCGAAGGCGAGCACCGTGAGGCCGACCGGGACATTGACGAGGAAGACCGGCCGCCAGGAGCTGCCGAACAGGTTGGCGGAGACGAGCAGGCCGCCAAGCACCTGGCCGAGGACGGAGCCGCCCGAGATCACGGTCGCGTACAAGCTCATCGCCCGGGCCCGCGGGCCCGGCGCGGTGTAGGTCCGCTGGATGAGGCTGAGGATCTGCGGGATCATCGTCGCGGCGCCGACGCCCTGGAGGAACCGCAGCGCGATGAGGGCGCCGGTCGTCGGCGCGAGGCCGCAGCCGAGCGAGGCCAGGGTGAACAGCGCCACTCCGGCGAGGTACACCCGCCGGTGCCCGAGGATGTCACCGAGCCGCGCGCCGGTGACGAGCAGCACCGCGTACGCGATGGTGTAGCCGGCCACCACGAGCTGCAGCCCGGCGCCGGACGCGCCAAGCGTGGCGTGCATCGCCGGCACGGCCACGTTGACGATGTTGGTGTCGATGACCGCCATTGCCTGGCCGGTGAGCACGATGGCGAACGCCGCGCCGGGCGGCACGGCGCGGCGCGGCCTGCCCGCGGTGGCGGGACGGCTCGCGACGACGGAACGTACGCGTTCTGCGATTTCTGTCATGTACCTAGCCTCCCGCTCCACTTATGCTGGTACCAAGAGCCTGATTATCCTGGTATTAACACCACCTGGCAGGCCGGGCCCCGGCACGGGAGGATGAACGTTATGACCACGGTAGCCACGGCGACAGCCGCCCGCCGGACCGAGCTCGCCGCCTTCCTGCGCGCCAGGCGGGAGCGGATCAGCCCCGAGGACGTCGGCCTGCCGCCCGGCACCAGGCGACGCACCGCCGGACTGCGCCGCGAGGAGCTCGCCCAGCTCGCCGGGGTGGGCGTGACCTGGTACACCTGGCTTGAGCAGGGCCGCCCGATCAACGCGAGCGTCCAGGTGCTTGACGCTATCGCCACCACGCTGCGGCTCGACCCGGTCGAGCGGGCCCACCTGTTCCGCCTCGCCGACCTGCCTGGCGCGGCCGCCGCCGCGGACTGCGCCGACTGCCCGCTACCGCCGCAGGTGCAGCAGGTGCTCGACGCCGTCAGGTTCCCCGCCTGCGTGCTCACCGAGCGATTCGACTTGATCGCCTGGAACGACGTGTACGCCGCGCTTTTCCCCGGGATCTGCGAGGCCCCGCCCGGCGAGCGGAACACCCTGCTCGTGAACCTAACCGCCCCGTCTTGCTGCAGCCCGCTGCAGGACCAGGCGAGCCACTGCCTCGCCCTGGTCGGGCAGTTGCGCGCGGCCTACGGCCGTCACGTGGGCGACCCCTCGTGGACGCACTTCATCCGCCGCCTCGAGGCCGTCAGTCCTGCGTTCGCGCAGGCCTGGGCGTCCCATGAGGTGGCGCAGCCGACGAGGCACACCAAGCGCTTCCGCCACCCGACGGTCGGCCCCATCACCGCCACCTCGAACAGCTTCGCGGTCACCGCCGTCCCGAGCGCCCGCCTGGTCGTCTACACCCCCGATGACCAGCCGAGCGCGGCGGCCCTCGCCCGGCTGGCCGAGGGCGCGGAGCTGGACGCTCGCTTCCCCTGCTGGAATGACTGTCATCCAGAACGAGCGCGGCTTGCTCCGGCGGCCGTCTAGTTTGCTTCCCGCGTGATGACGCCAGTTAGGGGCAAGTCCGGTCAGTTAGCTGGTTTGCGTGGCGGTCAAGACGTCCCGGCGGGTGCCGGCGTGGCCGCGGAGGGCAGCCGGGGCCCCGGGGGAAGCAGGGCTGGCCGGCCAGGCGCGCCCCGCGCCGGGAGTCCCGTCGTGACAGGCCGCCCGTGCTGCCATGGTGGCCGCGGGGCGGCCCGCGCGGGGGCGCCCCGGCGGCCTGGCGCATCACCCGCCCCTGCTGTACCCAGCTTTACCGGTAAACTTTTCGCAACAGGTAAACTTTTCACCCGAGGTAAAGAAAAAGCGTTCCAAGCGTCTTTTCTTTACCGGTTGTGATTTCTTTACCGGTAAGTCCGGCGGCGCCGCCCCGTCCGGCTGCTCGCGGGCAACGCCAGGCACACGGTTCCTCCCGCGTACCATCACCCTGCCGCCGCGGCACTACCAGCGCCTTGACCGCCGGGCCACCTACTTAACTAACCGGCCTTGCAGTTAGGGGTGCATCCGCGCGCCCTTGACGATCTTGTCGACCGCGCCGCGCGGGCCGTACACGGCTATGCCGGCCAGGTCCAGGCTTGACCGCTGGACCGCCCGCACCGCCGCCCGGTTGTCCCGGTCATTGCCGGTGGCGAACAGGTCGGCGGTGAAGACCGACACGGCCACGCCCCGGCCGACCGCCCGCTCGTGACACCTGGTGAGGGTCTCCTTGCCCGCCTCGAAGACAAGCACCGGCTGGCGGAACATCGGCAGGTACTCCGTATCGTCCGCGTCCGCGTAGGGCTCGCCGATCACCTCGGGGTCCCGCTGCCCGATGCCGCTGACCAGGAACGCCGTGACGTTAAGCCGCTGCCATACTTCCAGGTCGTCGCGGAGCACAACCGCGATCTTGGTGTCGAACCTGACCGGCCCCCCGCCGGATTCCATACTGCCTGACTTCACGTCATCGATATCCATGCCGTCGATCGAACCGGGTCACCCGGCCGCCGGTCTTGTACGATTCTTGCGTGGCCATCGATACGCGTGTTCGTGCCTGGCGGCCGCGGGTTCCCGGCGTCGCCGAAGTCTTCCACGCGCGCATGACCAGCCACGTCTACCCGATGCACGCGCACGAGGCGTGGACACTGCTGATCGTCGACGACGGGATGATCAGGTACGACCTGCACCATCACGAGCACGGCGCCATGGACAGGCTCGTCACGCTGCTGCCACCGCAAGTCCCGCACAACGGGCGCGCCGCCACGTCCGCGGGCTTCGGCAAGCGGGTCGTCTACCTCGATCTCTCGACGTTGCCCGCGAGCCTCATCGGCCACGCGGTCGACCAGCCCGTGCTGGACGACGCGCTCTTGCGGCACCGCATCAGCCAGCTGCACCGCGGGCTGGGCCAGCCGGGCGATGAGTTCGAGGCGGAGCACCGCCTGGCCTTCATCGCCGAACGACTCCGCTGGCACCTCAGCAAGCGCCGCGGGCCCGGCGCGCCCATGGCCGGGGCCGGCGTGGCCGGCGAGCTGCGCGGCTTGATCGACTCCCGCTTCCGCGAGTCAATGACGCTACGGGAAGCGGCCGATACCCTGCACGCCCACCCGGCCCACCTGGTCCGGGCGTTCAGCCGGGCATTCGGGATGAGCCCGCATCAGTACATGACAAGCCGGCGTGTCGATCTCGCCCGGCGGCTCCTGCTCGACGGAGTGCCGCCGGCCCTGGCGGCGGCCCAGGCCGGCTTCTACGACCAGCCGCACCTGAACCGCCACTTCAAGCACATCCTCGGCACCAGCCCCGGCCGGTACGCCCGGAGCGGGCTCCCGTCCGCGGTCTGCTCAGCGACGGTACTCGTCGTAGGGATCATCGACGGGATACCGGCGGGCCGGGCACCTCATCGACCTCCACCTCCCGGTAGCGGGCCGGGGGCACCTGGCCGGGCGATACCTCGCGGTAGACCGTGCGGCGGCTACGAGCGCGCGGAGCCCACGGGGCGAACACAAGCAGCCACAGCACCACGCCCAGGACTCCGACGAACATCAAGATGTCGCCGACTGTATGGATGCCGAAGCCGTGCGTGGACACCGTTGAGATCCCGAACCGAAGGATCGCTCCCACCGCGATCAGGATCAGGCCTGCCCCGATCGTCATGGCTTACCTCCTTGCGTGATGGCTTGGTAAGCACTCACGTCTTTCCCCGGCGCCTGGTTCCAAACGTCCGGGCGGCCCGCCGCCCGCGCGCCCAGGCACCCGGCGGCCAGTTCCTCGGCCCGCGACGGGCGCGGGTCAGCCGGTGTTCTGCAGGCCGGCGGCGATCCCGCTGACGGTGAGCAGCAGCATCCGGTTGAGCACCGGGAGCTCCGCCCCGGTGGCCTCACCGGCCCGCAGCGCGGACAGCGCGCGCAGTTGCAGGTAGGACAGCGCGTCAACGTACGGGTCGCGCAGCACGATGGCGCGGGACAGCACCGGGCGGTTGGCCACCAGCCGGTCGTGCTCGGTGACGGACAGCACGAGCCGCCTGGTGAGGTCGTACTCGGCGAGCACGCGGTCGGTAAGGTCGGGCCGCCCGCCGAGGGCCAGGTAGCGGACCGCGACCTCGCGGTCGGTCTTGGCCAGGGACATCTCGGCGTTGTCGAGCAGCGTGGCGAGCAGCGGCCATTCGCGGTAGGCGCGGCGGAGCGCGGCGAGCCCTTCGGGCGGGATGCCTCCGTCAGAGTCCCCCGGGGCCAGCGCGCCCGATACGATCGCGCCCTCGGCCATCGGGCGCGCGTCGGGGGGTACGGGGGGTCGCTCCCCCGGGAGATCGCTGCCCGACCACGCGGCGGCGGCGAGGCCGCTGCCAAGGCCGTACCAGCCGGGCAGGTTCAGCCGGGTCTGCGCCCACGCGAACACCCAGGGGATGGCGCGCAGGTCCTCAAGGCCGAGCGGCCCGCCGCCGTGCCCGCGACGGGCCGGGCGGGAGCCGATCCGCAGGCCGCCGATCTGCTCGAGCGGGCTGACGGTCGCGAACCACTCGGCGAACCCGTCGGACTCCACCAGCGCGCGGAACGCCCGCTTGGCCGCGTCGTCGACGGCCGCGGCGATCCCGCCGAAGGCGGTCGCCGCGGCATTGCTGCGGTCCGGGTGCGATGGCGCGGAGGCGAGCAGTACCGCCGAGGTGACCTGCTCCAGGTGGCGCAGGCCGATCGCCGGGGTGCCGTACCGCGCGAAGATCACCTCGCCCTGCTCGGTGACCTTGAACCGGCCGTCGACCGACCCCGGCGCCTGGGCGAGCACGGCGCGCCCGGCGGGGCCGCCGCCGCGCCCGATCGCGCCGCCACGGCCGTGGAACAGGGTGAGCTTCACGCCGTGTTCGGCCGCCCACGCGGCGAGCTGCGCCTGGGCGTCGAACAGCCGCAGCGTCGCCGAGGCGGGGCCGAGTTCCTTGGCGGAGTCCGAGTAACCGAGCATCACCTCCATCTGCCGCCCCGTCTCGGCCAGCCGGCCGCCACCGCCGGGATCGACAGCAGGCCGGTCAGCACGGACGTCGCGTTGGCCAGGTCCTCGCCGGTCTCGAACAGCGGCACCACGTCGAGCACCGGCCCCTGACCGTCGGGGAACGCGTAGTCGGCCAGCTGGTACACCGCCGCGACATCGGCCGCCGACGTGGTGAACGAGATGACGTAGCGGCGGCACGCGTCCACGCCGAAGCGTCGCTGGACCCACGCCATCACCCGGATGGTCTCGAGCACCTCCTCGGTCATCGGCGAGAGCACGGAACCCTCCCGCAACTCGGCCAGGGCCCGCGCGTGCACCTGCGAGTGCTGGCGCACCTCAAGGCCCGCGAGGTGAAACCCGAACGTCTCCGCCTGCCACAGCAGGTGCTGCAGCTCCCCGTACGCCTGCCGGGGCGCCCCGGCCTCGGCGAGCGCCGACTGCAGCAGGCGCAGGTCGTCGATGAAGTCAGCCGCCGCGCCGTAGGCCAGGTCGAGGTTCCTTGTCCTCGTCGCGGCGAGCCGCTCCGTCGCGTAAAGCAGGAAGGCGCGGTACGGCTCGCCGGGCGAGCGCGCGGTGATCTCCCGGAGGAGCTCCGGGTGCTCGGCCGAGGCGGCGGCGAGCGCCCGGCGCAACCCCGCGGGCGGCGGGGCGGAGCCCTCGTACACGGTCAGCGCGCGGCCGATCCTCGCGCAGGCCGCCTCCAGGCCGCGCAGCGCGTGATCGGCCTGGATGACCGCGGCCTCCCTGGTCACCGCGGCGGTGACGTTGGGGTTGCCGTCCCGGTCGCCGCCCACCCAGGAACCGAACCGCAGGAACGGCGGCACCGACGTCGGCTCCGCGCCGCTCGCCGCCCCGAGCAGCACGTGGTCGAGCGCCCGGTACACCGCGGGCACCAGCCGGAACAGCGTCTCGTCAAACGCGGTCATCACCGAGCGGACCTCGTCGGCCGGGGACATCCCGGCGACCCGCAGCTGCGCGGTCCGCCACAGCAGGTCAACCTCCTCGCGGAGCTTGCGCCGGTCCTCGGCCTGCTGCACGGCCCCCGCCCGCGGGTCATCGATCGAGGTGAGCAGCCCGCTAACGCGGCGCAGCGACGCGACCACCGCGCGGCGGCGGGCCTCGGTCGGATGCGCGGTGAACACCGGGTGCACCCTGAGCCCGGCGAGCGCCTCGGCCAGGTGCTCCGCGCCGGCCTCCGCGGTGAGCCTGGCCACCGCGTCGGCGAGCGACTCGCGCGGCGGCAGGTCGCCCGAGCCGCGCAACTGCAGTGTCCGTACCCGCTGCTGTTCCTCGGCCAGGTTGGCCAGGTGGAAGTACACGGTGAACGCGCGGGCCACCTGCTCGGCGCGCTCCCAGGACCAGGACGCGACGAGCGCGGTGATCTCGTCACCCGCCGCGGTGGCGGCCGCCGAGCCGCGGTCCGCCGCCGAGCGAGCGGCGATCACCGCGTGCCGCAGCCGCTCCACGTCCGCGAGCAGCCCGGCGCCCGCCGACTCGCTGATCACCTCGCCGAGCATGTCGCCGAGCAGCCGGACGTCCCGGCGCATCGGCTCGGGCAACTCCGCTGAGTCCCGCTCCCGGCCGGAACCGCCCGTCCCGTACGCCCCGCCTGAATCCCCGCCGGGGCTACCCGCCACGTCGCTTGCGTAGATGCTCACGAGTCGAGCCTAACCACCGGCTGATGACGCCAATCGCCTGGCAGGACCTTATTCACCTGGCTTTAACGGTCAGGCGAAGCCACGGGCAGAGAGCAAGCGAGCCGCAGGTTACCCTTTCCCCATGACCGCGAGTGACACCATTCCTGACGAGTTGCCTGATCCGCATACGACGGCGGGGAAGATCGCTGACCTGGAGCGGCGGCGGCACGAGGCGGTGCACGCGGGGCCGGCGGCGGCGGTGGAGAAGCAGCACGCCAAGGGGAAGCTGACCGCGCGGGAGCGGATCGCGCCTGCTGCTTGACGAGGGCTCGTTCACCGAGTTCGACGAGCTGGCCCGGCACCGGGCGCACGGGTTCGGCATCGAGCGCAACCGCCCCTACGGCGACGGGGTGGTGACGGGGACCGGCCTGGTGGACGGGCGGCCCGGTCGCGGTCTACTCCCAGGACTTCACCGTGTTCGGCGGGTCGCTCGGCGAGGTGTACGGGGAGAAGATCGTCAAGGTCATGGACCACGCCATGAAAGTGGGCTGCCCGGTCATCGGGATCAGCGACGGCGGCGGCGCCCGGATCCAGGAAGGCGTGGTCGCGCTCGGGCTGTTCGCGGAGATCTTCTTCCGCAACGTCCGCGCCTCCGGCGTCATCCCGCAGGTCATCGCTGATCATGGGCCCGGCGGCCGGCGGCGCGGTCTACTCCCCCGCGGTCACCGACTTCACGCTGATGGTCGAGGGCACCAGCCACATGTTCATCACCGGGCCCGACGTGATCAAGACCGTCACCGGCGAGGACGTCACCTTCGAGGAACTCGGCGGCGCGCACGCGCACATGACCAGGTCCGGCGTCGCCCATTACCAGGCCAGCGACGAGGAAGACTGCATCGAGTTCGCCAGGCTGCTGCTGTCCTACCTGCCGTCGAACAACCTCGACGAGCCCCCGGTCATCTCCGTCGTCCCCGACTTCGAGACCAGCCCGGCGGACGAGGAACTCGACACGCTCATCCCCGACTCGCCTAACCAGCCCTATGACATCCACCGGGTCATCGAGACGGTCCTCGACGAGGACACCTTCTGCGAGATCCACGAGGGCTTCGCCCGCAACATCGTGACCGGGTTCGGCCGGGTCGCCGGCGCCCCGGTCGGGGTGGTCGCCAACCAGCCGCTGCACCTGGCCGGCTGCCTCGACATCGACGCCAGCGAGAAAGCCGCCCGGTTCGTGCGGACCTGCGACGCCTTCAGCATCCCGGTCCTGACGTTCGTCGACGTGCCCGGCTTCCTGCCCGGCACCGGCCAGGAATGGGCGGGCATCATCCGCCGCGGCGCCAAGCTGCTGTACGCCTACGCCGAGGCCACCGTCCCCAAGGTCACCGTCATCACCCGCAAGGCCTACGGCGGCGCCTACGACGTCATGGGCTCCAAGCACCTCGGCGGCGACGTCAACCTGGCCTGGCCCACCGCCCAGATCGCCGTCATGGGCGCCCAGGGCGCGGTCAACATCCTCTACCGCCGCGAACTGGCCGCCGCCGACGACCCCGAGGCGCTCGCGCAAGGCCAAGACCCAGCGAGTACGAGGACACCCTCGCCAACCCCTACGCCGCCGCCGAGCGCGGCTACGTCGACGCCGTCATCCGGCCCGCCGAAACCCGCGCCGCCGTCACCCGCGCCCTGATCTCCCTGCGCACCAAACGCGAAACCCTGCCACCCAAAAAACACGGCAACATCCCGTTGTAGCGGTGACGCACCATGACAAGTGGGCTCACAGGTAGCGAGTCGGAAAGCTTCCTCCTGCAATCCCGCGCCAAGTGGCCCGCGCACGGTCCAACCTGCCCTAGAGTCGTAAGACGATGAGCGAATTCGCCGCCCCGATGCCCGTCCTCGCCAGATACGCGGTCATGGTTGACGTCGGGTATATCTACGCGGCCGCGGGTGAGCTGCTCTTCGGTACCAGCGCGCGCCGTGACTACCGGGTCGACGCCGTCGGCCTGATCCAGGCGGTCACGAAGCACGCCGATGAGCTCTTCCGCGGCGAACTGCTCCGCGTCTACTGGTACGACGCGGCCCGTGACCGGGTGCCCACGATCGACCAGCGCGTCGTCGCGCAGATGGCGTGGGTCAAGCTCCGGCTCGGCAACCTGAACGCCCGCGGTCAGCAGAAGGGCGTGGACGCCAACATCCGCGCCGACATGGAGGCCCTGGCCAGGCACCGCGCGATCACCGACGCGGTGCTCATCGCCGGCGACGAGGACATGGTGCCGGCCGTGGAGGCCGCGCAGGCCTACGGCGTGCGGGTCCACCTGTGGGGCATCGAGCCGCCGTACGGCACCAACCAGGCGGAGCGCCTGGTCTGGGAGTCGGACACGGTGGACGTGCTCGACTCCGCCTTCGTGCGGCCGTACTTCACCAAGAACCCGGTGACCGAGGCGCCCCGGCCCGACGTCCAGGCGTCGGTCCCGTCCCCGGCCCAGCTGTTCGGCGAGCACCGCCCGCGTCCGCCCGTGCAAATCGGCAGGAACTCGCACCTGTCACAGACCGGGCCGATCCCGCACATGTCGGGGTCGCAGACCGGCCCGCTGCCGCGGCTCGGCCCGGACCGGCGGCACGTCGAGGAGGCCGGCGAGCACGTCGCGCACAAGTGGATACTCACCCGGGGCGCGGACAACATCAGGGACCTGCTGCCTGGCCCGATCCTGCCGCCAGTCATCGACAAGGAACTGCTCGTCGAGGCGGAGAAGGAACTCGGCCAGTCGCTGCGCCCCTACCAGGAAGCCCGCGAGTGGCTGCGAGACGCGTTCTGGGCTCGGGTGCACCGCGAGTTCGGCATCGGAGTCGGCAAGTCCCGTGGGTGACGGCCAAGGTCAAGGTCAGCAGTCAGCCGAACGGGAGCATGTGTCACCAGGCACCCCCGGTGCCGCGCGGCCCTTCCTGCGCGTGGTACGCGGCGACGCGACCCCGGAGGAGGTCGCGGCCCTGGTCGCCACGCTGACGGCCATCGCCGCCGCGAGGTCACGGGCAGCGGAAGAGGCGAAGCCCGCCCCCGTTCCGGCACAGTGGAATGCCCCCGCCCGGCGGCTGCGCGCGCCGCTGCACCCGGCCCCCGGCGCCTGGCGCCGCTCCGCCCTCCCCTGACCGCCTCCCCTGGCCGGCCCCAAGGTCGCCGTGTGGCGCCGGGAAGCGGCGTGCAGCCCAGGGCGGGCTTGGGTCCGAGGTGGGATTTGAACCCGCGGATCCGCCCATTTCCCCGATTCCTGTGCTTGAGTACGCAGGTGGGGAGAAATCCCCGGGTTGGGAATTTCATGCGTCATGGTAACGGCCCGGGAGCCCGCGGCGCCGCCCGCACGGGCTTGAGAAATAAGAAGAGGAAAAGAAACGGCGATACCGCGCCCGCCCGTGATTACGGGCTGCTATATTTGGGTCACGGAACGACGGTGACGCCAGGCGGCGGGAAAGGCGAGGCGGCAGCGTCCCGGATCGCACGGGAATGGCAAGAAAACCAGGACACGCAGCATCAGCCCTGGTAGAGCAGGATAAGTCCGATTCGGGAAAGACCACGGGCAAACCGGGCAGAACAACTCCAGATAGCGCGGTTGAGAAAGACCGGACATGCATCCGGAATCCGACAGGGAAAATCCCGCGCACGAAATATCTGACACTCTGCCTCGGGGGTCCAGCACATATGGGGGAAATGCCTGTGGCCTACGCCCAGTCTTGCGACACATCATTCGGGACCTTCACATTCCAAGCGGAGCGGATGACCACGAAAGGCTGGCTGGTCGTCCGGCGCTTGAGACCCCCCGGACGAAGCTCAAGCCGTTAACGCAGTCGAAGCATTATCAGCGATCTTTTCCCGAGGCAGGGTGGCGTCATGGATCTCGCTATGTCCGTAAACGACCGGGAGGATTTCCTCGCCGGTCCGCACGTGGCTGTGGTGGGTGTGGTCGATCCGCGTGGGGTCAGGGCACCGTTGCTGGTGCCGGTCTGGTACGGCTACCAGCCCGGCAGCGTCGTGACAGTGCAGACCGGGCGGGACACGATCAAGGCTCAACTGATCCGCGCTGCCGGCCGGTTCAGCCTGTGCGTGCAGGACGAGTCCGCGCCCTACCGGTACGTCAGCGTCGAGGGGCCAGTGGTGGCGGTCGAGGACCCGGTGCCCGCCGCCACGCGCGCATGGCTGGCGCAGCGGTACCTCGACGAGCCGACAGCCTCGGCGTACCTAGCCGCTAACGAGCACCAGCTGGTCGAGGACGTGGCGTTCCTGATGCGTCCGCAACGCTGGCGTACCGCCGATTTCTCTGCCTTCGCCGCCGAGTTCAGCCAGCAGGCTGACCTTCCGCCCAGCGTGAGCACTCCGCACTGCTAGCCATGCTTATCCGCGCCTGGAAAATAAGGAGAACCTCCTCATGTCATTGGACACGTTGCCTCGTCCAACCGGGCGGGGGCACGCCAACGCGACCCCATACCCACGGGATCGGTGCCTGCACGAGGTGTTCGACGATCAAGCCGTCCTCCGGCCACGCGCGACCGCAGCCGTGCACAACGGGCGGAGCCTGACCTACTGGGAGATCGCCCGGCGCTCTGACGCCGTGGCCGCCCGCCTGCTCGACCTCGGCGTCCGGCCAGGGGACACCATCGGGGTGCTCGGCGGCCGGTCCTTGGAGGCCGTGGTGGCTTTCCTGGGAATCCTCAAAGCCGGTGCCGCCTACGTGCCGCTGGACGATGGGGAACCGCCGAGACGAGTGCAGGCCATGGCTGAGCAAGCTGGCCTGAACACCGTGCTCATCCTGCCCGGCGCGACCTGCCGGATCCGCCGCATCCGCCACGTCGATTTCGACACGACGCCGCCTTCGGCCCCGGCCGGGTTCCGCCGGGCAGCGGTGGCGGCCACGGACTGCGCCTACGTCATGTTCACCTCGGGCAGCACCGGCGAGCCGAAACCGGTGGCGATCCCGCACCGGGGCGTCACCCGGCTGGCGTTCTCCGACCTGGTCGCCCAGCGCCCTCGGCCCGGTGACCGCGTGCTGCACGCGTACGGACTCTCCTCGGATGCCTCCACCATCGAGATCTGGTCGGCGTTGCTGGCCGGTGCCTGCCTGGTGCTCGTTGACCGTGCGGACCTGCTCTCGCCCGAGGCGCTAGAGGCCCGGCTGGTCACGGGACAGGTCGCGATCGCCTACCTGACCACCGGGGTCTTCCACCACATCGCCCGCACTCGTCCGATGGCGTTGCGCACCCTGCGGTTCGTCTCGGCCGGCGGCGAGGTGATGGACCCGGACCTGACCAGGGCCGTTCTGTCGGCCTGCCCGGACACTACCGTGGTCAACTTCTACGGTCCGACCGAGAACAGCGTGGTCTCATCGGCTTACCTGGTGCGGGACCTGCCGCCCCAGGCGACCGCAGTGCCGATCGGTCAGCCTCTGGAGAACTCCTGCTGTCACGTGGTGCGCGCCGACGGCACGCCGGCCGAGGCCGGCGAGGAAGGCGACCTCCTCGTCGGCGGCGACGGCCTCGCCCTCGGCTACCTCGGCGACCCGGAGCTGACCAGGCAGCGGTTCATCACGACCGAGCGCGGCGAACGCCTGTACCGCACCGGGGACCGGGCGGTCTGGCTGCCCACCGGGGAGCTGGAGTACCGGGGCCGCGCGGACCGGCAGATCAAGCTCCGCGGTCACCGGGTGGAACTAGACGAGATCGAAGCTCGGCTGCGCGCCAGCGAGCACGTGGGCGAGGCAGTGGTCGACCTCGATCAAGGCACCCTCACCGGCTACCTCACCCCGGCCACGCCGGGACAGGCGATCCCCGTCGACCGCATCCGCAAGAATCTGGCCTCATGGCTGCCGGCCGCGGTGGTGCCCGCCAGGCTGATCCCGGTCGACACGTTCCCCGTCACCGCCGCGGGCAAGATCGACCGCCGACGACTGCGTGCTCTCTCCGCGCTTACGGCCACGAGCCCCCCGTGCGTCCTACGACAGCGGCGGTCCCGTGGACAAGCTGGCCGGAATCTGGCACACGGTCTTGCGAGTCCGTCCCGCTCCCACCGACGACTTCTACGAGCTCGGCGGGGATTCGCTGCTCGCCGCCGAGACCGTCGCCCGCACCCTCGCCGCGCTGGAGATCGACGCCCGGCACGGCAGCGCGCTGATCCATAGCCTGCTGCGCAACCCCACCCTGCGGGGATTCGCGGACGCGGTCACCAGCATCCACGCCGGCGGCGCTTTCACCACCACGGTGGACTTCGCCGCGGAGGCACGACTCGGGTTCACCGTCCCTGCGGCGCACGGCCCGGCGCCGCTCTGGCGCAATCCCCAGGAGGTGCTGGTCACGGGTGCGTCGGGGTTCGTCGGCGCCTTCCTGGCCGACCGACTGCTGCGCACGACCACCGCACGGGTGCACTGCCCGGTTCGCGCCCGTGACCACGCCGCCGCGCACAGCCGCGTGCACACCGCGTTCGCCCGGTTCGGCCTCACCCCGCCCGACACCGGTCGCCTGGTGTGCTTCCCCGCCGACCTGAGCGCACCCGGTCTCGGCCTACAGCCCGGCCACCTCGCTCAACTTTCGAGCACTGTTGACCTCATCTTCCACGCGGCCGCGCAGGTGAACTTCCTCTACCCCTACGAAGCACTGCGTGCGGCCAACGTCGGCGGCACCCGGGAGGTCGTGCGCCTGGCCGCACCTCGACGGGTACCGGTGCACTTCCTGTCCACCATCGCCGTGCTGGCCGGTTTCGGCACCGCAGGCGTCCGCCACGTCGCCGAGGACCGGCCGCTCGCCCACGCCGACCGGCTGACCATGGGATACGCGGAAAGCAAGTGGGTGGCCGAGAAGATGCTCAAGAACGCGGCCACCTGCGGCGTCCCGGTCGCCGTCTACCGGCCCTACGAGATCACCGGGGACCAGCAGACCGGCGCCTGCAACACCGAGACCGCGATCTGCTCGCTGTTCCACACCATCGCCGAGACCGGCCTGGCACCGGACATCCCGTTGCCCATGAACTTCGTGCCGGTCGACTATCTCGCGGCCGCCATCGTGCACATCGCCACCCACCACCCGACCACCGACCGCACCTACCACCTGACCAACCCGAGCCCGGCCGGACTCGCCGGCATGCTCGACCGGATGCGAGCGGCGGGACACAAGATCACCACGCTGCCCTACCACCAGTGGGTCGGCGAACTCCTGCGTCACGTCGCGGCCAACCCCACCAGCCCGACCGCGCCATTCGTGTCGCTGTGCGTCGACCGCGGCAACAAGTCCAGCATCACGGTGAAGGAGATGTACTTCGAGGGCACCTTCCCCGGACTGGACCGAGCGAACGTCGAACGGGACCTCGCAGGCAGCGGCCTGGTCTGCCCGCCGGTGGACGCCGCCCTGCTCGACCGCTACATGGAGTACTTCTACCGCACCGGTTACCTCACCCGTCCCAGCGAGGACGGCAACCGATGATGAGCCAGCCCGCCAAGGAGGCGAGCATCATGAACAGCACCCCGCAGGTCATCGACTTCCCCCTCGCGCCACCGGGAACGATGGGCCCGCCCACCGAGTACGTCCAGCTGCGTGCGCAGTGCCCGGTTGCCAAGGTCGACATAGATCCCGAAGCGACCGCGTGGTATGTCACCCGGTACGCCGACGTGCGGAGCCTGATCGCGGATCAGCGACTGATCCGCCCGACGATCAACGACTGGCCGGACCGGGCTGATCCGGACGGCCACCACCCCGGCCTGACCACGATGATGGAACTGGAAGGCCCCGAGCACACCGCGCTGCGCCGGGTACTCACGGACGCGTTCAGCGTCCGGACGGTCCGGAGCTACCTGCCGCATTTGCGCAAGATCGCCGACGGCCTGCTGGACTCCCTCGCCGCGGGCGGGCCACCCGGTGACCTGGTCACCGAGTTCGCCGAGCCCTTCCCGCTGCTCATGATGTGCGATCTCGTCGGTATGCCGTACGAGGAGCGCGAGTACTTCCTGCCCATGGCCGACGCCGCCCTTGGCGCCATGCAGACGCTGGAGGAGGGACGCCGGGTCACGAGCCCGCTGCGCGCGTTCGTCACCGCGCAGATCGAAAGGAAGCGACGCGAGCCGGCCGACGACCTCCTCACTTACCTGGTCCGCGAGTGCGACAGCGGCGTACTCACCGAGGAAGCCGTGATCAGCTTCGGGCTGTCGATGCTGGTCGCCGGTTACCGGACGACGACCATGTTCGTGGCCGACTCGCTGCTTACCCTGCTCGCCGAGCCCGGCCAGTACGCGAGGCTGCGCGACCACCGCGAACTCATGCCGACCGCCGTCGATGAGCTGCTCCGCTACATCCCGGTGATGAACGGCGTCGTGGTCTTGCTCGCGACCGAGGACATACAACTGAACGGGCAGACCATCCGCAAGGGCGAGGGCATCCATATAGCGCTCGCGGCGGCTAACCGCGACGAGAGCGTGTTCCCCGATGCCGACCGGCTCGACCTGGGCCGCGTGGTCAACCCGCACATCATATTCGGCCGGGGCGCGCACAACTGTCTCGGATCTCACCTGGCCCGAGCCGAACTGACCGTCGCCCTCGAGGCCGTGCTTGACCGCTTCCCGGCCCTGCACCTCATCGACGACCAGCCACCGACATGGGATGACCAGTCGCCTGCCAAATCGCCGCTCACGCTGCCCGTCGGATGGTGACCGCGAACTCGCGGCCGGCACCGTGCCCGCGGTCCAGACCGCGGGCCTGGTGAAGAACTTCGGAGCGACCAGGGCCGTGGACGGCGTTGACCTGTCGGTGGCGGCCGGGACCGTCTACGGCGTGCTCGGGCCCAACGGCGCGGGCAAGACCACGACGATCCGCATGCTTGCGACGCTGCTGCGCCCCGACGCCGGCACCGCGCTGGTGTTCGGCCGGGATGTCGTGCGCGAGGCGGCGGCCGTGCGGCGGCTCATCGGCCTGACCGGGCAGGTCGCCTCGGTCGACGAGACCCTCTCGGCGGCCGAGAACCTCATGATCTTCGCCCGGCTGCTTGGCCTGAGCCGTGCCGCCGCCCGCCGCCGGGCCGGCGAGCTGCTCGAGGAGTTCGGGCTGGCGGACGCGGCCAAGCGCCCGGCCGGGAAGCTCTCGGGAGGCATGCGCCGGCGGCTCGATCTAGCGGCGAGCCTCATCGCCACGCCACCCCTGATCTTCCTCGATGAGCCGACCACCGGCCTGGACCCGCGCACCCGGGCGCAGATGTGGCAGACCATCCGGCGGCTCGCCGAGGCGGGATCGACGGTGCTGCTGACGACGCAGTACCTCGACGAGGCGGACCAGCTCGCCGACCGCATCGCCGTGATCGACCACGGCACCGTGGTCGCCGAGGGCACGCCCGACGAGCTGAAGGCATCGGCCGGCGCCTCGTCGCTCCATCTCCGGCTCGCAGACCCGGGCCACGCGCCGTACGCGCGCGAGACGATCAGGGCGGTCCTGGCAGTCGACGCCATCCCCTCGCCCGAGCCCGGCCGCATCACCGTGCCGATTGACGAACCGGACCGCGTCGC
Source organism: uncultured Actinomycetota bacterium (assembly GCA_963811335.1). Classification (GTDB taxonomy): domain Bacteria; phylum Actinomycetota; class Actinomycetes; order Streptosporangiales; family Streptosporangiaceae; genus Trebonia. Next base: position 144,073 of record CAWERB010000031.1, on the reverse strand, counting down.
GGACCTGCTGGTGGCGCTGCGCGACCGCGGCATCAGGCTCGCCGGGCTCAGCATGCACAAGCCGACGCTCGACCAGGTGTTCCTCGCGATCACGGGCCACGAGACCCAGCCGCAGGCCGATCGCGAAGAAGAGGAGAAGGAAAAGGTAGCCAGATGATCACGCTGACCGTGCCGCGCGGGCCCGCGACGCTCACCCAGGCGGTCGAGAACTCCCTCACCATGGCGGGTCGCGGCCTGCTGAGAATGCGCCGCACCCCCGAGCAGTTCGCCGACGCGCTGCTCGAGCCAGTGCTGTTCACCCTCATGTTCACCTACATCTTCGGCGGGGCGATCGCGGGCGGCGTGCAAGGCTACCTGCCGTTCTTCATACCCGGCATCCTCGTGATGTCCGTCATCACGATCACGGTCATGACGGGCATGCAGCTGCGCGAGGACATCGACAAAGGCGTGTTCGACCGGTTTCGCTCGATGCCCATCGCCCGCTCCGCCCCGCTGGCCGGGGCGCTGCTCGCCGACACGGTCCGGTACGCGATCGCGGCCGTCATGACCTGCCTGACCGGCTTCGCCATCGGGTGGCGGCCCGCCGGCGGCATCGTCGGCGTCCTCCTCGCCGGCCTGCTCGTGATCGCGTGCTCATGGGCGGTCAGCTGGATCTTCGCGCTGGTCGGCGTGCTCGCCCGCACCGCCGCGACAGTGCAGGGATCATCGTTCCTCGTGCTGTTCCCGCTCGCGTTCCTGTCCAACGCGTTCGTCCCCGCAGGGACGCTGCCCGGCTGGCTTCAGGGCTTCGTCGCCGTGAACCCCATCTCGCACCTGATCACGGCCGCGCGCGAACTCACAGGCACCGCCAGCGCCGGGCCAGATGTGTGGTGGGCGCTCCTGGGCGCGGCCGCGATCGCCGCGGTGTTCGCGCCGCTCACCGTGCGCGCCTACATGCGCAAGATGTGAACCGACGCCGCCGGGCCTTGCCCAGGTGATGGCGGGTCCGGTACGTTCGCCGCGTGGCTGAGCGGTGGCGCGACGTGGCGCATGTCGGGCATGCGGAACTGCTGACGCCGACGCCGGAGGCGTCGCTCGAGTACTTCACCGCGCTGCTCGGGCTGACGGTGGCCGAAGAGCGGTACGGGTCGTGGTACCTGCGCGGATACGGGGATTACGAGCCGTACTGCCTCAAGCTGACCGCGTCCGCCGCTCCAGGGCTGGGCCACCTGGCGGTGCGCGCGTGGTCGCCCGAGGCGCTGAACAGGCGGGTGGAGTGGCTCAAGGCGGCAGGCGTCCCCGGCGGGTGGGTGGAGCCGGAGGGCGGCAAGGGGCCGGCCTACGAGTTCACCGACCCGGACGGGCACCCGGTCAGGATCTACTACGAGACCACGAAGTACCGGCCGCCCGCCGCGGAGCGGCCAGCGATGAAATCGAACCACCAGCGGTACCGGGGGGCCGGGGCGAACGTGCGGCGGCTTGAGCACGTCAACCTGATGGCCCGGGACGTGCGGGCCTGCCGGGAGTTCTGGGCGGACGGGTTCGGGCTGCGGACGTTCGAGGTCATCCGGCGCGACGACGGGTCGGAGGACGGGGCCTGGCTGTCCTCGACCGTGCAGGGCCATGAGGTCATCTACGTGCGCGACTACCTGGGCGGCACCGGGCTGTCTGGCTCAGGGCGGCTGCATCACCTGGCGTTCTGGGTCGACTCGCGGGAGGACGTGCTGCGCGCCGCCGACCTGATGAACGACGCCAGCGTGCCGATCGAGGCGGGCCCGTCGCGGCACATCCCCATCCAGGGGTTCTACCTCTACACCCGCGAGCCGGGCGGTAACCGGGTCGAGGTCTGCTCCGGCGGGTACCTCGGCTTCGACCCCGACGACGACCCGGTGGTGTGGACGGCGGCGGAGTACGCCGCCAAGCCGGGCTGGGGCGCCCGCCTCCCGTCGACCTTCCGCACCTACGGCACTCCCCCGACGGGCGCGCCCGAGGAGTCAGTGACTTCCGACTGGCCAGCCCCGGTCCGGTAAAAGGGCGCCGCACCCGCTCGGATCGGCTAGCGTGCAGGAGTCGATGTCACCAAGTCGAAGGCTGTCACCGAGGTAGCGCATGAGGAAGGTTGCCTGGCTGTTCGCGGCAGTTGTCGTGCTCGGCATCGCCGGGTGCGGGTTCCTGCACCCCGCCGGGGCGAGCGCAGCCTCCTACAGCGGCCGGCGCGACCAGCAGCCCAGCGCAACCGGCAACCGAAGATCGTCAACGTGGCGACAAACACCAAGACGTACTTCCGTGACCGCCGGCGGCCTCAAGCGCAGTTACGTGGTCATCGCGCCGGTCAGCGGGCTTCCGGCGTCGGCACCGGTCATCGTCATGCTGTCCGGCGCCGGCGCCCCCGTCTCCAAGGAGGCCACCAGGGACCAGCTGGTCCCCTATGCGAGCAGCGGCCGGGCGGAGGTCGTCTACCCGGTGGCCGTGCGGGGGTCATGGAACTCCGTCGACTGCTGTGACTACGCGTACACGCACAAGGTGGACGACCTGGCCTTCATGAAGGCGCTCGTGCCCGCGGTGGATCCTGGCCACGCGCGGCCCGTCTACGTTGCGGGGTACAGCAACGGCGCCCGGCTCGCTTACCGGGTCGCGTGCACCGACCCGGGCCTGTTCGACGCCTACGCGGCGGTGAAGGGCCTCCCGAGCCCCGGCTGCCTGCCGATCAAGCCGGTGACGATCGCGCAGCTCGCGTCGCTTGACGACCCGGAGGCGAGATATAAGCCCGGCGGGAAGCCCACCAGCGATGACCCGATCCCGGTCCTCACGCTGGTCGCCCAGCTGCGGGAGACGGAAAAGTGCCCCGCCAGTCCCGTCGTGACGCATACGGGCAGCATGACCCTGGACACGTGGTCCGGATGCGCGGCCGGTGTCCGGCTGGCGTTCGCGACCTGGACGGACGGCAAGCACTCCTTCCCACGCCCGCCGTACAGCGTGCCCTCGGCCGCCCAGGTCATCTGGTCCTTCTTCACGAACGCGCCGCTGGCGCCGCTTCCGGTGTCACCGGGGTAAGGCATGAGGAAAGTCGCAGGTCTTGTCGCAGCGGTCGTCGTGCTCGGCATCGCGGCGCTCGTGCTCCTGCACCCGGGCGGCACGAGCGGCAAGGCGGCGGGCGGCCCGGGGGCCCGAGCGCGACCAGCGGCCCGAGCGCGACCGGTAGCACGAAGATCGTTCAGGTGGCGACGAGCACCAAGACGTACTCACTGACGGCCGGCGGCCTCAAGCGCAGCTACGAGGTCATCGCGCCGGCCGACGGGCTACCCGGGTCGGCACCAGTCATCGTCATGCTCTCCGGCTACGGCGCCACCGTCTCCTCGGAGATCACTCAGGGACCAGTTGGTCCCCTACGCGGGCAGCGACCAGGCGGAGATCGTCTACCCGGTGGCGGTGCAGAAGCTCATGGAACGCCGTCGACTGCTGCGGCTACGCGCACACGCACAGCGTTGACGACATGGCCTTCCTGAAGGCGCTCGTGCCCGCGGTGGATCCTGGTCACGCGCGCCCCGTCTATGTCGTCGGGTATAGCAACGGCGCACGGCTCGCCTACCGGGTCGCCTGTACCGACCCGGGCCTGTTCGACGCCTACGCGGCGGTGAAGGGCGGTCCGAGCCCCGACTGCATGGTGAGCAAGCCGGTAACGATCGCGCAACTCGCGTCGCTTGACGACACGGAAACGCCTTACAGGCCCGGCGAGAAAGCCAGGAGCTGATCCCGGCCACCACGCTGGTGGCCCGGCTGCGCGCGACGGACCAGTGCCCGGCCGCGCCCGTCGTGACGCACTCGGGGAGCATGACCCTGGACACGTGGTCCGGGTGCGCGGCCGGCACCCGGCTCGCGTTCGCGACCTGGACGGACGGCGAGCACTCCTTCCCGCGGCCCGCCGTCCAGCGTCCCGGCGGCCGCCCAGGTCCTCTGGTCCTTCTTCACGAACACGCCGCTGGCGGCGCTTCCGTAGGAGCCTGCTGAAGCCCCGCCGCGCCGTCAGGAGCGGGGCGGGGCTCACCGGTAGGGTCAGTCGCATCGCCATGCCGCCACCGTGCGCCGGCTCGGCGGTCACCGTGCCGCCGTGCCCGGTGACGATTTCCTTGCACTACCGCGAGACCGAGGCCTGAGCCGGGCGCCGCAGCGAGCCGACCAGGGCGCGAGCAGCGCGGCGCCTCGGCGGCCGTTGGCTGGTGAGGTCAAGCGTGAGGTCGGCGTAGCCGAGCAGGTCACGGGCCGGCCTGGTGCGCCGCAGCAGCGCGTTCACCCGGGCGAGCAGCTCGCGCAAGGCGAAGGGCTTGACTAGGTAGTCGTCGAGCGCCGGCCTCAAGCCCGTCCGCCCGGCGTCCACGCGTCACGCGCGGTGAGCACGAGGACCGGGGTGGCGTCGCCGCTGCCGCGCAGTGCCCGGCAGGTGTCACCGACAGGCGACCACGAGAATGGTCACTTGGAGTACTCGAGGATCACAGAGCATTACCATCGATGAGTCGGTTCCCAACCCCGAGGAGGAAATCGATGAACCAGACCGCGAATGCTTTTCGTCCATGTCCCACGTTCCGGCGTCGGCCGGAGGTTTCAGCAGGCTGCCCATGCCGATCGGGCGGGAGGAAGAGTATTCGAAGCTGACCCTGCCCGAACGGGCGGTCAAACCCCGCGCGAGCGGCCTGACCATGGTGATCGACGGCGGGATACCGCTCGGCCTGTTCAGCGACCTCATCGAACTTGGCGCGGAGTACATCAACTTCGTCAAGTTCGGCTGGGGCACCTCGCTGGTCACCCGCTGCCTGCGCGAGAAGATCAGCGTGCTCAACGGCCACGGCATCGGTTACTACTTTGGCGGGACGCTGTTTGAGAAGTTCGTGCTCCAGGGCCGTTTCGATGACTACCGGCGCTTCTGCGAGGCGCACTCCGGCCAGCACGTCGAGGTGTCCAACGGCACCATCGAGATGTCCAACGCGGAGAAGGCCGGTTACCTACGTAAACTCGCCCCCGATTTCACCGTCGTGTCCGAGGTCGGCTTCAAGGACCCGGGCCGCTCGGAGATGCTGCCGCCGAGCGAGTGGGTCGCCGCCATCAGGGAGGACCTTGACGCGGGCGCCTCGCTGGTGACCCTGGAGGCCAGGGAGAGCGGCAAGTCGGGCATCTGCCGCCCCGACGGCGAGCTCAGGTACGGCCTGATCGAGGACGTGCTGCACGCGAGCATCGGCGTCGACAGGCTGCTCTTCGAGGCACCGACTACCGCGCTGCAGACCCACATGATCACCCGGATCGGGCCGAACGTGAACCTGGGCAACGTGCCGCGCAGGGTGTCATCGGCCTCGAGACGCTGCGACTCGGGCTGCGCGCCGACACCCTGACCGTCTTTGAGTGAACCAGCCTTCGAGTAACCGACCACGTTAGGCAAACGAACCGTGCGAACCACCCACGATGTCTTCCACCTGGCGATCCCCACTCACGACCTGGATGCGGCGCAGGACTTCTACGTGGCCAAGCTGGGCTGCAAGCTCGCCCGGCGGTATCACGACAGGATCACGCTGGACTTCTTCGGCGATCAGGTGGTGTGCCACCTGGCTCCGGGCGAGCCCGGTACCCCGGAGAGCCTCTACCCCAGGCACTTCGGCGTCACGTTCCGCGCGGCGGCCGACTTCGAGGCGCTGCACGCGTGCGCGGAGACCAGGAAGATCCCCTTCCACCACGAGGTCTCGCTGCGCTTCGAGGGCCTGGTGGAGGAGCACCGCACGTTCGTGCTCGTCGACCCGACCGGGAACCTCCTTGAGTTCAAGCACTACAACGACCCGCGGATGATGTACTAAATGAACGCTTTTCTTGCTGTTCCCGGCAAACCGGCCGCAGCGGAAAAGGGTTCGCTGATCCGTGGCTGGATCGAGGACGCGGCCGGCAGGCACGGCGGTGACGTCTACCTCGCGGATGCCCGCGGCAAGGCGACGCTGACCTACGCGGGCCTGCTCGCCGTCGTCCGCGACACGGAGCGCCGGCTGGACGAGGCGGACCTGCCGCGGGGCGCCCGGGTCAGCGTCCGGCTCGCCGACCCGCTCGGCTATGCCGCCGCCCTCGTCGCGCTCATCGCGGCAGGCCGGGTGGCGGTTCCGCTGGACCCCGGGGCACCCGACTCCGACATCGCCCGGGTCCTCGCCGTCGCGCGGCAGGCGGCCTGGTCACCGGCGGCGCCACGCGGCCGGGCGCGGTCACGGCGGCGGGGAACGACGGAGCCGCGCTCTCGTTCGGTATTACCGCTTTCGATCTTTCGCCGTTGACTGCGGGCGGCGACGGCGGCGGGATCTTCCTGTGCACTAGCGGCACCACGGGAACACCCAAGGGAATCCTGCTGCGGGAAGAGCAGCTGGCCCACGTGGCGTCGAGCGTGGCGGACTGGCACCGGCTGAGCCGGGACGACCGCGGCTACTGCTCGCTGCCGCTGTTCCACGTGAACGCGGAGGTCGTCGGGGTGCTCGCCACCCTCAGGGCCGGCGCTTACCTGGCGGTTGACCGCAAGTTCAGCAGGCGCGGGTTCTGGGACCTGATCAGCGCGGAGCGGATCACCTGGATCAACGCGGTACCGGCGATCATCTCCATCCTCTCCATGGATCCCCCGGCGGACCCGCCCGCGCGGCTGCGCTTCGTCCGGTCCGCCTCGGCGCCGCTACCGCTCGCCGCGCTTGACCGGTTCGAGCGGTCCGTCGGCGTGCCGGTCATCGAGACGTACGGGATGACCGAGGCGGCCAGCATGATCACGGCCAACCCGATTGACGGGCCGCGCAAGCCGGGGTCGGCCGGACGCCCGGCGAGCGCCCAGGTGCGCATCGGCCTGCCCGGCGGACGGCCGGCCACCGCTGCCAGTACCGGGGCGACCAGTATCGGGCCGGTGCAGATCCGCGGGGCGGGCGTCATCACCGCGTACGCCTCCGGCGGGCGGCCCGGCGTCATCGACGACGAGGGCTGGCTGGACACCGGCGACCTCGGTTACCTGGACGCCGACGGCTACCTCTTCCTCGCCGGACGGTCCGACGACGTGATCAACCGGGGCGGCGAGAAGATCTACCCCAGGGAGATCGAGGAGATCCTGCTCGCGCAGCCTGGTGTCCGCTCCGCCGCCGTGGTCGGCCTGACTGACGAGGTGCTCGGGATGCGGCCAGTCGCCTGCGTGGTGCCCGAGTACGGTGCCGTCGCGGACGAGATTGAGGACGTGCTGCGCGAGGCGTGCGCGCAGCGACTGCCGCGGCACAAGCAGCCCAGTGAGTTCTGGCTGCTCGACGAGATGCCGCTCGGTCCGACCGGGAAGATCTCCCGGCGACTGCTCAAGAATCGGTGGCCGCGCAGTGAACCCTTTCCTTCTGGCCCCAGCGGAGGGCTTGACCTGGCCGGTCACGTCAGGATGAAAAGGGTTTAGCAGTGAGTTCTGTGCTATCCGACCCCCAGCCGGCCGCGCCAGCGGGGGCAGCGTCAGTCCCCGCTGGCGCGCCCGGACCGCGTTCCCGGCCGCACGTCGTCGCGTTCGACCTGATCCGGCTGATCATCATGGTGTTCGTGGTGAGCGTGCACACGCTGGCCTTCGGTGGCGGCACGGTCACCATGAGCATCGGCGCGGTCACTACCATCTTCCACACCAGCCGGGAGCTCTTCCTCCTGCTGACCGCTCTCGTCTTGACGTACAACTACGGGCATCGCGATCAGCTCAAGGCCGCCAGGTTCTGGCGTCGCCGGTTCTGGCTGGTGGTCCCGGCCTACGTGACCTGGTCCGCGATCTACTACGCGGCGGACGGCCGCGCTCGCGGGGCCTTCCCCGCGGCGTTCCTGCGCGACCTGCAGGACGCGGGCGCCCGGTACCACCTGTACTTCCTGCTCGTCAGCATGCAGATCTACCTGCTGTTCCCGCTGATCAGGTGGGTGCTCAAGAAGACCGAGCGATACCACGCCTGGCTGCTGCTCATCGCGCTCGCCTACCAGGTATGGCTGACCATCGGGCTGCACTACAAGGTCGGGCGGCACGGCAACGGGCCGCTCGCGCAGTTCCTGAACGGCGCCGGGCAGGGCTACTGGGTCGACACGTACGCCTTCTACGTCGTGGCTGGCGCGCTCGCAGGCTGGCACTTTGAGCGGCTCTGCGCGTTCACCAGGCGGTACCTGGGCAGCGGGCGGCGCGTCGCCCTTGTGACGGCCGCCGGCGTGGCCGCGGGCACCGGCGTCTTCCTCGTCGAGACCGAGGTCTTCGGCGCCACGCCGAACAGCGCGAGCGCCGTCTTCCAGCCGGTCGTCGTCTTCGAGGCGCTCGCCTTCGGCTGGGCGCTGCTCGGCGCCGGGCTGCTGTGGAGCGACCGGGGCGCGCCCGGGCGGAAGTTCTGCGCCGCGGGGTCGGCCAGCTCGTTCGGCATCTACCTCGCCCACCCGCTTGTCCTGCAGGCGCTGCTGCTCGCGGCATCGCCGGGTTACCTCGGCGGGCGCGGCGGCGGGCCCGGCACCACGTCGGTGTTCACCGTGCTCATGCTGCTCTTCATCGCGGTGCCGCTCATCTACGCGGTCTCCTGGATGATCGCATCGGCGGCGCGGCGCACCCCGGTCAGCCTGCTGCTCACCGGGCGTGAATGGAAACCCAAGCGGAAGACCCGCAGCGGCCAGGCGACCGACGTTGTCCTAGACAAGATCGAAGACACCATCACCGCCAGGGCCAGGCGGGTGCCAAGGCGCGTACTTGCCATCGCGCTCGTCGTCGCCGGGCTGGCGGCCGGCGGGTCAGTCGGCGCGGTTGCGCTGGTCAACGCGGCCGAGCGGACGATCAACAGCACCACGTCCAGCATGCCGGTGGGCACCATGACCCGGTCCTATACCGTGCTCACGCCCGCGAAGACGGCGCTGCCCGCGTCGGCGCCGATCATCGTGGTGCTTTCCGGGCTCAACTCCAGCCAGGACCAGGAGATCGCCAGGGACGAGCTCGCGCCCTACGTAACCGCGGGGAAGGCGGAGCTCGTCTACCCGCTGGCCTACCGGGAGTCGTGGAACGCGATCGGCTGCTGCTCCTGGGCGGCCCGGGCCGACGTCAACGACACCGGGTTCATCGAGGCGCTGGCGAAGAAGGTCGACCCGGGGAACTCCCACCCGATCTACCTGATGGGCTACAGCAACGGCGGGCGGCTCGCGTACACGATCGCGTGCACCGATCCCCTGCTGTTCGACGGCATCGCGGCCGTGAAGGCGGACCCGATGCCGTGGTGCGACATCGCGGTACCGCAGAAGATCCTCCAGGTCGCGTCCACCGACGACACGGACGTGCCGTACACGACCGGAGAGAAGGGCAATTTCCGCGAGACGCCGGCCGCGCTGGTGCAGAACGCCGGCCTGCGCTACGCGGACCAGTGCTCGGCGAAGTCGGAGAGCTCGTCCCAGGGGAACATGACCCTGACCACGTGGCCGGACTGCCTCGACGGCTCCAGCGTCACGTTCGCGGTGTACACCGCCGGGGTGCACAGCTACCCGCGGCCGCCGGTCAGCCACCCGGCCGCGTCGCAGGTGATCTGGGCCTGGATGAGCAACACCGTCACTGTCCGGCCGCTGCCCACGGGTTCCGCAGGTCGCTGACGAACGGCTGGCCCTTCGGGGTACCGACGCCGGTCATGGTGTCGTACCCGGACACGGTCACCTGGCCGGTATAGGTCGCCATCGACCAGCACTGGTCGTCGAACGTGGTCAGCAGCAGCAGGCCGCAGGTGCCCTCGTCGCAGACGACGCCGCGGTACGCCGGGTTCGACTTGGCGGACAGCGGCCGCGCGTCGTTGAACGCCCTCGTCCCCGCCAGCTCGTACAGGGCCGGGTTGAGGAACCCGAACGCGCCCTGCCCTTGCTCGGCGTCCGCCACGATGCCCGCGACAAGCGGCGTGGCGAGGCTAGTGCCGCCGATCGGCTCCTCGAAGTACCCGGTCACGTTGCCCTGGTCATCGAAGCTCAGCATCCCGACGCTCATCCCGGTGAACGCGTCGGCGTCCGCGCTGATGTCCGGGACCGCACGGACCAGGCCGCCCCGGTCGCCCGTCGCCGTGGCCAGCGAGTCGGGCACCACGCCTTCCTGGTAGCCGGGCTGCTTCCACAGCAGGCTCGCGCCGCCGCCCGATGCGCCGTTCTCGCCCTGGAAGGCCCACTGCCCGGCCTGGTCCGCCGAGACCCCCGTTGACCAGCCAGTCTCGAAGAGCCGCGGGTGGTCGTGGCCGATGGCCAGCGTGGTTCCGCCCACCGCGGTGGCGTACGGGTCGCTCGACGGGACCGCCACGCCCGAGGTGTCGCCGGCGGAGAAGAGCATGCTGACCCCTTCGTCGGCGGCCCGGATCAGGTAGGCGTGCGTGATCTGCAGCATGTTCGCCGGGACGCTCTCATTCCCGGCGAGCCAGGAGTTGGACGCGACCTGGGCGAGCGGGCGGTCGCCGATGCCGTTGAGCACCGCCAGGTCGGCGTCGAGCAGGGACTGCAGCCCGGAGAAGCCGTTGTCGCACGAGTCCCCGCCCACCACTATCTGGTTCGCCGTCGGCGCCATGCTGTAGGACGCCTCGACGTCCAGTTGCTCCTCCACGTTGAACGGGTCGCCGCACTGCGAGCCCTGGCCAAGCGACAGCTCGGCGTACCGCTCGGCGGAGGGCGCCTGGATGTCGTGGGCCTTGGCGTAGTCCGCCAGGGTCTGGAACATGTCCGGGGTCAGCCCCTCCTCGACCAGGGCCACGGTAATGCCCATGCCGACGTTGCCCATGCTGAGGTTGTAGGCACGGCGGAGTTGCTGCGGCGTGTAACCGCAGAGGATCGTGGGAAACTTGGTGACGCCGTACATCTCGGGCAGGCCGGTCGCGTAGTGCTGCAGGTACCACTGCGAGCAGGCGAACGCCGGCGAGCCAGCCCGGGTCACGCCGGCCCGCGCCGGGACGCCCTTCCTGACGTACGTCATCGTCGGCGCCGCGTTGTCCAGGCCGGTGACGCCGAGCACCTGGCGGGCGATCGGCGCGGGCAGCGCGACAGGCCGGTCGTTCGCGCGCAGCGGGTAGCGGCCTGCGCCGGCCAGGTTCCTCGCCCGGTAGTAGTTGAGCCGTACCTGGAGCGCGGCCTGGATCGTCGAGACGGGCGCGGTCGCCTGCACGTAGTCGCGGCCCAGGTCGGCGCCGATGCCGGTGAAGCCCTTTGACCTGAGCCACGACTCGAGTGAGGCCACCGCCGCCTGCGCCGGGCCGAAGCGCGCGGTGTACCCGGACGGGGACAGGAAGTGCCGGAAGTACGGGCTGCCTGGGGTGGACACGGCAACGGCGTAGCGCGCCGCTGCCGCGCTCCGCGGTGCCATCCAGAACTGGATGGTCAGCTTGGTCGTGACGGGGACGGCGCCGGCGGCCGCGCTCGCGGCGGCGAACGGCGCGACGCTCTGCGGCAGCCTCACGTTCGTCACGGCCGTCCGGCCGTCCGGGAGGCCGGCATTCGCGTGCGCCGCCGGCCCGGCCGCGGCAACGGTGATCGTCGCCGTGGCCAGCGCGATGGCGGTGATGAGGCTGCGAGGTGATCTCATGCTCGTCCTTTTGTCACGGATGATGATCAACTGAGTACAGGAAGTGACGGGGGTCGAGAGCAACAGTACGGAGGCCGCGCAGCGAAATCCCAAAGCGACACGCGGCCACCGCCGGGTACTTCGCGCCGGCGCGTTGTGCTACCAGCGCGTTAATCGCTTACGGGTTGGCCGTCCATCCGCCCTAGGATGGAGCCCATGCCGATTACCCGCGACGAGGTCGCTCACCTGGCCCGGCTGTCCCGGCTCGCGCTGAGCGACGAAGAGCTTGACCATCTTGCCCCGCAGCTCGACCAGATCATCTCGTCGGTCGCGCAAGTGCAGGAGGTCGCGGCGGACGGCATCCCGCCCACCACGCACGCGACCGGCCTCACCAATGTCTTCCGTGCCGACGAGCCAGTTGGCTGCCTGACCCCGGAGCAGGCACTGTCCGGAGCGCCCGCGGTGGAGCTGCAGCGGTTCAAGGTCCCGCGGATCCTGGTCGAGGAGTGAGGAGCCGGACATGAGCGAGCTTGCGAGCGAATCAGTAAGTACAGCGCGTCCGCGAATGCGGACTCCGAGCGCCAGCGAGGTGTCCTCATGAGCGAGCAGCTGACCACGAAGACCGCGGCCGAGCTGGCGGCGGCCGTCTCCGCGGGCGAGGTGTCCGCCGCCGAGGTCACCCAGGCCCACCTGGACCGCATCGCCGCGGTTGACGACCGGGTCAAAGCGTTCCTGCACGTGAACCCGGAAGACGCGCTGACGCAAGCGCGCGACGTCGACCGCAGGCGGGCGTCGGGCGAGCCGCTCGGCGCGCTGGCCGGCGTGCCGGTCGCGGTCAAGGACCTGTTCACCACCATTGGCGCGCCAGCGACCTGCGGCTCCAAGATCCTTGAGGGCTGGTACCCGCCGTATGAGTCCACCGTCACCCGGCGGCTGCGCGACGCGGGCGCGGTACTCATCGGCAAGACCAACATGGACGAGTTCGCGATGGGCTCCTCCACGGAGAACTCCGGGTTCGGGCCGAGCCACAACCCGTGGAACCTGGCGAAGGTGCCCGGCGGGTCCTCCGGCGGCTCGGCCGCCGCGGTCGCCGCTTACGAGGCGCCGCTCGCCCTGGGGACGGACACCGGCGGCTCGATCCGCCAGCCCGCCGCCGTGTGCGGGATCGTCGGCGTGAAGCCGACCTACGGCGGTAACTCCAGGTACGGGGTCGTCGCATTCGCGTCGTCCCTGGACACGCCGGGGCCGTTCGGCCGGACGGTACTCGACGCCGCCCTGCTGCACGAGGCCATGTCCGGGCATGACCCGATGGACTCCACGTCGATCGACGCCCCGGTGCCGCCCGTGGTCGAGGCGGCGCGGCACGGCGACGTGGCCGGGCTGCGGATCGGCATCGTCAGCGAGTTCTCCGGCGAGGGCTACCAGCCGGGGGTGATGACCCGGTTCACCGAGGCGGTCGAGCTGCTTGAGTCACTCGGCGCGAAGGTCACCGAGATCAGCTGCCCGCACTTCAAGTACGCGCTGCCGGCGTACTACCTGATCGCGCCGAGCGAGGTCTCCTCCAACCTGGCCAGGTTCGACGGCATGCGGTACGGGCTGCGGACCGGTGGCGGCTCCGCCGAGGAGGTCATGGCGGCATCCCGGGCGGCCGGCTTCGGCGCGGAGGTCAAGCGCCGGATCATGCTCGGCACGTACGCCCTGTCCAGCGGGTACTACGACGCCTACTACGGCAAGGCGCAGCAGGTGCGGACGCTGATCATCAGGGACTTCGACAACGCGTTCAGCCAGGTGGATGTCCTCATCTCACCGCCGACCCCGACCACGGCGTTCGACATCGGCGAGCGCGCGGACGACCCGATGGCGATGTACCTCGCGGACTTGTGCACGATCCCGTCCAACCTGGCGGGAAACGCGGCCATTTCGGTGCCGACCGGGCTCGCCCCCGAGGACGGCCTGCCGACCGGCCTGCAGGTGATGGCACCGCCACTGGCGGACGACCGGCTGTACCGGGTGGCCGCGGCGGTCGAGGCCGCGTTTACCGAGCGCCGGGGACACCCGCTGCTCGCCGAGGCGAAGGGGCTCTAGCGGTGACCGTCATGTACGAAGAGGCGCTGCAGAAGTACGAGCCGGTCTTCGGGCTCGAGACCCACGTCGAGCTCGGCACGCTGACCAAGATGTTCTGCGGCTGCATCACCACGTTCGGCGCGGAGCCGAACAGCCAGACCTGCCCGGTCTGCCTCGGCCTCCCCGGCTCGCTGCCTGTGGTGAACGAGCGGGCGATCGAGTACACGATCAAGATCGGGCTCGCGCTCAACTGCTCGATCGCTTCCTGGTGCCGGTTCGCGCGGAAGAACTACTTCTACCCCGACATGCCCAAGAACTTCCAGATCTCCCAGTACGACGAGCCGTTGTGCACCGACGGCTACCTGGACGTGGCCGTCGGCGGCAAGACGGTGCGGGTCGGCATCGAGCGGGTGCACCTGGAAGAGGACACCGGCAAGTCGCTGCACGTCGGCGGGGCGACCGGACGCATCCACGGGGCCGAGTACTCGCTCGTCGACTACAACCGGGCAGGCATCCCCCTCGTCGAGATCGTCACCAAGCCGGTGCCCGGCACCAGGTACCTCGCGCCCGAGGTCGCCAAGGCGTACGTCACCGAGCTGCGTGACGTGCTGCGCACGCTCAACGTTTCTGACGTGCGGATGGAGGAGGGCTCGATGCGCTGCGACGTGAACACGTCGCTCGCGCTGGTCGGCTCGGCCACCTGGGGGACGCGCACCGAGACCAAGAACGTTAACTCGCTGCGCTCGGTGGAGCGGGCGGTCCGCTCCGAGGTCGAGCGGCAGGCGGCGGTGCTCGACGCGGGCAACCGGGTCATCCAGGAAACGCGCCACTTCCACGAGGACACCGGGGTGACCACCTCGGGCCGGTCCAAGGAAGAGGCACAGGACTACCGCTACTTCCCCGAGCCCGACCTGGTGCCGGTGGCACCGGACGCGGACTGGGTGGAGTCGATCAGGGCGTCGCTGCCCGAGTTGCCGTCGGCGCGCCGGGCGCGGCTGATCGAGTCGTGGTCGCTGTCGGAACTGGACTTCGAGGCACTACGCAACGCGGGGGCGCTGGACGCGGTGGAGGCGACCGTCGCGGCCGGCGCCTCCCCGGCCGACGCCCGCAAGTGGTGGCTTGGCGAGCTTGCCAGGCGGGCCAACGACTCGGGCACCGAGGTTTCCGAGCTGCCGATCACCCCGGCCGATGTGGCCCGGGTGTCCGCCCTGGTCGCGGCGGGCACGCTCAACGACCGGCTCGCCCGCCAGGTCATCGAGGCCGTCCTGGACGGCGAGGGCACTCCCGATGAGGTAGTCGCCGCCCGCGGCCTCGCCGTGGTCAGCGACGACTCCGCGCTGCTCGCCTCGATCGATGAGGCCATCGCGGCTAACCCGGACGTGGTGGCCAAGATCCGCGACGGCCGGGTCCAGGCGGCTGGCGTCCTGGTCGGCGCGGTCATGAAGGCCACGCGCGGCAAGGCCGACGCCGTACGGGTCAAGGACCTGATCCTGGAGCGCCTGGCCTGAGAGACCAAGGTCAAATCGCGTCGGGCCCGCCTTCGAGCAGGCGCTTGAAGGCGGGCTCGTCGAGGATCTTGACCCCAAGCTCGACCGCCTTGTCGTACTTCGAGCCCGCGTTCTCACCGGCCACCACGAACTGCGTCTTCTTCGAGACCGAGGACGAGACCTTGCCGCCCGCCGCGCGCACCGCCTCGGCCGCCTCGTCCCTGCTGTAGGTGGGCAGCGTGCCGGTGATCACCACGGTGACGCCCGCGAGCAGCCGTCCCGCGGCGGCCGACGGGTCGAAGCCGGGGGTTTCCAGCTGGACGCCGGCCGCACGCCACTTCGCCACGATGTCCTGGTGCCAGTCGACGGTGAACCACTCCACGACCGCATTGGCGATCGTCGGGCCGACCCCGTCCACGATCGCGAGGGCCTCCGGCGAGGCGGTCGCGATCGCGTCGAGCGAGCCGAAACCGTCGGCGAGCGCCCGCGCCGCGGTCGGGCCCACGTGCCTGATGGACAGCGCGACCAGTATCCGCCACAGCGGGCGGGCCTTCGCCTCATCCAGGTTGGCCAGCAGCGCGTGCGCGACGAGCTTCAGGCCCCCGGCCTTGTTGACGAAGAACGGGCTGACCGCCAGTTTCTCATCGGTCAGGTCGAATAGGTCGCCCTCATTGGTCACCAGGCCGTCGCTGAGCAGGGCGACGACCGCCTCGTAGCCGAGCGCCTCGATGTCGAGCGCGCTGCGTGAGGCCAGGTAGAACAGCCGCTCGCGGAGCTGCGCGGGGCATTCGACGTTGTTCGGGCAGCGCCAGTCGACTTCTCCTTCGTCCCGCCGCAGCGGCGTCCCGCACTCCGGGCACTGGCGCGGGAACTGGAACTCCCGCTCGTCTCCCGTGCGCAGCTCCGCGACCGGGCCGACCACCTCGGGGATCACCTCGCCCGCCTTGCGCAGGATCACGGTGTCGCCGATCAGCACGCCCTTGCGCTTGACCTCGTCCTCGTTGTGCAGGGTCGCGCGGTCCACCGTTGAGCGGCTGACGATCACCGGGGCCATCACGGCGAACGGGGTGACCCGTCCGGTCCGGCCGACGCCCACCTGGATGTCCAGGAGCCTGGTGTTGACCTCTTCCGGCGGGTACTTGTATGCGATCGCCCAGCGCGGCGCCCGGCTGGTCGCGCCCATCGCGCGCTGCGTCTCGATGGGATCGATCTTGACCACCACGCCGTCGATGTCGTACGGCGTCTCGTGCCGGTGACCTGCGTCTCCGTAGTAGTCGATGTAGGCCTGGACCTCAGCGAGGCCGTCGATGACCTTGTACCGGTCGCTGACCGGCAGCCCCCACGCGCGCAGCCGCTCGTACCAGCCGGACTGCGTGTCCGGCGCTCCCTCGAGGTGCCCCTCCTCGCTCGGCCCGGCCGCCGACCCCACGATGGTGCCGTCGGCGCCCGCTGAACTGCCCACCACACGGCCGATGCCGTGGACGATCGCGCCGAGCTCACGCGACGCCGTGACCCGGGGATCTTTCTGCCGCAGCGAGCCAGCGGCCGCGTTGCGGGGGTTGGCGAAGGCCGGCTTGCCCGCCTCCTGCAGCGACTCGTTCAGCCGCTCGAACGCCGCCTCGGACAGGAACACCTCACCGCGCACCTCAAGAAGCTCGGGGACGCCGCCCCCGGTGAGGCGGTCCGGTACCGACTTGATCGTCTTGACGTTCAGCGTGACGTCCTCACCGGTCCGCCCGTCGCCCCTGGTGGCGGCGCTGGTAAGGCGGCCGTGCTGGTAGACGAGGTCGATGGCGAGCCCGTCAATCTTCAGCTCGCACAGGTACGGGCCGGTCCCGCCGAGCTTCGCGGCCCGGTCCGCCCAGGCGGAGAACTCCTCATGGGAGAAGACGTTGTCCAGGCTGAGCAGCCGCTCCAGGTGCGTCACCGGAGTGAACAGCGTGGAGATCATGCCGCCGACCTTCTGCGTTGCCGAGTCGGGCGTGCGCAGCTCGGGGTACTGCTCCTCGATTGCGTTCAGCGTCTTGATGCCCTGGTCGTACTCGGCGTCGGAGATCGTCGGCGCGTCAAGCACGTGATAGCGGTACTGCGCGTCGATGAGCTTCTCGCTCAGCTCCGCGTGCGTGCGCCGCGCGTCGGCCAGTTCCATCAGGTCAGCTCCTCCATCATCTCTGGCAGGATGGCCGCCGCCTCCCGGCACCAGCGCAGCGCGTCCCGCGCCTGTTTGGGCGACGCCCCGGCAAGTCCGCAGGCCGGGGTGATCACCACCTGCGCCGCGCACTGAGCCGACGGCAGGTCCATCTTCCGCCACAGGTCCCTGACGATCCGCGCCGTGTCAGCCGGAACCGGCCGCTCACGTGTATCGCGGCCGGACCTTCGGGCCTGCTGCTCGCCTTCCTTCGGCGCCGTGGCCGGCCCGGTGGTCGGCAGCGCGCCGATCAGCAGCCCCAGGCCCGCCTCCGCCGCCTCGGCGAAGCCGTCGAAGTCCCCGCGCTTTAGCTGGCTAGGGTCGAACGAGACACCGCCGGCTCCGGCGCTCATGATGAGCCCGAACGGAAGGTCGTGACCACAGCAATGCACCACGGTGTACTGCCGCGTGGCGGCGATCACCTCGTGCAACCGGTCCCGTGCGGCCTCGTCTTCGACGGCGCGGACCCGCGAAAGCCCGCTCGGCGTCGGCACCGCCCCG
Source organism: uncultured Actinomycetota bacterium (assembly GCA_963811335.1). Lineage (GTDB taxonomy): Bacteria > Actinomycetota > Actinomycetes > Streptosporangiales > Streptosporangiaceae > Trebonia. The sequence continues at coordinate 126,306 of CAWERB010000031.1, read as the reverse complement.
TGCAGCACGGCGGGCAGCGCGGGCTCGTCGAACTGGACGAGGATGGTGGCCTTCGGTATCCGCTTTCCTATCTCGGCCACGTGCGCGGCGGTCCCTTCCGCCAGCGAGGACGCCAGGTCGGCGGCCAGGCCCGGGTCGGCGAGCGCCGGGTTAAGCGAGTGCGGCTGCTCGATCGTCGCGGCGAGGGTCCACGGCCCGGCCAGCTGGACCTTGACCAGCCCCGCGTACCCGTCGAGTACCTCCTCCATCGCGTCCAGGTCCGCCGACATCATCGACCTGGCCCGGCCCAGGTCACGCCCGGGCCGCTCCGCGATCCGCCACCCGCGCGGCCCGGCGAGCTCGACCGGGATGTCGACGAGCAGGGCGGCCGTGCGGCCGGTGATGTCCGCGCCAGGACCCCGGCCAGGAAGCTCCGCCAGGTACGGCAGGTCAGGCAGCTCGCCCGCGATTACCCGCGCCGCCTCCATAGGGTTCTCGCCGGGCATCGATCCGATCCCCGTCGCAGTCCCCGGCGCCCACGGAAACGCTTGCTTTTCGGCCACGCTGTCGAGCTTAGCCGTCCTGCCACCACGGAGGCTTCTCGTCGTCATCGCGGCGCGGCAGCAGGGACCTCAACCCGTCTTAGCGGAGCGAGATATACCTGACGGAACCATTCTACTAGGCGGGGAAGAACCAATGTTTCTATTCATACCTGTCATCCCAACAAGTATAGGTAGGGTGGCCGGTAGTGAAGGAGAGACGCAATGCCTCAGCCGCTGTACCTGCAGATCGCCGACGATCTTGCACAACAGATCAAGTCCGGCGACCTCTCACCGGGCAATCAGCTCCCAACGGAGGATGACCTCCGCGGCCAGTACCGCGCGTCACGGAACACCATCAGGGACGCGATCAAGCGGCTTATCGGCCAGGGGTTGGTGGAGACGAGACCTGGGCAGGGCACCTTCGTCACCATCAAAGTCGACCCGTTCGTCACCGTGCTCACCGGCGAGCCGGATATCGCCGGCGTCGAGGAAGCCTCCTACCTGTCAGAGGTGAGTGCCTCCCGCCGGAAGCCGGCCATCACGAAGCCAAAAGTCGAGATACAGAACGGCGTCGGAGGAGATTACCAAACGGCTTCAGGTGCCGTCGGGCACACAGCTCGTCAGCAGGCAAGAGCAGCGCTACATCGACGACCTTCCCTGGTCGGTGCAGACATCCTTCTATCCCATGGAGTTCGCCTCCAGAGGTGCCGTTCAGTTGCTGATGGCGGAGGACATCACACAGGGAGCTGTACGCTACCTGGCCGAAACCATCGGGCTCAGGCAGATCGGCTACCGGGACTCGGATCACGGCCCGCAGACCAGACGCCAACGAGCAGCGATTCTTTCGGATTTCGCACGACTCCACCGTTTTCGAGATATTCCGCACCGGCTTCGACCAGCACAAGGAACCGATGCGGGTCACGGTGACAGTGTTCCCCACCGACCGGAACCAGTTCATCGTCAACGTCAGGGGACGATCTCCCGACCCCAGGTACGACGATCTCCCCGCGAGCGAACCAGATCAAGGCGATGACCCCCATCTTGGTAACACGCTGTAAATAATCCTTACCGGCCGCGGCGGCGACGGCATGCGGCCTACACCCGGGAAACGACATGGGACTCAGCTTCCTGCTTCGTTTTTTCGCCCGACGCCCAGACGGCGGGTTGTTCGGATACCTGAAACGACTGAACGAAACAAAACCAAGATCAAGCTTGAGGCGGAGCACCGGGTGAGCTCGGTGGAGTTGATCAGACAACTGGGGCCGGGAGACGAGTACAGGGAACGCGCTGCGCAGGGCTGGCGAGAGATCCGGAAGGCCCCGGTTCCGCAAGGCACCCTCGTCGTCCTGTCAGAGGCCGCCGGCGAGCAGGAGCAGGTCACCACGAGGGTGCCCGAGCTTCCCGCACAAGGTGCACGTTCGATCGGCCAGCCTGGTGCGCTAAACCAACCGCAGCGAAGCCATCTCGGCTACCCAGTCCGGCGCCGCAACCGAGCCAGGACGAATCAACGCCCCCTGCGGCAGCACCGTAACCGGGCGGTTTGTGGCAGCGTGCCTGGTCGTCGCCCATCCCAGCCCTATATCAGCAGTCTCGGCTCAGGCGCGGGAACCTATGGTCCTGCCACCACTGGCGTTCGGTGTAATCTCCGGGCGGAGTCGAGCGACTCGCCCGAGGACCTTTTCCATGTACGTGGAGCGTCGGCGACGCCCGGGGAAGTGCCACGACGATGAGCACTCCCATCGCGATTCCGAGAGCCGAGAAAGAATGCTGCGATGACGGCCGCTACTACCTCGAACGCGGTCATTGCTCCACCCCTTGTCCATGCTCCCCAGAAAAGTCGTCTTCCCGTGATTCCTCCGCCACCTTGCGACCAGTCGGCGGAAGGCTCCGTAGGTATCCGTCATCGAGCGTGTGCAGGCCCAGCAGCCTCCGGGCGCCAGCGCTGATTGAGTCCGGTGCCTGCTCCAGCAGGCTCATTCTGTGGTTCTCACGCACCAACCCGAAGACCGCGCCACCAACCACCCCAAAGGTCACCCCGAACAGGTAACCGATCAAAAGGACGATTGCCCATACCGCTGATATCTGCTGGACCCAGGTCATCATGGCTTCCCCATCCATCCACCCGCAGTTCCGTCTGCCCGCGACGCAGCGGCCCCCTGTGCCTAGCGGCCCTCGGACACAGGAGTCCTCCTTGAGTGCCTACCCGCCCCGCCCACGGTTCGGGCAAACTACCTGCCGAACTCCGACGGATGGCAGGCAGTCCCAGTGCGTCTCCCACGCCTACTCCCACCTGGAGCCGCTGATGCCGACGAGATGACGTGCTGCGCGCGCACTTGAACTGGTCGGATTGAACCGCAGCGATCCTCTGATCCGGTCTTCCCGGCTGATCGCGAACGAGAGTTTGAGGAACGCCCCGATACAGGCGCCCATGACGGTCATGACAAGCCCAAGTGTGATCAGAGCAGGCATAGCGGCCTCCGAGTGCTTCCGTGCCGCGATCGCACGCGGCTTCCTTCGATCTCTGGCTCGCGTCGCATCCGTACCCTTGGATACCTTGTAAGCTTGGTACCAATAAAACCCATAAGGAGTATCTATGTCAAGGTACCTCTCGTTAGTAGGAACTCTTTGGTAGGTACAAGTTTCTGGTACGCTCGAGCGGCAACGATGCAAGGAGGATGCCAGTGGCAGGGTCGACGGGTTCGAGTCGCTACCAGCAGATCGCCCACAACCTTCGCGAGCAGATCCGGCGGGGAGAGCTCTCCCCGGGCGCCCAGATCCCTACCGAGACCGAACTGATGAAGCAGTGGCATGTTTCAAGAAATACTGTTCGAAGAGCCGTCCATGTACTTACGTCCGCCGGCTTGCTTAACACCGTCAGCACTCGAGGCACCTTCGTCAGGGAACGCCGACCGCTCGCCATCACAGCTACTAGGTATGAACGCGACCGAGGGACCAGTGCCAACGATGCATACAAAGACGAACTCGACGCCCAAGGACGGAAGCACAAGGCAGAGTTCAGCCTGCTGATAATCCCGGCAACTCCCGAAATAGCGGCTCGTCTGAATGTGGACATTGATTCGCTCGTGGCCTGCAGGCAAGAGGTTCTTTACATCGATGACCGCCCCAACGCTATCCAGCGAAGCTACTATCCCATGGACATCGCGCAGGGGACAGAACTCGTAAGGAACGAAGACATTTCCAGAGGCACCATCAGAGTGCTCAAGGAACTTGGGCATGAAGAAGTCGGCCACAGAGACGAAGTGTCGCCGCGCATGCCGACTGAAGATGAGAACCGCATACTTCAGCTTGGTACCGGCGTGCCCGTACTAGAATGGATACGCACTGCGTATAGCGATCAACGCCCCGTGCGCCTGACCTGGCGAATTTACGCAGGAGACGGCGTGGTACTGGTGTACGAGCTTGGCAAAGTTGACACTTTCACAGGTCCAAACTAATTCTTCTTAAAGGCAGCTGACATGTTCGAGATCTCCCTTGCCACACGGTCAAGACTTGGGCGACATAGTAGCACTACGCAAGAATGCAACAGAGTGGCTGCGTAGCAGACAGGCCGATCAATGGCAAGAACCATGGCCGTCAGCAGAGGGTGAACAAGAGCGGTTGCTGCGAAGTCTTGAAGAAGAGACAACTTGGATTGTTCGCCATTCCTCGGAACCCGTAGCGACGTTTGCTATAGACGAATTCTCCGATCCTCACCTCTGGACAAAGCTTGAACAAGCCGAGCAGGCGTTTTATATTCACCGTTTCGTCGTCCATCGAAACCATAGTGGAATTAGGCTTGGCGCTGCCCTGATGAATTTGATTGAGGTGCTGGCTACTCGCGATGGATATCAGTGGCTCCGAGTGGATGTGTGGACCACCAACTACGAGCTTCAGAGGTATTACCTGGGGCTGGATTCCAACATGTCAGAACAATCGAGAGCGACTACCCGTCAGGCGCCCTATTTCAGCGCCCCGTGCCGCTACGCTCGCATCCCTTATCACCACGCAAGCTCCTGCCTGCCTCGGACAGGTGGGTGAGGGTTGCGCGCCTTTCCAGGCCCGCAACCTCTGAGAGAAAATCGGTGAACAGGAACCTTAAACCAGAGGAGGTGCCATGGCCAAGTTTCATTCTCGACCGTCTCTCGAGTACCGATATGAGCACTACGACCCCGGCGTTTTGGATTGGTTACGTTACCCTTAGCCGCATCGGCGCCGCTTCGGGCGGCGCCGATGCAGGGTAAAGCTTCACTGACGACCATTCGCTACCGGGCAGCGGAGATGGTGGTGCCACAGAGCACCGTGTCGCCTACGACACCAGTGGCATACACATCTCTGATCGCCCCAGTACCTCACGGCAGTATCAGAAGCTGCTACTCGCCACCGCACCTGACGAGAGTTCTATGCCGCTAAGATTCCGCTGGACCACTTTTGATCTGAGTGACTGGCTCCCTGTGGGCTGGCAGCAGGATGTCCTAACCTCAGCCGCGACCGCTGACATCCGTCAATTCCCTCGGACGCCGCTCCTCTCGCGTGAGAGCCCGGACGTCCAGTACATTGCCCGCGGGCGGGTGCACGCCGACCAAGTCCTGCACCATCTGCCCTGGCTCTACAGTGCTTACAGGAACGAAATACTCGAACTCGCCAGCGAGACTACCAGGGAGCACGTCAGCGCCGCGCAAGACGACCGCTACGGTGTCGTCCTGAATGTCCAGCGCGGGACGCACATGCGGTTGGAGTGCCATGTGGATTCCAACCCGCTAACCGGGCTACTGTTCTGCACCGATCACCTCCGCGGTGGCGAACTCGTAGTCGCCCATGACACGGCGGCGGAGGGGCTCGCAGAAATTGATCGGGCCTGCTCGGTCATCCGGCCGCACGCCGGCCAGCTCATATTCTTCGACGCGCGATGGCATCCGGACTACGCGCAGCTGCTTACCGAGGAGTCCGAGACGCGAGTCGTCGCTGTCATGAACTTCTACACCGAGTCATGCCCGGAATCGACCCGTCCAAAGGAGCTGAACAGGCACCTGTACGGAGACGAGTAATCGAAGAACTCCCGCACGGTTTGGGTTCCAAATGCAACATCAGGCGGCCCACGGACGATGCGGCTATGCGGTTTTCTGGTACGGACTACGGAAGGCTGGGGTGGACCATGGCTCAGCAGCAGCGGAGGTATCAGGAGATTGCCGATGAACTGCGGCGGCAGATCGAGTCGGGTGAGCTACCGCGGGAGAGTCAGCTCCCGACGGAAGTGAGAACTGCAGAAGAGGTTCAACGCCTCGCGGAACACCGTCAGGGACGCCGTCGCAAAGTTCTGGTGACGGAGAGACTCCTAGGGACCAGGGGACGCGAGGGAACCTTCGTCACCAGGGCGCATGTGCCATTTGTCACCACGCTGTCGACCGATCCCCATGCCCGCATCAGCGGCATCGGCGAGGAAGGGTCAACCTACCCTGCACTCGTCCGCCGGCAGGACCGGCAGAACGCAGGCGCAGGCGATCTGACTGTGACGGTCCTGGAGTGCCCACCACAGATCGCGACACGGCTGGCGATCGAAGAGGGTGAGTACGTCGTCCGCAGGCAGCAGGAACGCTACATCGATGACACTGTCTGGTCCTTGCAGACTTCGTACTACCCGATGAAGTGGGTGGAGCGGGGCGCGGCACGTCTGCTGGTGCCAAAGGACATCCCCGAGGGGGCCGTGGGTTACCTATCAAGCATCGCCGCAGACCTCAAGCAGGGCAGCTTCCGGGACCTGCTCTGGGCACGGCAACCGAACGACAACGAAAAGCAGCTCTTTAATCTGACCATCAACCACATGGTCATCGAGGTCTACCGGACGTCCTTCGCCGAGGACGGCACGCCGATCCGCGTCACCGTCACGGTCTACCCTGCCGACCGCAACCAGATCGTCTATGACATCGGGGAAGTCCCGCAGCACCAAGAGGGTCCGGTCGGGCCTGAGCGACCAGGGACCGCTAGCGATTGACGACTAGCTGGTGGCGGAGATGGTCGCGCTGCCGAGCACCGTGTCGCCGTCGTAAAGCACCGCGGCCTGGCCCGCGGCCACGCCCCTGGCCTGGTCGGTGAGGTAGATGTGCAGGTCGCCGCCGGATACCTGGGCGGTGCAGGGGTGGACCTCGCCGTGGGCGCGAAGCTGGACGGTGCACTCGACCGGCGAAACCGGCGGTTCGCAGCCGGTCCAGACCGGCCGGATCGCGGTGAGCTCGCGGACGCCAAGGGCGCCGGCCGGGCCGACGGTCACGGTGTTGGACACCGGCTCGATGGACAGCACGAAGCGGGGCCGGCCCGTCCGGGGCAGGCCGGTTCAGGCCGAGGCCCTTGCGCTGGCCGATGGTGAAGCCGTAAGCGCCCTCGTGCGTACCGAGGACCGTGCCATCGGTGTCGAGATCTCACCCGGGGTTCGCGCCTAGCTTCCTGGACAAGAAGCCGCGGGTGTCGCCGTCGGCGATGAAGCAGACGTCGTGGCTGTCCGGCTTGTCGGCGACGAGCAGGCCGCGGGAGCGGGCCTCCTCGCGGACGGCCGACTTGGGCGTGGCGCCGAGGGGGAACATGGCGTGCGCGATCTGCTCCCTGTTCAGCACCGCGAGCACGTAGGACTGGTCCTTGTCCGGGTCCGCGGCGCGCTGCAGGGTCCCAGAATCGGAGATCCGCGCGTAGTGGCCGGTGCAGACCGCGTCGAAGCCGAGCGCGAGGGCCCGGTCGAGGACCGCCGCGAACTTGATCTTCTCGTTGCAGCGCAGGCAGGGGTTGGGGGTGCGGCCCGCCGCGTACTCGGCCACGAAGTCGTCCACCACGTCGCGGGCGAAGCGCTCGGCCATGTCCCAGACGTAGAACGGGATGCCGATCACGTCGGCGGCCCGGCGGGCGTCCCGCGCGTCCTCGATCGTGCAGCAGCCGCGCGCCCCGGTCCGGTAGGACTGCGGGTTGGCCGACAGCGCGAGATGGACGCCGGTCACCTCGTGACCGGCGTCGACCGCGCGAGCCGCCGCGGTGGCGGAGTCAACGCCGCCCGACATGGCGGCGAGTACCCGAAGCCCCATAGCTCTTTCAGGTTATCCCGCCCGACGTAGTTCCTCAGGCCAGCAGGGCCATGGAGGTTATGGCTTAGGCTCTCGCGCGGTGGCTGGCGGGTCGGCGGGCAGTTGTCACGAGGCGGCGGCGCGGCGGGCGCGGGCGACGGCGTCGCCGATCGCCGCCCCGACGGCGTCCACGTCGGCCTGGGTGGTGGTGTGGCCGAGGGAGAAGCGCAGCGAGCCGCGGGCGCGGGCCTCGTCGGCGCCCATGGCGAGCAGCACGTGACTTGGCTCGGCCACGCCCGCTGAGCACGCGGAGCCGGTGGAGCAGGCGATGCCGCGGGCGTCGAGCAGCAGGAGCAGCGCGTCGCCCTCGCAGCCGGGGAAGGAGAAGTGCGCGTTGCCGGGCAGCCGGTCCGGGCCCGGCGGGGGGCCGTTCAGTACCGCGTCGGGCACCGCGAGCACTACCTGGCGGATCAGGTCGTCGCGCAGCGCCGCGACCCGCTTGGCCTCAAGCGGGCGCCGCTCCGCGCTGGTCACGGCCGCCACTGCGAAGGCCCTGATCGCCGGGGCGTCGAGGGTGCCCGACCTGATGTCGCGCTCCTGGCCGCCGCCGTGCAGTACGGGAACCGGGCTGAGGCTCTTGCCAAGGATCAGCGCGCCGACCCCAACGGGGCCGCCGAGCTTGTGCGCCGTGACGGTCATCGCGTCCGCGCCGGACGCGGCGAAGTCCACCGGGAGCTGCGCCGCCGCCTGTACCGCGTCGGTGTGGAACGGCACGCCGTACTCGTGCGCCGCCGCCGCGAGCGATGCCACCGGTTGTACGGCGCCTACCTCGTTGTTCGCCCACATCACGCTGACGAGCGCGGCGCTGCCGGCGTCAGCGGCGAGCGCGGCACGGAGTGCGTCGGCGGAAACGAGGCCGAGCGAGTCCACCGCGAGCCAGTCGGCGCGGGCGCCGTGCGCGTCGCAGAGCCAGCGCACCGAGTCGAACACCGCGTGGTGCTCGACCGCCGTGGTGAGGATGCGGTCGCGCCGCTCGTCGGCGGCGCGCCGCGCCCAGAACAGTCCCTTGACCGCGAGGTTGTCCGCCTCGGTGCCGCCGCTTGTGAAGATCACCTCGCTGGCCCGCGCCCCGAACACCTCGGCGAGCTGCTCCCGCGATTCCTCCACGACGCGCCGCGCGCGACGGCCGGCGTTGTGCAGTGACGAGGGGTTGCCGAGCTGGGCCAGCTCCTCGGTCATCGCGGCGATGGCCTCGGGCAGCATCGGCGTCGTTGCGGCATGGTCGAGGTAAACGACCGGAATGGTATCCATGGCGCTGCTAAGCCTAACCGAGCACTCGGGAAGTGCCGCGCCAGCGCTAACGCGGCGGCCGAGAACACGGCCGCCGCGTTGCATGAGCGTGGCGTGCTTATCCCTTGTGCTTGTTGATTTCGTCGATGAGCTGGGGGAGGACGGTGAACAGGTCGCCGACGACGCCGTAGTCGGCGATCTCGAAGATGGGCGCCTCGGGGTCCTTGTTGACCGCCATGATCGTCTTGGACGTCTGCATCCCGGCCCGGTGCTGGATCGCGCCGCTGATCCCGACCGCGACGTACAGCTGCGGGGAGACGGTCTTGCCGGTCTGCCCGACCTGGAACTGGTGCGGGTACCAGCCCGCGTCGGTCACCGCCCGCGACGCCCCCACCGCCGCTCCCAGGGAGTCGGCCAGCTTCTCGATGATCCCGAACCCGTCGGCCGACCCGGTGCCCCGCCCGCCGGACACGATCACCTGCGCCTCGGTCAGCTCCGGCCGCTCGCCCTTCTCCGCCGCCACCCGCTCGGTGACCCTCGCGGCCTTCGCCGCGCCGGACGCGGTGAACGCGAAAGGTTCCACGGCCGCGGTGCCGGGCGACGGCTCCGGGGTGACCGCGTTGGGTCGCACCGCGATCACCGGGGTGCCGGAACGGACGGTGGAGCGGACGGTGACCGAGCCGCCGAAGTTCGGCTGCTCCGCCACCGGCTTCCCGTCATCCCCGGCGGTGACGTTGACCGCGTCGGTCAGCACCCCCGACCCGGTCTTGACCGCCAGCCGGCCCGCGATCTCCTTGCCCTCGGTCGTCCCGGCCACCAGCACCGCCGCGGGCGACACGGACGCCACCAGCTGCGCGAGCAGTTCCGCCGCCGGCGCCACCGGGTAGTCGGCGAAGTCCGCCGAGTCCGCCGCGTAGACCTTCTGCGCCCCGTACTCGCCAAGACGAGCGGCGGCGGCCGCCGCGCCCGGCCCCGTCCAGACGGCAGACGGCGTTCCGAGCCGCCGGGCGGCGGTCAGCAGCTCCAGGGTGACCTTCTTGACCTCGCCGTCAGCGGTGTGCTCCGCGAGGACCAGTACCTCAGCCATGACTCCAAGTCCTCTCTCAGATGAACTTCCGCTCGGCGAGGAACCCGGCCGCCTTGGCGCCGCCGTCCCCCTCGTCCTTCACGATCACGCCCGCCGCCCGCGGCGGCCGCGCCGCGAAGTCCTCCACCCAGGAAGCCGCCCCCGCCAGCCCGACCGACGCCGCTCTCCACGCCCAGGTCCGCGAGGGACAGGACCTGCACCGGCTTCTTCTTCGCCGCCATGATCCCCTTGAACGTCGGGTACCGCGGCTCGTTGATCTTCTCCACCACCGACACCACCGCCGGCAGCACCCCGGTCACCACCGCGTACCCGTCATCGGACACCCGCCGGATCGTCACCTCGGAGCCGGAGACGTCGACCTTCGACGCCAGCGTCAGCTGCGGCACCCCCAGCCGCTCGGCCACCATGGCCGGCACCACCCCGGTCCGCGCGTCGGTCGACTCCGCCCCGAAGATCACCAGGTCGAACCCGGCCTGCTTGAGCGCCTCGGCCAGCGCGAGCGACGTCGCCAGCGCGTCGGAGCCCGCCAGGGCATCGTCCAGGACGTGCACGGCCTTGTCCGCGCCCATCGACAACGCCTTGCGGATCGACTCCGCCGCCTTCGCCAGGCCCCATCGACAAGATCGTCACCTCACCGCCCTGCGCTTCCGCGATCTTCAGACCTTCCTCGATCGCGTACTCGTCAATCTCGTTGATCAGCCCGTCAACTGAGGCCCGGTCCAGCGTGCCGTCACCCGGCCTGAGCGTGCGCTCCACCGCGGTGTCCGGCACCTGCTTCACGCAGACGACGATATTCATGGGACGACGCTGCCCTTCTAGAGTGTTCGACTCCCTTTCGGAGCCTATGTTACTCGCCAGTAGCGTCGCTGGTTCGGGGCTACCGGGGACTCCCCCGGGCGATAACCTGCGCTCCGCTGTCTCCACCACATTAGCGAGCAGCATCGCACGGGTCATCGGGCCCACGCCGCCAGGGTTCGGCGCCACCCATCCGGCGACCGAGGCCACGTCCGGCGCCACGTCTCCGACCAGGCCCTCGGACGTCCGGGTGATGCCCACGTCGAGCACCGCCGCGCCCGGCTTGACCATGTCCGCCGTCAGCAGGCCGGCCCGCCCGGCCGCCACCACCACGATATCCGCGGCACGCGTGTGCGCGGCAAGGTCCTTGGTCCCGGTATGACACGAGGTCACCGTCGCGTTCTCCGACTTCCGGGTCAGCAGCAGCCCGAGCGCGCGCCCGACCGTGATGCCGCGCCCGATCACGGTCACTTCCGCCCCGGCGATCTCGACACCGTACTGGCGCAGCAGCACCACGATGCCGTGCGGCGTGCACGGCAGCGGCGCCTTCTCGTTCAGCACCAGCTTGCCCAGGTTGACCGGGTGCAGCCCGTCCGCGTCCTTGGCCGGGTCGATCAGGTTGAGCACCGCCAGCTCATCGAGCCCGGACGGCAGCGGAAGCTGCACGATGTACCCCGTGCAGGCCGGGTCCTCGTTCAGCTCCGCGACGGCCTCCTCGACCTGCGCCTGCGAGGCCGTGGCCGGCAGGTCACGGCGGATCGAGGCGATGCCTACGTATGCGCAGTCCCGGTGCTTGCCCGCCACGTAGGAGCGCGAGCCCGGATCGTCGCCGACCAGGATCGTGCCGAGTCCGGGGACCACGCCGCGGGCGGCGAGCGCGGCTACCCGCTCCTTGAGGTCCGCCTTGACCGCGGCCGCGGTCGCCTTGCCGTCCAGAATCTGCGCGCTCACGCTCAAGTACCCCTCAGTGGTAGAAGTGCCGGACACCCGTGAAGTACAGCGTTACGCCCGCCGCCCGCGCGGCCTCGATCACGCCGTCGTCCCGGATGGAGCCGCCCGGTTCGGCCACCGCGCGGACACCTGCCTCGGCCAGTATCTCGAACCCGTCAGGGAACGGGAAATACGCGTCTGACGCGGCCACAGATCCCGCGGCCCGATTTCCGGCTCTGGCCACAGCGAGCCGCGCCGAGTCCACCCGGTTCACCTGTCCCATGCCCACGCCGACCGACGCGCGGTCCGCGGCGAGCAGGATCGCGTTCGACTTGACCGCCCGGCAGGCTCGCCACGCGAACGCCAGGTCCGCGAGCGTCGCGGCGTCCGCCGCCTCCCCGGTCTTGAGCTCCCAGTCCGCCGGGTCGTCGCCTGGCGCGTCGATCCGGTCCCAGGTCTGCGGCGAGCATCCCGCCGCTCACCGGCCGGAATTCGAAGTCAGCCGATCCCGAACGGTTGCGTGTTCCACCAGGTTGCCCGCCAGCTGCCCACGATGGCGGCGCACAGCGCAGCAGCCGGATGTTCTTCCACTTCCCGGTGAGGATCTCGATCGCCGCCGGGTCGTAGTCCGGCGCGATCACCACCTCGGCGAACCCTTCGGTGATCTGCTCGGCCATCGCGTCGGTCACTGCGCTGTTCGCGGCGACCACGCCGCCGTAGGCGGACAGCGGGTCGCAGGCCAGCGCCTTGGCGTGCGCCGCGGCGATGTTGGTGCCGAGGGCGATCCCGCACGGGTTGGAGTGCTTGATGATCGCGACGCACGGCCCTGCGAAGTCGAAGGCCGCCCGGCGGGCCGAGTCCGCGTCGACGTAGTTGTTGTAGGACATCGCCTTGCCGTGCAATACCTCGGCGTTGGCTATCCCGGAGTCGGCGGCGGAACCGGCGGAGCCAGCGTCCGTTCGGACTGATCCTGCTGTTGACTTTGACTTGTAGAGTGCCGCCCGCTGGTGCGGGTTCTCGCCGTAGCGCAGCGTGGCGTCGCGGGTCCACACCTGGGCCACGAGGTCCGGCCAGCCGGTCTCCCTGGCGATATCGTCCGGTGCGTAGCTGGCCGCGAACCAGGAGGACACCGCCGCGTCGTAGGCGGCCGTGTGCGCGTAGGCCTGGGCCGCGAGGCGGCGGCGCTGCTCCAGCGTGAAGCCGCCGTCGGCGATGGCCTTGCGCACCTCGCCGTACTGGGCGATGTCGGTGATGACCGCGAGGCTGCCGTGGTTCTTCGCCGCGGCGCGGACCATCGCGGGGCCGCCGATGTCGATCTTCTCGATGATCGCGTCGTGGTCCGCGCCGGAAGCCACGGTCTGCTCGAACGGGTACAGCGTCGAGACTAGGAGCTGGAACGGCTCGATACCGAGTTCGGTGAGCTGCCGGCTGTGGTCCGGGTTCTGCGTGTCGGCGAGCAGGCCCGCGTGGACGCGGGGGTGCAGTGTCTTGACCCGGCCGTCAAGGCACTCGGGGAAGCCGGTCAGGTCCTCGACCCTGGTGACCGGGAGCCCGGCCGCTTCGATCGCCGTGGCCGTGTTGCCGGTGGAGACCAGCTCCGCGCCGGCCTCGTGCAGCGCCCCGGCGAGCTCGGGCAGGCCCGTCTTGTCCCAGGCGCTGAGCAGGGCGCGCCTGATCGGAATCGCAGTCACTGGCCGATCCTTACCTTCCTGTCCTCGTTGACGGACCAGCCCTCGCGGGCCATCCGTCCGACTGTGTTGACGAGCAACGCGCGCTCGGTGACCTTGATCCGCTCGTGCAGCGTCGCCTCGTCGTCATCATCTCGTACCGCGACGGCCTGCTGCGCGAGCACCGGGCCCGCGTCTACGCCCTCGTCCACCAGGAACACCGTGCAGCCCGTCACCTTCACTCCGTAGGCGAGGGCGTCCCTGACCCCGTGCATGCCGGGGAAAGACGGTAGCAGCGCGGGGTGCGTGTTCAGGCACCGGCCGCCGAAGCGGGCGAGGAACGACTTGCCGACCAGCTTCATGAAGCCCGCGCAGACGACCAGGTCGGGCCGGTGCTCCTCGCACGCGGCCGCAAGCGCGTCGTCCCAGGCGTCCCGGCTGCCGAAGCTGTCCACCCGCACGGTGAAGGCCGGGATGCCCGCCGCCCTGGCCCGGTCGAGCCCGGCGATGCCGTCGCGGTCGGCACCGACGGCGACGACGGTCGCGCCGTACGCCGGGTCCGCGCTGGCGTCGATGAGGGCCTGCAGGTTCGTCCCCGCCCCGGAGACGAGGACGACCAGCCTCGCGTTCATGGCAGCCACCCTAACTGAGCCCTTTTCCTCCTGCCCCCCGCCCCGGGAGTCCGTGGCCAAGGTCACCAGGCGAAAAAGCGGCCAGGGTACGGCAGAATAGGTCGCGAGATGGCCAGATCCACAGACCGCCCCCCGCAGCGCTCAGCGCGCCCTCCCGAGTCGCCGTTCCTGCCGCCGCCGGCGCGACCGCAGTTGCCGCCTGCCGAGCCCAGGCTCCAGCAGCGCGGCATCGCGGGGCTCGCGCTCGCGCTGCTCAGCCTGCTCGCGATGGCGCTAATCGGCAACCTGCAGCGCGCCACGGTCGTGGCCGCGGTCGCGCTTGGCGTCGCGGTTGTCGCGCTGGTGCTGACCATCTCGGCGTTGTCCGGCGCGAAGCGAGCCCGGACCCGCCGGCCGCGCGGTGCCGTGGCGGGCGTGGTGCTCGGCGTGATCGGGCTCTTGTTCAGCGGCTTCGCGCTGCTCGGCTTCCTCATCTTCGGCGCTCAGCTCGACCAGTACGGCAACTGCATGAACGCGGCGAACACGGTCGCCGAGCAGCAGGCCTGCCAGCACCAGCTCCAGACCTCGATCACCAGCAGGATCGGCGCCCTCGGCGGCCGTTGACCCGGCGCACGTAGCTAGTCGGCGGGCTCGCCGGCCCACGGGTTGACGTGGATGCGGTGGCCGCCCGCGTCGTCGGACTCATCGACGATCAGCGCCGGCAGCGGCCCGCTGTCATGGGCTTGCGGGGCGGCGGGGTCCTGCGGCCGGCCGTTCAGCACGGCGATGTATCCGGATTCCTGGCTGGCCGCGGCCAGGCGCCGGACATGATGCCGGATGATCAGCCAGTTGGCCGCGCCTGCCACCAGCGCGGCGGTTACCCCGATCTCCAGGGCGGCGACCAGGCCGACTTCGCCCGCGGCCGGCCCTGACGAAGGCGAGCCTGCCCGCGCCGAGCGGCCCGCCGGAGAACTTGGCGCAAAACCCGATGACCACCGCCGTCAGCGTGCCGGTGAGCAGTCCCCACAGCGGCGCCGCCTCCAGTGAGGGGGTCGGCGCGATCCGCACGGTCATCAGCCCCGCGAGCGCGCCGGCCAGGTACGGCGTGACGAGCACGAAGAAGCCGAGCCAGGCGGGGAACGCGGCTGCTGGGCCCACCGGCAGCGCGGCGAGCATGGGAAAGGCCGGGACGGGGCCGAGCGCCGACCCCGACGGCGATACGGCGGTGCCGATGCCGAAGGCGAAGCCAGGGCCGAGCATGTAGGCGATCGCCCAGATGACGGAATTCGGCAGGTAGCACAGGCTGGCGAGCAGCAGCAGCGCCGACCCGACCGCTCCGGGGTTGAGCGCGGTGACCGCGGCCTTGTAAGCGCTCAGGTGGATCATGAGCGACGCGGCGGCGAGGACCGCGCCGCACGCGGCGAGCACCGCGAGTGCGGCGAGCATGCCGAGGATCATCGACCTCGGCCGCGGCGGCACCCGTCCGGCGAGCCTGCGCCATGGGGCGAGGCCGCGGGCCGCGCCGAACGCGCCGGCGAGCAGCGCGATGAGGAAGCCCATCATGACCGCCTGCCACAGCGACGGCACCGCGACCGGGGTCCGGCTCGCCACCGCGACCGCGCCGGTGAACAGCGCGTAGGGCAGCGCGATCGACAATGCGGCCGGGCCGACCTGGAGGAGGCTGGTCACGTGGCCCTCATGCGTCATCCAGCGCCCGGCCCGCTCGATCAGTGCGGCGGGCAGCAGCACGAGACCGAGCGGGAGCAGGCCGATCCGGCCGACGCCGCGGACGGTCACCTCTACGTGATGCGCGACGAGCCATAGCAGGCCCGCCGACCGCAGCGCGCCAGCGAGCCCGCCGCCGAGGCCTACGTGCGGCGCCGTGATGAAGCCGAACAGGGTAAGCGTGGCGAGCACCGCGAGACCGCCGCCCGCCGCGGCGACGGCGGCCACCCCGCCGGCTATGAGCATCGGCCGGCCGGGCAGGAGTGCCCCGGCCGGCTGCGGCTGCGCGGCCTGCCCGGCGAGGCGGTGAGTTCGCGGGGAGTCTTCTTCCCTGGGCGGCACTACGCGCACAATGCCCATCGTGCCGACGGACCGGGCAAAAGGCACGCAGCCACGCCGGCCACGGGCCGGTTACGAGAGCCCGGTCACATCCGCCGGGGCATGGGGCGGCCTGGCCAGCGTACGCGGCGGGCAACGGGCTACGCTGCTTGTGAACGCCGCGCGTTGTGGCGGCTCCCAGACGCAAGCAACGGACCGAGATCGGACCCCCCAGTGGACCTGTTCGAGTATCAGGCTAAGGAACTCTTCGCCGAGTACGGCGTTCCGGTGCCGAAAGACAAGGTCGCCAATACCGCCGAGGAGGCGCGGGAGATCGCCACCGCGTTCGCGGCGGAAGGCATACCGCAAGTAGTCGTCAAGGCACAGGTGAAGACCGGCGGACGAGGCAAGGCCGGCGGCGTGAAGCTCGCCGACGACCCGGCCGACGCCTACGAGAAGGCCCAGCGCATCATCGGCATGGACATCAAGGGCCACACCGTGCACAGGGTACTTATCGCCGAGGCGACCGACATTCAGGCCGAGTACTACCTGTCGTTCCTACTTGACCGGGCGAACCGCACCTTCCTGTCCATCTGCTCCGTCGAGGGCGGCGTGGAGATCGAAGAGGTCGCGCACTCCAACCCGGACGCGATAGCCCGGATCCCGGTCTCGCCGCTGACCGGGGTCGACCACGCCAAGGCCCTTGAGATCGTCAAGGCCGGCCGCATCCCCGAGGAGGCCCAGGAGGGCGCCGCGCTCCTTGCCGAGCGGCTGTGGGCGATGTTCACCGACGAGGACGCGACCCTCGCCGAGATCAACCCGGTCGTGCTCACCCCGGACGGCAAGGTCCTCGCGCTCGACGGCAAGGTCACCATCGACGACAACGCCGGCTTCCGCCAGGACCACGAGCGGTTCGCGGACATCGCGTCGACGGACCCGCTCGAGGCGAAGGCCAAGGAGAAGCACCTCAACTACGTCAAGCTTGACGGCGAGGTCGGCATCATCGGCAACGGCGCGGGCCTGGTCATGTCCACGCTCGACGTGGTGGCGTACGCGGGCGAGGCGTTCGGTGGCATCAAGCCGGCCAACTTCCTCGACATCGGCGGCGGCGCGTCCGCCGAGGTGATGGCCAACGGCCTGGAGATCGTGCTGTCCGATCCCGCGGTTCGGTCGGTGCTCGTGAACGTCTTCGGCGGCATCACCTCGTGCGACGCGGTCGCCAACGGCATCGTGTCCGCGGTCGCCCTGCTCGGAGAGCGCGGCGAGGTCGTGGACCGCCCGATCGTCGTCCGGCTCGACGGCAACAAGGCCACCGAGGGCCGCCAGATCCTGGCCGACGCGGCGCTGCCGGTGGTCGAGCAGGTTGACACCATGGACGGCGCGGCGCGCCGCGCGGCCGAGCTGGCCGCCGCGAAGGGAGCATGACGGTGGCGATCTTCCTGACGTCCGAGAGCCGGGTCCTCATCCAGGGCATCACCGGCTCCGAGGGCCGCAAGCACGGCGCGCGGATGCTCCGGGCCGGCACCAAGGTGGTCGGCGGAACCAACCCCAAGAAGGCCGGCACCAGCATCGAGCTGAACGGCACCGACGTCCCCGTGTTCGGCACGGTCGCCGAGACCATGGCCGCGACCGGCGCCGACGTGTCGGTGATCTTCGTGCCGCCGGCCGGCGCCAAGGCCGCCGTCAAGGAGGCGATTGACGCGCAGATCCCGCTCGCGGTGGTCATC
This sequence comes from uncultured Actinomycetota bacterium, assembly GCA_963811335.1. Lineage (GTDB taxonomy): Bacteria > Actinomycetota > Actinomycetes > Streptosporangiales > Streptosporangiaceae > Trebonia. The sequence goes on along the minus strand of CAWERB010000031.1, from coordinate 108,592 downwards.
ACCGAGGGCATCCCCGTGCACGACACGGCCGAGTTCTGGGCGTACGCGGTGGAGAAGGGCAACCAGACCCGCATCATCGGCCCGAACTGCCCGGGCCTCGCCTCGCCCGGCAAGTCGAACGCCGGCATCATCCCGGCCGACATCACCCCCGAGGGGAAGATCGGCCTGGTGTCCAAGTCCGGCACGCTGACGTACCAGATGATGTACGAGCTGCGCGACATCGGGTTCTCCACCGCCGTCGGCATCGGCGGCGACCCGGTCATCGGCACGACGCACATCGACTGCCTCGCCGCGTTCCAGGATGACCCGGAGACCGCCGCGATCGTGATGATCGGCGAGATCGGCGGCGACGCCGAGGAACGCGCCGCCGCGTTCATCGAGCAGCACGTCAGCAAGCCCGTCGTCGGCTACGTCGCCGGGTTCACTGCCCCTGAAGGCAAGACCATGGGGCATGCGGGCGCCATCATCTCCGGATCGGCCGGCACGGCCCAGGCCAAGAAGGAAGCCCTGGAGAAGGCGGGCGTCCGCGTGGGCAAGACCCCCTCGGAGACCGCCGCGCTCGTCCGCGACATCATGAGGAGTCTCTAGCCTCACGTTGCGCGAGACGCCGCCCGGCGAGTCAGTCCTGCCGGGCGGCGTCTCGCGTCTGGCCTAGGCGGCGTGCCGGGGGGCGAGCACCTCGTTGACCCAGGCGACGATGTCGGTGGTGGACGCGCCGGGGGTGAAGATCTTGGCCACGCCCTGGGTGGTCAGCGCCGTGATGTCGGCGTCGGGGATAATGCCGCCGCCGAACACCACGATGTCGTCGGCTCCGTTCTCCTTGAGCAGTTCCATGACCCGGGGAAACAGGGTCATGTGCGCGCCGGACAGCACGGAGAGGCCGACCGCGTCCACGTCCTCCTGGACGGCGGCGGCGACGATCTGCTCCGGGGTCTGGTGCAGGCCGGTGTAGATGACCTCGACGCCGGCGTCACGCAGCGCGCGGGCCACCACCTTCGCGCCCCGGTCGTGCCCGTCAAGGCCCGCCTTCGCCACGATGACGCGGATCTTTCCTGTCTCTGTCACCCCATCAGGTTAACGACTGCGCCCTGGTCGGTACACGAAAGGGATGCCGCAGGGCGCGTTCGGCGGCACCGTGACCGTGCCGCCCGCGATCACCTTGCCCGTCGCTGCCCTCCGGGATTAGTACACGCAGGGAATACCGAACTTCGCCTTGGCCTCCACGGTGAGAGCGCCGCCGGCGGCACCGTTGTTACCAGCGGTGCTTGCCGAGGCGGATGAGCTGGGCGAGGCTCCCGTCGACGGGGACAGGGTGGCAGGCACCACGGTGGCGCCGGTGCCGAGCAGCACCTCGACGTGCCCTGCGGGCAGCGAGGTCAGCGCCGAGGCGGTCGCGCCGAAGTAGTCCGCGATCTTCGCCGCGTTCGCCGAGGCGCCTGCACCGTAGAACACCTGGGTGCCCGCGGTGGCAACCTGCGACTGCGCCGCGGCGTTGGTGACGGCTCCCGCCTTGTAGCCCTTGGCGACGAGCGCCTGGGAGATGCCGGTGGCCAGGCCGGGCGTCATCCCGCCGTTGTAGACGTCCACCGTGACGGTCGACGCCGGCGGGACGGGCGCGGCCTTTGTGCCCGAGTTCGCCGAACTCGCCGGCGCGGCCGGCGCCGGGGCGGTGAACTTCGACTTGATGGCCGCCTGGATCGTCGCGACGTCGATCAGGTTCACGTCCTGCTTGTTGACGGTACCGAAACCGACGATCGGCGCCGTGTAGAACTGGAGGTTCTTCCCGGTCAGCGCGTGCATGTTGGTAGAGAAGTCGAGCAGGTTCCACTTCGGGTCGGTGATGAGGTACTGCTTGGCGGTGCCGAGCAGCGCGGTGAGCTGGCTGAGGCTGGACAGCGCGCCGTTGTTCTCGAGCTTCCAGATCACGTAGTCGAGTACGGCCTGCTGCCGGTGGGTGCGGTCCAGGTCCCCGTTGGGCAGGTTGTCCCGCTCGCGGACGAAGGCGAGCGCCTGGGGCGCCTTGAGGTGAAGGTACTGCGTCCCGCCCTTGCTCACGCTGTAGCCGTCGAGCACCGCGTTGAAACCGGAGTTGAAGTCGTGCAGGTTGGCGTCGCCGGCTGACGGCTTGAGGCAGACCTCGATCCCGCCGAACGCCTGGGCCAGGTAGTAGAACCCGGCCAGGTTCACCTCTGCGAAGTGGTCGACCTTCTGGCCGGTCACCGACTCCACGGTGGCGATGGTGGCCGCCTGGCCGGCCTGGTTGGCCGCCAGGTAACGCTGCTGCGAGCTCATCGGGGAGTTGAAGGTCTGGCCGAGCGACTGCGAGTAGGCGAGGCCGTACGCCTCATCGATCTTTCCCGCGGACTGCCCGTCGTACGCTTCGGGGTAGGTCACGTAGTCGTCGCGCGGGACCGAGAAGCCGACCGCCTTCTGGCCCCCGGCGAAGATGTGGATGAGGATCAGCGTGTTCGTGGCCTGGCCGCCGACGCCCTGGTTCTCCACGCCGTAGACGCTGCCTGCGTGCATCGCGGCGAGCAGCCCGGCCGACAGGGTCTGGCCCTCGTAGTCGGTCCGGCTCTCCAGCCCCATCACCAGGATGTTCATCGCCCCGACGGAGGCGCCGTTGCTGATGCTGACCCCGTTGCCGAGCCCCTCGGTAAGGCTCACCACCCTGTAGGCGTAACCGGACACAGCAAGCACCACGGCGGCGACCGCGCAGGTCACCGCGTACCCGACCTTGCTTGCGATCAGTGAACCGCCGCCCATGCCGAGCAATGTTGTTTCCCTCCGGCTGATCTTGCACCGTTGCCCGCGAGGCTACCCGGTCAGCCCGCGCGAAAGATGCCTTATGACGGGGTTTGCGTATGCGACACGCCGCCCGCCGGCCTGTAACCCGGCGTCACGGCCGGCCAACCGGCCGCCAATCACATTCAGTGTTGCGAATAGTACCTGCTCACGCCGGGAAATCAGCGCACCGTAATGAGGCCGTTCGAATTATCAGCGTTGAGGCCCGTTCATCCCGGTCCTGGAGGTAACGGAGGGTGATTAGCTCCCCAGGTAGCGGGCATTATAAAGACGGTTCACTCGCGCTACGGTTCGCTAACGCTCGGTAACAGCTTGGTTGGCGTGCCGTCCCGCGGTCGCATCGGTTTCCTGCTTGGCCCGGCAAGACGCGGACCAGGCAGGACATGGGCTTAAGGCGAACTCAGGGATTCATGCATTACCCTCTCCAGCAATGACCACACCATCGGGGTGGGAGCCACGGCCCGGTCCCACGCGCGGCGGCCAAGCTCGGCGAGTGCCACGCGGGACTGGCGGCTGGACACCAGACGAGGCCGATCCGCGACGGCAGGTACCGCGCGGTACCGGACCCGTCTCCGGACGCGGCTGGGACGCAGGCCCAGGTGGCGGGCAGGGACGCGGCACGGGTGACCGCGGTCAGGGCCCCAGGTTCATTCCGGGTCGTACGCCTGGCGGGCGGGACAGGGGCCCCGTGGGCCAGCGCGCGCCGCGCGACGGCCAGGGGCGGCGTATCCCGGATGCGAACGGCTACGACCGGCGCGGCCTGCCCGATGACTTCGACGGCCGGCCGCGGTCGAGCGGCGAGTTCCTGGCGTCGGGCGGGGTCCGGGCCGGCGGGCACCCGGACGGCCTCGACGGCCTGCGATCAGGTGGGCTGCTGCGCTGGCTCGGCGCGTTGTCCATGCTGCGGGCCGTGCTCGTGCTGGCCGGCGCGACCCTGATCGGCATCGTGCTCACCGTGATGGCGGGCACGGAGCCCGGTAACCTGCTCGGCGGCTTCGTCATCGCCGGATTGCTTGTCGCCGTGCTTGGCGTCCGGCGCGGCGCGGTCTACCTGTTCTTCCCCGTGCCCGCCCTTGCGTTCTTCGTGGCCGCCGTGGCGGCCGGCGTCGTCCATGACCGCAAGATGGTGTCGTCCACGGCGGGCCTGGCCGCGGCCTTCCCGCAGTGGGTGGCGGGCATCTTCTGGCCCGCGGTGGTGGCGACCGTCCTCGTGCTGCTTGTCGGCGTCGGCCGCTGGCTGCTCAAGACCCCGCTCGTCATGAGTCAGTCCCCGCTGCCCGCGGGCCGCCCCGCGGCTCGGGACAGCACGCGTACCTCCCAGGGTTTCCGCCGCCCCGCCGATGACTGGGCCGACGACAAGTTCGTCGACGACTCCGCCCCGCGCTCAAGGACCGGCCCGAGCCCGCGCCAGCAAACCGGTCCCACCCCACGGCCGGGCAGCGGCCCTTCCCCGCGGCAAGGCACCGGCCCTTCCCCGCGGCCGGGCACCGGCCCCACCCCACGGCAAGGAACCGGCCCCACCCCGCGGCAAGGAACCGGCCCCACGCCGGGGCAGGGAACGGGACCGACTTCCCAGCCGGGAACCGGCCCGACCCCACGGCCGGGCAGTGGCCCCTGGCGTGGCGGCGCCAACGGCTCCCGTCCCGGCCGACCGGCCCGCGACCCGCGCACCGACCGCGATCCCTGGGGCGATCCTCGCCTGCCACCAGACCGTAGCCAGCCCACCGGCCCGCGCCCGCAGGCACCGGGCCGCCCGGCGTCCGAGCCGCAGCCGCGCACCTCACGCCGGGGACAGACCGGACCTGGGCCGTCCTTCAACCCGGCGCCCGCCCCCCCGCGCCGCCAGCCGCCAGACGGCTGGACCCGGTAACCTCCCGCGCAACTGCGAGATCAGGGCGCAGGAGGTGTCGTCCGCGCCGGGGGCACCTTCAAGCCCCAGCGACGGCAGAGATCAGAGCTTCTCAAGCGGCGCATACCGCAAAACCAGGTGCTTAACCCCGTACGAACCGAAGTCGATCTTGGCTTCCGCGTTGTCGCCGTAGCCGTCGGCCGAGACCACCGTGCCGAGCCCGAACTTGTCGTGGTTCACCCGGTCGCCCGGGGCCAGCACGGGCACGGAACGGTTGCCTACCACGGACGTGCCCGCGCGTGCGGCCACCCGCGCCGACGCGGGAGTCGACGCGGCGGCGACGTCCTTCGCGCTGCGCTTCCATTCGATCAGCGAGGAAGGTATCTCCGACAGGAAACGGGACGGCGTGTGGAACGAGGGCCGCCCGTACCAGTTACGCGACACGGTCCTTGTCAGGTAAAGCCGCTGCTCCGCACGGGTGATTCCGACGTAGGCAAGGCGCCGCTCCTCCTCCAGCTCGCGCTGGTTGGTCAGCGCCCTGGCGTGCGGGAACACCTCCTCCTCCATGCCGGTGAGGAACACCACGGGGAACTCAAGGCCCTTGGCGGTGTGCAGCGTCATCAGCGTCACCAGGCCGCCGTGATCCGCGCCGTCGGGGATCTCGTCCGCGTCCGCGACGAGCGCGACCCGCTCGAGGAAGCCGGCGAGCGTGCCATCCGGGGCGGAGCCGTCGAACTCCCGCGCCACCGAGACCATTTCCTGGAGGTTCTCCACGCGCGTGGCGTCCTGGAGGTCCTCGGAGTTCTCGAAGTAGGCCTGGAGCCCGCTCGAGTCGAGCACCGCCTCGACGAGCTCGGCGACCGGGCCACCGCTGGCGGCCTGCTCGCGCAGCTCGTTCACCAGGGCATTGAAGCCCGCGATCGCCGCCGCGGACCGCGCGGCGAGGGCCGGCACATCGCCCGGCGCGGCGAGCGCCTGGCCGAATGAGATTCGCTCCCGCTGCGCGTAGGAGGCGACGTACTCCTCGGCCCGGTCCCCGATCCCGCGCTTGGGCACGTTGAGCACCCGGCGCAGTGACACCTCGTCCGCCGGGTTGGCGATCAGCCGCAGGTACGCGAGAAGGTCGCGGACCTCGCGCCGCTCGTAGAACCGGACGCCGCCGACCACCCGGTAGGGCAGCCCGACCCTGATGAACACTTCCTCGAAGACACGGGACTGCGCGTTCGTCCGGTAGAAGACCGCGACCTGGCCCGGCTGCGCCAGCCCTTCGTCGTTCAGCCGGTCGACTTCCTCGGCGACGAACGCGGCCTCGTCGTGCTCGTTGTCGGCGACGTAGGCGGTGATCGGCGGGCCGTCGCCCGCGTCGGACCAGAGGTTCTTCGGCTTGCGGCCAGGGTTGCGCGACACGACCGCGTTCGCTGCGGCGAGGATGTTCTGCGTCGAGCGGTAGTTCTGCTCGAGCAGGATGACCGTCGCGTCCGGGTAGTCCTCCTCGAACTCGACGATGTTCCTGATGGTCGCGCCGCGGAACGCGTAGATGGACTGGTCCGCGTCACCGACGACGCACAGCTCGGACGGCCCGACCGCCTCTGCTGAGGCGTCCGGCGAATCGGGATTACCCGCTCCCGTTCCGGCTCCCCTTGACCTTGGCCTTGAGAAGAGCGGGCCGCCGCCGGAGACCAGTTCGCGGACGAGCACGTACTGCGCGTGGTTGGTGTCCTGGTACTCATCGACGAGCACGTGCCTGAAGCGCCGCCGGTAGGCCTCCGCGACCTCGGGGAACGCCTGGAACATGTTGACGGTGACCATGATCAGGTCGTCGAAGTCCATCGCGCCGGCCGCGACCAGGCGGCGCTGGTACTCCGCGTACGCCTCGGCGAGCGCCTTCTCCCGCGCGCCGCGTGCCTGGCGGGCGAACGACTCGTAGTCCACGAGCTCGTTCTTGAGGTTAGACACCTGGGTGGCCATCGACTTGGGCGGGTACTGCCTGGCGTCAAGCTCAAGTTCCCGGCAGACGAGCGCCATCAGCCGCTGCGAGTCGGCCGAGTCGTAGATGGAGAAGTTCGACGGGTAGCCGAACCTGGTCGCCTCGCGGCGCAGGATGCGGACGCACGCCGAGTGGAACGTCATCACCCACATCGAGCGGGCGCGGCGGTCGCCGACCAGTGCCGCGACCCGGGTGGCCATCTCGCCCGCCGCCTTGTTGGTGAACGTGATCGCGAGTATCTCCCCCGGCGCTACCTCCCGCTCGGCGAGCAGGTAGGCGATCCGGTGGGCGAGGACCCGTGTCTTGCCCGAGCCGGCGCCCGCGACGATCAGCAGCGGCCCGCCGGCATGGGTCACGGCCGCCCGTTGCTGCGGGTTGAGGCCGTCGAGTAGGGGATGCGTCGCGGTCGTGGTCACGGCTTCAAGCGTAGGCGGTGCCGCCGTCAAAGGAGCGTTCACCGGGCCGTCATGTCCGGTCAAATATCACCGTAACAGCGGGTTTTCGAGCATGAAATGTACCGGTTTGGCCACGATCATGACCTGTTACGCGCTATTGTGGGCTGCCTTTACCGTCACCGCAGGGGGTTAGCTCATGGGATCGCGCGGCCGATCCATCCGGCTCAGGATCGCCTTCCTGGTCGCGATTCCGCTGATCACGATGCTCGGCTTGTTCGCCTACGTGGCCACCACCTCCGTCACCAACTGGCTGAACCTCGACCGCGCGCCGACTCTCATCAATGAGACCTCGGAGCCGCTCACCAACTTCGTCAACGTGCTGCAGTCGGAGCGCCGGGCCGCGGTCGTCTACCTGTCCCACCCGGACGCCGCCAACCTCCAGCACCTTCCAGAGCGCCGTCAACGCCACCAAGAACGACGCGGTGACGGTTAACGCGGCGCTCACCTCGTCGGCGACGAAGCAGGCTTCGACCCCAACGGAAACCGCGGCCATCGACAAGGTGCTCGCGCGAGATCAACGGCATGGACGGGTTGCGCACCAAGGTCACCGGGAAGATGCTGGCCCCGCTCGACGCCCTCCTGGCGTACACGAACATCATCGCCGGGCAGGGTGCCGTGCTTCAGGCCGAGGCGAGCAGCATCAGGACTCGGCCCCGGTGCTCCAGGGACTTCGGCCTGATCGCCGCGGTCAACACGCAGGAAGACGTGTCCGAGCAGGACGCGGTGCTGGCGAGCGCGCTCGTCAGCGGGTCGCTGACCGGCCCTGACCGGGTGGCGTTCAGCAACGCGGTCGGGGCGGCAGCAGGACGACACGCTGAACTACCAGCAGCTGCTCACCCCGGCCGAGCTCGCAGACCTACAACGCACGCTCAACCGGCTCGCCCCGAAGACCATGCAGAACAACCTGACCACCATCCAGGAGGCCGTCCCGGCCGGCATCCCGCTGAGCGTGATGGAGCAGCAGGGCCTGCTCCGCCAGACCTGGCAGCTGCTGACGCACACCTGGCTGAAGGCCGCGCAGCAAGGCGGGCACCACCAGCGCCACCGCGGTGCTCGAGGCCAACGCGCAGCCGGCCATTGACGCGAAGAAGCGCGTGATCGTGCTCGCCATCGTCGGCGCGGCCGGCCTGATCCTCACCCTGCTCGTGACGATCCTGCTCGGCCGGTCCATCAACCGGCGGCTCGCCACGCTGCGCCGCTCCGCGCTGACCCTGGCCGAGGAGCAGCTGCCGTCCGTGGTCGCCAGGCTCCGCCGCGGCGAGTCGGTGGACGTGGCGGCCGAGGCGCCGCCGATCCGGGTGGGCAATGACGAGATCGGCCAGGTCGGCCAGGCGATCGACGCTGGTGCGGCAGACGGCCATCAGGTCCGCCGTCGAGGAGGCGCGGGTCCGCCAGGGCGTCAACGACATGTTCCGCAACCTGGCCAGGCGCAACCAGTCGCTGCTGCAGCGCCAGCTCACCGTCCTCGACGAGGCGGAGCGCCGGGCAACCGACCCGGACGTGCTCGAGGACCTCTTCAAGATGGACCACCTCACCACCCGCATGCGGCGGCACGCGGAAGGCCTCATCATCCTCTCCGGTGCCCCTCCGGGCCGTTCCTGGTCCGCCCCGGTGAAGCTGATCGACGTCATGCGCGGCGCGGTCGCCGAGGTTGAGGACTACGCGAGGGTCACCGTCTCCACGCAGTCCCGCGCGGCGCTGTCCGGGTCCGCGGTCACCGACGTGATCCACCTGCTCGCCGAGCTGATCGAGAACGCGACCACGCTGTCCCCGCCGTTCACTCAGGTCCGGGTGGGCGGCGAGACCGTGGCCAAGGGATTCGCGATCGAAATCGAGGACCGCGGCCTCGGCATGACGCCGCAGAAGCTGCACGAGCTGAACGAGCGGCTGGCCAACCCGCAGGAAATCAACCCGGCCAACACCGAGCAGCTCGGCCTGTTCGTCGTCGGGCAGCTGGCCAGGCGGCACGGGATCAACGTCATGCTCCGCCCGTCGCCCTACGGCGGGACCACGGCGGTCGCGCTGATCCCCCTCGCGCTGCTCGTCGAGGAAGGCCCGGCGGCGATCACCGCGGGCGGTCGCGCGCCCGCCGCGGGCACGGCCGGCCCTGGCGGTTACCGCAACGGGCACGCCGGCGCGTACGCGGGCGGCCCGGCCGACGACCGGGCCGCCTGGCCCGGCTCGGGCGGCTGGCCCGCGGGCACCGGGTCGAACGGCTGGCCCGCGCCCGCGGGCGCGGGGTCGTCCGGCCCCGGGCCGTCCGCCGGCCCTCGCGCCGGGTCACCTCGCGCCGGGTCATCCGGCACCGGGCCGTTCGGTACCGGCTCGTTCGGCGCTGGATCCGCCTACGGTGATGCCGGCCAGGCGCCTGCCGCGGCCAGCTACCCGTCCCCAGGCAGGCCCGGCTCCGGCGGCTACCAGGCGGGGCACCAGGACAAGGACCGGGCGACTATCCGCGTCTCCGGCGTGCTCAGGAATCCCTCGCCCGCCAGCGGCTTCGGCATGGCAAGCGCAGCCGGCCCGGCCCGCGGCGCGACGGAACCCGGCGGGCGGCGCGGGCGACACGAGACGGACGACGTCCCTGTGGTGACCGGCGTGCCGGTCACCAGGCCGGTCGCGCCGTCGACCCCGCCGTTCGATGTCTTCGCACCGCGGCGGCGCCCGGAGCCGGACAGCGCGCCCGGCGCCGGCGCGCCGTACCCGCAGTCCTACCCGGACTTCGGCGCAGCGGCTGCCGACAACTCCCCCAACGGGAACCGAGACGGGTCCGTCCCGGCTGCCGCCGGCTACCCGGGAGCCGGTCCCCTGGAAGCCGCCAGTCCCATAGAAGGCGCCATTTACCCGGCCAGCCCGCCATCCGCAGGCGACAGCGCATACGGATATGACGGCGGCTACGGGAACTACGGGGACAGCTCAGCCAGTTCTCCTATGGACGAGCCGGCCGACAGCACCGAGTTCAAGGGGCTGCCGCGCCGCGTTCGTCAGGCCAGCCTCGCACCGCAGCTTCGTGCTTCTGCCAAGGCAGCGGCAGCGGCGAACTCGCAAGAGGCTGGTGTTCCCCGGGCAACCGCGGCATCGCTCGCGGACATGCGCAACACGCTGTCCGCGATGCAGCGCGGCTGGCAGCAGGGCCGGTCACAGACGCAACCGAACACGGAAGGCGGAGCGGATGGAAACTAGCCAGCGATATCCGGTGAACCAGCTCGACTGGCTGCTTGATGACCTGGTGATGCGCGTCCCGCACATCACGCGGGCGGTGTTCCTTTCGCAGGACGGCCTGGCACTTGGCGCTTCCCGCGCCCTCGACCAGGCAGATGCCGAGCACCTGGCGGCACTCTCCGCAGGGTTCCAGTCGCTGGCGCGAGGCGCGGGCCGGCACTTCGGCGGCGGCGACGTCCGCCAGACCATCATCGAGATGAACTCGGGCTTCCTCTTCGTTTCCGCGGCCGGGCAGGGCACCTGCCTGGCCGTGCTGACCGGAGCCGAAGCGGACATCGGCCAGGTGGCGTACGAGATGGCGATCCTCGTTCAGCGCACCGGCGACCACCTGCAGGTCAATATGCGGACCCGCTCCGCGTTATCTGACACGCTAGGGGCAGGCGATCATGCCGTCGAACGACGAGCAGTGGCTCGACGCGGAGGCCGGGCCGGTGGTTCGCCCGTACGCGGTGACCCGGGGCCGGACCCGGCACTCGGGTGAGCCCTTTAACCTGGTCGCCACGGTGATCGCGACCCAGGCCCGGACCGCGGACCTGGGTGAGCTCGGTCCAGAGCATTATTCAGTGCTGCAGCTAGCCCAGACGCCGACGACAGTGGTAGATATCGCTTCCGACGTCGACCTGCCGCTCGGTGTTGTCCGGATCCTCCTCGCGGATCTGCGTGAATTCGGCCTTGTGGTGATTCAGGCGCCGATTCCGATGAAGGCCCGCCAGGTTGACAGAGAGACACTCAGGGAGGTCCTGCATGGCCTACGGGGGCTATGAGGCAACCGGCGGAGCGGTCCGCCGCCACCGCGCGATCAAGATCCTGCTCGCGGGCGGGTTCGGAGTGGGCAAGACGACGCTGGTCAGCGCGGTCAGCGAGATCAGGCCACTGCGCACCGAGGAACCGCTGACCGAGACCGGCAAGAACGTCGACAGCACGGCCGGCGTCGAGCGCAAGACCACCACCACGGTGGCGATGGACTTCGGCCGCATCACGCTGCGCGAGGACCTCGTGCTCTACCTGTTCGGGACGCCCGGACAGGAGCGGTTCTGGTTCATGTGGGACGAGCTCGCGCTCGGCGCGCTCGGCGCCGTGGTGCTTGCCGACACCCGGCGGCTCGCCGATTGCTTCCCGGCGATCGACTACTTCGAGCGCCGGGATATCCCGTTCATCGTCGCGCTCAACGTCTTCGACGGCTCCCGGCGTTACTCGGTGGAAGACGTCCGCGTGGCGCTCGACCTCGACCCCGGCCTGCCGATCGTCCTGTGCGACGCGCGCTCAAAGGAATCAGCCAAGGAAGTACTGATCGCGCTCATCGAGCATGTTCTTTATGTGACTGATACGCCAGTAGCGCGCTAAGTGGCGATAAGCTAGAAATCGACACGATAAATACTATTCGATCACATAAGCGCACGTTAATTTGATAGATAGCGAAATAGTTGGCCGAACGGGCCCGTGCTTTTCCCGGCCGCTAACCGCGTTCACTAGAAGCGGCAAGCTCCTAGCTGGCGGACTTTAGGACCGCCCAGACGGCCTTGCCGTTACCCTCGATAGGCGACCAGCCCCAGACGTAGCTGAGCGCGCCCACGATGTGCAATCCGCGGCCGCTTTCTCCATCCGAGGTTGGCGGCTTGGGCACGGGCGCCTCGTCGCTCGGGTCCGTCACCGCGAGCATGACCTCGCCCATCCGGCGCAGCAGGCAGAGCCTGAGCGCCGGGGCATTCGCCCCGAGCTGCACGAATTGCGGAGCCGTGCACATGCCGTGCCTGACCGCGTTGCCGACAAGCTCGGCGATGATCAGCTCGGCATCATCGGTGAGGTACCCGAGCCCCCAGCAGGTAAGCAACTCCCTGACGAACCGCCGTGGCCGTCCTTGCCTCCTCCGCCACCGGACGCAGGGGACGGCTCGTCATCGCTGGCGTATCCCACCATGCCGAGGGGACCGGCAGGAACTGGGGAGGAGACGACGGAAGAGCCGGAAGGGGGACGACCAGCTCTTCGTCGTCATCATCCGGCTCCCACGCAGCAACCCTCAAGTGGGCCAATGCAACCGCTTTCTGCATCTTGGGGGGTTAGTACAGTGCTTGTCGCAGTTTTGTGGGGTATGCCTCGATAACATCGTGCCCGAAATGCCGTGCAGATGCAAGACCGGATGCACGTTCATCTGGCGCGTGCGCGGATGAACGTGCATCCGATGCAAACGAGGATGCACGTTCATCCGCACGTGGCATACTCGGTCCTGCGGCGGATGGGCCTCCCTATGACGCCACCGGAAGGTTCTCCAGTAACACCAGCACGATGGACTGGAAGGAACATGAGCGACATCTATAACGGCATACCTGCCACAGAACTGACCAGCGTTACCTGGCAGAAGAGCAAGCACAGCAACCCCAACGGCGCGTGCGTTGAAGTCGCGCACCTGGCGAACGGGGAGATCGCGGTACGGAATTCCCGGTTTCCTGCCGGGCCCGCGCTCGTTTACACGCGAGCGGAGATCGCCGCGTTCCTGGCTGGCGCCAAGGACGGCGAGTTCGACCACGTGATCTAATTCCTTGCTGCGGAACCCAGCCGTTAGCCAACGCGAGAATTGCGCAGATATCCTTGCGCAATTGTCATCGATTCCTCTTCCGTAATGCCATGATCGCATGGGAGACTACTGACCCACGCGCAAGCATGAGCTGACGCGAGCCACCGAGGAGTAGCGATGCTCTCGCCAGAGGACTCGGACTGGGAGGCCCCGCAGTCGCTGCTGCGCCCGCCTTCCGCGGGCCCGACAGTGCAGCGCCTCGTGCTCGGCGGTCACCTGCGCCGGCTCCGTGAAGAGGCAGGCATGACCACCGAGCGGGCCGCTCTGAGCATCCGCGGCTCGCACTCGAAGATCAGCCGCATGGAGCATGGCCGGGTCGGGTTCAAGGAGCGCGACATCGCCGACCTGCTGGCCCTCTACGGTGTCGGCCCGGGCGACGAGCGCGAGGCGCTGCTCAATCTGGCGCGACAGGCCAGCACGCCCGGCTGGTGGCAGGCATACGCGGACATCTTGCCGCACTGGGTCGAGCCGTTCTTCGGCCTCGAGGCCGCCGCCTCGTTCATCAGGGAATACGAGCTCCAGTTCGTACCCGGCCTGCTACAGATCGAGGACTACGCCCGCGCGGTCATCCGGCTCGGCAACGTGGCGACGGAAGAAGAGGTCGTGCGGCGCGCCAAGGCCAGGATCTCCCGCCAGGAGATCTTGCGCAGGGACAACCCGCCCAAGCTGTGGGCGGTGCTCGACGAGGGCGCGCTGCGCCGGGTCATCGGCGGCCCGGATGTCATGCGGGCGCAGCTGCGGTACCTGATCGAGATGTGCGACCACCCGGCCGTGACACTGCAGATCCTGCCCTTCTCCGCGGGCTCGCACCGGGCCATGGGCGGCCCGTTCACCATCCTGCGGTACACCGAGCCCGACCTGCGCAACGTCGTCTTCATCGAGCAGCTCACCAGCGCCCTCTACCTGGACAAGCCAACCGAGGTCGACGCCTACCTCGAGGTGATCGAGGAGGTCTGCCTGCAGGCCGAGGCCTCCGCCAAGACCCCGGCCATACTCCAGGCCGTGCTAGACGCCCTGTAACCTCCCGGGCGTTCCGCTGCACCCAGAGTTCGCCCGGCACGAGCCGCAGTGGCTCGGTAACCGTCGATGCCCATCCGGGCGGCCAAACTGCATCGCTTGTGGCCGGCTAGCACGGCTAAGGCTGCCCAGACAGTCGCACTTTCTATCAGTTTCTGTCATTTCTGCGCCCGATATGTTCTGGTATGGGCGCAGAAACCGATAGTAAGTTGTCCCCGGAACGCGGGAACTGAAGGGTTGAGGCGGGATAACAGGCACAAACCTTCATGACCATGGTCTTGGGCCGCGAACGGGCCAGCCAGTAGCCGATGCACGCCACTTCCCGAGCAGCGTCTCCTTTTACCCAAGGGCGAAGCCCCGTCCCCGCGGCGCGGGGACGGGGCTTCGTGGCGTGCTCCGGCAGGCCCGGGCGTAGATCTGGGCGGCAGGCCGAGCGGCTGGTGCCGTGTCAGGCCTCGTCGGGGACGAGGGTGGGGGTGGACCTGGTGAGCGTCTGCTTGCGGAAGAAGGCCGGCTTGGCGAACCTCATGTAGATCCCGGCGATAAGGCCGACGAGCGCCGAGATGAAGGCGATCACGAAGATCCCGCCGACCTGCCACTGCAGGCCTGGCACCGTCCAGCTGGTGTAGCTGTTGGACGCCACGCCAGTCGCTCCGCAGGCCGTAAACGCCGGCCGCGTACATGATCAGCCCGCCGAGGGCGGGCAGGATGCCTTGCATCCACAGGTTCCGCGGGCTGTCGCGCAGCGTCTTGCGGTAGTACCAGGCGCAGGCGAACCCGGTGAGCCCGTAGTAGAAGGCGATGTACAGGCCGATCGCGGTCACCGCGTCGGCGATGACGTTGCCGCCCGAGATGTAGTTGAAGGCGACGTAGAGCAGCCGCCGAGACCGTGCCCATCACGATCGTGGACACGGTGGGCGTGAGGTAGCGCGGGTGCATCTTGGAGAACGCCCGGGGCAGCGCCTTGTAGGTCGCCATCGACAGCGTGGTGCGCGCGGTGGGCAGGATCGTGGTCTGGGTCGATGCCGCCGCCGAGCTGAGCACCATGAGGATCAGCAGACGCGACAGGACCACGCCGACCCCGGAGGTGCCGAAGATCGCGCCGCCCAGCACCGAGAGCACGTCGCCGCCGTTGTCGCTGTTGCCCAGGCCGATGCCCTTGGTGCCGATGCCCGCGAATGACTGCGCGAGAGGATCACGACGAAGTACGTGACGAGCAGGATGAGCGTGGACAGGATGGCCGCGCGGCCAGGCGTCTTGGCCGGGTCCTTGGTCTCCTCGTTGACCGCCACCGCGGTGTCCCAGCCCCAGTAGATGAACAGCATGAGGATGATGCCGGTGACGAACCCGCTGAAGCCGCCCTGCATCGGGTTGAACCAGGACCAGGCGGGGGTGATGGACTCCGCCGGGTGGTGCCCCGTGCCGACCCGGATCAGCGCGGTCAGCCGAGAAGACGAGCAGCATGACAAGCTCGATGCCGAGCAGGACGCGCTGGAACCAGGCGGAGACCTCGATGCCCCGGTAGCAGATGTAGGTCATCGAGGCGATCCAGATCAGGCCGACGAGCAGCACCCAGCCGCTCGTCGGGTGGTTGCCGATGCTGGTCGTCCCGAAGAGCAGGAACACGTACTGCCCGGCGACCTGGGCCAGGCTGGCCATGACGAGGATGTCCGCGGCGACGATCGCCCAGCCGCCGGCCCAGCCGGTCTTCGGCCCGAACGCCCGCGAAGCCCAGGTGAACGTCGTCCCGCAGTCCGGGTCCGCCTTGTTCAGCTCGCTGTAGCCGATGGAAGTAAGGAAGATCGGGATGAACGCGATCACCGCGACGATGGGCGAGCCGAGCCCGACAACGGCCACGATGAACCCGAGCGTCGCCGCCAGGCTGTACGCGGGGGCGGTCGAGGCGACCCCCATGACCGTGGCGGCGACCAGCCCGAGTGCCCCGCCCTTGAGGCCCTTCTCTACTTGCTGTTCGGCGACGCCCGGAGGCGCCCCCTTGGCGGTAGCCATTACCTTCCACCTCCACGTCGACGCAGTAAGCAACGATATTAGGACCAGAACCCACGTCAGGCGAGTCTTTCAGTCGGCAAACCTGGCTCTTTCCTCCGGAACCCGAAGAAATCTGCGGGGCTCGGCGACGACCGCCAGCGCGCCTCGGCGACAACCGCCGGCGCGCCTCGCCGCGCACCGTGAGCGCGGCGGGTGATGATCACCACCGCCGTCCCGGTGACCCGGCGAGCCGTTCCTAACCGATCCGCGAGGGTCCAAGCCGCCATCGCTTCCGTATCCCGCGTAATGCCGATATTTACCGGCAGCAGACCGCGAATCAAGCTCGCCGTCCGCAACTAATAATTGCACAACGCAATTAATCTTGACATTGCCGTGCTGGGTCTGGTGCATGCCGTTATGCCGGTCTTACGGTGTCCTGAGGCGCATCTGGCACGGCAAGGAGGCCGGGTTATGAGGATTAGCGTGACGGTCGACGGCGTGCGCTACGACGACGAAGTCGAACCTCGTTTGCTTTTGGTGCATTACCTGAGAGAACAAGCCGGCCGGACCGGCACGCCAATCGGCTGCGATACCTCTAATTGCGGGGCGTGCACCGTACTGCTAAATGGGCAGTCGATTAAGAGCTGCTCGGTCCTCGCCGTGCAGGCGGACGGGGCGGAGGTCACCACCATCCAGGGGCTCGCCAACGGATCAGGCGAGTTGCACCCGCTGCAGCAGGCCTTCCACGAAGAGCACGCGCTGCAGTGCGGTTACTGCACCCCGGGCATGATCATGGCCGCGGCCGACCTGCTCAGCGAGAACCCGAACCCGACCGAGGAAGAGGTCAGGGACGGGCTTGAGGGCAACCTGTGCCGCTGCACCGGCTACCAGAACATCGTCCGCGCCGTCCTGCGGGCCGCGAACGGCAGCGCTAACGCGGAGGTGACCGCATGACCACGACCGATCTTCCGGCGGCCGAGGTCGGCAAGGCCCGTACCAGGAAAGAAGACGCCAGGCTGATCACCGGCCAGACCAACTGGACCGACAACATCACGCTCCCGGGCATGGTGCACGTCGCCTTCCTGCGCAGCCCGCACGCGCACGCCACGATCGCCTCCGTCGACGTGTCCGCGGCGCGCGAGGCGCCTGGGGTTTTCGCCGCCTACTCCGGCGCCGACTTCGCGGCGGAGCAGGGCTCGCTGCCCTGCGCCTGGCCCGTCACCCCGGACATCGTCATCCCCGAGCACCCGTCGATGGCGGTCGACACCGTACGGTACGGCGGAGAGATCGTGGCGTGCGTGGTCGCCCGCGACCGGTACCTGGCCGCCGACGCGCTCGAGCTCATCGACGTGACCTACGAGCCCCTTGAGCCCGTGCTTGACATGGAGCAGGCTCTCGCGGACGGCTCCGTGCGGCTGCACGCGGCCGGGAACAAGTCGTTTACCTGGCCGTTCGGCAACGGGGACATAGAAGCGGCATTCCGTGACGCGCCGGTGGTAATCGAGCGCACCTACCGGCAGCAGCGGCTGATCCCGTCGGCCATGGAGCCGCGGGCCGTGGTCTGCGCGCCGGTCGCCGACGAGTACACCCTGTGGACGTCCACGCAGATCCCGCACGTGCTGCGGGTCATGCTCGCCCTCGTTACCGGGATCCCCGAGCACAAGCTGCGGGTCATCGCGCCGGACGTGGGCGGCGGCTTCGGCTCGAAGCTGCAGGTCACCGCGGAAGAGGTGCTCGCGCTGCTGCTCGCGCGCAAGCTCGGCCGCCCGGTCAAGTGGACCGAGAGCAGGTCCGAGGGCAACGTCGCGGTGCACCACGGCCGCGACCAGATCCAGCGGGTGCGGATCGCCGCCGACGCCGACGGCCGGATCCGCGGCCTCGACGTCGACCTGCTCGCCGACATGGGCGCCTACCTGATGCTCGTCACGCCGGGCGTGCCGCTGCTCGGGGCGTTCATGTTCAACGCGATCTACAAGATGGACGCCTACCGGTTCAGCTGCACCGGCGTGTTCACCAGCAAGACCCCGACCGACGCCTACCGGGGCGCCGGCCGGCCCGAGGCGACCTACGCCATCGAGCACCTGATGGACGACCTGGCCGCCGAGCTCGGCATGGACCCCCTTGAGCTGCGGGAACGTAACTGGATCAAGCACGAGGAGTTCCCGTACACCACGATCGCGGGACTCACCTACGACTCAGGCAACTACGAGGCGGCCACAGAAACCGCGAAGGAGCTATTCCGCTACGACGAGCTCCGCGCGGAGCAGGCGGAACGGAATGCGGCCGGTGCCACCGTGCGGCTGGGCATCGGCATCTCGACGTTCACCGAGATGTGCGGGCTCGCGCCGTCCCGCGTGCTCGGCTCGCTCGCCTACGCGGCGGGCGGCTGGGAGCACGCGTCCATCAGGATGCTGCCAACCGGCAAGGTCGAGGTGGTAACCGGGTCAAGCGCGCACGGCCAGGGCCACGAGACCGCCTGGTCGCAGATCGTCGCCGACCAGCTCGGCGTCCCCTTCGAGGACGTGCGGGTGCTGCACGGCGACACGGCGATCTCGCACAAGGGCATGGACACCTACGGGTCACGGTCGCTCGTCGTCGGCGGCACCGCGCTCGTCAACGCCTGCGACAAGGTGCGGCAGAAGGCGCGCGTGATCGCGGCGGCCATGCTCGAGGTGTCGCCCGACGACCTGGAGTGGTCCGACGGCCGCTGGGCGGTCCGCGGCGACCCCGACCAGGGCAAGTCGATCGGTGAGATCGCGTTCGCCGCGTTCGCCGCGCACGCCCTGCCGGACGGAGTCGAGCCGTCACTCGACTCGGACGCGACCTACGACCCGGACAACTTCTCGTTCCCGCACGGCACCCACCTGTGCGCGGCCGAGGTCGACACCGAGACCGGCCAGGTGCGCATCCGCTCGTACGTGGCGGTCGACGACGTGGGCGTGGTGGTCAACCCGCTGATCGTCGAGGGCCAGGTACACGGCGGCATCGCGCAGGGCGTCGCGCAGGCCCTGTACGAGGAGGCCGCCTATGACTCCTCGGGCAACCTGGTCACCGCGTCGCTCGCCGATTACCTGATCCCTTCGGCGGCCGACCTGCCGTCGTTCACCACGGCGCGGACGACCACGCCGTCCACGCTTAACCCGCTCGGCGTCAAGGGCGTCGGCGAGGCGGGCACGATCGCGTCTACTCCGGCCGTGGTGAACGCGATCGTCGACGCGCTCCGCCCGTTCGGCGTGTCGGACGTGCCGATGCCGTGCACGCCAGAGCGTGTCTGGCGGGCGATCAACGAAGCCCAGGCCGCGGCAGGGTCCCAGACCGAAGGAGCGGGCCGATGATTCCGGCGAAGTTCGACTACGTGCGGCCGTCCTCGCTCGACGACGCGGTGTCCGCGCTCGCCTCCGGCGGTGAGGACGCTAAGGTAATCGCCGGCGGGCAGTCGCTGCTGCCACTGCTGCGGCTGCGGTTCTCCTACCCGTCCGTGCTCGTCGACGTGGGCGCCCTTGACGCGCTGCGCGGGGTGCGGGACCTCGGCGACTCGCTCGAGATCGGCGCGCTGACGACGCACTACGAGCTCACCAGGGACCCGCTCATCGCGGCGCACTGCGGGCTGCTCGCGCAGGCGGCGGGGACGATCGCGGACCCGGCGGTCCGGCACCGCGGCACGATCGGCGGCGCGCTCGCGCACGCCGACCCGGCCGGGGACCTGCCGGCCGTCGTCACCGCGCTCGACGCGACCCTGGTCGCGACCGGGCCCGGCGGCGAGCGGTCGATCGCACCCGGCGAGTTCTTCACCGACTACCTGAGCACGTCACTGGCCCCCGGTGAGATCCTCACCGCCATCCGCGTGCCCAAGCTCGACGGCTGGGGCTACCGGTACGAGAAGTTCCACCTCACCGCCCAGGCCTGGGCGATCGTCGGGGTGGCCGCGGTCGCCAGGCGGTCCAACGGGCACGTGGCGGAGGCCAGGGTCGGGCTCACCAACATGGGCTCGGTCCCCGTCCGGGCGCACGCCGTGGAGGCGGCGGCATCCGGGGCCGAGGCTTCGGCGTCCGCGCTGTCGGCCGCCGCCGCCAGTGCGGACGAAGGCACGAACCCGCCGAGCGACCTGCGCGGCGCGGCGGACTACCGGCGCCACCTGGCCCGCGTCCTCACCGGCCGCGCCCTGGCCGCCGCGGTTGGTGTGTAACACAGTCAGGATTGTGTTGCTCGCGGGGGGCGTCCTCCCCCGCGGGCAACACCTCATAGAATCCGGGGAGACGTTAACCTGCGAGAGAGAGATCCGCATGGCCATAGAGCTTGAGAACGATTTCACCGTCCCCGTGCCGCCGGAAAGGGCCTGGGACGTCCTGCTCGACGTTGAGCGCATCGCTCCGTGCATGCCGGGTGCCAGCGTGACCTCGGTCGAGGGCGACGAGGTGGCGGGCCAGGTGAAGGTCAAGCTCGGCCCCCTCTCCCTCGCCTACAAGGGCACTGCGAAGTTCACCGACAAGGACCAGGAGAACCACAAGATCGCCATTGAGGCGACCGGCAAGGAGACCCGCGGCGCGGGCACCGCGTCGGCGCACGTGCAGGCCACCCTGACGCCCGCCGGGGCGGGCAGCACGCTCGTCGCCATCCACACCTCGCTGAACGTGACCGGGCGCCCGGCCCAGTTCGGCCGTTCCCTGCTGCCCGAGGTGAGCGGCAAGCTCATCGCGCAGTTCGCGTCGAACCTGGAGGCGCTGATCGAGGCTGACGGCGCGGCCGCGGAGGCGAGCGACACCCCCGAGGGCACCGGGACGGCGGACGGCTCTTCCGGCGAGGCCGTACCGGTTACGGTCAAGCCCGCCGCCCCGGTGATGAAGCAGGAAGAGCACCTGAACGCCTTCAAGTTCGTCGTGATCCCGGTGCTCAAGCGGCTCATCCCGGTCGCCGCCATCGGCGCCGCGATCGCCGTCCTCGTCCGCAAGCTCACCAGGCGCGCGAAGAAGTCCTAGCCGGCGACTGCCCGCACCGTGGCCCCTGCCCTCGCGTAACGAGGCGCGGGGTGCTACGTGCGTTACGGAACCAGGACCTCGGTGACCGGCAGGGACGAGTCGGCGGGCAGTCCCAGGGTGGACGGCGGGCGGCCAGCAGCCACGATG
This sequence comes from uncultured Actinomycetota bacterium, assembly GCA_963811335.1. Classification (GTDB taxonomy): domain Bacteria; phylum Actinomycetota; class Actinomycetes; order Streptosporangiales; family Streptosporangiaceae; genus Trebonia. The sequence continues at coordinate 87,576 of CAWERB010000031.1, read as the reverse complement.
GAAGCGCCGAGCGCGGCCACCATGGCGCCGTTGTCGGTGCAGAGGCCGGGCCGCGGTACCCGGACCTGGATGCCAGCCGCGGCGCAACGGTCCGCCGCCAGTGCGCGCAGCCGCGAGTTGGCCGCCACGCCGCCGCCGATCACCAGGTCGGTGACGCCGTGCTCGCGGCAGGCGGCCACCGCCTTGCGGGTCAGCACGTCGGCGACGGCTTCCTGGAAGGACGCCGCCACGTCGGCGACGGGAACCGGCTCCCCGGCGTCCTGGCGGGCCTCAACCCAGCGGGCAACCGCCGTCTTGAGGCCGGCGAAGGAGAAGTCGAGCGTGCCGTCATGCAGCTTGGCGCGCGGAAACCTGATCGCGTCGGGCGACCCGTCCCTGGCCGCCTTGTCGATCGGCGGGCCGCCGGGGAACGGCATGCCGAGCACCCGGGCCACCTTGTCGTAGGCCTCGCCCGCCGCGTCGTCGATCGTCGCGCCGAGCGGGCGCACCTCGCCCGTCACGTCCGGCACGAGGAGCAGCGACGAGTGCCCGCCGGAGACGAGCAGCGCCACGCAGGGGGCGGGCAGCGGGCCGTGCTCAAGCTGGTCGACGGCGACGTGGGCCGCCAGGTGGTTCACCCCGTACAGCGGCTTGCCGAGCGCGTAGGCGTATGCCTTCGCCGCCGCGACGCCCACCATAAGGGCCCCGGCCAGGCCAGGGCCCGCGGTTACCGCGACCGCGTTGATGTCGGACGGGCGGACGCCCGCCTTCGCGAAGGCGCCCTCGAGCACGGGGACCATCGCTTCCAGGTGCGCCCGGCTGGCCACCTCGGGGACCACGCCGCCGAACCTGGCGTGCTGGTCCATCGACGACGCCACCTCGTCGGCGAGCAGTTCCCGGCCGCGGACGATGCCGACGCCGGTCTCGTCGCAGGACGTCTCGATGCCGAGCACCAGCGGAGAGTCAGTCTTCATCGGAGCAGATCCTTGCGCATCACGATCGCGTCCATGCCGGACGGCTGGTAATAGCCGCGGCGCACGCCGATCTCCGTGAACCCGCGCCGCAGGTAGAGCCCGTGCGCCCGGGGATTGTCCGCGCGGACCTCGAGGAAGACCTCGCCGCAGCCCCGGTCCCGCGCGGCACCGAGCAGCGCGGCGAGCAGGGCCGAGCCGATTCCCCTGCCCCAGTAGGGCGCCCGGACCGCGATCGTCAGCACGTCGGCCTGCGTCCCGCCTGGAATGAACATCATCCCCGCGTAGCCCGCCAGTACCGGCGGGCCGGCCGCGCCGCGCCCGGTCATGATGTCGCTTTCCCTGATGCCGCCGTCGCCTGCCTCGGCCTCCGCGATGAGGTACAGCCGGCTGTCCGGCGGCTGGGCCACCTCGTCGGCGAACATGTCCGGTGTCCACGGGTCATCAGGGAACAGCTCGTGCTCAAGCGCGATGACGTCGACCAGGTCGCGGGCAGCATCGCTCGCAACCGGGGTGCCCGGTCCGTCTCACCGGGCGACAAGCCCATCATGGCGTAACCCGCTTGGGGATGCCGGGCTCGCGGGCGTCGGGACGCCGCAGGTAGAGCGGCTCCGGCGGGAGCAGCACCTTGTCCGGGTCGCCGGCCGCGATGGCCGCCACCGCGATCCGGCACAGCGTCGCCGCCGCCGGGTAGGCCGGGCCGAGCCCGTAGGGCAGCACCTCCGGGTAGAGCATTGGCCCCTCGCCGGCCGCGGGAAGGCCGGATGCCGGGATCTCCGCGGGCTTGGACACCTCCGGGCCGAAGATCCGCCGTCCGGCGCTGTCATACCTGGCCCAGTAGAGCTCCCGCCGCCGCGCGTCCGTGGCCACCAGGAAGTCCCCGCCGAGTTCCTCGCCGCCGACGACCACGTTGGCGGCGATGGCGTCCAGGCTGCACAGGCCGTACACCGGGATGCCGAGCGCGGCGCCGAGCACCCGCGCGGTCACCAGCCCGACTCGCAGCCCCGTGTACGGGCCGGGTCCCACCCCGGCCACGATGCCGGTCAGGTCACGCTGCGCCGCTCCGGCGTCGGCTATGGCCTTGGCGATGGCGGGCGCGAGCAGTTCCGCGTGGCGGTGCGCGTCAACCGTGACCAGCTGGGCGAGCGGCTGGACGCCGTTATGCAGCGCCACCGTCACCGCGGGGGTCGCCGTGTCCAATCCGAGCAGCAGCACGAAGAACGAGGGTAGCTGGAGTGGCGCTACTTGGCGATCTGAGCCGCCATTTCGCTGGCGACCGCGTTCGCCTCGGCGGTGAGATCGCTCATCGCCACGGGCCCGTACTTCTTGCCGCCGCTCGACTGGTCCAGTCCGTCCACCACCACGGTGATGATGACATTGCGGTAGCGGGCAAGGACATTGGCCACGTCGGTGGTCGCGCCGCCCCTGACGAACACCTGCGTGGCCTGGAAGGCTGACGTCTCGGTGCCGCCCGGCATCCCGGTCAGGTCGGTCACCGTGGCCTTTGGCTGCCCGCTCTTGGTCCCGGCCGAGGTGAAGCCGTTCTCGAACGACTGGTAGGCGTCTTCCGCCGCGAACGAGGCGCTGCCGTTCCCCGAGGCGAGACCGCTGGGCGCGTAGGCCTGCAACTGCACCTCGAGTACCCGGTAGGTCGGCGCGCTGTCCAGCGTCCAGGTGCACTCCGTGCTCGCGCCCGAGTTCAGCGGCGGCGCGGCCTGCTTGAGCGTGCCCGGCATGTACTGCCGCAGTGTCGCGGCGTGAACCGTGGCGCACGGGTCGGGCACCTGCTGCATCTCGCCGGGCAGGAACTTCGTCACGAAGCTGCCGAAGCCGAGGTTGGCCGCCCCTGGGCCGCCGCTGAGCAGGTAGATCGTCGCCGCGATCGCCAGCGCGACCACCGTGCCGCCCGCGATGAGCAGGCGGCGGGTTCGACGCCGCCCCGCGCGCTGCTCGTCCCGCGACTCAAGGCCACGGCGGTGCCAGCGCTCGGAGAACGCCTCAACGGAGTCGGGCTCCGCCCAGGACGGCGCTTCGTCTTCCTTCTTGCGGGCTGGCGGCTGCGGCGCCGACGCGGGCCGCGCCTGCTGCTGGTGCCGGGGCGGCGCCGGGTCCGGCTGGGGCGGCTGCGGCGCCGGCCATGGCTGCTCGTCCCAGGGGGGCTGCCCGGGAGCGCCGTAGCCGCCGCTCTGGTAGCCGTCGCCGTACTGCCCGCCGCCGAAGCCGCCGGCCGTCGGCTGGCCGGCGGCCGGGTAGCCAGGACCGCCGCCGGGGTAGCCGCTGCCGTACCCGCCCGGCTGGCCGTGCTGTGCATGCCTGCCGGGCTGCCCGGCTGGCCGCCTTGCCCGCGCCCGTCCCGCTCCCGGGCCTCTCTGGGGCGGATCGGGGCCAGGTCAGGGAACTCCCGCTGGTCTTGCGGCGTGGCGTCATACCCCTGCCGCTCTGGCACGTCGCCATCGTGACGTGCCCGGCGGCCACGCGGCCGGCCGGGGAATGACTCCGGCTGAGTCACGGCATGCCTCCGGGGGGTTTGGTGACCTAGAGACCACGAGAGCGTACAAAACGGACTGATACAAAGCCGAACTATAGACGATCAGCGAGGCCCGCGAGGGGCAACTCGACGCCTTCCCAGCGCGCGCCGACCATGGAAATCCGCACCGTACGCGGCATGTCCACGGCCGGGTCGGCAATCTCGCCCGCATGGCCGGCCGGGGAGCCCGCGTCGGGCGTGCCCGGCGCGCCGCGCGGGTCGGCGGCGATCGCGATCTCCAGGCGGTCGGCGGCCAGCCCCTCCGCCATCCCTTCGCCCCATTCCACCACCGTGACCGAGGAGGCGGTGTCCGTGTCCAGGTCGAGGTCGTCGAGCTCGATCGCGCTGCCGAGCCGGTAGGCGTCGGCGTGCACCAGCGCCGGGCGCGGTGCGGCCAGGTTCGCCATGGCTCCGCCGAACCCGCCCGGCCCTCCCTGTCCCGGCCGTGGCGGGCGTCGCCACCGGCGGGTGCACTCGCGCGATCACGAACGTGGGCGAGGTGACCGGCCCGCGCACGCCAAGCCCGGCACCGATCCCCTGGGTCAGGGTGGTCTTGCCCGCGCCGAGCCCGCCGCTGAGGATCACCAGGTCCCCCGCGCGCAGCACCGTGGCCAGGGACCGGCCGAGCGCGTGCATCTCGGCCGCGGTGGAGACGGTGAGCGAGACCTGGTGCTCGTCGTTCATGGCCTGCTCACTCATGGTGCGTCCGCGGCACGCGCGCGCCGATGCCCGTCACGATCTCGTACGAGATCGTGCCGAGCGCCTCGCCCCACTCCTGGGCCGTCGGTTCCCCGTCGTCCCCCGGTCCGAAGAGCACCACCTCATCCCCCTCCGCCACCGGCTCGTCGCCGAAGTCGATGAGCAACTGGTCCATGCAGACAGTGCCCGCGATCCGCCATCGCCGGCCGCGCGCGGCCACCAGCGGCTGGCCGGTCGCGGAGCGCGGTATCCCGTCGGCGTAGCCGAGCGGCACCAGCCCGAGCGTCGTCTCGCCCGTCGTGACATACCGGTGCCCGTACGAGACCCCGGTTCCAGCGGGCACCCGCTTCACCAGAGCCAGCCGGGCCCGCAGCGTCATCGCGGGCCGCAGCCAGGCCGGCGGCCCGCCGGGAAGGGTAGCCAGGCCGTAGCTGCCGCCGCCGACGCGCACCAGGTCGTAGCGCGCCTCCGGCACGTCAAGCGCCGCCGCGGTGTTGGCGATATGCCGCACCTGCGGGGTGATGCCCGCGCTCCCCGCGACCGCCAGCGCCTCCTTGAACGCGGTGAGCTGCGCTTCGATCGACGGGTTGCCCGGGTCGTCGGCGGAGGCGAAATGCGACCAGGCCCCCGCGACGACGATGCTGCCGTCGCGCTGCGCCTGCCCGGCCGCGGCGAGCACGGACGGCCAGTCCGCCGCCGTGGCCCCGCCCCTGCTGAGCCCGGTGTCCGCCTTGAGGTGCACGCGCGCCGGGCGGCCGGCGGCTTCGGCAGCGGCGGCAAGCCGCCGCACCATGCCCGCCGAGCCCGCCGCCAGGTCCACGCCGGCCGTGATCGCGGCCGCGTGGTCATCGGAGCCGATCGCCATCAGGCACAGCAGCGGCACGTCGACGCCGGCCCTGCGGACCTCCAGCGCCTCCGCGACGTGCACCACGCCCAGCCAGTCAGCGCCGCCGCGCACCGCCGCCCGCGCCGCGGGGACCGCGCCGTGGCCGTACCCGTTGGCCTTGACGACCGCCATGACCGCGGCGGGCGCCACGTGCGCTCGCAGCGCCGCGATGTTCTTCGAGATCGCGCCGAGGTCGACACTCGCCTCTGCGTGGCTGTCCATGGACATCATGCTAGGCGCAGCGCGGGCCCGGCGGTGCTGACCTTACCCGCGCCGAGCGCCGCGCGCGGGCCGCGGTTACAGCGCACGGAACGCCCGCGGGATCGCCCGTACGACGTCGGCCGCGCCGATTGGCGCCGCCGGGGTGCCGCTGCGCTCCGCACCGCCCGCTGCGGCGAGCCTGGCGGCCAGCCCGTGCAGGTACGCGGCCGCGATCGCCGCCTGCGGCGGGAGCAGGCCCTGGGCGAGCAGGGCACCGGCCAGCCCCGCTAGGACATCGCCGGTCCCCGCGGTGGCAAGCCACGGCGTCCCCGTGGTGTTCACTAGCACCGGGTCCCCGCCGTCCGGCGGCGCCACCACCGTGGTCGAGCCCTTGAGCAGCACGCACACGCCCAGCTTGTCCGCCGCGCGCCGCGCGTGCTCAAGGCGGCGCGCCTCGATGTCGGCGGGGTCGGCGTCGAGCAGCCGGCCGAGTTCCCCCGCGTGCGGGGTGATCAGCGTCGGCGCGGCCCGCGGCAGCAGCTCCCGGTGCCGGGCAAGCACCGTAAGCCCGTCCGCGTCGATCAGCACCGGCAGGCTGGTGGCGAGCACGGCCCTCAGCCGCCTGGCCGCCGCGTCGTCGGTGCCCATGCCCGAGCCCACCGCCCACGCCTGCACCCGGCCCACGTCCTTCGGGAACCGCGGCGCGCCGTCCCCGGACTCGCCAGATGAATCAGATGAATCAGAACGTATGCCTGTTTCACCGGCCAGCTCGGTGATGATCACCTCTGGGTGAAGCTGCCTGACCGCTGCCGCCGAACCAGGGAAGGTGACCAGCCGGACCATCCCGGCCCCGCCGTTGACCGCACCGCCGGTCGCGAGCACCGCCGCGCCCGTGTAGCGGTCGCTGCCGGCCAGCAGGCCAAGCACGCCGCGGCGGTACTTGTCCGATTCCGCGGTCGGGCGCGGGAGCAGCGCGGCTATGTCGCGGGCCTGCGGGGCGCTCGCCTCCGGCCGCGCCTCGAGGTAGGGGCCGAGCCCGATGTCGATGAGCTCCACGACGCCGGCGTGGCCCGCACCGGGGTCGATCAGCAGTCCCGGCTTCACCGCGCCGAAGGTCACCGTGACGTCGGCGCGGACGGCGGGCCCGGCGACGACCCCGGTATCGGCGTCGATGCCGGACGGCAGGTCGACAGCGACGGTGGGCGCGTTCCTCGCGTTCGCGGCGAGCTGGGCGAGCGTCGCGTACGGCTCCCTGAGCCCTCCCCGGCCGCCGATGCCGAGCATCCCGTCGATGATGAGGTCCGCGTACCCGATCGCCCGGCGTACCTCGTGCCCGGCGTCATACCGGCCGTGGCGCGCGTGCTCCGCCTCGTCCGGCGGGCCGGCCAGGTCATCCCTGGTCTGATCAGGATCGCGCGGCGGCACTACGGGGATGACCCGGCCGCCGGCGGCGACGAGTGCCCGCGCGCCGTTCTCGTGCAGGCGCGCCCCCGCCTGGATCGCGGTCACCGACGCACCGCGCCGGGCCAGCCGTTCCCCCGCGTACAGCGCGTCCCCGCCGTTGTCCCCGGTCCCGGCAATGATGACTACCCGCGCCCCGTAGACCGCGCCGGCGCCGTCACGGAGCAGGCCCGCGCAGACCGAGGCGAGCCCGGCCGCCGCCCGCTGCATGAGCGCACCGTCGGGGACGAGCGCCATCAGCGCCGCTTCCGCCGCCCGCACCTTGGAAACTGAGTAAGCAACCCGCATGGCTCCAGTCTCCCCCGTGAGAGGCGGCCAGGCAGCAGGACACGCGAGCCGGGACCGTGACCGCGGGGTTGGCCGCCCCGCGCGCGGCCCGGGCCGCGCGGTCGTGCGGCCGCGGTGCCCCCGTGACCTTCAGACCCAGCCGAGCCCGGAAGCTCCTGGCGTGCCCTCTGCGATGACTACCGCGCTGGCTATTCCCGCGTCGTGGCTGAGGGAGATGTGCCAGTGCGAGACGCCGAGCCGGGCGGCGGCCGCCGCGATCGTGCCACGCACCTCCAGGTGCGGCCTGCCGCCGGCGCCGACGACGACCTCAGCGTCGGTCCAGTGCAGGCCGCGCGGCGCCCCGAGCGCCTTCGCCAGGGCTTCCTTGGCCGCGAAGCGCGCCGCCAGGGAGCGCACGGGCAGACGGCGTTCGCCTTCAGTGAACAGTCGGCCGGCGAGGCCCTCGGTACGCGCCAGGGCCTCTTCGAAGCGAGCGAGGTCGACGACGTCGATCCCGACGCCGACGATCACGACATTGCCGTGCGGACAACGGCGGCAAGCTCCCCGGCGACCTGCTCGGCGAGGTCAAGCTGTCGCGTCTCGACCATGACCCGGATGACCGGCTCGGTCCCGCTCGGCCGCAGCAGCACGCGGCCGGTCTCGCCAAGCATCGACCTGGCGGAACTCACTGCTGCGGCGAGCTCGGGGCTGGCCATCGCGCGGTCCTTGTCACAGCGGACGTTAATCAGTACCTGCGGATACCTGGTCATCAGCTTCCCCGCGGCGGAGACCGGGATGCCGATGCGGTTCACCGCGGCAAGCAGGTGCAGGCCGGTCAGCACGCCGTCTCCCGTGGTCGCGTGGCCCATCTGGATGATGTGCCCGGACTGCTCACCGCCCAGGATGAAGCCGCCGTCCCGCATCGCGGCGTAGACGTGCTTGTCGCCGACCGGGGTCTCGACCACCGCGATGCCTGATTCGCGCATCGCGTCGTGGAAGCCGAGGTTCGACATCACGGTGACCACGACCGTGTCCCCCGCCAGCTGGTTGCTTCGCTTGAGCTGCGACGCGAGCACGACGAGTATCTGGTCGCCGTCGAGCGGCTGACCGTCGCCGTCCACCGCGAGGCAGCGGTCCGCGTCGCCGTCAAAGGCGAGGCCCGCGTCGGCGCCGTGCTCGGTGACCGCGGCCGCCAGCGTCTCCAGGTGCGTGGACCCGACTCCCGCGTTGATGTTCTCCCCGTCCGGTGCGGCGCCGATCGCGATGACCTCGGCCCCGGCCCGGCGGAGCGCTCGCGGGCCGATGCTGTAGGCGGCGCCGTGCGCGCAGTCGACGACGACGCGCAGCCCGTGCAGCGGAGGCTGCCCGGCCGCGTTGACAGGCAAAGTGGCGAGCAGGTGGTCCAGGTAGGTCTCGTGGGCGGAGTACGCGTCGGTGACCCGCCCGAAGCCATGCGCCGGGACCAGGCTCTGGGAGGTACGGGCGGTCATCCCCCCGGCGGGCAGCCCCGCCTCGATGAGGTCTTCCGTCTCGTCGGGCAGCTTGACGCCTGCCCGGCCGAAGAACTTGATGCCGTTGTCGGCGGCGGGATTGTGGCTCGCGGAGAGCACGACGCCGAAGTCCGCGTTGAGCGCCCCGGTTAGGTAGGCGACGGCTGGGGTCGGGATGATGCCAAGCCGGAGCACGTCGGCCCCCGAGCTCGCCAGCCCGGCGACGACGGCCGCTTCGAGGAAGTCACCGGATGCCCGCGAGTCACGTCCGACGACCGCCACGGGCCGACGCTGATGACCTGAGGCGGCCGCAGCGGGTGCCAGCACGGGCACCGCCGCGACCGCCAAGTCCAGGGCAAGCTGGGCAGTCAGTTCGACGCCAGCGGCCCCGCGAACACCGTCAGTACCGAAAATTCGGCCCATGTCGGTAGATCTGGGTGCCGGCCGACGGCTAGCGCTTGGAGTACTGAGGCGCCTTGCGGGCCTTCTTGAGTCCGTACTTCTTCCGCTCCGTGGCGCGGGCGTCACGGGTGAGGAAGCCAGCCTTCTTGAGCGGCGGCCGGTTCTCCGGGTCGACAAGCGTCAGCGCGCGGGCCACGCCAAGCCGCAGCGCGCCAGCCTGACCCGAGACGCCGCCCCCGCCGATGCGTGCGATCACGTCGAAGTTGCCCTCGGCGCCGAGCGTCACGAACGGCTCGCTGACGATCTGCTGGTGCACCTTGTTCGGGAAGTAGGCCTCAAGGGTCCGGCCGTTGATCTTCCACTGGCCGGTGCCGGGGACGATACGGACGCGGGCGACGGCCTCCTTGCGGCGGCCCAGGCCATTCGCGTGACCGGTGACCACCGGACGGCGGGCGGCGCGCGGCGCGACGGCCTCGGGGGACTCGGTGGTGTACTCCGACGGGGCGGCGTCCTCGCCGTCGGGCTCTTCCTCGGCGACGTACTCCGGGTCGAAGTATGCCGCGTCGTCTGCGGGCGTCTCTACGCCAGTGGGCTCGGCCACGTTGCTCTTCCTCACGCTTCCTTGCGGCGCTACTGGGAAATCTGCCGGATCTCGTACGGCTGCGGCTGCTGCGCCTGGTGTGGGTGCGCCGGGCCCGCGTAGACCTTGAGCTTGCTGAGCGTCTTGCGGCCCAGGGAGTTCTTGGGGAGCATCCCCTTGACCGCCTTCTCGACGGCACGCGTCGGGTGCTTGGCCATCAGGTCCTTGTAGCTGACCGCGCTCAGGCCGCCCGGGTAGCCGGAGTGCCGGTAGGCCTTCTTGTCCTCTAGCTTGGCACCGCTGAGGGCGATCTTGTCCGCGTTGATCACGATGACGAAGTCACCGGTGTCGACGTGCGGAGCGAAAATGGGCTTGTGCTTGCCCCGCAGCAGCACCGCCACATGGCTGGCCAGGCGGCCGAGCACGACGTCGGTGGCGTCGATGACATGCCACTGACGCGTGATGTCACTGTCCTTCGGGCTGAAAGTGCGCACAGTCGTTTAGCCTTCGCATGTGGTTCGTGATCCTCAAGACCCGGCTACCGGAAGATCCAGGTGCCTGGTCAGCGCAGCCGGAGTGCTGCTGGTCGCGGATGACGCCAATGCAGCATACTCGAATCCACGCCCGCTGCCAAAGTGCGCGCAGACTCTCCTGCCGTGTATTCACTCAGCTTACCGCACCCCGCGGTGTCCGGACGACGTTGCCCGTCCGACTCAAAAAACACATCTACCCGTGTCAGAACTGGTACTAACGCTACTCTCGACGATATGGGATACCGAGGTGAAGACGTCTCCACCACGCACGGGGGCTGGGGGCGCCAAACGCCTTGGCAATCGTCATCCGATGACTATCAGGGCGCCGGCGGCGGCGCCCCCGGCAATGGACCGGACGACGGCTATCAAGGGCAAGGGCAAGGCCAGCCAGGTTACCCGGGCTACGGGCAGCAGGACGAGCGGTACGGCGGCCCTTACGGCCAGCAACCGCAGGCCGATCAGTACGGGCAGCCTTACCAGCAGCATGACGGCTACGAGCCGGGCGGCGGTGGCGACGCTGGCGGCTGGGGTACCCCCGGCGACGGCTGGAGCGGCACGGCGGGCGGCTACGGCGGCCAGCCAGAGTACGGCCAGGGCGACTCCGGTTACGAGCGCGGCGCGGGCTCCGGCGGGTACGCCCAGGGCGGCTACGACGCGGCGCCGACGCCCGGGTACGGCCAGTCCGGCGGGTACCGGGGCCCGGCAGGCGGCTACCAGGGGCAGGCGGGCGGCGGTTACCCCGGCCACGACGACGCCGGCTACCAGGACCAGCCCGGCGGCTACGGCCAGCCCGGCGGATACCAGGCACAGCAGCCAGGCGGCGGGTACCCGGCCTTGCCGGCCGGGTCTGGCGGCTATCCGCCGCAGGACGCGGGAAACGACTGGTACGGCGGCCAGCCGGCCGCTGCGGGCGGCGGGAGCTTCGCTGACACCGGCACGTACCGGTTCAACGGGCGCGCCATCGACGAGTACGGCACGGGCCCACACGGCGCACTGCGTGATCCGGTGCGCGGCTACCCCCCTGGCCCGAAGCAAGACCCCGGACAACTGCCGACGTCCGTGATCCCCGCCGTCTCCGGCCCGCAGGCCGCCCGGCGCACCGGGCAGCAGGAGCGGTTCGACGACAACGCGCCGTACCGCGGCGGCTATGCCGGCCCCGGGGGACGCGAGGCGTATGACGGTTACGACGACTACGGAACGCGAGCCGACCTTGCCGGGCCCGGCGGGTACCGCGGCCCCGGCTACCAGGCGCCGCTCCCCAGCGCAGGCCTTGACCGCGACCGTGACGGATATGACGGGTTCCAGGACTCCGCTGGCCCTTACCAGGGTCCCTACGGTGACGACAGGGAACGCGTCACGCCGCGGGGCCCGGGCCGGAACGGCGCCAACCGCACCGCGAGCGGATCGCTTGGCGGCAAGCGCCTGCTGCTTGCCGCGCTCGCCGTCGTCGCCGTAGGGATCGTCGCAGTCGCGGCGTACGTCTTCGTGCTCAAGCCGAAGCCGACGGCCGGCAACCCGAACGCCCAGGGAGCGCTGCCAACCGGTAGCGCGGCGGCGTCGCAGCAGGCCTGCGCCCAGCAGCTCGGCACGTACTGCCACATTGAGGCGCGCACCGGCGACCCCGCGCCGCTCACCACGGCCGAGCTCTTCCCGCCCGCGTTCACCAACGAGGCGGACAAGATCTCCTACTCACTCGTCTCCACCAAGGTGGACAAGACCTGCTCTAACGCGGTAATCGGCGCGAACCTGATCAAGGCCCTGCAGGCCGGCAGCTGCTCCCAGGTACTGCGCGCCAGCTACGTGTCCGGCGACGGCAAGATCATGGGCACCATCGGCGTGGTCAACCTGTCGTCGACGAACCAGGCGCATTACGCGGGCAAGGTCGTCGGTCAAGCCGACTTCATCGCCCCGCTGACTGCGGCCAAGGGAGTCGCGAGCAAGCTCGGCAAGGGCACCGGAGTCGTCGAGGCCGAGTACAAGGGCCACTACCTGATCCTCACCTGGTCGGAGTTCGTGAACGGCACCACGCCGTCGACGAAGGCGCAGGACACTCAGCTGGAGCAGTTCAGCAACGACCTGGTGGCGGGCACCGCCAACGTCGACCTCAGCCAGCGCATGGTCACCGGCACCGCGCCCACCCCCGCCGCGTCCATGTCTCCTTCCGCGTCCGGCCAAAGCGTCGGCCAAGGCGTCAGCCACCAAGTCCTGACCGGGCCCGTACCGCCACGCCAGCAAAGCGGCCTGCGAGACTCTGATCAGGAGGCGGCGCGTTGGCTGATGATCCTCTCGTGCGGGTGCGGATTGACTTGTCCTACGACGGGACCGAGTTCTCTGGCTGGGCAGCCCAGCCCGGCCAGCGGACAATTGAGGCCGTGCTGTCCGAGACCCTCGGGCACGTACTGCGCCTGCCCGGGTCCGTCCGGCTGACCGTGGCGGGCCGGACCGACTCTGGCGTGCACGCCCGGGGCCAGGTAGCGCACGCCGACGTCCCCGTCGGATCCTGGGCCGCGCACGCGGACGCGGTTCTTGCGGCGCCTGTCCCGCGCGCTGCCGCCGGATCTGCGGGTCCGTGCCATCGCCCCCGCGCCAGAAGGCTTCGACGCCCGGTTTTCCGCCCTGTGGCGGCGCTACGCCTACCGGGTCTGCGATGACCCGGCGACCGCGGACCCGTTGCGGCGCAGGGACACGCTATGGAACCCGCGCCCCCTTGACCTGGCCGCCATGAACGAGGCAGCGGCTCTGCTGCTCGGCGAGCACGACTTCGCCGCGTTCTGCCGCAAGCGCGAGGGGGCCACAACGATCCGGGCCCTGCGGCGCCTGGACTGGGAACGGGACGCCCAGGGCGTGGCCGTCGGGTGCGTGGTGGCCGACGCGTTCTGCCACAACATGGTTCGCTCACTCGTCGGCGCGCTGCTACCGGTCGGCGAGGGGACCCGCCCGGCGCCCTGGCCGGCCGCGGTGCTGGCGGCAGCGGTCAGGGACCCAGCTGTCCGGGTCGTATCGCCGCACGGCCTGTCACTCGAAGAGGTCCGCTACCCGCCCGCCGCGGACCTCGCGGCCCGCGCCGCCCTCACCCGCCGCGTCCGAGACCAGCGAGAAGCGTGACCCGCCCGTTACCATCGCATTCATTGCAGACGAAGAAGCATGAACCTGAAGGATTACGTGTTGTAAAGGATTTACGGCGTTATAGGGGGTTGCGGCAAATGCCCCCATGTCGTTGCTGGCCGGGGCGGGTGCGGCGGTGTCCTGGCATCCGTGCTGGGCGGCGCGGGCCGCGATGGCCGCCCGGCAGACTCAACGGGCGGGGCGCAGTCCCGGTGAACAGGCGCCAGCCTGCCGGCGCCAGGGCATGACGGCCAGTCCCGGCCGCTGCGGGCCGGCCCGGTTCCCCGCGGCCGCCGTGACGGCGGGCGGGGCGGGCCGGCTGCGCCGCCGGGCGCCGCCCGGCCCGGCTGAAACGTCCCGTCCGCGATCTGCGCGCGGGCGGGTGCGGCTGGCTGGGCATGGCCCGGGATGGCGATCACGGGCAGCCGCCGCCAGCCGCGCGGTGACCTGGGCCGCCGGCCGCCTCATGATCACGGTAACTTTTGCTTCCGCGGTAACTTTTCCGCCTGTATGAGTGTGCATAAGTACCGCGATCATGAAATCTCGTGCTGCCCGGGCTGTTGCCGGTGCCCGTCGTCGTGCTCGACGGCATGGGTAACGAGATTCTCCGGGCTGATCAGACGTTGCCGGTAGCTTCGATCGTGAGGCGGCGGGTGAAGGCTTTAGCGCGTCGCTCTATCACGCTATTGATCCTTCATGATCAGATCATGAACCGATGCTCTCGTCCCGGTGCCTTTGGGGCTGATGTGGCCCAGGTTGCTTGTCAGACGCCCGTGCCGGGCCTTGCCCGTGGCTACGAGAAGCGGGAGGCGGTCGCGGTGTGAACGCGCGCCTTCGGGACCCCGGTCTTGGGTCACCGACGAGCGCGCGGGCAGACCGCCCGCCTCCAGCGACCCTGTCCGCGACAGCACCAGGCAACCGCCCGGATTTTGACCTTACAAGACACAACCGGAAACGAAACGGGCAGCTCACCAGCGTGAGCTGCCCGTTTCAGTAGTAAAAAGCGCAGAGGCGTCAGGCCTCCGGCTTGGCCTCGTCGTCAGCTTCGGCGTCGTCAGCCTCGGCGTCGTCCGCGGCCGCGGTGTCCTCGGCCTCGGTCTCCTCCGCGGCGGTGTCCTCGACCTCGGAAGCCTCGGTCTCCTCGGCCTCGGCCGCGGAGTCCGTGGTCTCCTCGACTGCCTCAGCCTTCGCGGCAGCGGCCGGGGCAGCCCCGGCGGCGGCCGGCCGCCGCGTACGGCGACGCGGCTTGCTCGCCGCAACCTCGTCCCTGACCAGCTCGATCACGGCCATCGGGGCGGCGTCGCCCTTACGGTGACCGATCTTCGTGATCCGGGTGTACCCACCGGGACGGTCGGCCATGGCCGGGCCGATCTCGGTGAACAGGTTGTGGACGATGCGGTCTCCCGTGCCGTCAACCCGGCGGTTGGGTGTGATCACGGTCTCCACTTGGCGACGGGCGTGCATGTCGCCGCGCTTGGCGAGGGTGATCAGCTTCTCCGCGTACGGGCGCAGCCGACGCGCACGGGCCTCGGTCGTGGTGATCTTCCCGTGCTCGAAAAGGGAGGTGGCCAGATTCGCCAGGATGTGCTTCTGGTGAGCCGGGCTGCCACCCATCCGGGCACCCTTGGTTGGCGTGGGCATTGTTACCCCTCGGTCGTTCCTTTTGGCCTCAGCTCCCGCTACCGGGGGCTCGATGGTTTCTCACCGCCCGCTGCCGGGGGCTTGAAGGTCTTGCTATCCCCGGCCGCGGGCCCGAAGGATCGGGCCCGCAGCCGGGTTCCAGCCTTAACCCCCGCGCCGTGGGCCCGATAAGATCCGAAGGATCGGGCCCACATCGGGGGGTTCCGGGGGGTCGCCCCCCCGGGCTAGTACTGCTCGGTCTCGACGTAGGTCTCGTCGTCGTCTCCGGCGAACGAGTCCACGGCGCTGCTCGGGTCGAACCCGGGCGGGGAGTCCTTGAGCGACAGGCCCATGTCGACCAGCTTCTGCTTGACTTCCTCGATCGACTTGGCGCCGAAGTTCCGGATGTCGAGCAGGTCCTGCTCGCTGCGGGCGACGAGCTCACCCACGGTGTGGATGCCCTCGCGCTTGAGGCAGTTGTAGGACCGGACGGTCAGGTTCAGGTCCTCGATCGGCAGCGCCAGGTCCTGCGCAAGCGCGGCGTCGCTCGGCGACGGGCCGATGTCGATGCCCTCGGCGTCGACGTTCAGCTCGCGGGCCAGGCCGAACAGCTCGGTCAGCGTCTTGCCGGCGCTGGCCACCGCGTCACGCGGACGCATGCACTGCTTGGTCTCGACGTCCAGGATCAGCCGGTCGAAGTCGGTCCGCTGCTCGACTCGGGTGGCCTCCACCTTGTAGGTGACACGGAGCACCGGCGAGTAGATCGAGTCCACGGGAATCCGGCCGATCTCCTGGCCAGGCTGCTTGTTCTGGGTCGCGGAGACGTAGCCGCGGCCTCGCTCGACCGTGAGCTCCATCTCCAGCTTGCCCTTGCTGTTCAGGGTCGCGATGTGCAGCTCCGGGTTGTGTACCTCGACACCCGCGGGCGGCGCGATGTCCGCCGCGGTGACCGCGCCGGGGCCCTGCTTGCGCAGGTACATCACGACCGGCTCGTCGTGCTCTGAGGAGACGACCAGCTGCTTGAGGTTGAGGATGATGTCGGTGACATCCTCCTTGACCCCGGGGACCGTGGTGAACTCGTGCAGCACGCCTTCGATGCGGATCGAGGTAACCGCCGCCCCCGGGATGGAGGACAGCAGGGTACGCCGGAGCGAGTTCCCGATCGTGTAGCCGAAGCCAGGCTCCAGCGGCTCGATGGTGAACTTGGACCGGTAGTCGCCGACCTGCTCCTCCCCGAGGGAGGGGCGCTGTGCGATGAGCATGGGACTTTCCTTTCCGCCGGACCGCTATATGACCGGCGAACGGCGGCGGGGTGACCTGTTCACCCTCGCCCTTTGTTTTAGGCGGCTCAGTGCCGACTACTTGGAGTAGTACTCGACGATGAGCTGCTCTTGGACCAGGGTGTCGATCTGAGCCCGGGCCGGGAGCTGGTGGACGAGGATGCGCATCTGGTCGGGCATGACCTCAAGCCACGCCGGGACGGTGCGCTCGCCGGCCTCCGCGCGGGCGACGACCATCGGGGTCAGCTCAAGGGACTTGGCCGTGACCTCGATGACGTCGTTCTCGCTCACCCGGTAGGACGGGATGTCCACCCGGCGGCCGTTGACCAGGATGTGGCCGTGCCCGACTAGCTGGCGGCCCATGTCCCGGCTCTTGGCGAAGCCGGCCCGGTAGATCACGTTGTCGAGGCGGCTCTCCAGAATCTGGAGCAGCGCCTCGCCGGTACGGCCGGACTTGTGGGTGGCCTCGACGTAGTAGCCGTGGAACTGCTTCTCGAGCACCCCGTAGATGCGGCGAGCCTTCTGCTTCTCGCGGATCTGCAGCAGGTACTCGCTGTCCTTCTGACGGATCCGGCCGTGCTCACCCGGCGGGTAGGGGCGGATCTCGATCGGGCACTTCGGCGAGTCGCACTTGGCGCCCTTGAGGAAGAGCTTGACCTTCTCACGGCGGCACAGCTTGCAGTCCGCCCCGGTGTAACGAGCCATCTGTCTATGTCTCCTCAGACGCGCCGGCGCTTCGGCGGGCGGCAGCCATTGTGCGGAACGGGGGTGACGTCCTGGATCGAGCCGACCTCAAGGCCGGTCGCCTGCAGTGACCGGATGGCCGTCTCCCGGCCGGAGCCCGGCCCCTTGACGAAGACGTCGACCTTGCGCATGCCATGCTCCATGGCACGGCGCGCCGCGGCCTCCGCGGCCTGCTGGGCGGCGTAGGGGGTCGACTTGCGCGAGCCCTTGAACCCGACCTGCCCTGAGGACGCCCACGAGATCACGTTCCCGGTCGGGTCGGTGATCGAGACGATGGTGTTGTTGAACGTAGACCGGATGTGGGCGTGCCCGTGGGCTACGTTCTTCCGCTCCTTGCGGCGCACCTTCTTCGGCGCGCCCTGGCTGCTCTTGCGAGGCGGCATCTGCTTCCTGGTTCCTTTGGAGGTGATCGATCCCTGGAGGGATTACTTCTTCCCGACCTTCTTCTTGCCGGCGACGGTCTTCTTCTTGCCCTTGCGGGTACGCGCGTTGGTCTGCGTCCGCTGGCCGTGCACCGGCAGGCCCCTGCGGTGCCTGATGCCCTGGTAGCAGCCGATCTCGATCTTCCGGCGGATGTCCGCGGCGACCTCACGGCGCAGGTCACCCTCGACCTGGTAGTTCGCGTCGATCCACTCGCGCAGCTTCTGCAGGTCGTCCTCGGCGAGCGCGTGGACCCGGGTGTCGCCGCTCACGCCGGTCGCGGCGAGGGTCTCGGCGGCCCGGGTGCGGCCGATGCCGTAAACATAGGTCAGCGCGATCTCAAGCCGCTTCTCGCGCGGCAGGTCGACGCCAGACAAACGTGCCATAGGGGCAGTTCCCCTTCGTGTGATGGAGGTCCTCCGCGCCGCTCCCCGCCCCTGCCCGAGGCGGGCCCCGGCCTCCAACCGGGGGTCACGGTCTCAGTGGACCGTTTGCGGTGCGCGTATTGCATAGCTGTATTTTGTTGTAACAGGCGCGGCTGGCGGACTGCCTTAGCCCTGGCGCTGCTTGTGCCGGGGGTCCGAGCAGATCACCATGACGCGGCCGTGGCGACGGATGATCCTGCACTTGCTGCAGATCTTCTTGACGCTCGGCTTGACCTTCACGGCAAACTTCTCCTCATGGCCCGCGAACGGACCGGTTAGCTCCCGGCACCAAGGTGCCAGGATGCCCTTACTTGTACCGGTAAACGATGCGACCGCGGCTCAGGTCGTACGGACTGAGCTCGACGACCACCCGGTCATCCGGCAGGATCCGGATGTAGTGCATCCGCATCTTCCCGCTGATGTGGGCGAGTACCTTGTGCCCGTTGTCCAGCTCCACTCGGAAGAAGGCATTCGGCAACGTCTCGACCACCGTGCCCTCGATTTCGATGGCGCCGTCTTTTTTGGGCATATCCTCCGCGCTTCTGTTTAGCTAGCTCAGCATCCTGCGTAGTCATGGTTGGTATCGCGGCTGTCCGCGGCAACCCAGGCGAGAAACGCCGAGCTGGACGTGACATGCTCCTCCGTGGCAGCCGTGCTACTTGGCACCACGCCGCCGTACGGAAAGCCAGCCGATGGGCCGCAGCAGAGTCTACTGCACCCATCCCACGAACGCGAACCGGCAGCATAACGCCAAGACCGCGCGTGCTATTCCCCGGAAGACCAGCTACCACGGGAGGCCGTCCGCGCGCCTGCGCGTATGTGCCAGCAAACAGCGTACCCGACCGCGCCGCCGCATGCCGGCCAAGGGGCCGTGACCTGGGCAGGTAACGCTTTTCCCGGGCTAAGCGCTGTCGGCATGTAACCTCGTGCGCCCGTGCACGGGGGTACGGAGGCAACATCATGCGCATGCCCCGCACACGGACCCTGATCGCCACGGCTGCCGTGGCGGCAGCGACGGCGACCGCCGGGTTCGTGATCGCGAGCACCGCCTGCGCCAGCACCACAGCCACGACCGGCACGCTGACCGCAGTCAGCGCGAACCCTGGCACCGGGAACAACGGCGCCACGCTGTCCATCGCGGCGGGCGAGTCCACGATTTCGATCGGGCAGCAGGACACCGTCAGCGGCACGCTAACGGCCAACGGCGCCGCGGCGGGCCACAGGAAGGTAGGGCTCCTCCGCTACAGCGCCAGGCTGAACCGGTGGCGGCTCGTCCGGGTCAAGGAGACCAACGCGAACGGCAGCGTGCAGTTCACTGTCCGCCCGCTGGACACGGCCAGGTACGAGCTGGGCTACCGCGGCGGCGCGAAGTTGGGCGCCGTGCGCAGCGGGGCGGTGACCATCACCGTGACGCCCACTGGCAAGCTGGCGACCACGCTGTCCATCGCGGCCTCGTCCGCCGCCGTCCAGGCTGGAAGCACCACCAAGATCACCGGAGCGCTCACCACCGTGGACGCGACGCCGGTGCCGGGCCGGCCGGTCATACTCAACCGCTATAACCCCGCCACCAAGAAGTGGGTCCGGGTGGCGGTCAAGCGCAGCGGTCCCAAGGGCGTGGTCTTCTTCGTCCGCGCGCCGTCGACGACGGCCACCTTCCAGCTCGTGTTCCCCGGCGGCCCGCGGTTCGCCGGCTCGCACAGCGCCACGGTCACCGTGACGGTCGCCGGCCAGCCAGGCGGTACCACCCCGGCACCGGGCGCCAGCACCCCGGCGGCCGCCGGCCAGCACCGCGGCATCCGTGGCATGACCCGCCATCGGCGGCCCTAACGCAGGGTGGCTCCGCCTGGTCCGTCAGCCGTTTGAGCGCGCTGGCGGACCAGGCGACATAAGGTGTCAGCACCCAGGCGGTAGCGGATGTGGGACCAAGTGAGCGCGATGGGGACCGAAGCGGGCGGTACCGCGGTCGACCATGCCCTCATCCGCGCCAGGTCGGGCGATGAGGCGGGCTTCCTTGTCCTCTGGGACGCGTTGCAGCCGAGACTGCTGCGGTACCTCCAGGTCATTGGCTGCGATGACGTCGATGACGTCGCCAGCGAGACCTGGCTGCAGGTCATCCGCGACCTTCCCAAGTTCAGGAAGGGCGGCGTGGACGAGTTCCGCGCCTGGCTGTTCACCATCGGGCGGCACCGGGCCATCGACGCCGCACGATCACGGCGGCGGTTCCTCGACAAGATACTGACGACCGCGCCGGTACCGTCCTCGGTGACACCGGGGAACCCGGTCGAAGACGAGGTGCTGCAAAAGCTCTCCACCCGGCAGGCCGTCGCCATGGTCGCGGGGCTGTCCAGGGACCAGGCCGAGGTGGTGGCGCTTCGCGTGATCGCGGGCCTGGACACCGAGGCCGTTGCCCGCATCCTGCACAAGTCACCGGGCGCCGTCCGCGTCGCCCTCCACCGTGGCCTGCGCACGCTGTCTGACGATCCGCGCATTCACCAGATTGAGGAGGTGGATGAGTGAACCCGCCCCGCGAACCGGGCCCCCACGAATCAGGCATTGACCAGCTGATCAGTGCGCTGACGGCGGACGGAGACCTGGATGAGCTAGCCAGCCGCGGCGCCGCCCTGGCCGCGTTCCGCGCGGCCCGCGAGCGCTCCGCGACCGAGCAGACGCTCCGGCAGCGCCGGGTGGTTCCCTTTCGCCGACACCTAACCGACGGGTTCCCGACGCGCTTGCCCACTGGTTCCCGACGCGGCTAGCCGCGATCACCGTCGCCGCGGTGGTCGTCTTCGCCGGTATCGTCACGGCCGCGTACACGCATGCACTACCCGGGCCGGTCCAGGATGCCGCCCACAACGTCTTCGCGCCGCTCGGGGTGCCCGGCGGCCGCCAGGCGCCCTCGGGCACCGCGCCGCCCCAGGGGCCGGCGGCCATCACCGACGCCACCCAGCCAGGCGACTGCCCCTCCTGCGCCGCGGTGTTCAAGACACCATCGCCGCGGTCAGGTGACCACTACGTCGTCATGCTGAGCGGGGCCCGGGTACGCGTACCCGCTGGCGTGGTTGCCGTGCTGACCGGCCGGGTCGCCAAGAACGGCAGCCCGGCGGCGGGCGTGCGGGTCGCGCTCGTCGCGCGGACCATGGCGGCTCCGCGGTGGCGGATCGTGGCCACCGGCGTCACCGGCCCGCGCGGCGGGTTCAGGTTCGTGACCCCGCCGCTGACCGCGAATGCGGTCTTCCGCGTGGTCGCACCGGACGGCGCGTACAGCGGCCCGGTGAGGGTGGCGGTGCCGCGCGCACCGCTGCCAGCTGGCTCCTAGCGTTACGGCCGCCGCCGTCGCATCAGGACGACCCGCCACGGGATGATGACGAGCAGGAACCACGGGATCCATGCGGCGGCGCCGCCCGCAGCGAGGGCGATCACCACCCAGAGCACGACCGCCAGCGCGGTGGCCAACGTCCAGGCGACCCCGGGCACGTCCCGGGCCGGCAGCAGCCCGCCATCGGCAAGTGGCTCCAGGCCCAGCCCGCGGGGCCCCGAGCCACCGCGCCGGGGGCGGATCCCGGCGGACGGCAGCTGATAGAGGTCGATCGCGGGCAGGTCGGCGAGCAGCGCGTCGAGCTCGCCGAGCGTCCTTGCCTGGAAAACCTGCTCAAGCCGGCCCTCGAACTCCTCCGCCGTCAACCGCCCCACGGCGAGGTGCTCACGCAGCAGCTGCGCGGTCCGCTCCCGGTCCGCGTCCGAGGCGCGCAGTCGCGGGTCACCCGGCATCGTGCCCGCCGCCGGCGACGGAGATAACGGAGCGCTGCAGAGTAAGCCGTGCACGTTCCGGGTGGGCGGTTGCCGCCTTTTCCTCCTCGCGCGCGGTCAGCACCCACGGCCCTTCGGCGGTGATGGCCACCGTGTGCTCGAAGTGCGCGGCCCGTGAGCCGTCATTGGTTATCACCGTCCAGCCGTCGTCAAGCTCGGTGACGTGCCTGCCGCCGCGGGTGATCATCGGCTCGATCGCCAGCGCCATGCCGGCCCCCAGCCGCGGCCCCTGCCCCGGCGGCCCGTAGTTCCGCACGACTGGATCCATGTGCATCTCGGTCCCGATCCCGTGCCCGGTGTACTCGCGTATCAGCCCGTAGTTCCCCGAGTCGCGGACAGATTTCTCGATCGCATGCGACACATCCCCAAGCCGCTGCCCAGCCACCGCCTGCTCAATCCCCGCCCACATCGAGTCCTCGCAAGCATCGAGCAATGCCTGGTCAACGGCATCGATCGAGCCAACCCCCACAGACAAGGCGGAGTCCCCGTGCCATCCGTCCAAGATGGCCCCGCAGTCAATGGAGATGATGTCCCCAGCCCGCAGGATCTGCTCCTTGCCAGGGATCCCGTGCACGACCTGCTCATTAACAGAGGTGCAGATAGACGCGGGGAACCCGAAGTACCCAAGGAAGGACGGCACCGCCCCGGCCGCCCGGATCTCGCGTTCGGCGATGGCGTCGAGCTCCGCGGTCGAGATCCCTGGCCGCACGGCCTCCTTGAGCAGCGTAAGGGTACGAGCCACGACCTGCCCGGCCGCGTACATGCGCTCAACCTGCTCAGCCGACTTGACCTGAATCGCCGGTTCTTTCCGCAGCCGCATGTGTCATCCCTCCGCCTACAACGGTATCCACCCAGGCGACCCACCGCGACCGGAGAAACCGCCTCAGCCCACGTACGGCTGCAGCGCGGAGAGCGCGCGCCCGGTGACCTCTTCGACGGGCCCGGTAGCGTCGATCCCGACCAGGATCCCCTCGTCCGCGTAAAACTCGATCAGCGGCGACGTCTGCGACGAGTACACCTCGAGCCGGTGCCGGATGACCTCTTCCTTGTCGTCGTCCCGCTGAAACAGCTCACCGCCGCAGTCGTCGCAGTTTCCCGGCTGCGACGGCGGCTCGTAGAGCACGTGCCAGACCCGCTGGCAGCGCCGGCAGGTGCGCCGCCCGGACAGCCGGCGGACGACCTCGTCCTCGTCGACGACGAGTTCGAGCACGACCGTCAGCTTCTGGTCGAGTTCGTCGGCCAGGATCTTCTTGAGAATGTCGGCCTGCGGCACGTTCCGCGGGAAGCCGTCGAGCAGGAAGCCCGCCTTGGCGTCCGCCTCGGCGAGGCGGTCGCGCACCATCGCCACCGTCACCTCGTCGGGGACGAGGTCACCGCGGTCCATGTACTCCTTGGCCTTGACGCCGAGCTCGGTGTTGTTCGCGACGTTGTACCGGAAGATGTCACCTGTCGATATGCGCGGGATCGCCAGGTGGGAGGCGATGAAGTGGGCCTGAGTTCCCTTGCCCGCTCCGGGGGGCCCGACGAGGACTATGCGCACTATCGCAGGAAGCCTTCATAGTTACGCTGCTGCAGCTGGCTCTCGATCTGCTTGACCGTGTCAAGGCCAACGCCGACCATGATGAGCAGGCTCACGCCGCTGAACGGGAACTGGTTTCCGACACCGATCACGGCGAGCGCGACCAGCGGGAAGAGCGCCACGACGCCGAGGTAGAGCGAGCCGGGCGTGGTAAGCCTGTTGAGCACGTAGCCGAGGTACTCGGCGGTCGGCCGTCCCGGCCTGATGCCCGGGATGAAGCCGCCGTACTTCTTCATGTTGTCGGCGACTTCGACCGGGTTGAAGGTGATCGACACGTAGAAGAACGTGAACGCGACGATCAGCACGAAGAACGCGCCCAGGTACAGCCACATGTTCGAGAGGGTGGTGCTGGCGCTGCCGACCTCCATGTAGCGCTGGATCCACGACACCCAGCCCTGCGGGTTGTTCTGGCTGCCGAAGAGCGACACCGCGAGCTGCGGCAGGTACAGCAGGCTGGAGGCGAAGATGACGGGGATGACGCCGGCCTGGTTCACCTTCATCGGGATGTAGGTGGACGTGCCGCCGTACATCCGCCGGCCGACCATGCGCTTGGCGTACTGGACGGGGATGCGGCGCTGCGCCTGCTCCATGAAGACCACGAAGGCGAAGACCACGGCGACCACGATCACCGCGAGGGCCCCGGTGAACGCCTTCTTGGTCTGGAAGATGGTCAGCAGCTCACCCGGGATCACCGCGATGACCTGCGTGAAGATCATGACGGACATGCCGTTGCCGATGCCGCGGTCGGTGATGAGCTCGCCCATCCACATGATCACGGCGGTGCCGGCCACCATGGTGATCACCATCGTCGCGATGCGGAAGACCGACGCGCTGGGGATGATCGGGTAGGTGGTGATGTCGCAGCCCGGGAAGAGCGTGCCGCTGCGGGCGAGCTCGATGTACCCCGTGGACTGCAGGATCGCCAGGCCGATGGTCAGGTACCTGGTGTACTGCGTGATCTTCGCCTGGCCGGACTGGCCTTCGTTCTTGAGGGTCTCAAGCCGCGGGATGACCACGGTGAGCAGCTGCAGGATGATGCTCGCGGTGATGTACGGCATGATGCCGAGCGCGAACACCGACATGTACTTGAGCGCGTTGCCGCTTAGCAGGTCGACGATCTGCAGCGTGCCGGCGAGGCCGGACTTGGCCGCGACGCCCGCGCAGTGCGACACGTTGGCCTGGTTGATGCCCGGGGCGGGCAAGGTCGAGCCGAACCGGAACAAAGCGACAATGCCTAGCGTAAAAAGCAGCTTCTTGCGCAGGTCGGGCGTCCGGAATGCCCGGATGAACACGGTCAGCATGCGTGATCCCTCTTCATCGGCGGAACCTGCGTATCAAAACGGCTTCCGTATCTTACTCGCAGGCGCACCCAAGCAGCCAGCTCGTCCAAGGGCCATCCCCTGAACGAGCCAGCCGAGGGCGCCAACTCAGTATCCACTGTGCGGTGGCCTAATTGAGCCTAACCGAGCAGCGTTACCGTTCCGCCCGCCGCCTCGATCTTCTGCCGAGCCGACGCGGAGACGGCGTGCGCGCTCACGCGCAGCGCCACCGTCAGGTCACCGTTGCCGAGTACCTTGACGAGCTCGCCGCGGCGCACCGCGCCGCCGTCGGCCAGGGTCTCCGGCGTCACCTCGCCGCCCGTCGGGAACAGCTCGGCGAGCCGCCCGATGTTGACGATCTGGTACACGGTCTTGAACTGGGCGTTCGAGAAGCCCTTGAGCTTCGGCAGCCGCCGGGCGAGCGGCATCTGGCCGCCCTCGAAGCCGGCGGGCACCTGATAGCGGGCCTTGGTGCCCTTGGTACCGCGGCCCGCCGTCTTGCCCTTGGATCCCTCGCCGCGGCCAAGCCGCTGCTTTGTTTTGTGGGCGCCGGGGGCCGGCCGCAGGTCATGCAGCTTGAGCATGGCTAGTCCACTTCCTCTACCCGGACCAGGTGGCGGACGGTGTGGATCATGCCCCGGAAGACGGGGGTATCCGGCCGGACCGTCGACTGGCCGATCTTGCGCAGGCCCAGCGAGCGCAGCGCACCGCGCTGCGTGCTGTTCCCGCCGATCTTCGACTTGACCTGGGTCACCTTGAGCTGTGCCATCGGTGTCCCTCCTTTACGCGCTGGCCGCGGCACGCGCCGCGAGCATCGCCTTGGGCGCCACGTCCTCGATCGGCAGGCCGCGCTTGGCCGCGATCTCCTCCGGACGGCTCAGGTCCTTGAGCGCGGCCACGGTGGCGTGCACGACGTTGATCGGGTTGGACGAGCCTTGCGACTTCGACAGCACGTCGCCTATCCCGGCGCACTCCAGCACGGCACGGACCGGGCCGCCGGCGATGACGCCGGTACCGGGGCTGGCCGGCTTGAGCAGGACCACGCCTGCTGCCGCCTCCCCCCGGACGGTGTGCGGGATGGTGGTGGCGATGCGCGGCACCCGGAAGAAGTGCTTCTTGGCCTCCTCGACGCCCTTGGCGATCGCCGCAGGCACCTCCTTGGCCTTTCCGTAGCCGACGCCGACCATGCCGTTGCCGTCGCCCACCACGACAAGCGCGGTGAAGCTGAACCGGCGTCCGCCCTTGACTACCTTGGCCACGCGGTTGATAGCCACCACGCGCTCCAGGTAGACGTTCTGCTTCTCGGCCTGGCCGCCACGGCGGTCGTCACGGCGCTCACGCCGCTCGCCGCCGCCCTGGCCGCCGCGCCGCGGAGCTCCTGGCATTAGCTTTCCTTCCTATAGATCATCACAGCGTCAGCCCGGATTCCCGTGCGCTGTCCGCGAGCGCGGCCACGCGACCGTGGTACTGGTAGCCGCCACGGTCGAAGACCACGGCGGTGATACCGGCGTTCTTCGCCCGCTCGGCGACGAGCGCGCCGACCAGCTTTGCCTTGGCCGTCTTGTCACCCTCGGCGGACTTGACCGACTCGTCCAGGGTGGACGCCGCCGCCAGCGTGCGGCCGGCGGTGTCGTCGACGACCTGCACGAAGATGTGCTTGGCGGACCGGTTGACGACCAGGCGCGGACGCGCCGCGTCGCCGCTGACCTTCTTCCGGACCCGCAGGTGACGCCGGACACGGGCCCGGGTCTTCGCCGCGGTGCGCGGCCCGACCCGCCCGGTGGCGTATTCGATCGATGACCTCTTGGCCTGGGTACCAGCCATGACTACTTACCAGCCTTCCCGACCTTGCGGCGGATCACTTCGCCCTGGTACCGCACGCCCTTGGCCTTGTACGGGTCGGGCTTGCGGAGCTTGCGAATCCGCGCCGCGGTCTCGCCCACCAGCTGCTTGTCGATGCCCTCGACCACGAACCTGGTCGGCGCCTCGACGCGGAAGGTGATGCCCTCGGGCGGCGTAACGACCACCGGGTGGCTGAAGCCGAGCGAGAACTCGAGGTCCTTGCCCTTCGCCACCACGCGGTAGCCGACGCCGACGATCTCCAGGGTCTTGCTGAACCCGGTCGTGACACCGGTCACCATGTTGGCGATGAGCGTGCGGGACAGGCCGTGCAGGGCACGGACAGGACCCTCGTCGCTCGGCCGGGAGACCTTGAGCTGACCGTCTTCCTGAGCCACGGTGATCGGCTCGGCGACAGTGAGGCTCAGGGCGCCCTTGGGCCCCTTTACGCTGACCGCCTGGCCGTCGATGGCGACGTCCACTCCGCTGGGCACGGGAATGGGGAGACGTCCGATGCGTGACATTGCTGTTCCTCCCCTCCCTTACCAGACGTAGGCGAGGACTTCCCCGCCCACTCCGCTCCGCTTGGCCTGCTTGTCGGTCATCAGGCCGCCCGACGTCGAGATGATCGCGACGCCGAGCCCGCCGAGCACCCGCGGCAGGTTGTCCTTCTTCGCGTACACCCGCAGGCCGGGCTTGGAGACCCGCTTGATGCCAGCGATCGACCGCTCCCGCGCGTTGCCGAACTTGAGCGTGATCACCAGGTTCTTGCCGACTTCCGCGTCCTCGACTCGCCAGCTCGCGATGTAGCCCTCCTGCTGGAGGATCTCCGCGATGTGCGACTTGATCTTCGAGTACGGCATCCCCACGGTGTCGTGGTACGCCGAGTTGGCGTTGCGCAGACGAGTCAGCATGTCCGCGATTGGGTCCGTCATTGACATGGCCGTTTTGGCCTTCCCCGCCGCGGTTTCCGGTTCTCAAGGACCTACGGCGCGTAGAGATTCTTACCAGCTGGACTTCGTGATGCCGGGCAGTTCGCCGCGGTGGGCCATCGTGCGGAAGCAAATCCGGCACAGGCCGAACTTCCGGTAGACGGCGCGCGGGCGGCCACAGCGGGTGCACCGCGTGTAGGCCCGGACTTCGAACTTAGGCTTGCGGTTCGCCTTGACGATCAGCGCCTTCTTAGCCATCGACTAGCCCTTCTTCCCAGAACGCGGACCTGGGCCTGACTTCTTCTTGCGCATCTTCACGGGCAGCGCGCCGGCCTCCGCGAACGGGAAGCCGAGGAGGCGCAGCAGCGCCCGGCCCTCGTCGTCGTTCGTGGCGGTGGTGACCAGGGTGATGTCCATCCCCCGCTGCCTGTCTACCTTGTCCGGGTCGATCTCGTGGAACATGACCTGCTCGGTAAGACCGAAGGTGTAGTTACCCTTGCCGTCGAACTGCCGGGGGTTCAGGCCGCGGAAGTCACGGATGCGCGGCAGCGCCGTGGCGAGCAGCCGGTCGAGGAACTCCCACATCCGGTCGCCGCGCAGCGTCACGTGGGCGCCGATCGGCATGCCCTCGCGCAGCTTGAACTGGGCGATGGACTTCTTGGCCCGGGCCACCGCGGGCTTCTGCCCGGTGATCACGGCCAGGTCCCTGACGGCGCCGTCGATCAGCTTCGCGTCCCGGGCCGCCTCGCCCACGCCCATGTTCACGACGATCTTGGTAAGCCCAGGGATCTGCATCACGTTGGCGTACCCGAACTCGTCCTTGAGCGCCGGAGCGATCTCCCCCCGGTACTTCTCCTTGAGCCGGGGCCGGGCCGGCGCCGCTGGTGCCTCTGCTGGCGCCATCAGATTTCCTTCCCGCTCGGACGCAGAACGCGGACCTTCGTGCCGTCCTCGTTGATCTTGTAACCCACCCGCGCCGGGCGCTTGGTCTCCGGGTCGACCAGTTGCACGTTGCTCACATGGATCGGCGCCTCCTGGGTGACGATGCCGCCCTGGTTGGCCGCCCGTCCGCCCGGGTTGGTCACCTTCTTGTTCTTCTTGATCATGTTCACGCCCTCGACAACGACCTTGTTGGTCGCCGGGTAGGCCGCGATGACCGTGCCGCTGGCGCCCTTGTCCTTGCCGGCCATGACCAGAACGTGGTCACCCTTTTTGATCTTCATTTAGAGCACCTCCGGCGCCAGCGAGATAATCCGCATGAAGCGCTTCTCCCGCAGCTCACGGCCGACTGGGCCGAAGATGCGGGTGCCACGCGGATCCCCGCCGTCCCTGATCAGGACGGCGGCGTTCTCGTCGAAGCGGATGTAGGAACCGTCTGCGCGGCGGCGCTCCTTGCGGGTTCGTACTACGACCGCCTTGACGACGTCGCCCTTCTTGACGCCAGCCCCGGGCAGCGCGTCCTTGACGGTCGCCACGATGACGTCACCGATGCCCGCGTATCGCCGGCCGCTGCCGCCGAGCACGCGGATGCACAGGATCTCCTTGGCACCCGTGTTGTCGGCGACCTTAAGCCGCGACTCCTGCTGGATCACGTCAACTCCTGCTTCGTAACGCCGGTGTGTTCGGCCGGCGATTCGTCGTTACTTGGCTCGCTCGAGGATCTCGGCAACCCGCCACCGCTTGGTGGCCGACAGCGGCCGGGTCTCCATCAGCAGTACGCGGTCACCGACGCCACACTCGTTCTTCTCGTCGTGTGCCTTGTACTTCTTGGTACGGCGCATGACCTTGCCGTACTTGGGGTGCTTCACGCGGTCTTCGACGGCGACGACAACGGTCTTGTCCATCTTGTCGCTCACCACGAGACCCTCGCGGGTCTTCCGGTAACCGCGCTGCTCGCCTGCTTCTCCAGCAACTGGCTCTTCGGCAACCGTCTCGACCGGATTGGTGCTCACTTCGCGCTCCCTTCGACATCCGCGCCACTCTCGTCCTCGACATCGATGATGATGCCGAGCTCACGTTCCCGCAGCACCGTGTAGATGCGGGCGATCTCCTTGCGCACGGCGCGCAGGCGGCCGTGGCTCTCCAACTGGCCAGTGGCGCTTTGGAAGCGCAGGTTGAACAGCTCTTCCTTAGCCTCGGCCAGCTTGCTTGTCAGTTCCTCCGGGGAGGACGAGCGAAGCTCTGAGGCGGTCAAGCTTGTGGCCATCAGCCCTCACCCATCTCTCGCGTCACGATCTTGCACTTCATCGGGAGCTTGTGGATCGCGCGGCGCAGCGCCTCGCGGGCCACCGGCTCGGCAACTCCGGACAGCTCGAACATGACCCGGCCGGGCTTGACGTTGGCGATCCACCACTCGGGCGAGCCCTTGCCTGAGCCCATCCGCGTCTCGGCCGGCTTCTTGGTCAGCGGGCGGTCGGGGTAGATGTTGATCCACACCTTGCCGCCACGACGGATGTGCCGGGTCATCGCGATACGGGCCGCCTCGATCTGGCGGTTGGTCACGTACGCGTGCTCAAGGGCCTGGATGCCGAACTCGCCGAACGCGACGTGCGTGCCGCCGCTGGCCATGCCGGTCCGGTGCGGCCGGTGCTGCTTGCGGTGCGCGACCTTACGCGGAATCAGCATTGGTTAGCCCTCCCCAGTGGTTTCCGCCTGCGGCTCCGCCGCGGGGGCGGAGGTCCGCTCGGGGCGGTCGCTACGGTTGTCCGGGCGGTTGGAGCGGCCACCACGGCGCGGACGGTCCCGGTCCTGACCAGGCCGGCCGCCGGTGCGCTGCTGAGCGGCGCGCAGCGCGGCCTGCTGAGCCTCGCGGCCCGCCCGCGTCGGCGCGGCGTCGCCCTTGTAGATCCAGACCTTCACGCCGATGCGGCCGAACGTGGTGCGCGCCTCGTAGAAGCCGAAGTCGATGTCCGCGCGCAGCGTGTGCAGCGGCACCCGGCCCTCACGGTAGAACTCGCTGCGCGACATCTCGGCGCCGCCGAGGCGACCGGAGCACTGCACCCGGATGCCCTTCGCGCCGCCCTTGGTCGCGCTCTGCATGGCCTTGCGCATGGCCCGCCGGAAGGAGACCCGGCTGGACAGCTGCTCCGCCACGCCCTGCGCGACGAGCTGCGCGTCCACCTCGGGGTTCTTCACCTCGAGGATGTTGAGCTGGATCTGCTTGGCGGTGAGCTTCTCCAGGTCGCCGCGGATCCGGTCGGCCTCCGCGCCGCGACGGCCGATCACGATGCCGGGACGCGCGGTGTGAATGTCCACCCGCACCCGGTCCGTGGTCCGCTCGATCTCGACCTTGGAGATGCCGGCCCGCTCCATGCCCTTCTGCAGCATGCGGCGGATCGCCACGTCCTCGGCCACGTAGTCCTTGTACTTCTTCTCCGCGTACCAGCGGCTCTTGAAGTCGGTCGTGATGCCCAGGCGGAACCCGTGCGGGTTAACCTTCTGTCCCACTAGCGGTTCCCTCCCTCAGTCTCGTCGGAGACCACGACAGTGATGTGGCTCGTCCGCTTGTTGATCCGGTAGCCGCGGCCCTGCGCCCGCGGCCGGAACCGCTTGAGCGTGGGACCCTCGTCGACGTAGGCGGTGGAGACCCAGAGCATGCCCCGGTCCCGTCCGCCGATGTGGTCCGCGTTGGCGATCGCGCTGGCAAGTACCTTGCCAACCGTCTCGCTCGCGGCCTGCGGTGCGAACTGGAGCACCGCCTGCGCCTGGTCGGCGGGCAGCCCGCGGATCAGGTCCACCACCCGGCGCGCCTTCTGCGGCGTGACGCGCACGTAGCGCGCCTTAGCCCTGGCTTCCATTGGTGCGTTTTCCCTCTCTCAGGCTTATCGCCGGCTGCGCCGGTCATCCTTGACATGGCTGCGGAAGGTCCGCGTGGGCGCGAACTCGCCGAGCTTGTGCCCAACCATCGACTCGGTGACGAACACCGGGATGTGCTTGCGGCCGTCGTGCACGGCGATCGTGTGCCCGAGCATCGCCGGAACGATCATCGACCGCCGAGACCAGGTCTTGATAACAGTCTTGGTGCCCTTTTCATTCTGCACGTCCACCTTCTTGATCAGGTGGTCGTCGACGAAGGGACCCTTCTTCAGGCTACGAGGCATCGAGGCTTGCTCCCTACCGCTTGTTCTTGCCGCGGCGGCGGCTGATCAGCCGGTCACTGGGCTTGTGCTCCCGGCGGGTACGGCCTTCCGGCTTACCCCACGGGCTGACCGGGTGGCGACCGCCAGAGCTCTTGCCCTCGCCACCGCCGTGCGGGTGGTCAATCGGGTTCATGGCGACGCCACGGACCGACGGACGCTTGCCCTTCCAGCGGTTGCGACCCGCCTTGCCGAGCTTTATGTTGCCGTGCTCTGAGTTGCCGACCTCACCGACGGTCGCGCGGCACTCCGCGCTCACCCGCCGGATCTCGCCGGACGGCATGCGCAGGGTCGCGTAGCCGCCCTCCTTGGCCAGCAGCTGCACTCCGGCGCCCGCCGACCGGGCGATCTTCGCGCCGCCACCGGGGCGCATCTCGATCGCGTGGATGACGGTGCCGGTCGGGATCGACTTCAGCGGCAGCGCGTTGCCCGGCTTGATGTCCGCGCCCGGGCCGTTCTCCACCCGGTCCCCCTGCTGCAGGCCCTGCGGGCAGAGGATGTAGCGCTTCTCGCCGTCCGCGTAGTGCAGCAGCGCGATCCGCGACGTCCGGTTCGGGTCGTACTCGATGTGCGCGACCTTGGCCGGCACGCCGTCCTTGTCGTGCCGCCGGAAGTCGATCAGGCGGTAGGCGCGCTTGTGCCCGCCGCCCTGGTGCCGGGCGGTGACCCGGCCGTGGACGTTCCGGCCACCCTTGCTGTGCAGCGGTCGGACCAGCGACTTCTCCGGCTCGCTCCGGGTGATCTCGGAGAAGTCGGAGCCGCTGGCGCCACGCCGGCCTGGGGTGGTCGGCTTGTACTTACGGATTGCCACCTACTTCTCCTAACTAACCGGTCCGCCGAAGATATCGATCCGGTCGCCCTCGGCGAGGGTCACGATGGCGCGCTTGGTGTCCACTCGCTTGCCCCAGCCGAACCGGGTACGCCGCCGCTTGCCCTGCCGGTTGAGGGTGTTCACGCCGGTCACCTTGACCCGGAACACCTCCTCGACCGCCTGCTTGATCTGCGTCTTGTTGGCATCGGGCGCGACGACGAACGTGTACTTGCCCTCGTCGAGAAGGCCGTAGCTCTTCTCGGACACCACCGGACGCAGCAGGATGTCCCGGGGGTTGTAGATCCTCACTGCGAGCCCCTTTCCGCGAACGCGTCCAGCGCGGCCTTCGTGAAGACCACATAGTCGCTGGCGAGCACGTCGTAGGTGTTGAGCTGGTCTTCGGCGATCAGGTGAACGAAGGGGACGTTGCGCAGCGACTTCCAGCTGAGCTCATCGTCGTGCTCGGTGACCACCAGGACGTTCCGATCAGCGCCGTCGGTGACCTTGTTCAGCACGGCAAGCGCGTCCTTGGTCCGCGGCGCGTCACCCTCGACGAACGAGGTGACCACGAAAACCCGCTCGCTCGCCGCCCGGTCGGACAGCGCGCCGCGCAGGGCAGCGGCCTTCATCTTCTTCGGCGTCTTCTGGGTGTAGTCGCGCGGCACCGGGCCGTGCGCCACGCCACCACCGGTGAACTGCGGCGCCCGGGTCGAGCCCTGGCGGGCGCGGCCGGTGCCCTTCTGGCGGTACGGCTTCCTGCCGCCGCCGCTGACCATGCCGCGGGTCTTGGTGGCGTGCGTGCCCTGCCTGGCGGCGGCGCGCTGCGCAACCACGACCTGGTGCAGCAGCGGCACGTTCACCTTGGCGGCGAAGATCGCGTCGGGAAGCTCGGCGGTGCCGGCCTCATCGCTCGACGGCGAGACGACGTTGACGGTGCTCATCAGTTCCCCTCTCGGGCCGCGGAGCGCACCATGACAAGCCCGCCGCGCGGGCCGGGAACCGCGCCCTTGATCAGCAGCAGGTTCTTGTCGCCGTCCACGGCGTGCACGGTCAGGCTCTGCACGGTCGTCCGCTCCGCGCCCATCCGGCCGGCCATCTTGACGCCCTTGAAGACGCGGGAAGGCGTGGCGCAGGCGCCGATCGAGCCGGGCGAGCGGTGCTTGCGCTGGGTGCCGTGAGAAGCGGACAGGCCCTTGAAGCCGTGCCGCTTCATGACGCCGGCCGTGCCCTTGCCCTTCGACTTGCCGGTCACGTCGACCCGCTGGCCGGCCGCGAACAGCTCGGCCGTGAGCTCCTGGCCGAGCGTGTACTCGGAGGCACCCTCAGTGCGGATCTCGGCGACGTAGCGGCGCGGCGTAACGCCCGCCTTCTCGAACAGGCCAGCCACGGGCTTGGTGACCTTGCGGGGGTTGATCTCCCCGAAGCCGATCTGGACAGCGGAGTAGCCGTCGTTGTCCGGGGTGCGGACGGCCGTGACCACGCACGGGCCGGCCTGCACCACCGTGACCGGCACTACCTGCCCGGTTTCGTCGAAGACCTGGGTCATGCCAAGCTTGGTGCCCAGGATCCCTGTCATTGCCATGATCAGTGAGTCCTCAGAGCTTGATCTCGATGTAGACGCCGGCCGGAAGGTCGAGCCGCATGAGCGAGTCGACCGTCTTGGGCGTCGGATCGATGATGTCGATCAGCCGCTTGTGCGTCCGCATCTCGAAGTGCTCGCGCGAGTCCTTGTACTTGTGCGGCGAGCGGATGACGCAGTACACGTTCTTCTCGGTAGGCAGCGGCACGGGCCCGGCAACCTTCGCGCCGGTACGAGTCACCGTGTCGACGATCTTCCGCGCCGAGCTGTCGATGATCTCGTGGTCATATGCCTTGAGCCGGATGCGGATCTTCTGTCCCGCCATTGTGGCCTCGGTTCCTCTGTGGTCTTCCGGGGGGGCGACCCCCGTACCCCCGATGTCCCGCAGGGGCGGGCCCGATGGCAAAAATCGCCATCGTATCGGGCCCTCCCCAGCGGGACCGGGGTTCTGGGGTGTCTGTCGTTCTTACCCGGGCCCCGCCCCAGCGGGACCAGGTTGTCCGGGTGTCTATCTGGGTCCCCCCGGCTGTCCGGCCGGGGCAACTAACGGGCTTTAGCAGGGGTAAGGGCGGCCAGTGGCTTGCGGCCACTGGCCGCCCCAACGGCCCAGCTACTTGTTGATCTTCGTGACCCGGCCGGCGCCGACGGTGCGGCCACCCTCGCGGATCGCGAACTTCAGGCCCTCTTCCATGGCGATGGGCTGGATGAGCTGGATCGACATGTCGGTCCGGTCACCCGGCATCACCATCTCCGTGCCCTCCGGGAGCGTGACCACGCCGGTCACGTCGGTGGTACGGAAGTAGAACTGCGGACGATAGTTGTTGAAGAACGGCGTGTGACGGCCGCCCTCCTCCTTGGACAGGATGTAGACCTGGCCCTCGAACTCGGTGTGCGGGGTGTTGGTGCCCGGCTTGATGATGACCTGGCCGCGCTCAACGTCCTCGCGCTTGATGCCGCGAAGCAGCAGGCCCACGTTGTCGCCGGCCTGGCCCTCGTCGAGGAGCTTGCGGAACATCTCCACGCCGGTGACGGTGGTGGAGGTGTGCTTCTCCTTGATGCCGATGATGTCCACGGTCTCGCCGGTGTGGATGACACCGCGCTCGATCCGGCCGGTCACCACGGTGCCGCGGCCGGTGATCGAGAACACGTCCTCGACCGGCATCAGGAACGGCTTCTCGACCTCGCGCACCGGCTCGGGAATCGCGTCGTCGACGGCGTTCATCAGCTCGAGGACCGACTCGCCCCACTTGACGTCGCCCGCAAGCGCCGGGGCGGCCGCCACGCGGATGACCGGAAGGTCGTCGCCGGGGAACTCGTACTGGGTGAGCAGCTCGCGGACCTCAAGCTCGACGAGCTCGAGGATCTCCTCGTCGTCCACCATGTCGCACTTGTTCAGCGCGACGACGATGTACGGCACGCCGACCTGACGGGCGAGCAGCACGTGCTCCCGCGTCTGCGGCATCGGGCCGTCGGTGGCGGCGACCACGAGGATCGCGCCGTCCATCTGCGCGGCACCGGTGATCATGTTCTTGACGTAGTCCGCGTGACCCGGGCAGTCGACGTGCGCGTAGTGGCGCTTCTCGGTCTGATACTCGACGTGCGAGATCGAGATCGTGATGCCGCGCTCCTTCTCTTCCTTCGCGTTGTCGATCTGGTCGAAGGCGTAGAAGGGGTTGACGTCCGGGTACTTGTCGTGGAGCACCTTGGTGATGGCCGCGGTCAGGGTCGTCTTGCCGTGGTCAATGTGCCCGATGGTGCCGATGTTGACGTGCGGCTTAGTCCGCTGGAACTTTGCCTTCGCCACTGGTATCTCCTCGTTGCGATCCGGCCCACTTCGGTGGGTCTGGAGTGTTCTGGGGTTCCTATAGCCTGCTGTTGCGTACCGCGAGAACGGGTCGTTACTCGCCGCGCGCCTTGGCGATGATCTCCTTGGCGATGCCCGGCGGCACCTCGGCGTACGAGTCGAACTGCATGCTGTAGTTCGCGCGTCCCTGCGTCTTAGAACGCAGGTCACCGACGTAACCGAACATCTCCGAGAGCGGAACGAGAGCCTTGATCACCCGGGCCCCGGTTCGTTCCTCCATGGCCTGCATCTGGCCGCGCCGGCTGTTGAGGTCGCCGATCACTTCACCCATGTACTCATCGGGTGTAGTGACCTCGACGCTCATCACCGGCTCGAGCAGCACAGGGTTAGCCAGCGCGGCGGCCTTCTTGAAGGCCATCGAGCCGGCGATCTTGAAGGCGAGCTCCGAGGAGTCCACCTCATGGTAGGCACCGTCGGTCAGCGTCACCTTGACGTCGACCATCGGGAACCCGGCCAGGACACCGAACTCGGCGGCTTCCTGGCACCCGGCGTCCACCGACGGGATGTACTCCCGCGGTATGCGGCCGCCGGTGACCTTGTTCTCGAACTCGTAGCCACCGCCGTCGCCGCCGGTCGGCTCCAGGTTGATGATCACGCGGCCGAACTGCCCGGAACCACCAGTCTGCTTCTTGTGCGTGTACTCGACCTTCTCGACCAGCCTGCGCACGGTCTCGCGGTAGGCGACCTGCGGGCGGCCGATGTTCGCCTCGACCTTGAACTCGCGGCGCATCCGGTCGACCAGCACCTCGAGGTGCAGCTCGCCCATGCCGGCGATGATCGTCTGCCCGGTCTCCTCGTCGGTCCTGACCTGGAAGGTCGGGTCCTCCTCGGCGAGCCGCTGGATCGCGGTGCCCAGCTTCTCCTGGTCGCCCTTGGTCTTCGGCTCGATCGCCACGTTGATGACGGGCGCCGGGAAGGTCATGGACTCGAGGATCACCGGCTTCTGCAGGTCGCAGAGCGTGTCGCCGGTGGTGGTGTCCTTGAGGCCCATCACGGCGACGATCGAGCCGGCGACCGCGGACGGGCGCTCCTCGCGCTTGTTCGCGTGCATCTGGTAGATCTTGCCGATCCGCTCCTTGCGGTCCTTGATCGAGTTCAGCACCTGCGTGCCGGTCTCAAGGGTTCCCGAGTAGATGCGGATGTAGGTGAGCTTGCCCAGGTGCGGGTCCGCCATGATCTTGAAGGCCAGGGCGGAGAACGGCTCGTTCGGGTCGGCGTGCCGCTCGACAACCTGGTCCTCGTGGCCAAGTGCGTGGCCCTTGATCGACGGGATGTCGATCGGGGACGGCAGGTAGGCGACGATGGCGTCGAGCATCGGCTGCACGCCCTTGTTCTTGAAGGCCGTGCCGCACAGCACCGGGTTGATGGCGCTTGACAGCGTCGCCCGGCGGATCGCCGCGACGAGCTGCTCCTCGGTGGGCTCCTCGCCCTCGAGGTACAGGACCATCATCTCGTCGTCGTGCTCCGCGACAGTCTCAAGAAGCCTGTCCCGCCACTCGCGGGCCGCCTCCGCGTGGTCGGCGGGGATGTCGACGACATCGTACTTGTCGCCCTTGCCCTCGGTCGTCCACTGCAGCGCGCGCATCCGCACCAGGTCGATGACGCCGCGGAAGTCCGACTCGACGCCCCACGGGAGCTGAACGACAGCCGGGGTCGCGCCCAGCCGGCTGATCATCATCTCCACGCAGCGGTGGAACTCGGCGCCCACCCGGTCCATCTTGTTCACGAAGCAGATCCGGGGCACTTCGTACTTGTCGGCCTGCCGCCAGACCGTCTCGGACTGCGGCTCAACGCCGGCCACCGCGTCGAACACCGCGACCGCGCCGTCGAGCACCCGCAGCGAGCGCTCCACCTCAACGGTGAAGTCGACGTGCCCAGGGGTGTCGATGATGTTGATGGTGTGGTCCAGCCACGACGTGGTGGTCGCGGCAGACGTGATCGTGATGCCGCGCTCCTGCTCCTGCGGCATCCAGTCCATGGTGGCCGCGCCATCGTGGACTTCACCGATCTTGTAGTTGATGCCGGTGTAGAAGAGGATCCGCTCGGTCGTCGTCGTTTTGCCCGCGTCGATGTGCGCCATGATCCCGATGTTTCGGACCTTGGCGAGGTCTGCGGCGGTCTGGGTGGCCACGTTAAGCGTCCTTAGTACTCGTATTGCTCGGCGGTCTGGGTGTTACCAGCGGTAATGCGCGAAGGCCTTGTTGGACTCCGCCATCTTGTGCGTGTCCTCACGGCGCTTGACGCTGGCGCCAAGGCCGTTGCTGGCGTCGAGCAGCTCGTTCATCAGCCGCTCGGTCATCGTCTTCTCGCGGCGCGCGCGGGCGTACGTCACGAGCCAGCGCAGGGCCAGGGTGGTGCTGCGGGACGCGCGCACCTCCACCGGCACCTGGTAGGTGGCACCGCCGACGCGGCGGCTGCGGACCTCAAGGGTCGGCTTGACGTTGTCCAGCGCGCGCTTGAGCGTGACCACGGGGTCGTTGCCGTTCTTCTCGCGGCAGCCCTCGAGCGCCCCGTAGACGGTGCGCTCGGCGAGCGAGCGCTTGCCGTCCTTGAGCACCTTGTTGGCGAGTGCGGTAACGAGCGGCGAGCCGTACACCGGGTCGGTGACCAGCTGCCGCTTCTGCGCGGGACCCTTACGCGGCATCTCAGCTCTTCTCCTTCTTCGCGCCGTAACGGCTGCGGGCCTGCTTGCGGTTGCGGACACCCTGGGTGTCAAGCGAACCGCGGATGATCTTGTAGCGGACGCCCGGCAGGTCACGGACACGGCCGCCGCGGACGAGCACGATCGAGTGCTCCTGCAGGTTGTGCCCCACGCCCGGGATATAGGCGGTGACCTCGATCTGGCTCGTCAGCCGGACGCGAGCGACCTTGCGCAGCGCCGAGTTCGGCTTCTTGGGCGTGGTCGTGTAGACGCGCGTGCACACACCACGGCGCTGCGGGCTCTGCTTGAGCGCCGGCGTCTTGTTCTTCGACACCTTGTCCTGCCGGCCCTTGCGGACCAGCTGCTGGATCGTGGGCAACCGAGTCTCCGTCTTCCCGTCGTGTTCCTACTGTCAAGCTCGCGGACCCGTCACCGGCTCCCCCGCTACCGGGGTCCAGTTACGAGTCTGAAAATTGGCGGTTTCCCGTCTTTTCCACCCGTCTGACCTGCGAGTTTCCGCTCTCCGCCGACCCCCGAGGTCGGGTGTGTCGCGGTTGGCCCTTGGCCAACGTTGAACATCCGGCCCTCGGTCGGCGGTAAGCAGGCCTCGCGAGTCAGCAGTCCAGACCCTGCGGATCCGGACTGCGAGGGGAGAGAGTCCACACGGCCAGCGGTTCGGCCACCCGTCTCTGGCTCTCCCTGGTAGCTCCAGGGCGACCCGACGTCTCGCCGACTACTGACACGCAGGCACCCGCGCGGAGACGGGCACGAATGTAAAAGGTACCACCCGTATGCCCGCCGACCAAATCAGCCGGGGCGTGATGAATCACGCCCGGCAATGACCGTGGCCGCTCGCACGGCTTTCCAAGCATAAGCTTACCGGTTCCCCGGGCCGCGCGAGAACGTAGGCGCACAACTGCTCAGCGATACTAACGCTTTCCCCCGGTGCCGCATTCCCGGTCTCCGCCCCCGTTAAACGCCGCGAGCGGCCGGCCCGACGAGGGCCGGCCGCTCGAACGGAACTTCTTATCGGTTGTAGGCGCCGTAGTCGAGGTCCTCGAGCGGGACCGCTTCGCCGGTGCCCTGGCCGAACGGGTAGCCCTCCGCCTCCTGGTAGGCCGCGGCCGGGTAGGCCGTGGTCCGCGCGTCGTCGGTGGGCTCGACCCGGATGTTCCGGTACCGCGGCAGGCCGGTGCCGGCCGGGATGAGCTTACCGATGATCACGTTCTCCTTGAGGCCGAGCAGCGAGTCCGACTTGGCGTGGATAGCCGCGTCGGTGAGCACCCGCGTCGTCTCCTGGAAGGAGGCCGCCGACAGCCACGACTCGGTGGCGAGCGACGCCTTGGTGATGCCCATGAGCACCGGGCGGCCGGAGGCCGGGGTGCCGCCGTCGTTCACCACAGCGCGGTTCTGCTCCTCGAACCGCAGCCGCTCCACCAGTTCGCCGGGCAGCATCTCGGTGTCACCGGACTCCAGGACGTTCACCCGCTTGAGCATCTGCCTGATGATGATCTCGATGTGCTTGTCGTGAATGGACACGCCCTGCGACCGGTACACGTTCTGCACCTCGGCCACCAGGTGCTTCTGCACCTCGCGGGAGCCGAGGATGCGCAGCACCTCGTGCGGGTTCACCGCGCCGGCGATGAGCTGGTCACCGACCTTGACGTGCCCGCCGTCGGTGACGAGCAGCCGCGAGCGCATCGGGACCTGGTAGGCGACCTCTTCGGCGCCGTCATCGGGGACGATGACGATCTTCCTGGTCTTCTCCGTCTCCTCGATCTTGACGCGGCCGGCGACCTCGCTGATCGGGGCCATGCCCTTGGGGATGCGGGCCTCGAACAGCTCGGTGATACGCGGCAGGCCGTGGGTGATGTCGGCACCCGCCACGCCGCCGGTGTGGAAGGTACGCATCGTCAGCTGGGTACCGGGCTCGCCGATGGACTGCGCGGCGACGATGCCGACCGCCTCGCCCACGTCCACCCGCTTGCCCGAGGCGAGCGAGCGGCCGTAGCACTTGGCGCAGACACCGACCTTGGCCTCGCAGACCAGGACGTTGTGCACCCGGACCGTCTCCACGCCCGCCTCGACGAACATCTCGATCATCGACTCGGTCGTGTCGTCGTTGGTGCGCGCGAGCACCGTGCCGTCCGGTCCGACGACATCCTCCGACAGGGAGCGGCCGGTGCCGGTGTTCTCGATGTTGTCCAGCTTGCGGAGCACGCCGTCGGCGCCCTTCTCCGCGATCTGCATCAGGAACCGGCGGTCGGTACCGCAGTCCTCCTCGCGGACGATGACGTCCTGCGCCACGTCCACCAGTCGCCTGGTCAGGTAACCGGAGTCCGCCGTCCGCAGTGCGGTGTCGGCGAGGCCCTTGCGGGCGCCGTGGGTCGAGATGAAGTACTCGAGCACGGTCAGGCCCTCGCGGAAGGAGGACTTGATCGGGCGCGGGATCGTCTCGCCCTTGGGGTTCGACACCAGGCCACGCATGCCGGCGATCTGCCTGACCTGCATGGGGTTACCACGGGCGCCGGAGTTCACCATCATCCAGACCGGGTTGTTGGCCGGGAAGGCGTTCTCCATGTCCTGGGCAACCTCGGCGGTCGCGTGCGTCCAGATCTCGATGAGCTCCTGACGGCGCTCATCGTCGGTGATCAGGCCGCGCTCGTACTCGCGCTGCACCTTGTCGGCGCGGCGCTCGTAGCCGTCCAGGATGGCCGCCTTGTTCGGCGGCGCCACCACGTCCTCGATGCCGATCGTCACGCCCGAGCGGGTCGCCCAGTGGAAGCCCGCGTCCTTGAGCGCGTCGAGCGCCGCGGCGACGTGCACCTTCGGGTACGTCTCGGCGAGCGAGTTGACGATAAGGCTGAGCTGCTTCTTGCCCACGTTGTAGTTGACGAACGGGAAGTCCGCGGGCAGCGCCTCGTTGAAGATGCACCGGCCGATGGTGGTCTCCAGCCGCAGTGGCTCTCCTGGCTGCCAGCCCTCGGGAACCTGGAAGTCGGCAGGCGGGACAATGGAGTTCATCCGGATCAGAATCCGCGCCTGCAGTTCGAGCTCGCCCTTGTCGTAGGCCATCTGCGCCTCGGACAGGTTCGAGAACGCGCGCCCGGTGCCGACCACGCCCTCGTCGAGCCGCGTCAGGCAGTACAGCCCGATCACCATGTCCTGGGTGGGCATGGTCACCGGCTTGCCGTCGGCGGGCTTGAGGATGTTGTTGGTGGACAGCATCAGGATCCGGGCCTCGGCCTGCGCCTCGGCGGACAGCGGCAGGTGGACCGCCATCTGGTCGCCGTCGAAGTCCGCGTTGAACGCGGTGCAGACCAGCGGGTGGATCTGGATCGCCTTGCCCTCGACAAGCTGCGGCTCGAAGGCCTGGATGCCGAGGCGGTGCAGCGTCGGCGCCCGGTTGAGCAGCACCGGGTGCTCGGTGATGACCTCTTCGAGCACGTCCCAGACGACCGGCTTGGCGCGCTCCACCATCCGCTTGGCGGACTTGATGTTCTGCGCGTGGTTCAGGTCGACGAGGCGCTTCATCACGAACGGCTTGAACAGCTCGAGCGCCATCTGCTTGGGCAGGCCGCACTGGTGGAGCTTGAGCTGCGGGCCGACGACGATGACGGACCGGCCGGAGTAGTCGACGCGCTTGCCGAGCAGGTTCTGGCGGAACCGGCCCTGCTTGCCCTTGAGCATGTCGGACAGCGACTTCAGCGGGCGGTTGCCCGGGCCCGTTACCGGGCGGCCGCGGCGGCCGTTGTCGAACAGGCTGTCGACGGCCTCCTGGAGCATCCGCTTCTCGTTGTTCACGATGATCTCGGGCGCGCCGAGGTCGAGCAGCCTCTTCAGCCGGTTGTTCCGGTTGATGACCCGGCGGTACAGGTCGTTGAGGTCACTCGTGGCGAACCGGCCACCGTCGAGCTGGACCATTGGCCGCAGGTCCGGCGGGATCACCGGGATGCAGTCAAGTACCATGCCCATCGGGCTGTTGCGGGTGTTCAGGAACGCGGAGACCACCTTGAGCCGCTTGAGCGCGCGGGCCTTCTTCTGGCCCTTGCCCGTGCGGATGATCTCGCGCAGGTCGTTCGCCTCGGCGTCCAGGTCGAAGGTCGCGAGCCGGTCCTGGATAGCCTGGGCGCCCATGCCGCCGCGGAAGTACCGGCCGAACCGGTCCCGCATCTCGCGGTAGAGGAGCTCGTCGCCCTCCAGGTCCTGAACCTTGAGGCCCTTGAACCTCGACCAGAACCTCGTCGATCCGGTCGATCTCCTTGGCGGAGCGGTCGCGGATCTGCTTCATCTCGCGGTCGGCCGACTCGCGCACCTTGCGGCGCGCGTCGCCCTTGGCGCCCTGCGCCTCGAGCTCGGCCAGGTCGGCCTCGAGCTTCTTCTGCCGGGTCTCAATGTCGTTGTCCCGGCGCTGCTCGAGCTGGGTCCGCTCCACGGTGATCCGCGCCTCGAGGGACGGCAGGTCGCGCTGGCGCGCCTCGTCGTCCACGTAGGTGATCATGTACGCCGCGAAGTAGATGACCTTCTCCAGGTCCTTGGGCGCAAGGTCGAGCAGGTAGCCGAGACGGCTCGGCACACCCTTGAAGTACCAGATGTGCGTGACCGGCGCGGCGAGCTCGATGTGCCCCATCCGCTCACGGCGCACCTTGGCCCGGGTGACCTCGACGCCGCAGCGCTCGCAGATGATGCCCTTGAACCGGACGCGCTTGTACTTGCCGCAATAGCATTCCCAGTCCCGGGTGGGGCCGAAGATCTTCTCGCAGAAGAGCCCGTCCTTTTCCGGCTTGAGCGTGCGGTAGTTGATGGTCTCCGGCTTCTTCACCTCGCCGTGCGACCACTGCCTGATGTCCTCGGCGGTGGCGAGTCCGATGCGAAGGTCGTCAAAGAAGTTGACGTCTAGCACTGGTGTAGATCCCCCTTCGATGGTCAGACTTCTTCGACGCTGCTCGGCTCACGCCGAGACAGGTCGATGCCGAGTTCTTCCGCAGCGCGGAAGACGTCCTCGTCGGTGTCCCGCATCTCGATGGCTGCGCCGTCGCTCGACAGCACCTCCACGTTGAGGCACAGGGACTGCATCTCCTTGATGAGCACCTTGAAGGACTCGGGGATGCCTGGCTCGGGGACGTTCTCGCCCTTAACGATGGCCTCGTAGACCTTCACGCGGCCGAGCACGTCGTCGGACTTGATGGTGAGCAGTTCCTGC
Organism: uncultured Actinomycetota bacterium; assembly: GCA_963811335.1. Classification (GTDB taxonomy): domain Bacteria; phylum Actinomycetota; class Actinomycetes; order Streptosporangiales; family Streptosporangiaceae; genus Trebonia. The sequence continues at coordinate 44,276 of CAWERB010000031.1, read as the reverse complement.
AGGGCGTAGGCCGCGCCGTAGGCCTCGAGGGCCCACACCTCCATCTCACCGAACCGCTGGCCACCGAACTGCGCCTTACCACCAAGCGGCTGCTGGGTGATCATCGAGTACGGGCCGGTGGACCTGGCGTGGATCTTGTCGTCCACCAGGTGCAGCAGCTTGAGGATGTAGATGTAGCCGACGGACACCGGGTCCTTGAACGGCTCGCCGGTGCGGCCGTCGAACAGCTGCGTCTTGCCGCTCGAGCCGATCATCTGGTTGCCGTCGCGGTTCGGCAGCGTTGAGGCGAGCAGGCCGGTGATCTCCTCCTCGTGCGCGCCGTCGAAGACGGGCGTGGCCACGTTGGTGCCGGGCTCGCTCGAGTCGGCGCCGATGGCCCGCAGCCGGTCCTTCCAGTCCGCGTCCTCCCCGGTTACCTGCCAGCCCGCCTTGGCTACCCAGCCGAGGTGGGTCTCGAGCACCTGGCCGACGTTCATTCGGCCGGGGACACCGAGCGGGTTGAGCACGATGTCGACCGCGGTCCCGTCGGCGAGGAACGGCATGTCCTCGACCGGCAGGATCTTGGAGATGACGCCCTTGTTGCCGTGACGGCCCGCCAGCTTGTCGCCGTCGGTGATCTTCCGCTTCTGCGCCACGTAGACGCGGACGAGCTCGTTGACGCCGGGCGGGAGCTCGTCGCCGTCCTCGCGGGTGAACACGCGGACGCCGATGACCTTGCCCTCCTCGCCGTGCGGCACCTTGAGCGACGTGTCACGCACCTCGCGGGCCTTCTCGCCGAAGATCGCGCGCAGCAGGCGCTCTTCCGGCGTGAGCTCGGTCTCGCCCTTGGGCGTGACCTTGCCGACCAGGATGTCGCCGTTGACGACCTCCGCGCCGATCCGGATGATGCCGCGCTCGTCGAGGTCGGCGAGCACCTCATCGGAGACGTTCGGGATGTCCCGCGTGATCTCCTCCGGGCCCAGCTTGGTGTCGCGGGCGTCGACCTCGTGCTCCTCGATGTGAATGCTCGACAGCACGTCGTCCTGCACCAGCCGCTGGGACAGGATGATCGCGTCCTCGTAGTTGTGGCCCTCCCACGGCATGAACGCGACGAGCAGGTTCTTGCCGAGCGCCATCTCGCCCTCGTCGGTGCAGGGGCCGTCGGCGAGGACCTGACGCTCTTCGACCCGCTGCCCCTCCTCCACGACGGGCTTCTGGTTGAAGCAGGTGCCCTGGTTGGAGCGGCGGAACTTCTGGATGTGGTAGGTCGTGCGGGTGCCGTCGTCGTTCATCACGGTGACGTAGTCCGCGCAGGACTCCTCGACCACGCCGGCCTTCTCCGCGAGGACCACGTCGCCCGCGTCGGTCGCGGCGCGGTACTCCATGCCGGTACCGACAAGCGGCGCCTCGGACCGCAGCAGCGGCACGGACTGGCGCTGCATGTTGGACCCCATCAGCGCGCGGTTGGCGTCGTCGTGCTCGAGGAACGGGATCATGGCGGTGGCCACGGACACCATCTGCCGCGCGGACACGTCCATGTAGTCGACCTCGTCCGGCGGGATCTGGTCGACCTCGCCGCCCTTGCGCCGGACGAGCACCCGGTTGGTCGCGAACTCGCCGTCCGCCTTGACCGGGGTGTTCGCCTGCGCGATGACGTGGCGGTCTTCCTCGTCCGCGGTCAGGTAGTCGATCTGGTCGGTGACCCGGCCGTCGACGACCTTGCGGTACGGGGTCTCCACGAAACCGAACGGGTTGACGCGGGCGTAGCTCGACAGCGAGCCGATCAGGCCGATGTTCGGGCCTTCCGGCGTCTCGATCGGGCACATCCGGCCGTAGTGCGACGGGTGCACGTCACGGACCTCGAACCCGGCCCGCTCGCGCGACAGGCCGCCGGGACCGAGCGCGGACAGGCGGCGCTTGTGCGTCAGCCCGGCCAGCGGGTTGGTCTGGTCCATGAACTGCGAGAGCTGGCTGGTGCCGAAGAACTCCTTGATCGACGCCACGACCGGGCGGATGTTGATCAGGGTCTGCGGCGTGATCGCCTCGACATCCTGGGTGGTCATCCGCTCGCGGACCACGCGCTCCATCCGGGCGAGGCCGAGCCGCACCTGGTTCTGGATCAGCTCACCGACGGTCCGCAGCCGCCGGTTGCCGAAGTGGTCGATGTCGTCGGTCTCGATGACGATCGTCCGCTCGCCGCGGGCCGTCTCCTCCTCGCCGGCGTGCAGCTTCACGAGGTACTCGATCGTGGAGACGATGTCTTCCTCGGTCAGCGTGCCCTGGCGGATCGGCTGGTCAAGACCGAGCTTGCGGTTGACCTTGTACCGGCCGACCTTGGCGAGGTCGTAACGCTTCGGGTTGAAGTACAGGTTGTCGAGCAGTGCCTGCGCCGACTCGCGCGTCGGCGGCTCACCCGGGCGCAGCTTGCGGTAGATGTCGAGCAGCGCGTCGTCCTGGCCGGCCGTGTGATCCTTCTCCAGGGTGGCCCGCATCGACTCGTAGTCGCCGAAGCGCTCGAGGATGCGCGCGTCGTCCCAGCCAAGGGCCTTGAGCAGCACGGTGACCGACTGCTTGCGCTTGCGGTCAATGCGGACGCCGACGCTGTCGCGCTTGTCGATCTCGAACTCAAGCCACGCCCCCCTGCTCGGGATCACCTTGCAGGAGTAGATGTCCTTGTCGCTCGTCTTGTCGACCTGACGGTCGAAGTACACGCCAGGCGAACGGACCAGCTGGCTGACCACGACGCGCTCGGTGCCGTTGATGATGAACGTGCCTTTGCGGGACATGAGCGGGAAGTCGCCCATGAAGACCGTCTGGCTCTTGATCTCACCCGTCGTGTTGTTGATGAACTCCGCCGTGACGAACATCGGCGCGGAGTACGTCATGTCCTTGTCTTTGCACTCCTCATCGGAGTACTTTGGCGGCTCAAAGCGGTGGTCGCGGAATGACAGGGACATCGTGCCGGAGAAGTCCTCGATCGGGCTGATCTCTTCGAAGATCTCTTCGAGACCGGACTGCTCGGCGATGTTCTTGCTTCCGGCTTCCTTGGCGGCCTGGATACGCGCCTTCCACTTCTCATTGCCGAGCAACCAGTCAAACGACTCGGTCTGCAGGGCCAGCAGATCCGGAACCTTCAGGGGCTCGTTGATCCGCGCGAAGGACACGCGATTGGGACCAAGATTTGTGGCGGAGGCGCTGCGCGATGCTGCCAACAGGGGTCCTTCCGAACTTGTCGCGGAACTATCACCGCACGCACGCCAAACGCCCCGCGGCAAACCCCATAGAGGCTGCCGGAGAGGCAAGAGGAGACACCGAGGACGTTAGAGTGCAGCGCAAATAGCCAGTCTAGCCATAGACTGGCCGCCTGTCAACGGTACGCCTGTATGAGGTTCACCTTGCTTCGCAGCATCTCCTGTCGGAGACCAAACGTCAAGCAGCAACCGCCCCGTTTTGGGGGGTTTACCGCGTGATCGATGCCACACGTGTGCGGATGTGTAAGGCGAAACGTCACGGGGTATGGCTTTTGTTCCCGCTGGCGGCGACCCGTCACCGAGGGAGCCATGTCGCCGTGCGTTCGCCTTCGGTTTACACAACGCGAACGCCGCCCGGGATGTTCCCGGACGGCATTCAGCGTGTTACGAGGCGGTCACGCGAAGCGACCGCGACGTCGAACTACTTGACCGTGACCGAAGCGCCGGCGCCCTCGAGGGCAGCCTTGGCCTTCTCCGCGGCCTCCTTGTTGACCTTCTCAAGAACGGTCTTCGGCGCGCCGTCAACCAGGTCCTTGGCCTCCTTCAGGCCCAGGCTGGTGAGCGTGCGCACCTCCTTGATGACCTGGATCTTCTTGTCGCCAGCGGCCTCAAGGATGACGTCGAACTCGTCCTGCTCCTCGACCTCTTCTGCCGGAGCGGCAGCCCGCCGCCAGCGGCGGCGGCCACCGCGACCGGGGCAGCGGCCTTGACGTCGAACGTCTCCTCGAAAGCCTTCACGAACTCGGACAGCTCAAGGAGGGTCATCTCCTTGAACGCGTCGAGCAGGTCAGCGCTGCTGAGCTTCGCCATGATCGTTTCCCTTCTTTCCTTAGTCCTGAGTCTCTGCCTGCGGTTCGGCCGCTTCGGCCGATGCCGCTTCTGCCGGTGCCGCCGTGTCCTCGGCAACGGCGGTCGCGGCCGCCTCGAGCTTGGCGCGCAGCGCGTCGGCGAGGAGGGCCATCTGCGTCGGCAGCGCGTTGAACGTCGCCGCGGCGCCGGCCATCGACGCCTTCATGGCGCCGGCCAGCTTGGCCAGCAGCACCTCGCGCGGCTCCAGGTCGGCGAGCTTGCCGACCTCGGCCGGGGTCAGTGCCTTACCGTCGAGCACGCCGCCCTTGATGATGAGCAGCGGGTGCGCCTTGGCGAAGTCCAGCAGGCCCTTGGCGGCCTGCGCGACGTCACCGTCGACGAACGCGATCGCGGACGGCCCAGACAGCAGCGGCCCGACCTGGTCGCCCAGGCCCGCCTCGGCCGCCGCGATCTTCGCGAGCGTGTTCTTGGTGACGGCGAACGTGGCGTTGCCCCTGAGGTTGCCACGCAGCTCGGACAGCTGTGCCACCGTCAGGCCGCGGTACTCGGTAAGCACCGCACCGCTCGAGTCGCGGAACTTGCCCGTGAGATCTTCGACCACGGCCGTCTTCTCGGCGTTTGCCATGAGCCTCCTTCCCATGTGTCGTCCCTGCGATTACCCCGAAGACGACGAACGCCCTGGTGCACAGGGCACACAGGGCGACAGACCACGGTCAGCGAACCCGCTGCAGTTAGAAAACACTGTGGGGATCTGAGCTAACCGGAATTTGAGGCTTTGCATGGCACCTGCGCGGGATGTCCGTCCGCGGGGGCTGGGCCCCCGCATCAAACCTTCGGCCAGCGAACTGGCATCCAGCGGTCTTCGGCTGCGGACAGTCTATGTGTTACACACAGACTCTACAAACTCGGCGGGTAAAGCACAGCGGCGGCGCTCCTGCTTAGGAGCGCCGCCGCGGATGTGCTCAGCCCCGCGCAGCGGGGCTCTAACAGAGCCGGCGGGATCTCGGCGCCGAAGGCGCCGACCCGGGGCTTGCCCCGGCGAGGGGGCTATGGGGGAGGGACTCCCCCATAGGGGGGTGCCGGGGGGGCTATGCCCCCCCCGTGGCTAAGCAGCGGTCTCCTCGTCGAAGAAGCCGCGGGTCTTGTTCGGGTCGACCGGGATGCCCGGCGCCATGGTCGTGGTGAAGGTGATCTTCTTCAGGTAGCGGCCCTTGGCCGCGGCCGGCTTGAGCCTGATCACCTCGTCGAGCGCGGCCGAGTAGTTCTCGAGCAGCGCCCTCTTGTCGAAGGAGGCCTTGCCGATGATGAAGTGCAAGTTGCCGTGCCGGTCGACGCGGAACTCGATCTTGCCGCCCTTGATCTCGGTCACGGCCTTGGCCACGTCCGGGGTGACGGTGCCGGTCTTCGGGTTCGGCATGAGGCCGCGCGGGCCGAGCACGCGGCCGAGACGGCCGACCTTGCCCATCAGGTCCGGGGTGGCGACCACCGCGTCGAAGTCGAGGAACCCGCCCTGGATCCGCTCGATCAGGTCGTCAGAGCCGACGAAGTTGGCGCCGGCCGCCTTCGCGGCCTCCGCGCGGTCGCCGGTGGCGAAGACGAGCACGCGGGCGGTCTTGCCTGTGCCGTTCGGCAGGTTGACGGTGCCGCGGACCATCTGGTCCTGCTTGCGGGGGTCGACGCCGAGCCGGAGGTTGACCTCGACGGTCGGGTCGAACTTCGTCACCGTGGTGTTCTTTGCCAGCTCAACCGCGTCCTGCGGAGTGTAGAGCACCTCGTGGTCGATCTTCTTGGCGGCGTCTTCGTACGCCTTGCTGCGCTTCATGCTGCTCTCCTAGGTATGGAGGTCGTGGTCATCGGGACCCAGCGCGCGAGGCCCTGCCACTTATTGACTTGAGAATTTAGGAGGAACGGAGGCGGACTTCGCCGGTCCCTAGCCCTCGACCTTGATGCCCATCGACCGGGCGGTGCCCGCGATGATCTTCTCGGCGGCCTCGATGTCGTTCGCGTTCAGGTCGGGCATCTTCGTCTCCGCGATCTGCCGGAGCTGCGCCTTGGTCAGCGTGCCGACCTTGGTCTTGTGCGGCTCCGCGCTGCCCTTGTCGACGCCGACGGCCTTCTTGATCAGCTCCGGCGCGGGCGGCGTCTTGGTGATGAACGTGAACGACCGGTCTTCGAAGATGGTGATCTCGACCGGGATGATGTTGCCTCGCTGGGCCTCCGTGGCGGCGTTGTACTGCCGGACGAAGTCCATGATGTTGACGCCGTGCGGACCGAGCGCGGTACCGACCGGCGGCGCCGGGGTGGCCGCGCCAGCGGGCAGCTGCACCTTGACGATGGCGCTGATCTTCTTCCTTCTTGGCGGCATGGTGCCTTATTTCCTCTCAGATCTTTGAGACCTGGTCGAACGAGAGCTCGACAGGCGTCTCCCGGCCGAAGATCGACACGAGAACCTTGAGCTTCTGGGTGACCGAGTTGACCTCGTTCACGGTCGCGGCGAGCGTCGCGAACGGGCCATCCATAACGGTAACCGACTCGCCGACCTCGTACTCCGGAGACGTCTTCTTGGCGGCCGCCGCCTGGGCGGCCGGGCTGCCCTCGGCGGGGGCAGGGGCGAGCAGCGAGGCCACCTCGCCGAGCGGCAGCGGCGAGGGCTTGCTCGACAAGCCGACGAAGCCGGTGACCCCGGGGGTGTTCCTGACGACGGCCCAGGACTCGTCGGTCAGGTCCATCCGCACCAGGATGTACCCGGGCAGCACCTTCTCGTTGACCGTCTGCTTCTTACCGCTCTTGATCTCGGTCACCTGGTGGGTCGGCACCTCGATCTGGAAGATGTAATCCTCCATGTTGAGCGACGTGATACGGCTTTCCAGGTTGGTCTTCACCCGGTTCTCGTACCCGGCGTACGAGTGCACGACATACCAGTCACCCGGCAGCATGCGCAGCTCACGAGTGAATTCGGCGACCGGGTCAAGCTGCTCAGGCTCGGCGGCGTCCGCCGCCTCAGCCGCGACCTCCTCGTCGGCTGGCTCGTCGGCGACACCGGAAGTCTCATCGCTCACGTCGGCTGCCTCCCCTTCCGGTGCGCCGGTCGCCGCATGGACATCGCTGTGCAGTTGGGACTCGGGCACGGTTACTCACTCCTATTTCTGTTATCTCCCGGGGGGACGACCCCCCGTACCCCTCGATGCCTGGGCTGGCGAGCCTGATCGCAAAAGCCGCGATCTTATCAGGCCCGCCAACCCAGACCAAAGCTGCGGGGGCCGGGGCGGGCCGGGCGGTCCTGTCATCCTGCCAAGGAGGGACGGGCCGTCTTAACATCCTGCCACGTTAGGTGTACCTGGCGCGAATCACGGGAGATCTCGGGTCAACCGCTGGCGAAAGATCCCGGTCATCCTGCCCCGCTCGGTAGGCGCGACGCGAATCACGGAGATCCTGAGCCAGGAGGCGTTAGCCGAAGACGTAGAACATGAGCCTGGTGAACCCGTAGTCGAGCGTCAGCACGATCGCGCTCATGATGACTACGAAAATCAGGGCGGCCAGCGTGTACGTCACAAGCTCATTGCGGGTAGGCCAGATCACCTTCCGGAGTTCCGCCGCCACCTGCCGAATGAACAGGGCCGGCGTGGTCCGGTCCCGCTTGGCGGTAGCCCCGGACCCGCTCCGGCGCTCCGCGCCCTGGCCTCGCGTCTGGGTCGCCATGTCCTCACCTATGCGCTAACAGTTCCACCACGCGCGGGCTGGCAAGGCCACAAGACCTGGCCAAACCGCACTTGCAGGGCAGGAGGGACTCGAACCCCCAACCGCCGGTTTTGGAGACCGGGACTCTACCAATTGAGCTACTGCCCTACGGTTGCAACCTCCAGAGTGTATGCCGAACCCACCCCCAAGTCGAACCAAACTCTGCCGCAGGCGAAACCGATTGGTGGTGGCAGAGGCGGGGGTGACACCATGGAAGCATGCCAACCACGAGAATATCGGCCCGCGTGTCCGCCATCTCCGAGTCCGCGACGCTGGCCGTGGACGCTAAAGCCAAGGCGCTCAAGGCCGCCGGCCGGCCGGTCATCGGGTTCGGCGCCGGCGAACCCGACTTCCCCACTCCTGACTACATCGTCCAGGCCGCCATCCGCGCGGCCGCCGACCCGAAGATGCACAAGTACACGCCGGCGGCCGGACTGCCCGAGCTCCGGGCGGCCATCGCCGCCAAGACCGCCCGCGACTCCGGCTACCACGTGACCGCCGACCAGGTGCTCGTCACCAACGGCGGCAAGCAGGCGGTGTACCAGACGTTCGCCGCGCTGCTCGACGAGGGCGACGAGGCGCTGCTCCCCGCCCCGTACTGGACCACCTACCCCGAGGCGATCGCTCTCGCGGGCGGTGTCCCCGTGGTCGTGCCGAGCGACGAGTCCACCGGCTACCTGGCCTCGGTCGAGCAGCTCGACGCGGCGTGCACCGAGCGCACCAAGCTGCTCGTGTTCGTCTCACCGTCCAACCCGACCGGCGCGGTCTACCCGCCGGAGCAGGTCAAGGCGATCGGCGAGTGGGCCGCCGCCAAGGGCATCTGGGTGGTCACCGACGAGATCTACGAGCACCTCGTCTACGGTGACGCGAAGTTCTCCTCGATCCCGGTGCAGGCGCCGGAGACCGCGGACCGCTGCGTGGTGCTCAACGGCGTGGCCAAGACCTACGCGATGACCGGCTGGCGGGTCGGCTGGATGATCGGTCCCAAGGACGTCATCAAGGCCGCGACCAACATGCAGTCGCACGCTGACCTCGAACGTCGCGAACGTCTCCCAGGCCGCGGCGCTCGCCGCCGTGTCCGGTGACCTGTCGGCCGTCGCCGAGATGCGCGCCGCGTTCGACCGGCGCCGCCAGACCATCGTCCGGATGCTCAACGACATCCCCGGCGTGGTCTGCCCGGAGCCGCTCGGCGCGTTCTACGCCTATCCCAGCGTCAAGGGCATCCTGGGCAAGGAGATCGCGGGCAAGCGGCCGCAGACCTCGTCCGAGCTGGCCGCGCTGATCCTGGAAGAGGCCGAGGTCGCGGTCGTGCCGGGCGAGGCGTTCGGTACCAACGGCTACTTCCGGCTGTCTTACGCCATGGGTGACGCTGACATAGAAGAAGGCGTTACCCGGATCGGGAAGTTCCTCGCAGAAGCGAGGTAAGTAGCTACGGGTCGCCGTGGGCGGAGGAGAATCGCCGCGCGCTCGTCGTCCCACCGATGAAAAACGATCGGTGTGCCGAAGGCGCGCGCCTCATCCCCATCCGCCCCCCGCTGCTGCCTTCCTCGGGGGCAAAACTCCATAAAACGGTTTCATGGCCGCAGGCAAGGACGCTCGTCGGGGATAATAGAGAATGGCGCATGAACTGGCGGGGCTACCCAAGGCGCATCTGCATCTGCACCTGACTGGGGGCATGCGTCACTCGACTTTGGTTGAGCTTGCCCAGGTGCACGGGGTGTCGCTGCCTGCGGCGCTTACAGAAGAGTGGCCGCCGCAGTTGTCTACCGCCGATGAGCGCGGGTGGTTTCGGTTTCAGCGGCTTTATGACACGGCGCGCTCTGTGCTGCGGACGCCGGACGATCTGTGTCGGCTGGTGCGGGAGATCGCCGAGGATGAGCGGGCCGAGGGGTCGGGGTGGCTTGAGCTGCAGGCCGATCCGTCCGGCTTCGCTGCCATGTACGGGGGGATTACCGCCTTCACGGAGCTTCTGCTCGACGCTGCCGGTAAGGCGGCGCGGGCGGCTGATATCGGGATCGGAATCATCATCGCGGCCAACCGGACCAGGCACCCGATGGACGCCAGGACGCTGGCCCGGCTGGCGGCGCAGTACGCGGGGCAGGGCGTGGTCGGGTTCGGGCTCTCCAACGACGAACGGCGCGGGCCTGCGGCGGACTTCGAGCGGGCCTTCAGGATCGCCGACCGGGCCGGGCTGCTCCTCGTCCCGCACGCCGGTGAGCTTGTCGGGCCGGCCAGCGTCTGGGCGGCCCTCGACCTGCTGCACGCCAGCAGGCTTGGGCACGGTGTTCGCTCTGTTGAGGATCCCCGGCTGCTTGAGCGGCTCGGCGCCGCGCAGGTCACCTGTGAGGTATGCCCTTCTTCTAACGTGTCGCTCGGCGTCGAGCCGGACGAGGTTTCGGTTCCGGTCAGGAGGCTCGTTGAGGCCGGGGTGCCGGTGGCGCTCGGGGCGGATGACCCGCTGTTGTTCGGGCCCCGCCTGGTCAAGCAGTACGAGATCGCGCGTGACGTGCACGGGTTCACGCCGCGCGAGCTGGCCGAGCTGGCTCGGATGTCGGTTCGCGGCTCCGCCGCGCCACCGGATACGCGAGCCCGGCTGCTTGACGGGCATCGATGACTGGCTGGCCACCGGGCAGCCGGAGCCCGCCGGGCAGCGGGCGAGCAGTGCTCGGGTTAAAGGGTGACGCCGATGAGGATCGGCTCGGGGGTCAGCGTCACGCCGAGGCGGGTGCGGACGCCGGAGACAATCTCGCGGGCCAGCGCCACCAGGTCCGCCGTGGTCGCATTGCCGGCGTTGACGAGCGCGAGGGTGTGCTTGGACGAGACGCGCGCCGGGCCGGGGGCGCCGTAACCCTTGCCGAAGCCCGCGTGCTCGATGAGCCACGCGGCCGGAACCTTCACCAGTCCATCGCCCGCGTCGTAGCGAGGTACCTGGCCCGCACCGTGGGCGGCCGCGGCCGCCTCGACCTGAGCGAGTTCCCCCGCGGTGAGCACCGGGTTCGTGAAGAAGGAGCCGGCGCTGCGGGTGTCCGGGTCACCGGGGCTCAGGACCATGCCCTTGCGGGCACGGATCTTGAGCACGGCGGCGCGGACCTCGCCGACACCTGCCTGCTCCCCCGGGCCGACGCCGAGCTCGGCCGCCAGCTCGGCGTACCGTACCGGCGCGGACTGCGGCTGCCTGGCCAAGCGGAAGGTCACGTCGAGTACCACGAATCTGGCTTGGCCCCCGGCCCAGGTCTGGCCCCCGGCCCAGGGCTGGCCCGCCCCGCCCGGCCCGGCCGCTCGCCCCGCCACGCCGCCCGGCCAGGGGATCAGCGATTCCGGCCGGCCGCTCTTGAAGAGGCTGGTGCGGTAGGAGAAATCGCACCACTCGTTCTGGACCGTCCTGACCTGGTGTTCCCGCCGGTCGTACACCCGCACCTGGGTGATGACCTCGGCCACCTCGCGGCCGTAGGCGCCCACGTTCTGGATCGGGGTGGCGCCCGCACGGCCGGGGATGCCCGACAGCGGCTCAAGGCCAGCGAGCCCTTCGGCGACTGTCGCGGCAACCACGTCGTCCCAGTCCTCGCCGGCGGCCACGGTCACGTCCACGGCACCATCGACGGCACCGGCGCCGGCCGCGGCGCTGTCGTCGGCCGCGGCGCTGCCAAGGCCGCGGGTGTTCACGTGAATGACGGTGCCAGGGAAGCCCGCGTCGGAGATCACCAGGTTGGAACCGCCGCCGATGAGCAGCACGGGCTCGCCGGCCTCGTCGGCGGCCCTGACCGCCTGAATGAGGCCCGCCTCAGTGTCTGCCTGCACGAAATCGCGCGCCGGGCCGCCAAGACCGAGGGTGGTGTAACCCGCCAGCACCGTCGCGTTCCGCGGGCCCGATACGATGGCGCCCTCTGCCATCGGGCCCACGGGCCGCGACATCGGGGGGTACGGGGGGTCGCCCCCCCGGGAGATGCCGGAGGACTCGCTCACGGGAGCCGGACGGTGGCGCGGGCGCGGGTGAGCACCTTCGCGCCGTCGGCCCTCGCCACGATGTCGACGGTCACCTTGTTGTCGCCGAGCTTGTCGAGCACCTTGCCGCTGAACTCGATGGTCGCGCCCCCCGTGTTTCCGGCCAGCGGAGTGTCGTCGGGGACGGGGACCATGGCGGAGAAGTTGACGCCGAAGTCGGTCACGGTACCGGGGTCGCCGCCCGCCCACTCGGTCACGAACTTGCCCGCCTGCGCCATCGTGTACATGCCGTGTGCGATCACGCTCGGCAGGCCCACCGCGCGGGCGGCGCGGTCGCTCCAGTGGATGACGTTGAAGTCGCCGGAGGCGCCGGCGTACTTGACCAGGTCAAGCCGGGTGACCTGGAAGGAGCGCGCGGGCAGCTCGGTGCCCTTCGCGACGCCTGCGTAGGTGACGGTCACGCGTCCGCCCCCCGCTCGACGAGCATGGACTTCGAGGTGCAGACGTGCTCGCCGTCGACCGTGACGATGTCGGTGGAGGTGACGAGCATGGACATCGCGCCGACCGACTTGATCGACTCGATCGTCGTCGTCGCGACCACCACGTCGCCGGCGTGCAGCGGGCGGGCGTGGCTGAAGCTCTGCTGGCCGTGCACGACCATCGAGTAGTCGAGGCCGAGGCCAGGGTCGTTGTTGGCCTCGTCCGCGGCATGCATGCTGATGACCACCGCGAACGTAGGCGGGGCGATCACGTCGGGATAGCCCGCCTTGACGGCGGCGTCCCGGTCACGGCACAGCTCGCTCGGCTCGCCGATCGCATCGGCGAAGTCGGCGATCTTGACCCGGCTCACCTCGTAGGGCGCGCCGGGGCCGTAGACCCGGCCGACGAACTGCGGGTTCAGTGCCATCCGTCACCGCGTCGCGGCTAGCGCGTCTCGCGGTGGTCGGTGTGCTTGCGGCAGTTCGGGCAGAACTTCTTCAGTTCCATCCGGTCCGGGTCGTTGCGCCGGTTCTTCTTGGTGATGTAGTTGCGGTGCTTGCACTCCTGGCAAGCCAGCGTGATCTTCGGCCGGACGTCGGTGGCAGCCACGATGGAGTGCCTTTCTGCGATGGGAGCTACTGGTTACCTGTCTGGGTAGCGGGGACGGGACTTGAACCCGTGACACAGCGATTATGAGCCGCTTGCTCTGCCGTCTGAGCTACCCCGCCAAGGGCGACGCCTATGGGCGACTAGGTAAGGCTACCCGATCCTGGGGCTCGCTTGCGTCATCCACGGTTATCCACAGGTCTGAGCTGGCCGTTGACATAGAATTTACGTCATAGCTGGGCATATCCACACCCGGGCAACAAGTTGCGCACAGCTTTTCCACAGGCCGGGATCAACCGATCGGTGGACCGGAGGATCATCCGAACCGGGCGGGATCCGGGCTTAATTTCGGTTTCGCCGGCCGCCGCCCGCGACCATGCTTATCAGCATGACGGAAGTATCAGTGGAGGCGCACGCGGCGCGCGCCGTGCGCATGACGAAGACCTACGGCCACGGGCAAGCGGCCGTGCGCGCACTCGACGACGTGAGCGTCGCCTTCGACCGGGGCCGGTTCACGGCCGTCATGGGGCCGTCGGGTTCGGGAAAGTCGACGCTCATGCACTGCATGGCGGGCCTTGACCGCCCGACGTCTGGAACCGCCTACGTGGGCGGCCAGGACATCGGGCAACTCGACGACGCCGGGCTGACCAGGCTGCGGCGTGACCGCATCGGATTCGTGTTCCAGTACTTCAACCTGGTGCCGACGCTGACGGCGGGCGAGAACATGACGCTGCCCGTCGCGCTAGCGGGCCGCAAGCCCGACCAGGAATGGGTCGGTTACCTCGCCAAGCAACTGGGCATCGCCGACCGGCTGACGCACCGGCCGGGCGAACTGTCCGGCGGGCAGCAGCAGCGGGTCGCCTGCGCTAGGGCGCTGGTCAACAAGCCGGACCTCATCTTCGCCGACGAGCCGACCGGCAACCTCGACTCCAACGCGTCGGCGGACCTCCTCGCATTCCTGCAGCGGTCGGTGCGGGAACTTGGCCAGTCGGTCGTCATGGTGACGCACGACCCGCGCAGCGCCGCGTACTCGGACCGGGTTGTCTTCCTCGCCGACGGCCGCGTCGTCAGCGAACTCCAGGCGCCGACAGCCGATTCCGTCCTCGAGCGGATGCGGACGCTAGGAGAATGACATGCGCCAGGTAACCCTGCGGGGCCTGTTCGCCCACAAGCTGCGGCTGGCGCTGACCGCGCTGGCGATCGTGCTCGGCGTCACGTTCATCTCCGGTACGTACGTGCTGACCGACACGCTGCACAGCACCTTCTCCTCGCTGTTCACCAGCGTCTACAGCAAGATCGACTACCAGGTCCGCGGCGTGGCGCAGTTCGGCAGCGGCCAGAGCGCGACGCGCAACCTGTTGCCTGAGTCCCTGCTCCCGCGGGTGCAGGCGGTGCCCGGTGTCGCCGGGGCGTTCGGGAACGTCACGGGCTACGCCCAGTTCATCGCGCGAGACGGCAAGCCGATCTCGTCGACCATTGGCACCCTCGGCATCGGCTTCGACTCCAACCCGCTGATCTCCAACCTGCGCCTCATCGCGGGCAACCCGCCGACTATGAGCAACGACGTGGTGATGGATGCCGCTACGGCGAAGAGCTACAACTTCAGCGTCGGCCAGCAGGTGCGGATACTCGGGGGCGGGCTGAAGGCCGCCGAGACGTTCACGATCACCGGGATCGCCCAGTTCGGCACCGCCGACAACCTCGCGGGGCAGACCCTGGCGGCGTTCACGCTGCCGACCGCGCAGCGCGTGGTCGGGGAGCCCGGGCTGTACGGCTTCATCAGCGTGGTGGCCAAGCCGGGTGCCGACAAGGCCGCGGTGCAACGGTCGATCGCCCAGATCCTGCCGTCGGACGCGGAGGTCGTCACCGGGCAGACGATCATCGGCGAGGACGAGAACGCGGTCAGCCAGGGGCTGTCGTTCTTCAACACCGCGCTCCTTATCTTCGCGCTGATCTCGCTGTTCGTCGGCGCGTTCACCATCTACAACACGTTCTCGATCATCGTCGGCCAGCGGACACGGGAACTCGCCCTGCTGCGCGTCGTCGGCGCTAGCCGGGGACAGGTGCTGCGCTCCGTGCTGACCGAGGCGGCCATCGTGGGGCTCGTCTCCTCCGCCGTCGGCGTCGGCCTTGGCGTGGCCGCCGGCTTCGGGCTCGAGGCACTGCTCAGCGGGTTCGGCGCCTCCCTGCCCACCGGGCCGCTGACGTTCGAGCCGCGCACCGCGATCGTCGGGCTGCTCGTCGGCACGCTGGTGACCGTCGTCTCGGCGATCGGGCCGGCCAGGAACGCGGTGCGCATCCCGCCGGTGGCGGCACTCAGCGACCGCTCCCCGGACGGCGCCGGGGCGGGCCCGACCAGGCGCCGGCTCATCTCCGGCATGGCGGTGGCCGTCCTCGGGGCGGCGCTGCTCGGCATCGGGCTGTCCAGGCCCGTCGTCGCCCTGGTGGGGATGGGCGCCGCGTGCGTGTTCATCGGCGTCGCGATGCTCGCCCCGGCGATCGCACGCCCGCTGTCCGGCCTGCTCGGGCGGCCACTCGCCGCCATCGGCGGCACGCCGGCGCGACTCGGGCGGGAGAACTCCATGCGCAGCCCGCGGCGCACCGCCCAGACCGCCTCGGCGCTCATGGTCGGGCTCGCCCTGGTCTCCGCGATGGCGGTGTTCGGCGCGTCGCTTTCTGAGTCCGCGACGAGCAGCGTGGACCAGGCGATCAGCGCCGACCTGCTGATCTCGGCCAACGGGAGCGGGCAGCTCAGCGACTCGGTGCCGGGGGCGGTCGCCGCCGTGCCCGGGGTCACCGCGACCAACACCGTCTACCGGAACCAGTTCGAGTTCAAGTCCGCGCTGGCGACGCTCACCGGGCTGACCCCGCAGAACATCGCCGACACCGTGATCTTGCGGATGACGGCGGGCTCAAGCGCCGCCCTCACCGAGGGCGAGATGCTCATCGACGCGACGACGGCGACGAAGGATCACCTGTCAGTCGGTGACACCGTGCCGGTGCGGTTCGCGTACACGGGACGGACCACGATCAAGATCGGCGGGATCTACCAGTCCAACGCGCTCATCCAGAGTTACCTGGTGAGCTCCGCGTACTTCCTGGCGCACTTCAGGGCGCCGCACCCGGGCGCGGTGCTGGCGCGCACCAACGGCAGCCCCGGCGCGGAGACCGCGGTTTCCAGCGCGCTGTCCCCGTACGCGGACGTGCAGGTGCAGAGCAGGGCGCAGTTCGAGCAGGCCCAGGTGGCCAGCGTCAACCAGCTACTCGGCCTGATCTACGCGCTGCTGGCGCTGGCGGTGCTCATCGCGCTTATCGGCATCGTGAACACGCTGATGCTCTCGGTGCTCGAGCGGACCAGGGAGATCGGCCTGCTGCGCGCCGTCGGGATGCGGCGCCCGCAGGTCCGCTCGATGATCCGCTCCGAGGCGGTCATCCTCGCGGTGTTCGGCGCGGTCATCGGGATCGTCATCGGCACGCTGATGGGCCTGGCGCTCGTCTCGTCGCTGCGGCAGCAGGGCATCACCGAGACGACCGTCCCGGTGGTACGGCTGGTGGAGTTCCTGGTACTCGCGGCGCTGCTCGGGCTGGTGGCCGCGAGCTGGCCGGCCCGGCGCGCGGCCCGGCTTGACGTCCTCGCCGCGATCGCAGCGGAATGAACGCAGGCGTGCAACCCTCGTCCGTTCGGGCGATCCTTAAGGCGGAGTAGCGTTGGAGAGAGGAGACTCGCATGAGGGAGGCGCTCCGCGCCAGGCTGACAACGTGCGGCAGCATCAGTCGGTTGCCGTGTCGGAGGCAGCCAGCCCTTACGTCCTGCTCGCGGTGCTTGCCGTCACCTGTTTCGTGTCCAACGGGGAGCACGGCACCGCGCTGCTCATCGACTCCTCGCTGTGCGCGGTCACCGTGGCGTGGATCGCCGGCATGCTACACGCTGAACCGCGCGCGGCGGCGGCCGCGGCACGCGGCGGTCTTCGTCGCGGGGCTGCTGGTATTCACCGGGCTCCTCACGTACCGGAGCGGGTGGTTCGGGTTCTTCATCGTCGTGCCTTTCGGCTACTCCCGTGAGCTGCTGCGCTGGCCGTGGCCGATGGCGGTCGGCGCCGGCGCCGGCGTGATCGGGGCGCTCGCGCAGACAGACGGTAATCACAGCTCCTGGCCGATCCACCTGATGATCTTTCTCGTTGCCCTCATCATCGACATGACGCTTTTCGCTGCCTTCATGTGGCTGATACACGACAGGAACAGCAGGTCGTCCAGCACAGGCAGTCGCTCACCGAGCTCAGCGAGGTGAACCGGCGGCTGGAGGCAACGATCGTGGAGAACGAGGGGCTGCACCGGCAACTGCTCGCCCAGGCCAGGGAGGCCGCGTGCTCGACGAGCGGCGGCGGATGGCGCAGCGAGATCCACGACACGCTAGCGCAGGGACTGACCGGATCATCACCCAGCTCCAGGCGGCCGAGCGGGCGGCTCGAATCCAGGCCGGACTCGCGGGCTCGCGCCACGTCGACGGCGGCGATCAGGCTGGCGCGCGAGAGCCTGTCCGAAGCGCGGCGCTCGGTCGAGGCGCTGCGTCCCGAGCCGCTCGACGGATCACGGTTGCCCGACGCGATGCAGCGACGTCGCCGGGCGCTGGTCGGCGCTGCACGGTGTCCCCGTGTCGGTGACGACGACCGGCAACGCCGCGGGTGATGCGCCCGGAGATCGAGGTCGCGCTGCTGCGCACGGCGCAGGAGGCGCTGGCCAACGTCGCCAAGCACGCCGCACGCTCAGCCGCGTCGGGCTCGACACTCTCCGTACATGGAGGACCTCGTCGACCCTTGACGTGCGCGATGACGGCGTCGGCTTTCGGCGCTCCGGAAGGCGCCGCGTGCGGCACAACGGAAGCCGGCGGGTTCGGACTGCGGCGATGCGCGCAGCGGATCTGACGGCGTCTGTCCGGGACGCTCCAGATCGAGTCCGAGCCCTGCGCCGGCACCGCCATCTCCCGGCCACGCGTCCCTGCGATCCCCGCCGGGAGCGGCGCATGACTCGGACCGATCCGCGTCATGGTCGTCGACGATCACCCCGTGGTGCGCGAACGGGCTGAGCGGCATGTTCGCCTGCCGAGCCCGAGTTCCAGGTCGTCGGGCGAGGCCGGCTACGGGCGCCGAGGCGCGTCAGGCGCGCTGCGGCCGTCCGGACCCGGACGTGATCCTGATGGACCTGCGCATGCCGGTGCATGGACGGCGTCAGCGCGATCGCCGAGCTGGCCCGGCGGCAGGTATCCCGCGCGCGCGTGCTCGTTCTCACCACCTACGACACCGACAGCGACGTTCTGCCGGCGATCGAGGCCGGCGCCACCGGCTACCTGCTCAAGGACGCTGCCACGTGCCGAGCTGCTGCGCGCCGTCCGCGCGGCGGCCGCGCCGGCGAGACGGTGCTCGCGCCGTCGGTCGCCACCCGGCTCGTGACCAGGTCCGCGCGCCGGCCGGAGCCGCTCAGTCCAGCGGGAGCTTGAGGTGCTCGCGCTCGTCGCGCGGCCGGCCCGACCAACCGCGAGGCAGCGGCCCGGCTGTTCATCAGCGAGGCCACGGTGAAGACCCACCTGCTGCACATCTACGCCAAGCTTGGCGTGACCGATCGCGCCGCCGCCGTCGCCGAGGCCTTCAACCGCGGGCTGCTGACCCCGGCGAAGCCGGAGCGCTGACGGGCGGCGCAACCCCTCGTTCGGAATACCCGGCTTTGCTCAGCGGACCTTGACGGGCGGCTCGGTCTTGGCGCCGGACCTCGTCGCGCGTCGACGCCGGGGGCGAGCTCGACCAGGACGAGCCCGTCCGGGGTGACGTCGAGGACGCACAGGTCGGTGATGATCCGCTGGACGACGCCCTTGCCGGTGTAGGGCAGCGAGCACTCGTCGACGATCTTGTAGCCGCCGTCCTTGGCGACGTGCTCCATCAGCACGATCACCCGCTTGGCGCCGTGGACCAGGTCCATCGCGCCGCCCATGCCCTTGACCATCTTGCCGGGGATCATCCAGTTGGCGATGTCGCCCGTCGGCCGAGACCTGCATCGCGCCGAGGATCGCGGCGTCGATCTTGCCGCCGCGGATCATCCCGAAGCTGGTCGCGGAGTCGAAGAAGCGACGCGCCCGCTGCGGACGGTGACGGTCTCCTTGCCGGCGTTGATCAGGTCGGGGTCGACCTCGTCCTCGGTCGGGGTAGGCGCCCACGCCGAGGATGCCGTTCTCCGACTGCAGCACCAGCTCGACGTCGTCGGCCACGTAGTTGGGCACCAGGGTCGGCAGCCCGATGCCCAGGTTGACGTAGTCGCCGTCGGGCAGCTCGGCGGCGGCGCGGGCCGCCATCTGCTCACGGGTCCAGCGCTCACTCAGGCCGCTCCGTCGACGGTCCGCTTCTCGATCCGCTTGTCGGCGGCCTGCTCCGGCGTCAGCGCGACGACGCGCTGCACGAACACGCCCGGGCGTGTGGACCTCGTCGGGGTCGATCTCGCCCGGCTCGACGAGGTGCTCGACCTCGGCGATCGTGACCCGGCCGGCACATCGCGGCGAGCGGGTTGAAGTTGCGCGCCGACTTGCCGGTAGACGAGGTTGCCGTGCCGGTCGCCCTTCCAGGCCCGCACCAGGCGCGAAGTCGGCGACGATCGCCGCGCTCGAGCACGTACTCGCTGCCGCCGTCGAACTCGCGGACCTCCTTCGGCGGGCGAGGCGAGCGCGACGTTGCCGTCGCCGTCGTACCGCCACGGCATCCCGCCGTCGGCGACCTGGGTGCCGACCCCGGTCGGGGTGAAGAACGCCGGGATGCCCGAGCCGCCGGCCCGCAGCCGCTCGGCGAGCGTGCCCTGCGGGGTCAGCTCGACCTCGAGCTCGCCGGCGAGGTACTGCCGGGCGAACTCCTTGTTCTCCCCGACGTAGGAGGCCATCATCCGGCGGATCCGCCGCTGCGCCGAGCAGCAGGCCCGAGGCCCCAGTCGTCGACGCCGCAGTTGTTCGACGACGACCTCGAGGTCCTGTCGACGCCGGCCTCGAGCAGCGCCTGGATCAGCACCGACGGAATGCCGCACAGCCCGAACCCGCCCACCGCCGAGCGTGGCGCCGTCGGGGATGTCGGCGACGGCCGCCTCGGCGCTCGCCACGACCTTGTCCATGGATCAGACCATAGCCCACGGTGTCGGCGGGGCCGAGATCGCGACGTCGGCGGCGGTCGCGATCTCGGCGGTCACGGTGTTCATTACTCCTCCTCTAGGCGCGGCGCGCGCCGGACGGTGATGTTGCCGAGCTTGGTGCTCGCGTGGACCTCGACCCGGTCGACCGGCTCGCCGGCCTCGGGTGCGTCGGCGGAGGCGAGCTCGTTGTAGACGCGGCCGAGAGCGGTGTTCAGCTCCAGCCAGGCGGCGCTGCCCTCGCGGATGCCGACCTCGACGGCGCCGTTCTTGGACGTGGCGGACACCTTGCCGCGCGCGACCTCGCCGACCCGCACCTCGCCGTTGGAGCTGATGGCGGTGATGTCGGACAGCGCGCGGTCGACGGACACCGCGCCGTTGGAGGCCTTGACGTTCGCCGGGCCGGTGACGACGCCGACCCGCACCTTGCCGTTGCCTGTGGAGACGTCGGCGGGGCCGTCCACGGCGCCGATCAGGATGTCGCTTGAGCCGCCGTGCACCTCAGCGGAGCCGCTGACACCCTCGACGGTGATCTCGCCGAGCCCGCTGCGGACGTTCAGCGGCCCGGTCTCGGCGAGCCGGACGGTGCCGAGGTCGGTCTTGAGCACGACGGTGCCGAGCGCGCCGTCAGCCTGGAAGTCGCCTATCCCGGCCTCGCCGCGGACGTCGGAGTCGGTGGGCAGCTGGATGATCACGTCGATCGACTCGGGGCGCTTGCTGCTGAAGTTGACGAAACGGTTGCGTGGCTTCCTGGAAACTATGCTCAGCGTCCTGGTGGCGTCGTCGTACTCGACGCGGGTGTTCTCCGCGGCCTGCACGTCGGCGGCCTTGTCCGGGTTGCTCGGGCGGACCTCGACGATCGTCTTGGTGCGGTCGGAGACCGCCAACCGGACATCGGCGACGTAGAGGTCGAGGGTGACGGCGATCGGGGACGGGGTGCTGAAGGTCGAGACAGACATCTCAGGTTCCTTTACTCAGAGTTGGTTTTGGTGCTAGTTCTGTTGCGGTGCGTGCTGTGGCGGGCATTCAGCGGACCCAGCCGCTGAAGCTCTGGCCGCCGACCCGGTCGGAGGGCCGCGCGCGGGCAGCCCGCACGCCGCGCCGCCCCTCGCCGGCCAGCCCGGCAGCGGCGGCCCGGACGATCCAGGCGTTAACCGACAGCCCGCCGCCGGCGGCGGCGTCCTCGATCAGGGCCTTGAGGTTGGCGGGCAGCCGCAGGTTGATCCGGACCATGGCGGCGTCATCGCCGCCTTCGGCGACCGGCAGCCGCACCTCAAGGGGCACGGCGCCCGCGTCGTCGGCGGCCGAAACGGCGGGTGCCGGCGGCGGCGTTACGACGAATCCCGCCGATCCGCCTCGCAGCCGGACATCCACGGAGCCGGGCGCGAGCTCGGCGGAGATCTCCTCGGCCGCGGCGGAGAGCGCCTCGAGCAGGGTGAGCCGCACCGCGGCGTCCAGCGGGGCGAGCAGCCGGTCGGCGAGCGCGCGAGCGTCCTCGCCACCAACCTCAGCCGCGATCGTCAGCTCGCGCCGAAGGTTTTCGACGTACTGGGTGAGTTCCATGGCTCTACTATGGCACCATTTTGGCACCAATGCAAGCCATTATGGCTCACTTTGCCGAGTCAGTAGGTCAAGAATGGTGCCATCGCCGTATCAGCATGGCACCACATGGCTTCAGGTCCGGTCCTTAGAAGCGATGTGACACAGATCACACGCTGTTAGATTTTGTGTTTTCCTGTGATCACGTGGTGAGAGTGAGTAGAGTCACACAGTGTCACCGACTAGAACACTAAGATCGACCCCTGCGAGGTGGGCACGGGATATGCGCATGCTCACGATGGGATCGGTAGTCTTGGCGCTCGTCAACATAGGGGTCATGTGGGGCATGGCCCACCGCTGGCGCTACGCCTGGCACGGCAACCTGGGGCTGCAGCTGCTCTGGCTGCCGTATGACTTCGTAACGAGGCAATACGGCCTGCTCGGGCTAGGGGCGGTGATGACCATCGTGAGCATCAAGGGGTGCCTGCACAAGAGCGAGGCCAAGCCAGCTACCGCAGCTACCGCAGTCCGCAGCAGGTCTCGCCACCGCCGCCCGCGTCAAGGGTGGTTCGGCAGGCGAGCCGAGCGAACGAGCGCGGCCGGCGCGGGCAAAACCCCCCGCGCCGAGTCCGACGCCGGCGCGTTCGCCCGAAGTGGCGGCCGCGAGCGCCCCCGCCTGCATCCCCTACCGGTCGACGACCGGGTCAGCTGTGCTCGCCCGGCGGAGTGACCGCCGCCGTCAGCTCCATGCCGCTCTCGCGCATCGCCGCGAACAGGCGATCCGTCACGATCGACGGCTTGTCCGCACCGAGTTCCGGGACGTGCTTCCGCACCAGGCCGGAAACGATGCCGTTCCCTAGTCGTTTTCGCTGCGGCGGGCCGGGTCCTTGCGGGCGCGGGAGCCTCCACCACTCCTCTCGCTCGGGCAGAAGGCAGCAGCCTGGACGGCTGGCCGCGACGGACGATTGCGCGCGGTCGGCCGCGTTGTCGCAGAGCGCCTCGCTGAGGAGGGCTGAAGCGGCGCGGCGGCTGCAGACGAACGCCCGGGAGGAACCGACGAGGGCGAACGAGCGGCGCGCGCACGCGATGGCTACGACAAGCGAGCAGAGCCGCGGGGGTCAGGGCTCGGCGTCGCGCAGAGGCTGAGCCGCGAGCGCGCGGGAGGCGGTCACGATGCGGAGCCGCGAGCGCGGCGGCGCGAGCGGGAGCGGCGGCGGGATAGAGTCTCGGCGTCGGTCTCGCGAGTCGGGGGCAGGCGGGGCGCGAGGCTCGGGGGCTGGCGGAGGGGTCGATCATAGCTCGGGGGGGGCATCGTCGGTCGGGCGGCTCGGTGGCGGCCGGCTGTCGGCGGGGTCTGGTCTGTCGTCGCGTGGGGGGCGGGCGGGTCTCTCTGCCGCCGGTGCGGGGTCTCGGCTCATCGCGGCGTCCGGTCGGCGTGCGGCGAGGGCGGGATGGCCGCTTGGTAGCGTCGTCGTGGGTCGGGGTCTGCGCCGCTCGGCGGCCGCATGTCTCCTGGGCCGGGGCGTGCGCGCGTCAGCGGGTCGGGCGGGCGCGCCGCTCGTGGTCCGCAGGGGCTCCGCGAGAGGGGTCGGAGTGCGCTCTGGCGTAGCTGTCGCCGGCGGGCGTACTGGGGCGACGCGGGGCGTCCGGCAGCTCGCGGCTCGGCCGGTGGTGGGCGGTCGCGTCGGTCGCGCTCGTGGGTACCGGCTGGGCGCCTGCGTTCTTCGCGTCGCGGCACGGTCCGGCGGGCGGCGGTCACGCGGTCGGACGTGCCGCGGCTGGTAGGTGGTCCACGCGCGCCGCGGGCGCGGGTCTCCCGGTTGGCTGTTCCGGCGGTGGCCGGTCAGCGGCAGGGCGCTGGCCAGCGTGCGCGGTGGCAGTCCGGGGGGAGCGGCGTCGCGCGCAGGGGGGTGTCGTCGTTTTTTCCTGCTGGCGTCGTCAGAGTCCGTGCAGCATCCCAGCGGCGGCGGCGCAGCGGGGGCTCGGGTAGCGGGCGGAGCGGCCTGACTCCCTGTCGATTGCGCGGATCTTGTCGTTGAGGCTCGCCAGGTACTTGAGGATCTTGGATCGCGGTCGGCGACAACGGCATTGCCTGATCCGATGGACGCTCAGTACCCTGAAGTGCCTTCGTGTTCCGGTCTTCCGGGGGCGCGGTGGCAGGCTAGCCATATCGGGGACCTGTCACGCGTGGCCGATCAGCGCCGGGCCTGGCGTCTGTCGTAGCGTCCGCGGGTAAAGGGGGTGCGATGAGACTTCGCCGGCCCGCATGTCCCGCTGCCCTGCCGCGGCGATCCCGTTGAGTACGATGACGGCGTCATCGACAGCTCGCGCAGCGGCTGTCGGCGGCCATGGCGGTTCCTGGCCTTCGGCAAGCGCGCGCACGGCGGCTATAGTGACTGCCGCCGAGACTGCAGGTACCCACGCGAAGCCAGGTCCGCTGGACTGTTCCTTCCGGAGGCCGAGCGCTTCGCGACGGCAGCGGATTCCTCGCTGATGACCGTGAGCAGTCCACGATGGAGGTTCGTCCCAGGGTCGGCGGCGACCTGGCGTGAGGCCCGGGAAGTTCACGGTGGCGCCGGGGCCGATGGCTGCCGGTCCGTTGATGTTGGTAGTGCCGCCCAAAAAGGTAGCGACTCCGTTGACTTCTATGTGCTCGCTCACGTGGTCTCCTTGCCCGGGTCCGGGGTGTCGTCGGGACTGGAATAGTTGACCTGGGCTCCGGCCCCGGCTGCGGACTGGTTCATCTCCAGCCGCCCCATGTCGAGGACGCCCATGTTGACGATGCTGAAGATCCGCCGCTTGAACATTGACGTGTCGATCTCCCTGGAATCCAGGAAGTCCTCGGTGGCCTTGAGCAGTCGCTCCTCGATGATCTTGATCTCGTTGTAGATGTCGGTCTTGTCGTGCTCTGCGTCTTCGCAGTCCTCGGCCATTTCCTCGCGGACGCTGAACCGGTACCGATCGGCCTGCGGCGACGCGGGATGACCGTGCGGTCTTTCACAGCCCAGGCGGCACGGAAGAGCACCACCGGCGTAGGGCCGACGCCACAGTCGCCGATGTCCTGCGGAATGCTGCTACGCCCGCACCGCGGCCCGCACCACGGCGCCGACGCCGCTTTCGGCGTACTGATCCAGGACGTGGTAACTCAGCGGCGTCCTCGTCAGGGCGCACGCGGCGAAGTCAAGGCTGAGCGCCTTGCCCCGAACGGTTACCCTCAGAAACGTAGTCGTCACCACCTCACCTTCGGTGCTGACCGGCATCTCCAGGTAGTGGCGCACCCTGGCATGAGGATCGTCGATGACGCGGTTGATCTCGTCGATGGTGCATGGTCGCAGCAGGAACCCGCATCATCGCGACCACTCCGCCTCGGCGGTATACAGGCGGTCGCTGACCTGGAAGCTGCGCAGGCGGTACGGGTCGGCCGCGTCACCGACCGGCTGCGTCGCTTCCCTGATGCGATCGACCACCTCGTGCGCAGCGAAGGGCGCGACCGGGTACTCGCGATCTTGCATGCTGCCCTCGCCCGGCCGGAGCATTTGCACGCTGACCGGCGGCAGCCATCGTGCACGAGCTTGCCGCTGCCGATAAACGGGGTCAGCTCATAGTCCCAGTTGGGCTGCCATGAGATTCCCGGCGGCCTCGTCATCCGGGGATGGCTTGCAGTAGATGACATGATCACAGGACTGCTGCTGATCGGTGCGCCGGCAAGCCGCCTGCCAGTGGGCCGCGGGAACGCGGTAGAGCGGGTACGGATCAGCGCCGTCTGGCGACAGCGGCAGCCGCCGCGGAAGCAAAGGCGAGCAGCGCCAAGAGGAAGACGGCAGCGAGGACGCCGTCGGCCAGGATCCCCGTGAGGTCGCGGCTACGCCGCCGACCAGGAAAAACCGCGCACCCGCCGACGGACTGGGCAACCAGCCGGGACAGCTCCCGGTGACGCTCCCGCACCGGCGCGCGCGGCGCCCGCGCAGCAGGCTCGCTATCGCCGACTGCATCCCCAGCCGAGTCATTTCCGGATGTCCGCAACGCGGTCCGGCTCAGGTACCAGATTCCCGCTGCGCACGCGGCGGTGATGACCGCGGCGACAGCGCCGCCGCAGCGGCCAGTATCGCCGCCGTCAGCACCTGCCGGCCGCCTCCAGCCGCCATGCCCGCCACGCCTGCCGCACAACGGGGACGAGGTCGAAGCCGTAGGAAGGCGCCGTGCGGCGCGCGGCGTCGTTGAACACCCTGCAAGATAACATCGTCCCGGAACTTGCGGATCCGAAGTCCTCCGGCGCGCGTGTCAGGGTCGCGGGCGTTCGAAAGCCGCCTGACGGATGGCCTGTCTTGCCGAGGTGACTTGAGGCGTAGCCATCGGATCTCCCAGAACCGATTTTGGGTACTTATGACCATAAATCAGCCGCGCTATTATGGTCAACGCTGCTAGAGAGGCTGGCTTGTGATTGCCGACAGCAGTGCCCCTGCGGAAGCCCTGGCCTGTAGCGGTAACGGTTGACCTTGGTGATCTTCACAGTTCGTACGGCAGGCTCCAGGTACTGCTCATCGAGCGGGGCCACGCCCCTTTCGTCGGCGAGTTCGCGCTGCCCTGCGGGTACGTGCGCGGCGGTCAAGACCTGGTCTGCGGCGGCCCACGGGAACTCGCCGAAGAGACCGGCATCAACGGCCAGCAGCTTCACCTTGAGCAGCTGCGCACGTACGGGGACCCTGAGCGCGACCCGCGCGGCCGGGTGATCACGGTGGCCTACCTGGCGCTCGGACCGCACCTGCCCACTCCGATTGCCGGGCACCGAAGCCAGCGCCGCCCGCTGGGCACCCGTCCACGAGGTGCTCTACGACTTCCCCCGCCCCGCCCGTTCGATCACTCAGCGATACTGCGAGAGGCACTGGAAGCGACCTGCGCCCAACTGGAGTACACGACCGTCGCCGCAGCGTTCTGCCGTGAGCCCTTCAGCGTCTGGACCTTCGTCATCCCTACGAAGCCGTCTGGCGCACTCCGCTCGACCCTAGCAACTTCCGGCGCAAGGTAACCCGTGCAGAGCGCTTCCTCCAGCCGACCGGCGACCGGCGCCTGCAGCGGGGAAGACCCGCGGCCCTGTACCTTCAAGGCGGTGCCTTTCACCTCTTCCCGCCACTGCTCGCTCCGGCGATGTCACCCGCCCGGCAGGCACCCCAATTGCCCGCCGGGGACTTACCGGGCAGATGCGGAGATATCCGATTCTCCCCGACCAGCCGGTTACCGAAAAGTGCACGCTAATGGTCGTCAGATACTGCATCCTCGTGCGGAGACCACCCGGCAATGTCAATCCCAGAGATCACGCCAGACGTCACCTATCACGGGTACTGGCCACGGGATCGCAACGCCATAAGATTGCTCACCAGAGCTTCGGCCCGGAATCCTAAAGCATTGGCCCTGCTTGACCTGGCGAGAAAGCGATATCGGCCGTAAGAAGGCAAGTTTCGCTAGGCCGCACGCTCCCGACATGTGGCTTCGGCCCACCCCTGACCCACCCCTGCCGTTATCATCAGGCTTATGTGGCCGACGGGTTATGCTCCCCGCTGGCAGGCAGTCGGACGTTCCGGCACCAGTCCGGACGGGCCTGCCATGACGACCCTGAGGCTGGTGATCGCCTACCTTGCCGCGGTGGTGCGGTGCGCGGGAGTCGTCTGCATTCTCGTGCAGGTTGTCATCTGGCACTCGTTCTATACGCAGTCTTCATGGCGGCTGGCCGCCCCCGCCGTGGCCGTGGCGTGGGCGATAACGATAATTGTCTATTTGCGCAGGAGCCTGCCTTCGCCCTTTCTCGCCTGCATGGATTCCGCCGTTTACCTGGCGCTCGCGCTCGGCGCGCAGCAGTGCGTGCCGCCCAGTATCCGCGATGACGCGTTCAGCTGGCTCGTCATCAGCATGACGGGCCAGCTCATCGTCCCCGAGTGGTACGCGCCTAGCGCGGTGTTCCCGTTCCTGGCGCTGGCCTCGCCAGTGGCCTACTGGGCCGGCGCGATGAGGCAGCCGGGTGCGGACACCAAGACGCTCACGGGGGCGGCCGTACTGCTGATCATCGTCGGCATTGTGCACGGCCTCGGCCGTAGGATGCTCTACGGTCGCGCGGCTGCCGTGGACGCCGCCCTGGACCGGGCCGACCGGGCCGCCAGCGAGCAGTACGCCATCTTGTCGCGGACTATCGAGCGCCGCGAGCATGAGCGCCTCGTGCATGACACCATCCTCAACACGCTCACCGCGCTGGCGCGGGTCCGCGGCGATGACGCGGCCGAGGTGGTGAACCGGTGCCGACAGGACGTGGCCCTGATCGAGGGCGCGCTCGGCCAGCCCGATGCCCCCGCCGCGGGGGCCAGGCGCCCGTCCGGCGACCTGCTCGGCGAGGTGCGGGCCGTTGCCGCCGACATGCGCGACCGAGGGCTGATCGTCCACTTGGAGATCGGTGACGGTGGTGACGGTAAGGTGCCCGCCATCCCGGCCCGGGTGGTCATGGCGCTGTCGAACGCCGCGCGCGAGGCGCTGTCGAACGTGGCGGCGCACGCGGGGACCGGGGAGGCCTGGGTGCGGGTCCGCGTGACGGCACTGGAGGGAGGCGGCCGAGGTACCGCTGCGACTGGAGGTGATCGTGCGCGACCGGGGTAACGGGTTCGACCCTGCCCGTGTGGACCAGGACAGGCTCGGCCTGCGGCGGTCTATCGTGGACCGCGTGGCGGACTGCGGCGGGCAGGCGTCGGTATGGTCGGCGCCAGGGCAGGGCACCGCGGTGTTGTTGTCCTGGCCCGCGTCCGGGCGACCCCGCGGCCCGGATCCGGCGAGCCCGCCCTGGCCTGATCGCCGCGTCGCCAAGGACAGCCTCCCGTGGTGACCCATCACGAGGTGGCGCAGGACACCGTCGAGACCGGGCTGATGCGCTTCGTCGGGGTGCTCGCGGCGGTTATGCCGTCGCTGGCGCTGCTCCAGGTGCTTGCCAACTCGCGTGAATACCGGCAGCCCGCCGCGGCGGTCGCGGTCTGGCTCGGGGTACTCGGCGTCGCCCGCTGGCTGGTGCCGCGGCTGCGCAGGGGGGGCCTCGGCGCGGGTGAGACGGCGGCGGCCATCGCGGTGGCGGTCGTCGCCGTGGCCGTGGTCGGCGCGACGCGCCGGCCGCACGACCATCCGGGAAGCGTTGACCTGGCCGTCCTGGGCACGATCTGGCTGCTCGCCCTCGTCGTGCTGAGCTGCTCGACCCGGGTGTGGATTCCGGCTGCCCTGCTCGTCTTCGCCATGCAGGGTGCGCTCCTCATCCACGACGGGGGGGTTAACCAGGTGAGCCTGTCCCAGCTCACGGTGGTCGGCTACATCATGGCGACCATCCTGCTCGCGTTCGCCGCCTTGCGGCCGACCATTGACATGCACGTCCGCATTGCCGCGCGCCGGGCGTCCCTGGCGAGCCGGTCGGTGGCCGAGCGCGCCGCGGCGGCCGCGATCGCACGCGAGCGCCACGACAGGCTCGCGATCCTCGAGCGGGACGCGCTCCCACTGCTGCGCGGTATCGCCAGCGGGACGCTGGACCCCGCCGCCGGCACAGTGCGCGAGCAGTGCGCCCGGCACGCGGCGGTCCTGCGGGACTCCCTCAACCATTCACCCAGCGCCGGTGCAGTCGGACCGGTGACCTGGCGGCCGTGCTTGAGCCGGCCCTGGCGGCCGCGCGCGGCCGCGGGCTGCCGGTGACAGTCCAGGTCATTGGCGACCCCGGGACTCCGCGGCCGCAGGTTGCCCGGGCCGTCCTGGCCACGCTCGATGCCGCCCTCAGCGCGCTTCCGCCGCATCAGGTCCTGCTCACGGTGCTGGCGCCCGGCAATGACGTCGAGTTGTACCTGACCTACGGCGCGCCGCTGCGGGCCGCGCTCGACGTGACGCGGTTCGGGCTGGACCTGCCCGCGGCGGTACGCTGGCACGCCGGCGTGGCCCCGACCGAGGCCGGCGGGGGCTGCCTGGAGGTCAGCTGGCGGAAGGACAGTGCTACGTGACAGGCGTCATTGACGTCGCGGCCGTTGATGACCACCCGATCGTCTTGGAGAGCGTCGCGCGCTGGGTCATGTCGGAGGAGGGTGACATCCGGGTCGTCGCCACCGCGACCACCGTGGACGCCCTGCTGGCCGGGCCGGGCCGCCGGGCCGGCGTCGTCCTGCTCGACCTTGACCTCGGCGACGGGACGACGGTAGACCGCAACGTGACGGCGATCCTCGCGGCGGGCCCGGCGGTCCTGGTCTTGTCGGCGTCCGAGCGCCCGCCCATGGTCCGGGCGGCGATCCACGCGGGCGCGCGCGGGTACGCCCTGAAGACCGAGCAGGCAGCCGAGATACGCGCGGCGATCAGGGAGATCGCCGCAGGCGGGGACTGGATCTCCCCTCGCCTCGCTTACATCCTGGCCACCGATGACGCGGCCGACAAGCCGACTCTCAGTAATCAGGAAACGCGCGTCCTTCAGCTTTACGCCACCGGCCTGCCGATGAAATCCGTCGCCTTGAGGATGGGCATCAGCGAGGAGACCGCCAAGCAATACCTCGGGCGCGTACGGGAAAAATACGCGCGCGCGGGCCGGGCCGCGCCAACGAAAATGGAGCTATATCATCGAGCTGTCGAGGACGGGCATATCCATCCCCCTACTCCTTAGAGTCCGCTCCCCCCGCGGTTCGGGAGTCTGGACATGCCCGTCCTCGGCCAGCAAGAACAAACTACATTCCGCCCCCATCCTTGTCATGACCCCAAGACAGGGGTCAAGAGTCCGCGTGTTTCCCCGCTCTCGATTGCGCGATTGGTGCCGCGGGCAGTCGCCGGGAACGCCCCTCGCCGTGGAAGGTGGTCGCCACGGGGATGCCCAGCGTTTCCGCGAACCGATCAGCCCGGCTGAGGGGGACGGCCCTCAGCCCGGGTGATGACGAGCGCCCGTGTAGCTGCCGCCAGGGGACGGCGGTCGGCGTGCCATCCTGTGGGGCTCGGAAATACGATTCGGGGTCTCCTGTGGGGAGTACGCGGCGATGTAGTACTCATGGATGAGCCCGCTGAGGACCTGCTTCCGGTGGATCTGCAGGCCGACCACGCCGTCAGCTCCGATGCCGCCCAGGTGCTGGGCGCCCTTGACCGCAGTGGCGGTCTGGGGGCCGTAGATCCCGTCGGTGGCGAGCACCGGGTTGGATCCCGGCGCGAAGTCACCCCGACCCTCGTTCAGCACGGCCTGCAGCTTCTCGACCACCGGCCCGTGCGATCCTTCGGCCAGCGTGGGCGGCTGCGGACCGCTACCGCCCAGCGCAGCCCAAGTGGCCGGCCCGACAACGCCGTCAACGGCTAGGCCGCTGTCGCTCTGAAACTGCTCGACGGCGGCCTTGGTCACCGGGCCGAAGATGCCGTCGATCTGGCTGTAGCTCAGAATCCTGCCCATTGTACAACTAATGTCACTGGCAGTAACAAGAAAGGTACAAGAAGTGAACGTGGTCGTCCTGGACTCCGGTGCCGGGCTGTCGAACGCCACGCTGCAGCAGCGGTTGGTGCCGGTGCGGCTGTTTTACGACTACCTCATCGAGGAGGGCGTCCGTGACTCCACCCGGTCGGGCGCGGCGCCTATACCCCGGGCCGGCGTTTCGGCGGGGCGGGCCCGAGGCCGCTGGTGCCGCGGATGGAGACGCTGCCGTGGATCCCGGGCGAGGCCGAGTGGCTGCAGGTGCTGGATGTCTTCCGCGGCGAGTCGGCCCGCAACCGGCTGATGCTCGCGCTGGCCTATGACGCGGCGCTGCGTCGGGAGGAGCTGTGCTCGCTGCGCACCGATGACCTGGACCCGGCGCACCGCACGGTCCGGGTGCGGGCGGAGGCGACCAAGACCCGGCGAGAGCGGGTGGTGCCGTACTCGGTGCCGACAGCCAATGTCGATACCCCGTCGCTCAATCAATTGGTTAACCAAGAAATTATCTGGGCGGGAGAGCCTGGTGTTACGGGGGAACGTTCTGATTATCCGGTAATGCCAAGGAATTCCAGTCGGTCCTGCGAGAAACAGGCGATGATGGTCGGCGTACCCCCGGTTCTCGCCGATCTGACTTCCATCTCAACATTTTCCTGCCAGCCAGAACTTATCGGAACGCGTCATATAGCGGACCACGGCAACCTCGGATGGCGTTGTTAATGGCTTACCACGAGGTCAACAGCATGCACTCAAGCATGGGGACACGCAGTAACCTGCGAAGACGGACGTCACTGACGAACGAAACCGCGCTAGGCGGAAGGTGTAAGACCTACCCTAACAGCGACTGCCACTCAGGAGGCATCGGGCGTAGCCCCCGAACGACCAATTAAGCGCTGATGTACACGACCCCCGCCCAGTGCACCGGGTGCGCGAACGGGCGGGTGCCCGCATCGCGGGGGCCTGTGCTGTCTGCGAGCGCTAGCAGGCCGCCGCGCAGTTGCGCGGGCACCCAGGAGGCGTCGTTGTCTGGCTGCGCGAGCGCTTGCCATTCCGCCGTCGTGGTCTCGCGAAGGCACCGTTGCGCGTCGCCGACGGCCTCGGCGGCGGGAGTTCCCGCGGCGAGTTCGTCGTAGAACTTGGCCATCATGAGGCTGGTGCCCGCGTCATCGACCGCCCAGAGCGTGGCGAGGGCGTTTGCGGCGCCCGCGGCGATCAGCGCTTGCGCCAAGCCGACCAGCCCGTCCGCGCCGCGCTGGTCGATGACGCCGGTCCGGCAGCAGGACGCGACCACCATGGACAGGTTCGGCGTGGAGATGTCGGCGAGGTCCGCGACCGTCAGGGCGAGGTCCCGGCCGAGCTCGAACTTGGAGGCGAAGGGATCCTTGGGGTTGTACGTGGCGTTGCAGGCCAAGTGCAGGTGCGTCGCCGCGGGCAGCTGGTCGAGCAGCCAGCCACGTACTCCCGCGCCGGGGGGCGGAGTCGCCACGTCGGGGGCGTAGCGGCGCAGCGCGGTCAAGTCACTGGCCGCGTAAGGCAGGATGGCGGCTGACTCGATGACCGCCACCGCGGGCCCCGACGGCTGGCTGGCGGTTGTCTCGGTGGTGGTCGGCTCAGCCGCGGCGCGGGCACTGATCAGGTACTCGACGGTCGCGTGATCCGACAGCGAGCCGTCGCTGCCGGGAAGCGCGCCGACGGGGAGGCCGGCGAGCGCGCCGCTCGCGATGATGCTGAGCCTGGTCACGTTGGCTTCGGAGAGGATCCGCGTCCCCTGGTCGATCAGCCCAGGGCCGAGCTCGGCGGCGGCCTGGTCAAGCACGCGGCCGATCGTCTGGGTGCGGCTGGTGCCCGCCGCGGTGGCCAGCAGCGGCTCAAGGTCGGCGGTCGACGACGTGATGCTCCAAGCGCCGGCGCCGGCCCCGCCGACCAGGATCACGGCGTAACCGCCGATGTTGCAGGTGCCCGTGTACAGCAGGGCACCTCCGTCGCGCAGCCTGGAGCGCACGGCCCGGTCGAGGGCGTCGGCATCGTAGGCGCGGACCTTCCCACCCCAGCGGGCGCGGGCGCGCTCGACGGCGTGGATCGCCGCGCGGGCGTCCTTGCGGTGGGCGTGCAGCATGGCGAGACGCTGGTACAAGTCACCGGCGGCCGCGATCTGGGCGAGCCTCGTGCGCGGCGTCGACGCGCGCTCGATGACCGCGTCCGCGTGCGCGCAGGCCGCTTCGAGAAACTCGATGGCCGTGTCCCAGTCGCCGCTGGCGAGCTGGAGCCGCGCGAAGTTCTCATAGACCGTGTGGTGCAGCCTGGTCGAGGTGCTCTCGGCCAGCGCCGTGACCGACTCGGTCAGCAGGGCGCGTGCTCGGGGGAGGTTCTCCTGCCCGCCGAGCCGGAAGTGCAGCGCCGCGAGCGTCGTGGCCGCGAGCACCCTGGCCGCGTCGGCGGCGGGCAGCCGGGCGGTCCGCTCACGCGCGTCACGCAGCCAGCCGAGCGCCCGGTCGGTGAACCCGTCGGGCAGCGCATCGCTGTCCCTGTAAAGCAGGTCGAGCGTGATGCTGCCGAAATTGGTCAGCGCCCGGACGCGCACCGAGTGGCCTGGTGCGAGCTCCGCGAGCCGAGGTTCGAGAGCCTCGATCGCCCGCACCACGGCGGCGTCGTGCCTGCCGTCTGGGTGCTGCCCGGCCCGGTCCGCGAGCGCGCTGAGCAGGTTGGTCTCAAGCGTCAACCGGTCCGGCGTCGTCAGGAGCCGTCCCGCGTCGATTTCTCGAGCCGACTCGAACAGGGTGATCGCCTCAGCCGTATTGGACGCGGGATCTCCCGCTAGCCGCGACCTGGTCAGCGAAGCGAGGTTGGTCATCGCCGACAACGCCCGGCCAGGCTCAGCGGGGTAGTACAGGCGCTGCAGGTGCAAGGCATCGCGCAGCAGAACGATGGCTGCCTCCGCGTCATCGGAATCCGGAATCCGGTCAACGCGGAGATGCGCGATCGCGAGGTTCGTCGTGGCGTCGGCCACGTCCGGCAGCCGGTGACGGAGCGCCATGGCCCGCGCGGCGGTGAGCAGCTCCCGTGCCTGCGGCGTCATCGTCTCCGCGTTCGCGGCGTCGTCGAGCATTAGCGC
The DNA here is from genome assembly GCA_963811335.1 of uncultured Actinomycetota bacterium. Lineage (GTDB taxonomy): Bacteria > Actinomycetota > Actinomycetes > Streptosporangiales > Streptosporangiaceae > Trebonia. Next base: position 10,231 of record CAWERB010000031.1, on the reverse strand, counting down.
CGCCGTGTCGTTCATGGCGGTGATGCTCACCGGATGCTCGGGCCCGTATTCTTCCGCCGTGAGCTTGATGAGGGACTTCCCCACGTCGATGCCAATCCGCACGTCGTCGACGGACCTGCTCGGCGCGCTCTGTATCGAGGTGACCCGCTCGAGCTGCGCGATCACCTCGGCGGAGCGCGGCGAGCGGTCGAGTTCCGCGCCGAACAGGCGCTGCCGGGCAAGGCGCCGCAGCCGTTCCCTGACCGCGCCCGCGGCCTGCGGGGTCTCCTGCCGCTCGATGAGCAGGGAACCGATCAGCCGGACCACGGGCTCCCACGCCACGTCCGACAGTGCCGCTTCACGCTCGTAGATCGCCAGTCGATCCTCGGCCGACTCGGCCGCCACGTAGGCGCCGACCGCGGCAGCGACGTCTGGCCACTTGTGGTTGTCTCGCACGAACGTGATCCAGCCGCGCACGCGATCCGATGCTGCCCAGTCCTGGCCGTCCGCGGTCAGCCGCAGCAGCTGGAACCCCGTGTACCGCTCCGCGATCAGGCTGATCAGGTCTGAATCGGTGTTGGCGACCGGCCCTTGGATCACGCCGTGCTCGTCCGTCGCGTGCTTGTACAGCGCCTTGCTGAACGCGTCCATGAGGGCGGCGTCCGCGCTCGTCACGCAGAACAGGACTGCGATGGGATCGCCAGGTCGCAGCACGATGACCGGGCTGGGCAGGGTGATCGGTTCCCCGCACGACGCACAGGGAACCGTCGGGTAGCAAGTGCGCAGTGCCTCAAGCCGTTGCCGATGACGCCAGTCGGTCAGCAGCGGGAACACGAGCTCGGCCATCGCCGAGCAGCGTGGACAGGACAGTTGCAGCGGGAGGTCCTCAACAGGGAACTCATCGCTCCCGGTGCCTGGATCGGGTACCGACACGCGGCCATTGTGGACCGGTGCCGGAAACAGGAAAAGGGGATTCGACGCAAGAGCTAGGCGAATGGCCTCTTTGTGCCACGATGATGGCATGACCGACAGCGCCGGGGTGAGCGTGATCGTCAGGTTCGCGGCGGACGTGAGTGGGCCAGATCGCGACCAGCTGCTCAGCACGCTAGCCGCGGCACCCGTCCAGGCGCGGGCCGGCTGGGATCTCGGACATCGCGGGCCGGACGACGAGGGCCGGTGGGTCCGCGCCGCGCTGAGCCTGACGGCGGACGTCAGTGAGATCACCGGGCAGGCGCTCGGCGGGGTGGGGCTTGCGGTCAGCCGGTTCCTGCGCTCGGTGTCCGGGCCGCAGGACGGGGCGTGCGCGGAAGTCACCGATCCGAGCCAGCGGGTCTGGACGGTGCGGGCGACCGATCCGCCGGCCGCGTTCGAGCTCGCCGGCAGCGCCAGCGCGCCGGCGCCGGGCGATGCGGATGAGCCGCTGACGTGGCGTGGGACGCACTGGTCAGCCGGCCCAGCAGGGCCTGCTCCACATCCGTGGGTCTTCGTCTCCTACGCGCACGACTCGCCGCGGCACAAGGCGGACGTACGGGAACTATGCGAGCTGCTCAAGGCGGACGGGGTCACCCCCGCCGTCGACCAGTTCTGGCCGACCGGGCGGCAGGACTGGTACGTGTGGGCCATCCAGCAGGTCAAGGGGGCCGACTTCATCCTCGTGGTCGCGTCCGAGCGGTGCCGGATCGTCGGCGACGGCGAGAACGCGCCGGGCGAGAACAAGGGACTGGCATCGGAAATGGCCATGCTGCGCGAACTCTGCCACTCCGATAGGGAGAACATGACGAAGCGGGTAATTCCGGTGGTGCTGCCGGGGCACTCACCCGATGAGCTTCCGCTGTTCCTGCAGCCGTGGACGAAGGACCACTACGAGGTGTCCTCGCTCACTCCTGACGGCGTGGCAGAACTGGTGGGCATCCTGCGCGGCGACCTCAGCTGAAGGTCGCGCTGATCGTCCGGCAGTCGCCCGGACGAGCGTGCCGTGAGCGGTTCAGGTCGCGGGTGATGAAGGACCGCACCACGAACCGGTCGGAACCGTCGAAGCGGGCGCGGAACGGGGAGCGGCCGTGGGCGGTGCGCAGGTTGTCGAGAATGGCAACGTCGCCTTCGGCGAGCGTGTAGGCGCTGCGTTCCCGAAGGTAAGCGTCGATCACCCGGTTCAGCACGCCCTGCGCCTCCTCGTCGACGCCGCGCATGAGGTCCTGGTCAAGGATCATGAACGGGTCCTCGTCGGCGCCGTAGAGAATCGGCGTCGGCCCGCGTTCGAGTCCGTCGGCGAAGAGACAGCCGGCCGCGAGGAACGACGCGTCGATCGTGGTCGTCCAGCGCGGTTTGCGCAGCAGCGCCGCATCATGCGGCGTGAGCGCGGCCGCCAGCCTGCTGGCCGGCAGCACGTACGTCGCCGCGTGCGGGTCGGCGTGCAGGCACGCCAGGCTGAGGTAGTCGGGACGCAGGTCGCTGAACGCCTGCTCGGTGTGGACCTCGAGTTCGACCGCCGAGCTGAGGCTTGTCTGCGAGGTCGCGGCGGCGGCGGACGGCACCATGTCCTGGAAGAGCTGGCCGCCGCCCTCAGCCTCGTAGGCCACCATGGAACCGAGAAACTCGTTGATGATGGCCTGGAACCGGGCGAGCGGAGTGTGCTGCCCGAGATGCTCGGTGTTGCCGGCGGGGTCCGCGGGACGTCGTGCACCGGGAAGCCGACGATGACGATGAGCCCGCCGGGGACGCCCCGGCGCTGGAAGTCGCGCAGGGGCTCGGTGACGGACGGTGGCAGCTGCGCGGCCGCACGGCAGGCCTGCTCGCAGAATTCCTCCGGTTCCGCCGTCGGGTCGGGGGTTACGTACCGGGCGAGCCTGAGCATCTCGTGCTGCTGGCTGCCGGACAAGGCGATGCGACGTACGCTGGCTCGCGCTTGTATGTGGACGGGGGCGCCTGAGCTCATGTCAAGTCTCCTCACGAGAACTCCGGAAGGATGCGGCATGCTCCAACATGTCCGACGGCCACTCGTGGGTGCGACTGTTGCGTGTTTCAGGTCTTGAAACGCCGACGGCGACGTACTCGCTTACTGTGCGAGCGCCAGCCGCGCGGATATATCGGCTGCCTCGGGGATTTCCTGGGCTTGCATCAGCGCGTAGCGGTCGAGCGCGGCCGCCCACCGGCTGATGGCCGTTTCCTTGTCGCCGGAGGCGACCGCGACGTCGCCGAGCAGGCGGAGCGCCCGGGCCTCTTCGTAGAGGCTGCCGCACGCCCGGGCGGCGCTTACCGAGGCAGTGAGCCATTCCTCCGCCTTGGACAGGTCACCCTCGCGCAGGCTGGTCTCGCCGAGGCAGTTGCGCGCCATGACGGCATTCAGGTCCAGGCCAAGCCGCTCGAATACGGCGAGCGACTCTTCCAGATGCGCGACGGCCTGTTCAACGAGGCCGAGCTCCATCTCGGCGAGGGCGACGCCGCGCCGGGTGATCGCGGCGTTGCGGTCCATGCCGTGCTCGCTGAAGAAGCGCCAGGCCGCATCCCCCTCGGCCACGGACTCCGCCCACTCGCCTCTGGTGTGCAGGAGCCAGGACCGGTGCGCCCGCGCGTTCGCCTGGGCGTACACCAGGCCGTCTTCGTCCGGCGGCAGCGCCAGCACCGCCGTGAACTGCGCGTCCGCGGCGGCGAAGTGGCCGAGATCCGCCAGCGCGACCCCTAGGTTGTTGCGGGTCATTGCCTCGGCGCTCGCCACGCCGGCCCGGCGGGCGGCAGCGAGGGCCGCGGTGTGCGTGGCCACCCAGTCGTCATGCTGCTTGGTGAGGAAGAAGTGGCTGCGCAGGAAGTAGGCGAGCAGCCAGCACTGCTCGTCAAGCTCCTGGTCGTAGGCCGCCTGGCAGAGCGTTACCAGGTTCTCCTGCTCGGACTGGAGCCAGGCGGCCGCGACGGCCTGCCCGGCGAACGGGCGTGCGTGCCGTGACGGGCAGACGGCTGGCCGGTAGCGGTGCGGCTCCACCAGCGCGTCGGCCCGGGCGGTCATGTCTATCGCCCACGTCACCAGCTCCCGCAGCGCGTGCTTGGCCGCGTCGGCGGGCAGTTCCCCGGCGAGTTGCCTGGCGTAGGAGCGGACCAGGTCATGGCAGCGGAACCTGCCGTCGGCGTCCTGTTCGGTGAGACGCGCCGCGACAAGGCGCTCCATCCGCCGCAGGGCGGTCGGGCGGTCCGCGTCATCCAGGGCCATCACCTGGTCCGTTGTCCAGGTGGCGCCGGGGAGCAGGCCTAGCCGGGCGAAGGTTCCCTGGACATCGGGTGGCAGGGCGCGGTGGGAGGCGAGGAACGCGGCGGCGAGGCTCCGCTCGCCATCGGTGATCTCGGCAAGCGGAGCCTCGCCGGCCAGCGCCGCGCACAAGTCTGCCGGCGTGGTCCCGGCGCGGAGCCTGGCCGCCGCGATGGTCAGGGCAAGCGGTAGCCGACCGCAGGCACGGACGATGTCCGGGACGCTGTCCGCGGCAGCGAGCCACCGGCTGACCGGGCCCGCCGCCAGCTGGCTGAGCAGGACCTCGCCTTCTTCCTGCGCGAGCGGGCCGAGGGACAGCTCGAAGGCACCATCGAGCGGGACGAGCAGGGAGCGGCTCGTGACCAGCAGCCGTGCGGCCGAGGTGAGCGGCACCAGCGGGCGGATCTGCTCCGCGTCGCGGGCGTTGTCCGCGACGACGAGTACCCGCCGGTCAGCGATGTGATCTCGCCAGCGAGCGGCCCGCTCGTCGAGTTCTTCTGGGACCGGCAGGCCGAAGCGGCGCAGCAGCCGGCCGAGCGCGTCGGCCGGTGTCAGGGCGGGCGTGCTCCCGGTATATCCGTGCAGGTCGAGGAAGACCACGCCGTCAGGGAAACGAGGCGCCAGGTCGCTGGCCACCGAGGCGGCGAGGGCGGTTTTGCCAACGCCAGCCAGCCCGTTGACCACGCAGACGACGGGCACGTCCGGCGCGTCCGTGACGGCGCACAACCGCGTCTTGAGAATCCGCGTCTCCGTCTCGCGCCCCGCGAAGACCGGCGGCTGTGGCGGCAGCCCGGACGGCGGCGCTGGCCGGCTCTCGTCACGGTGGCCAGCCGGATCGCGTCTGTAGCCCCGCAGCTCGCTCACCAGGGCCCCGCGCGCGTCGAGTGCCACGTCAAGTTGCCAGGCGTGTTCCAGCTGCGGCGTGTGCCTGCCATTTTCGATCTTGCTGAGGTGGCCCTTGCTGTAGTAGACGAGCCGGGACAGTTCGGTCAGCGAGTAGCCGTGCTCGATGCGAAGCCGCCGCAGCTCGTCGCCGAAGGTCACTGTCATCTCCCAGACCACCCGGGATGCCGTCCGCTGCCAGTATGCGCGCGGTCACGCCCATTCCTCCAGCGCCATCAGGTCAGCGAAGGTCTCCCGGCGTGTCATGACCCGTGCGGTGTCGCCCGCGACCGCGATCACCGGTGGCCTCGGCTGCAGGTTGTAGTTGCTCGCCATCGCCCGGCAGTAGGCGCCGGTGACGGGGACGGCAAGCAGGTCACCTGGACCAATGTCGGCTGGAAGGCCGATGTCCCAGACGACGACATCGCCCGTCTCGCAGTGCTTGCCGACCACCCGGGACTGCACCTGCTGAGCCGCGGGCCAGCGGTTGGCGAGCACCGCCGTATAGGCGGCACCGTAAAGCGCTGGCCTGATGTTGTCGGACATGCCGCCGTCCACGCTCAGGTAACGACGCGCGGCCGTGTCCTTGACGGTTCCGACCTCGTACAGGGTGAACATGGACGGGCCGACGATCGCCCTGCCGGGCTCGATCGCGAGCCGGGGAACCGGCAGTGACCTGGCGTTGCACCCCTCCTCAACGATCTTCCTAATCCCCAGCGCGAGCTCGGCGACCGACGCCGGGTCGTCGGCCGGCGTGTAGGCGATGCCGAAGCCGCCGCCCAAGTTCAGTTCTGGCAGCACGATCTCGTGGACGTCACGGATCGACCGGTAGGCGGCGATCAGCCGCCGCGCCGCGACCTCGAACCCGGACGTGCCGAAGATCTGGCTGCCGATGTGGGAGTGCAGCCCGGTCAGCTCAAGGGAACCGGCCGCGAGAACCCGCTCGACGGCGGCCAGCGCGTCGCCGCCGGTGAGCGAGAAGCCGAACTTCTGGTCCTCATGCGCGGTCGCGGTGTACTCGTGGGTGTGCGCGTCGATCCCGACGGTGACCCGCAAGAGCACCTTAATCCGGCGGCCCACTTCCTCGGCGAGCCGGGCGAGCCGTTCGATCTCGGTAAACGAGTCGATGATGATCCGGCCGACGCCGGCGTCCACCGCGATTCGCAGCTCCCCGGCCGACTTGTTGTTGCCGTGCAAGCCGATGTGGCCAGGCGGCATGCCCCCGGCGAGCGCGACGGCCAGTTCGCCGCCGGTGCAGACGTCCAGGCGCAGCCCTTCTTCCCGCACGATCCGGGTGATCGACTTAGTCAGGAATGCCTTGCCGGCGTAGTAGACGTCCGTGTCGGCGAACGCGCTGACGAAATCCCGGCACCGGGCGCGAAAGTCCATCTCGTCAAAGACGTACATCGGGGTCCCGAACTGGCCGGCTAGGGTGTCCGCGCTGACTCCGGCGACCTGGAGCATGCCGCGGTCGTCTCGGGTCACGGTCCTCGGCCAGATGAGCGGATCGAGGTCGGGGCATGGCGAAAGTGCAGTCATCTCATTCTCCTTGAGCAGATGTGGGGCCGGGCGTGAAAGGCAGTCAGTTGCCCAGGTTCCGTTTAACGGCGCCGGTCACCAGCAACTCGGTACCGTCACCGGTGACGTGCGCGGTGATCCGCACGCTGGCCAGGTGGGCGAGCGAAGCGGGGTGCGTTCCGCCGCAGGCGAGGCTCACCGGGCCGTCTGGCAGTTCGCAGTACCACGTGCGCGGCGCGCAGAGCTGGGAGTCCGCCGCCACGACCCGCACCTTTGCCCCGCTGGCGGCCATCTCGCCGACGCGTTTGGTCAGCGCTTCGCCGAGACCCGGCATCAGCCGGGTCAGGCCGGGGACGCTGAACCCGGACTTGCGCAGCGACCGGCCCAGCCGGTAGACGTCGCTGAATCCGCTGACGTCGATGGTTGAACAGGTGAGGGCGGTGCCGTCAAAGTCGGGATTGCCGCGGCTGTCACGCTCGCCGACCTTCCCCCAGAGCCCGCTGAGCGCTTCGTTGAGGGCAAGCCCAGATAGGTGGCAGGCCGTATGGGCGGCGGACAGTACCGCCCTCCGATCGGCGTCAACGATGAGCTGAACCATGGCGCCAGCGGGCACCCACCATTCGGCTGCGGCGGTTGACGCCCGCACCATGTGCACGACGACCCAGTACCAGTGCGGGTCGCCGCGGCGTGCGGTGATGGCAGACCCCACTGCCAGCCCACCCTGGTCTCGTGCTACGGCACCAGTAACGCAGTCCACCACCGTGAGGCGCAGCAATTGGCAGTCCGGGCCGGCGACCGCCAGCACGCCGTGGTCGCCTGGTTGGTCAGGCCAGCGATGGTCAACGGGGTGGAAAGGAGTCCTGTCGCAGATGACGCCGATCGTGCCCGGCGGGAAACCGTCTACGGGCACCGTCGCGAGCACCACCGCGTCACCGGCGACGTCCCCCTGGGGAAAGCTCACCTGGGTATCCGCCATGACCGACGGCGCCCGCACCGTCATTCCTGCTCCGGCCGGAGGAGCGGGAAGAGGATCGTCTCGCGGATGCCGAGGCCAGTGATGACCATGAGCAGCCGGTCGATTCCCATCCCCATGCCGCCGGTCGGCGGCATTCCGTACTCGATCGCGCGCAAGAAATCCTCATCAATTGGCATTGCCTCGTCATCCCCGCTGGACCGCAGGCGAGCCTGGGTTTCGAACCGCTCGCGCTGGACGACCGGATCGGTGAGCTCCGAGTACGCGGTGGCCAGTTCCATGCCCGCCACGTACAGATCCCACTTCTCGGCCAGTCCGTCCACGCTCCGGTGCGCCCGGGTAAGCGGGCTCGTCGCGACCGGGTAGTCGAACACGAAAGTCGGCCGCTCCAGCTTGGGTGCGACGATCGCGTCGAAGATCTCTTCCACCAGCCAGCCCGCGTCGGCCTGCGTGACCTTCTCCTTTGGAATTGCCGGGATGCCGGCCTTGGCGGCCGCCGCCCCGAGCACGGCGACAGCGGTCTGCGGCGTGATCTCCTCGCCAAGTGCGGCCGACACCGCGCCGTAGAGGGTGATGCGCGGCCACCGTCCGCCGAAGTCAATCTCCAGCCCGTCAGCGTGGCGGGCGACGGTGCCGCCGGCCACGGCCTCGACCGCGCCGCGGACCAGGCTCTCCGTTAGCTCCGCCATGTCGTGATAGTCCGCGAACGATGCGTAGGCCTCAAGCGCTGAGAATTCCGGCGAGTGGCTGGAGTCAACGCCTTCGTTCCGGAAGTTCCTGTTGATCTCATACACCCGCTCAAGCCCCCCGACGATGCACCGCTTCAGGAACAGTTCGGGGGCGATCCGCAGGTACAAGTCGCAGTCGAGGGCGTTGCTGCGGGTGACGAACGGGCGCGCGTTGGCTCCGCCGGGCACCGCGTGCAGCAAGGGCGTCTCCACTTCGATGTACCCGTGCTGGTGAAACGACTCCCGCAGGCTGCGCAGTACGGCGGCGCGCGCGCTAACGGCTGTCTGGGCGGCTGGCCGGACGATTAGGTCCACATATCGCTGCCGTACGCGCACCTCATCCGACAACGGACGGTGTGCGACGGGCAGCGGGCGCAGCGCCTTGGCGGCCATCTCCCAATGGCTGGTCGCGATGGTCAGCTCGCCCCGGCTGGTGCGCACTACCTCGCCGCGGACCGCGACGATATCACCGAGGTCGACGAGCCGACGCCACCCCGCCAGCCCGTCTCCCTCCCCCACCCCGGCCTGGGTCAGGAGCACTTGCAGCTCGGTGCCGCCGTCGCGCAACGTCGCGAACAGGACACCCCCGATATCCCGCTGCGACACCACCCGTCCGGCCGACTCAACAGCTTCCCCGGAGTGACCTCCCGGTGGCAAGTCCGCGAACGCGGTCCTGATCTCGGTGAAGGTCTGCTCCCTGGCCACCGCTGCCGGGTACGCCTCGTTCCCGGCAGCAAGCAGGAGTTCCCGCTTGTGCCTCCGAACGCGCGTATGTTCTGACAAGTGCTCTCCTTTGCCCCACGACCGTACGAAGTCCACCGTGGACCCGACGGCGCGGCGAGCAAAGGTGTTTCGTGCGCTTGGAAACACGCAACTACGTGCCGCCGCAGATTACTCGCACCGCACACCTAAGGTGTGCTCACGGAAGTCCTGAGGGTGTCCGGGAGCGGAGAGTTCATACTGGCGAGATGGTTGACCAGCCCGGTCATCGTGCGACTGCGCCGTCGGATCGAGAACGGGCGACTGCGCGGTCACGACCGCACTGTCACGCTTTTCCTGCTCGCCCGGTCCCAGCGACTCCTCTTCGAGCGCTCCGGTGAGGTCGACGCACTGGCGTCTGCTGAAGAGACGGCCCGCGAGGCAGTCCGGTTGATTTCCGACGATGACGCCGGCCGCCCAGCGGTGCTGTTGAATCTCGCCAGCGTGCTAGAAGACGACTTCCAGTTCGACGAGGCCCTCTGCGCGCGCGCAGGAAGCGCGCGGTCACGAGCGAGCGAACAAATACGGTAACCGAGGGCCGGTGTTGCCGTAGCATACGCACCTGCATCACGGAAAAAGTGCAAATAGCCCAATCTCGCCATCCTGTAACAGTCGGCTCACTTACGTCGGCGCCTGACCGCGAATGAACGCTCGCATGTCGTTCAGCTTCTGTTCCGATGCGTTCAGCTGGGTCCGGTCGAATACTGATAATGGGCAGTTTCGGTGGCGGGCCGCGACGGCGATGGGCTAGCATCGTCACGATATGTCCGAACCATACCACCATGTTCCTTTGGGGATAATCGCGTGGAAATCTATGACGGTCCCGGCGGCGACTCCGCAACCAACATTGCCTGGTTCGCGGGAGCGTTCCACGAAATGGTCACAAGTATCGGAAATGTTGTCACCGGGAAGACGGAACAAATTACTAACGCGGTCATTTGTCTCTTCGCAGGTGGCCATCTGCTGATTGAAGACGTCCCCGGGGTTGGGAAGACATCACTGGCCCGCGGCATCGCAGAATCAATCGACGGCACCTGCCGGCGGCTCCAGTTTACGCCTGACCTGCTGCCGTCGGATATTACCGGAGTGACCATATACCATCAGCGACGCCAGGAATTCGAGTTTCATCCCGGGCCCGTCTTTTCAAATGTTGTC
>CAWERB010000030.1:0-261025 GCA_963811335.1 uncultured Actinomycetota bacterium | reverse complement strand
CTTATGCGGAATTCCGCATAAGCGGCACTTCTACGCCTCAACCCTGATCGCGGCGAACCTCAACCCGAAGGTGATCCAGGTCCGACTAGGACACGCGACCATCGCCGAGACGATGGACACGTATGGCCACCTGTTCCCCGAGTCGGAGGAGCTGGGCCGGGGTGCCATCGACGCCATCCTCAGTTCCGTGCCAGTTCCGTCGGAGGACGAGAACGGGCCAGAGGAGGTGGCAACTAATGGCAACTAAACATGCAGGTCAGGTGAGGTGCGGGGGAGTGGCCCCAGGTCAGGAAACCGGGCCGGACTGTCCCCGGCCTACAGGCCCGGACCCCCATTACCGGCTCCTGACCTGCGAAGGGGTGAAAATGTTGCCCGATCGGCCTCAGGTGACGTCTGTTGGCTCATCAGGGCTGCGGGCGGGTCGTGCTCGTTAGCGGCTAGTGCCCGTTTGAATGCGAACTGGCTACTGCTGACGCCCCGCAGGACGTGCTGGCTGAACTGAAGCCAGGTAAAGATGCTCGTCGGACCAGTAACCTACGAGACGCCCATCCAGCATCACCTCATCATCGCGCCGGCAGAATGCATTCGTGGCCGGTCAGGTTCGCCGGGTGTGAGCGCGTTGCGCTGGCCGACCTGGCGTCAGGCGCGGGTGCGGTCGTCCGAACGAGGGTCGCTGACCACCGTGCCGCTGTGCAGGATGCCGGACATTGCGTTGCCCCGCCATGCTGCCGTTGAGTCGTACAGGGACTGGTCAGTATCGACAGCCGAGATCAGCACGCCCGGGATGTTGCGTCGCAGGCGGCCCGTGGTGATGCCGTCGGCGCGCACGAAGAACGCAGGCCAGCAGCTCTCCCGGGCCGAGGAGTTCGGGCAGCTGATCCACACGTGGTTGCAGGCAGCGGCGGTGGTCATGGCCGCGGGCATGGTGATGCCCGGGTAGGTCAGCGTGGCGGCTGGGTTGAACCTAGCGTGCTGCGGCCCGATCGCTGCCGCGCTCTCGGCGAGTCGGCCGGCCGGGGCCCGGGCAGCATGGAAGGAGTGGAACACGAGCTGAACGCCGCGCTTGCGGTATTCGCGGTATAGCTCGGGGTACCGGTAGTCGTAGCAGATGAGCGCGCCGCAGGTGATCCCGTCGATCTCCCAGACGCTGAAATGGCTGCCCGGGCTGTAGTGCGCCAGGTCGCCGGACTGCCCGCCGGGATCGCCGGCGCAGAATCTCTTGTCGTAACGCTCGACGATGGCCCCGGAGTCGCTGATGACGTACAGGCTGTTGTGCGGCTTGTGGCTGCCGCTGAGCCGGTGCGAGGAGCCGATTACCGCCCATATCCCGAGCCGGCGACAGTACCCGGCGATGTCAACGACGGCTTCCTTCAGCAGTTCCCAGTCAAAGCCGGCGAAGGTCTCGAAATCCGTCCCGGCATAGCCGGACAGGGCGCCTTCCGGGAAGTGGGCAACCCGCGCCCCGCGCTGGCTTGCCACGCTCAGCTGGCGTCTGGCGAAGCGGAGATTAGCGGCGATGTCCGCGCTGACCGGGAACTGGCACGTGGCCACCGTAAGCACAGCCATGCGGTCATGCTGGCACGCTGGCCCCGCGTGCCGTCAACCGGATTAGCCGCCCGGGGGCGGGCGGCGGGATGGCAGGGCCGCTTGGCCCGGCTCACCCCCTATTACAGGCTCCTGACCTGGGGCGGAAGTCTCGCGGAAGTCTCGCGGTGGTCAAAGTGACGACGATCGGCCGGGTGACCTGATTGCCGTACTGCTGCCGGACGAAGTTCTCCATGTCGTCGAGCAGCCCCTGCCTGGCCGGCGGCGTCATCATCTGCGTGCTGGAGTAGGAGAGCATCAGCTTGCGGTAGTCGGCCGCGGTGTAAGTCTGGTCCCAGTCGTAGGCCCGCAGCTCTACGTCCGAGAACCTCGGGTCGCCGCGTAGCACGCGGTGAATCGGCGGGTCTACCGCGTTGCGCTCAGGCGCCGGCGGCCCGGTATGTCCCTCGCCGTATCGCTCGTAGATGGGCTGGGCCGCGGCGAAGAACCCCTGGTCCTCGGGCGAGCTGACCTGGTTAAGGTCGACGATCGCCACCAGGCCGCCGGGCTTCAGGACACTGGCGGGCCGGTCGACTTGCGCTTTGGCAGAGATCCAGTGGTAGGCGGTAGCCGAGAAAACAGCGTCAAAGCCGTGTTCTTCCAGCGTCGGTTTCCTCGAAGTCGCCGACGATGACCGTCAGGGCGGGCGACGGGTGGACCTCGCGCAGCTTGGCGGCCATCGCCGGGCCGATCTCGACGGCGTAAACGCTTGCCCCTCGGCTGCAGCAGGTCACCCGTCGCCTTGCCGGTTCCCGGCCCGACCTCAACGACCGCCGGGTGGCCAGGCAAGAGCCGGAACAGTTCGTCGAACATCGGCGGCGGATAGCTGGGCCGTATCTCGTGGTAGATCTCGGCCACGCTGTCAAAGGACCTGCGTGGCTCGCCCGGGGGAGGTATCGAGATCATGCGGGTCACCGCCGCTTAGGAACCCGGTACATGCGGACCGGCAGCACGCGCATCGTGCGGTCCGCGAGGCGCTCGGTATGGTAGCTCAGCCAGGCGCAGACGCCCGCGAGCGGAAGCTCGATGAACACCGCGAGGACCACCGCCTGCGGCAGCTGGTGCCGCGGCGAGGTCATGACATCGAACCAGGCGTCGGTGATGAGGAGCGTCGCCGCCGAGGCCGACGCCAGCGCCAGGTACCGGGACCGGCGCAGCGCGAGGTAGCCCGTGGACGCCAGCGCTATCAGCTCCAAGACGTCGAATCCCACCCAGGCGGCATCGTAGTGACGGGAGACCTGACGGGTCGGGAGGGAGAACCCGAGGTACACGATCCACGGAATGAGCACCACCGAGCAGAAGATGAATACGGGAGCCACCCAGCGCGACACCACGGCTGTGTCTGGAGCGTCATCCATGAGTGCAGACTACGTGCCGGATCAGCGAGCGGCCGGAGCCTCATAGATGATCTCCAGGCCGTCCTCCTCGTCCCACTGCTCGCCGACCTTGGCGAAGCCGTACTGCGCGGCCAGCGCGTAAGAGGCGGCGTTGTCTGGGCTGATGGTCACCCGGACCGTCGTTACCTGCGGCTCCCGGGCCGCACGGTGAAGGAGCGCCTCAAGCGCGGCCCGGGCGTAGCCCCGCCGCCGGTAGGCGGGATCGACGGCATAGCCGATCTCGACCATCCCCGCATCATCGGGGGGGCCGTGGTACCCGGCCCGGCCGACGGCGACCTGCTCCCGCTCGTCCCAGATGACCCCGGTCACCCAGGCCGCGCTGGCCGGGTCCTGGTCGACCTGCTCGCTGCGCCTGCGCCACGTCCCCCGCCAGTCCGGGCCGGCGAAGTACTCCGTCAAGGGCACCGGGCTGGCCGCGTTCGCCGCCGCCAGGTCACCGTCGGCCAGCGCGCGGAAGGCGGCCGCCGGCAGGTGCACGATGCGCACCGAAGGAGAGGAACGGGGGCTGGCTGCGTCCGGCGGCTCCGCTGGGATCATCCGGCAAGCTTGCCACGCCGGGGGCGAATCCGGGTCAGCGCGGGGTGAGGACGTCGAACTCGTTGCCCTCCGGGTCGGCGAGGCAGTTCCACGGCACGTCGCCCTGGCCGACGTCGATGTCGGTGGCGCCCAGGGCGCGCAGCCGGGCCACCTCCGCCGCCTGGTCGTCACCGGGGTAGGGCCGCAGGTCGAGATGGACGCGGTTCTTCACGGTCTTCACGTCGGGCGTGCGAAGGAACTCCAGGTACGGCCCGACGCCCCTGGCGGAGCGCAGCACCGCGTAATCGTCGGTCACCTCGTGCACGGTCCAGTCCATCGCCTCGCCCCAGAACCGGGCCATGGCCCGCGGATCCGCGCAGTCGGACACCACCGCGGCGACCGGCCCGGTGTCCAGGTAGACCGGCCGGGGCTCGAGCACGCAGAACTCGTTGCCCTCCGGGTCGGCAAGTACCGTCCACGGCACGTCGCCCTGGCCCACGTCGGCGGGCGTCGCCCCCAGGCCCCGCAGGCGCGCGACCAGGTCCGCCTGGTGGGCCGCGGAGGTGGTGGCGAGGTCGACGTGCACGCGGTTCTTCACCGTCTTGGGCTCCGGGACGCGAATCACGTCGATGCAGACGGCGACCGGATCGGGATAGGCGAAGCCCACGGGCTCGAGGTTGGTGACGCCGGGTTCCTCGCTGGCGATGCCCCAGCCGAGTGCCTGCGCCCAGAACCGGCCGACCGCCTCGTCGTCCCGGGCATTCATCGCGATCTGAACAAGCCGCACAGCCATGCGGCCGATCCTATGCCCGGGTGGGGAGGGGATCACCCGCACGCTCTCCTTGGGCCGCTGTACCAGCTTGCTCGACCTGCCGGCTTTCCTGCCACCTTGACGCCGGTTCGCCCGGGAATAACCTCTGCTCGAATAATCAAATAGGAAACTTTCTTATTTGATTATCTTCCGCGATCTAGCCGAAGGGATCCCCGTTGAAACGCCCCCTCTCCGCCTGCCTCGCGACACTGACCGCCGCCGCCGCCGTCGCCGGCCTGGCGGCCGCCGCCCCCGCCCGCGCCGATGCCCGTACCGCTCTTCCCCCGCACGTGTACGCGCCGTACTTCGAGTCCTGGGACAGCGCCGACGGCGGGCTGGCCCAGCTGTCGGCCGCTTCCGGCGCCAAGTACCTGACCCTGGCCTTCCTGCAGACCGACCAGCCCGGCTCGTGCGCCGCTTACTGGAACGGGAGCACGGCCACCCCGATCTCCGCCACCGCGGCCGGCAGTTTCGGCGCCGGCATCGCGGCCGTGCAGGCGGCCGGCGGCAACGTGATCCCGTCCTTCGGCGGGTACACCGCCGACACCACCGGCACCGAGCTCGCCGACAGCTGCACCAGCGTCGACGCGATCGCCAAGGTGTACGAGTCCCTCATCACGACCTACCACGTGCCGCGGATCGACCTGGACATCGAGCAGAACTCGCTGTCCGACACGGCCGCCATCCAGCGCCGCAACCAGGCCATCGCGGAAACCGAGGCCTGGGCCGCCCGGCACGGCAAGCAGATCCAGTTCTCCTACACCTTGCCGACGTTCGCTACCGGCCTGCCGGCGGCGGAGCTCGGCGTGCTGCAGGACGCGGTCGCGCAGGGCGCGAAGATCTCCACGGTCAACATCATGACCTTCGACTACTGGTACGGCACGACCCAGAACATGCTGACCGACGCCGAGAACGCCGCCACCGCGCTGCACGGCCAGCTCGCCAGCCTGTATCCCGCCCTGTCGTCGCGCGCGCTGTGGAGGATGATCGGCGTCACCCAGATGCAGGGCATCGACGACTTCGGCACCGAGGAGACCTTCACCACCGCGCAGGCGCCCGCCTTCGCGATCTGGGCCGCGGTCAAGGGCCTCGGCGAGATCTCCGTCTGGGCGCTGCAGCGCGACAACGGCAGCTGCCCGGGCACCAAGGGCGCGAGCAGCTGCTCCGGCGTCGCCCAGCCGACCTGGTATTACAGCCACGTCTTCGAGCCGTTCAGCTACCTGCCCTAGGCTCCGGCGGCCGCAAGCCGGCGGCGGCAGATAGGTTGCAGGCCCCGCGGGCGGGTGGTCATATCCGCATTATGACCACCCGCCCGCTCTGGTTACCGTGGCCTTGACGAGCGGATCGCCGCGCGCGGCGCCGTCGGTCGGACCTGACGCAGGCTCAGTAATGCCTGGGCGAGGACGGCGCCGGCGCCGTGGCGGTGCCATCCGGCGAAGAGCGGCCCTCGCAGCTTGAGTCCAGTCCGAGGCCGCGTCTTGACGTTCGCAGGGAGTCGTGCTCGTTCCGCCAGCGGATCTTCGCCAGCCGGACGAGTTCACCGCCGGGCTGTGTCTTCGGGCGAGGTTCGACAGCCAGTAGTCAGTGGGCTCGCCGGCCTCCGGAGGGGCCACTGCGGCCAGCTCGCCAGCAGTCCGGAGAGGCTGACGTCGGGCGCGCAGGGGATGTCCCGGTTGGCGGTCCGGACCCGGATCGCGAGGAAGCCGCTGGTCATGGCGGCGTCGGGGTTGCCCGTGGTCGCCCTGGTGCCGTGGCGCCAGGTCACGGGCCGGACCTGGTCCCGCCGACCGGCGACTGGCGAGCAGGCGCAGGTTCGCCGTGGCTGCCCGGGGTAGGCGGGCCGGGCGGCCTGCCGGTAGCCCGCCGCTCAGAGCTGGCGCTGGCCGCGCGGCTGCGCATCGCCGGCATAGGCGCTGGCTGGCGCCCTTTACCGCACCACGTACCGCCAGCCCCGGCTCACCAGCTCCAGCCGGACGGTGGTGTTGTCGCCGTAGCCGGCATCGACCGCCACCACGGGCCGGGCACCGCCGCTGACGGTGAGCTGATCCAGGATGCCCCATCCGCCGGGCCCGTCCATCTCGTCGATCATCTCCAGCGATCGAGCCGTCGACTTCTCCTGGTGGCGGGGACACCGCTCGGGATGCCTTGCCGGCGAAGCTGTTGGCCGCGCGGGCGGCCTCGCACCCCGTCGTCCAGTGGCCTTGTCGTCCCAGCTGGCCAAGCTGAACATGCCGCCAGTCCGCCGCGCACGATGCACCCTCGTTCACCAGGCGGACGCTCACCGCCGACCTTGCAGTCGCCGGACATGCCCACGTCCCGGAGTACTGCCGGGCCACGCACGGCGACGCGATCCCCGTCCTTGGGGAAGCCGGTGTCCTCGACGGCCAGCGCGTCCGACTTGCTGCACGGACGCGAACCAGCGGGCCACGTTCACCCGCACCGCCGCGTAATCCACAGCGTCGCGGTACGTGATCAACTGCTGCAGCCGCTGAGTGACCAGATACCCAGCCGTTCCGCCATGAGCTGCATCGACTTGCGCTGCCCGTCGGTCAGCAGCTCGCGCAGCGTACAGTTCCCCGGCCGCTCGACTGCTCTTGCCGCGCCAGCCCGCCGAGCCAGCTCCGACGGTGAAATCCTGCAGACGGCGGCCGGACCTCCGCGATCTCGAGCAGGTCTCACGCCCTGTACAACACCGCGGATACGCAAGCGATATCAACACTAACAAAGCACCTACTAGGGTTCCTAGCCGGAAAGCCAACTGCGCTAGTGCCGGGGTGTAAGTCCGCGCTGGCGTGCGGTCATACCGCATCATGGCGCCCGCCCAACCCAGCCCGGCCATCATGGTTGACAGATGTGTAAACCATCGGTGAGACTCTTGGTTGACAGTAGTGTCAACCAAGAGGAGGCGCCGTGCGCCTGCATTCTGGCAAGGGAACGACCCCTGCCGATACCGTCCCCCGTCCGCCCGGCGAGCCCGGGCAGCCGCAACCGGGCCCGCGGATGTCCTGGGGACCGCTGGTCATCTTGTGCGCCGCGCAGTTCATGGTGCTGCTCGACATGACGGTCACGACCATCGCGCTGCCGTCCATCGGCCGGTCACTCGGCTTCAGCGCCGGCGGCCTGCCGTGGGTTGTCACCAGCTACCTGCTCGCCACCGGCGGGCTCATGCTGCTCGGCGGCCGGGTGGCGGACCTGTTCGGCGGGCGCCGCGTGTTCGCCGTCGGCCTCACCGCCTTCACGATCGCGTCACTCGCCAGCGGCCTCGCGCCGACGGCCGCCGCGCTGCTCGCGGCCCGTTCCCTGCAGGGCGTCAGCGCCGCCCTGCTGACGCCGTTGGCGCTGGCGCTGCTCACCGCGACGTATGACGGCGCGCGCCGGGCCACCGCGCTCAGCGTGTGGGGCGGACTGGCCGGCGGCGGCGTCGCCCTCGGCACCGTGCTCGGCGGCGTGCTCACGAGCTGGCTCGGCTGGCGCTCGGTGTTCCTCATCAACGTGCCCGTCGGGCTCGTGGCGCTGGCCGCCGCGCGGCATGCCGGCGTCGGCGACCGGGAAGGCGACGGGGGAACCAGCCCCTCGTTCGGAATGAGTACGCGCGCGCCAGCGGAAGGGGAGAGCCGCGCGCGGCTGGACCTGCCCGGCGCGGCGCTCGCGGTGGGCGGCCTCGTGGCGCTGACCTTCGCGATCTCGCGGCACGGCTGGGGTACGAGCCGCGTCGTGCCGCTTGCCCTGGCCGTGGTGCTGCTCGTCGCGTTCGCGGTGGCGGAGCGGCTCGCGGAGCGGTCCGGGCGGTCTCCGCTCGTCCCGGTGTCGGTCTTCCGCTCGCGGGGCCTGCCGCAAGGTGCGGTCGCGCTGCTCGCCGCGACCGGCCTCCAGGTGGGGGTGGTCGTGCTCAGCTCGCTGTTCCTGCAGGACGTGACCGGTGCCTCGGCCCTGCGGGCGGGCGTGGAGTTCCTGCCGCCGGTGCTGCTGACCGGGATCGGGGCCGGCCTTGGCGCGCACCTGATGGGGAAGACCGGCTCGCGCCCGCTCGCCGTCGCCGGGTTCGCGCTGCTCGCGGCGGGCGCGTTCCTGCTCTCCCGGGTGACCGCGGACAGCGGGTACGCGGCCGGGCTGCTGCCCGGGCTGTTGCTGCTCGGCGCGGGCAGCGGACTCGCCTTCCCGTCCGCCCAGGTCACCGGGCTGTCGGCGGTGCGCGCCCGGGCCGCGGGCGCAGCGGCCGGGCTGATGTCGACGGGGCATGAACTGGGGGCCGCGCTCGGCTCCGCGATCTTCCCCGCGCTCGCCGCGTCGGCCGCGGTGACGGCGGGGTTCGCCGGCGGGTACCGGCACGCCCTGCTCATCGCGGCCGGGACCGCGGCGGTGCTCGCGCTGCTCGCCGCGGTGGCGTTGCCGAACGAGCGGCCCGCGCCCGGCACTAAAGTAGGGCTGCACTGAATTGCGGGTGCACTGAGCCGATGCGGGCATGACGCCGGCGGCGCTCGGGCGACGATCGCACCCGACGATCGCAGGGGGACGGATGGCAGCAGGCACCGACCGGCGGCGGAGCATCGCCGACCGGAACGTCACGGCCATCCTCGACGCCGCGGAGAAGCTGATCGCCGCCCGGGCTCCGGTGACGATCGCCGGCGTCGCCAGCGCGGCCGGCGTGTCACGGGTAACGGTCTACGCGCACTTCCCGACGTCAGAGGCGGTGCTCGAGGCGGTCGTCGAGCGCGCCGTCGGCCACGCCGGCGACGCGCTGGCGGCCGCCAGGCCCGGCGAGGGACCGCCGGCCGAGGCGCTCGAGCGGCTGCTCTCCACCGGCTGGCGCGAGCTGGGGCGGCACGCGGACATGGCCGACGCCGCGTCAGCGATGCTGCCCGCCGCGGCGATGACGCGGTCCCACGCCGCCGCGCACGCCACGGTGGCGCAGCTGCTGCACCGCGGGCAGGACGACGGGACGTTCCGCTCCGACCTTCCGGTGAGCTGGCTGGTGACCTGCTGCTTCGCACTGATTCACGGCTGCCGGGACGAGGTCACCGCCGGCCGGCTTGCGGAAGCAGGACGCAGAACGGGTGCTTGCTGCGACCATCAGGGACCTGATCCTGCGCCGGAAGGAAGAAACGTGAGCGCCGAGGGGTTCTTCCGCGCCGACGGCGACGCCCTGGTCCCGGCGGCCTTCGCCACCAGCCCGTGGGGAAAGGTGCTGCACGGGCGGCTGATCGGCGGCCTGACGGCGCGCGCGGCGGAGCAGGCGCGCGGCGACGACCCCGAGCTGGCCTGCGGCCGCCTGACCGTCGACCTGTTCCGGTCCGTGCCGCTCGCGCCGGTCAGGGTGACCACGAAAGCGGTTCGCACCGGTCGGCGGATCGTGGTCCTCGACGTCACCGTCGAGCAGGGCGGCACCCCCGTCGGCCAGGGCCGGGCCGTGCTGCTGCGCCGGTCCGAGCAGCCGGACGGCACGTTCCGCCCGGTGCCCGCCTGGGCCGCGCCCCCTCCCGCGGAGCTGGGGCCGCCGCGGCCAACGTCGAACGGCCGGTGGACCGCGCCCTGGCAGTCGTGGCCCGTCGGCGGCACCGCTAGCGGGCCTGGCGGCCTGCTGTCCGGCGGAATGTGGGTCAGGGACGTCCACCCGCTGGTCACGGGCGAGCGGCTGACGCCCTTGGTGCGCCTGGCCATGGCCGCCGACATCGCGAGCCCCGTTTCCCACTACTCGTCGCGCGGGCTGAGCTTCATCAACGCCGACTACACCGTCTACCTGGGACGTGACCCGCACGGCGAGCACGTCGGAATACAGCCGTGCGGCCACATCAGCGAACTCGGCGTGGCGGCCGGCCAGTGCGTCATCCATGACGAGCGGGGCGCCGTCGGGTTCGTCACCACGGCGGCCGTCGCCACCCCGACGATGGGCTCGTGACCGGTGGCGGGGATCGCTCCCGCGCTCAGTTAGCTAAGCTCCCGGCTCTGGTCGCCACTTCCTCGACGATCCGGCCCGTAGAGCGATCATCACGGCGCAGACGGCGAACTGAACACCCGCCACCAGGTGAAGCGCGCACGGCGGCGCAGGCTGAGCAGGCCGAGGACGAGCAGGACCCAAATCGCGATGGCGATCGTCCACTCTGCGGCCGCGCTGCCACCCGGCTTACCCGCCGGGGAACCGTGAGCTTGTGTCATCCACCTGGCCTCAAGGCATCCGCTGGGAGCAGCCGTCGCGGTGGCCCTCGGTGGTGATCGCGCCGCACTCGTCGCAGACGAGGTGCGCCCAGCAACACGGGGTCGCCGCCCTCCGTTTCTTCCGTCTCGTCGTCTCGAGCGTGGGACTGAACCGGTTCACGCGCTCCGCCGGCGCGGGCTCCGCGCAGCCGCCGGGTCTTCCCGTGTCGGCGCGTCATCGGTCACCGGGACCTCCGGCGGATGCGCAGGCGTTCGGCCGGGGAGGAAGCCCGTGCCCTGCGCGGCGGGACAGAGCCTTTCGCGTGACTGATCCTCTGCCTATTTTTATCGGTAGAGTGTTCGCATGTCCCCGGTATCGTCTTGAGCCTACACCGGAGCAGGAATCGATCCTGCTGCGGCACTGCTCGGACGCCCGGTATGTGTGGAACCTGTGCGTCGAGCAGGAGAACGAGTACCGGCCCGGCCGCGGGCGCATGCCCGGCTTCGCGGAGCGGTGCCGGCAGCTGACCGAGGCCCGCGCCAAGAACCCCTGGCTCGCGGAGGGATCCGTTATCGTCCAGCAGCAGGCGGTCAGGGACCACCGGCAGGCCATGGCGAACTTCTTCGCCGGTAACTGCGGCGGCCCAGGTGGCGCAAGGCCGGGCGAGACGAGGGTTTCCGGATCGTCGCGGCCGGGCCGGGCGACGTGCGGCGGCTCAACCGCGGCCACGCCGCGGTGAAGGTCCCGAAGGCGGGATGGGTGCGGTTCCGCTGGTCCCGCCCGGTGCCGGGCGGAGCGAAGTCGTTCCGGGTGACCCGGGACCGCGCGGGCCGCTGGCACGTCGCGTTCGCCGTCATTCCCGCGCCGGTGCCGGGACCGGGTACCGGCGAGGTCGTGGGGGTCGACCGGGGCGTGGCGGTGTCCGCCGCCCTGTCCACGGGCGAGTTGCTGCTCTGCCCCGGCCTGTCCCCGCGTGAGGCACGGCGGCTCCGCTCCGCCGAGCGCAATTTCGCAAAGGCCAGGCGCGGGTCTGACCGGTGCCGCGACGCCAGGGCCGTCGCCGCCCGGCTGAAGGCCCGCGAGGCGGACCGGCGCAAGGACTGGGCGGAGAAGACCTCCACCGGCCTCGCGCGGCGCTTCGACGTGATCCGCGTCGAAGACCTCAAGATCAAGAACATGATGCGCTCCGCCCGGGGCACGAAGGACGCGCCCGGCACGAACGTGGCGGCCAAGGCCGGCCTCAACCGCGGCATCGGCAAAGCCGGCTGGGGGCTGCTGGTCCGCCGCCTGGAAGACAAGGCCCCCGGGCGGGTCGAGAAGGTACCACCCGCGTACACCTCGCAGCGCTGCAGCGCGTGCGGGCACACCGCTAAGGAATCCCGCGAGAGCCAAGCGGCATTCCGGTGCGTGGCCTGCCATTTCGCCTGCAACGCCGACGTGAACGCGGCACGCAACATCGCGGCGGGGCACGCCGTGAAAGCGCGGGGAGGCGACCGGGTTGCCGGGCCTGTGAACCGCGAACCTCAACTCGCCCTCCTCAGCGGTCTAGTTGGAATCCCCCGCCTTCAGGCGAGGGAGGATGTCAAGGTGTCTCCCTTCGCGGACGACGCGGCGGCGCCGTTAGGCATCCTCGCGGTGCAGCACGCGGGACAAGACGGCCGTCATGACCTCGGCCGTGGCGCGGCTGCCGTCGGCGGCGCGCCAGGCGACGAAGCCGTCCGGGCGAACCAGGACGGCGCCGTCCGGCGCCATCTGGTAGGCCGAGCGGAAGCGGTTGCCGTTGCCGGTGAGGATACCTTCCCCCAGGGCTTCGTCGTCTCCGCCGGCCACCTGGTAGGCGTCGAGCCCGACGCCGAGGCGCTGCGCCGCGGCCTGGGCCGCCTCCTGCCAGGCGGCGCCGAGCGGGCCGGCCAGCAGGACGAAGTTCTTGCCGAACAGGTCGAGCGTGGACACCCGCGCGCCGTCGCGGTTGAGGAAGACGTGCGGCGCGCGCGAGCCCGGCTGCGCCCGCAGGTCGCGCGGGTGCCGGTGCGCCAGCTCGCCGTCCGCCACGTCGGCGTCCCCGGTGCTGGCATCCCCAGCGTCGGCGATGATGGCGGTCGAGTCGTAGCGGTAGCCGAGTTCCAGGTACAGGTCGTCGACCACCTGCTGCGCGCCCGCGGTGCCCAGGTAGGGCGCCACCCGGCCGACGTACCGCGCGTAGGCCTGCTCGACGGTGAACTCGCCGACCGGGCGGCGCTCCGCGTCGTAAGTCGCGAGCAGGCCGGGGCCCGCGGTGCCGTGCAGCACGGCGGCGAGCTTCCACGCGAGGTTGTGCGCGTCGTGCACGCCGGTGTTGCCGCCGAAGCCGCCGTTCGGCGGGACGACGTGCACGGCGTCGCCGGCCAGGAGCACCCGCCCGTCGGAGAACCGCTCGGCGACGTCGGCGACGGCCTGCCAGGTCGCGATGTCGTGGATGACCAGCGGCATGCCGGGGACGCCGATCGCGGCACGGAGCAGTTCGAGTGCCCGTTCCTTGGTGATGCCCTCGGCGACGTTCGCCCAGGGTGCCTCCGGATAGGCCGCCACGATCTCGGGGCGGGCGGTGTCCCCGACCAGGTTGACGACGAGGAAGCCGCCGTTGCCGCCGCGGTCCAGCCGGAAGAAGCCGCGCAGCACCGGGTTGGTGACGTAGTGAACGCCCTGGTTACGGCCGGCCAGCAGCGGCTGCAGGTCCCGCTCGGCCCGGAAGTAGATGGTGATGCTGTTCGACAGCACCCCGTGGCTGCGCATCCCGATGCCGAGCCGGTTCCGCACCGGGCTGCGGTTGCCGTCGGCGGCGACCACATACTTGGCGCGCACCCAGGACCGCGCCCCGGTCGCCACGTCGGTGAGTTCCGCGGTCACCCCGTCGTCGTCCTGCTCGAGCGCGGTGCACTCGGTGCCGTAGCGCAGCTGGGCGCCGAGTTCCTCGGCGCGGGCCCGCAGGATCGGCTCCATCGCGTCCTGGTTGACGAACAGCCTGATGGTCGGGCTGAACTCGGCCACGCCGGCGTTGAGGTCGGCGAAGAAGACCCCGATCTCCCGGCCGGCCAGCGACTCCACGTTGCTGATCCCGCCGTCCGGCGGGTACTGCTCGCGCGACCTGCGCCGTACCGTGTCCTCAAGCCCGGCGGACCGCAGGATCTCCAGGGTGCGCAGGTTCCAGTGCCCGGCGCGCGGGTGGATCGCCGTGCCGGAGTGCCGCTCCACCACGAGCGGCGCAACTCCGTGCATGCCGAGGAACATGGCCGTCGACAGGCCTACCAGGCTTCCCCCGACGACCAGGACGGGAACCTCAGTGTCCGCAGTGTGTCCGTTCACGGCCCCGATCGTAGGCCTGGCAGTGGGTATTCGGCCAACGGAACTTGTGAATGATGAGTATTGCCAGCGCGAATAATCACTGGTAGTTAAGCATCATGGAGCTGGCTGGGGTCGATCTCAATCTCCTGGTGGCGTTCGACGCGCTGATGGAGGAGCGGAGCGTGTCCCGCGCGGCGAGCCGGCTCAGCCTGAGCCAGCCGGGCATGAGCAACGCCCTGGCCCGGCTGCGCAAGCTGTTCGGCGACCCGCTGCTGGTCCGCGAGGGCCTCGCGCTTGCGCCGACGCCGCGGGCCGAGGCGCTGCGCCAGCCCGTGCGCGACGCGCTCGCGATCATCCGCGGCGCGCTGGATTCCCCGGCCGGCTTCGACCCGGCGAAGGACCGCGCGAGCTGCACGGTGAGCTGCTCCGACTACAGCCTCCTCATGCTCGATCGGCCCGCTGGTCCGCCGGCTGGCCGCCGCGGCGCCCGGCGTCACCATCCGGGTGCTGCCGCGCTTGCCCGACCCGATCCGGCTGCTGCGCGACGGCGCCGCCGACCTTGTCATCGAGCCCGCCGAGATCATGCCAGAGGCACAGCTCGCCAGCCAGCGGCTGTTCGCCGACCGCTGGCTGTGCTGCGTCTGGGCCGGCAACGCGGCCGTGGGGGAGCGGATGACCATGGACGCCTACCTGCGCCTCGGCCACCTCGTCTACTCGATGGGGCGCGGCCAGCCCGCCTCCATCGTCGACCAGCACCTGGAGCGCTCCGGGGTACCGCGCCGCATCGAGTTCACCGTGGAGAGCTTCCTGCTCGCGCCGTTCCTGCTCGAGGGCACCGACCTGGTGACGGTGGTGCCGGAGCGCGCCGTGCCGCACCTGCGCCGCACCGCCGACATCCGGGTGCTCGAGCCGCCCGTCGCCCTGCCCGCCATCACCCAGACGCAGTGGTGGCACCCGCGGCACACCGCCAGCCCCGCGCACGCCTGGATCCGTGCCCGCATCGCCGAGATCGCCGCCGAACTCGACCAGGCGGACACGCCCTGTCCCACGTCGGATCCGTGAGCGCGGACATCGTGGCCCGAGAATTCATCGGGACCGGAACACCGCCTCGCCGCCGACGAACGTGGCGGCGACCCGCGTCTGGTGTATCTGCTCCGGCGGGCGCGCCGAACGGGTCGCGGTCGAGCACCACGAGGTCGGCGTAGCATGCCCGGTCGCGAGGCGCCCGGTCGTGTCGTCCTGGTGGTTCACCCGGGCGGTGCCCGCGGTGTACGCGGCGAGCGCCGTCGGCCAGCGTCAGCCGCCTGCGTCGGCGTAGAGCGGCTCGGCCTCGGCGCCGCCCGCGCGCGACCCGGTTGACGGCGACGTGGATGCCGTGCGAGCGGGTCGGCGCTGCTGACCGGCCAGTCGCTGCCCGCGGCGAGGCGCGGCGCCGGCGCGCGCAGCAGGTCGCCGAACGGGTACTGCCAGGCGGCCCGCCGCTCGCCGAGGAACGGGATGGTGAGCTCGTCCATCTGCGGCTCGTGCGCGGCCCACAGCGGCTGGATGTTGGCGGTGGCGCCGAGCTGCCGCGAAGCGCGGCACGTCGTCGGGGTGCACCACCTGCAGGTGCGCCAGGTGGTGGCGGTTGCCGCGGGCCGTTGGCGCGCGCGCGCCGCCTCGACCGCGTCGAGCGCCTCGCGCACGGCGCGGTCGCCGAGGGCGTGGAAGTGCACCTGGAAGCCGGCGCGTCGAGCGCGGTCACGTAATCGCCGCAGCTTGCCCGGGTCGACGAAGTTCAGACCGCTGGTCGTCGTCCGGTCGCGCCAGCCGCAGCCGTCGAGCGTACGGGCTCGAGCATGCGCGGCGGTGAAGTTCTCGGCGACGCCGTCCTGCATGATCTTCACGCTGCGGCGGGCGGAACCGGCCGGCCGGCGCGCGCGGCCGCCCGGCGGCGCTCTACGAGCTCGGTCGATCTGCTCGCTGCCGCGGTCGCGGTCCCACCACAGCGCGCCGCGCACCCGGGCGGTGAGCCGCCCGCTCGGCGGCGCCGCAGGTAGACGCCGAAGTATGTCGGCCTTGCCGATCATCGCGCCGACCAGCGCGTCCTGCCAGCCGGTGATGCCGAGCGAGTGCAGGTAGCGCCTGCGCCCGCGTCGAGCGCCGCGTCGAGCTCGTCCGCCGACGGTCGCGCGGCAGCAGGGCGCTCGACGAGGTCGGCAGCGCGCCCTCCTGCAGCGTCCCGGTCGGGTCGCCGTCGGCGTCGCGCTCGATCCGGCCGTCGGCCGGGTCGGGGTGTCCGCGGTGATCCCGGCCAGCTCGAGGGCGCGGCGTGTTGACCCAGGCGCCGTGGTGGTCCCGGTTGGGCAGGAACACCGGCCGGTCAGGGACCACGGCGTCGAGCGGCGGCCGCGGTGGGCAGCCCGCCGGGGAAGGATTCCAGCGCCCAGCCGCCGCCGGTGATCCACGCGGCCTCCGGGTGGGCGCGCGCGTAACCGCCGATCGCCGCCAGGTACTCATCCGCCGTCAGGTACGCGGTTAGGTCGCAGCGGCCGAGTTCCAGCCCGCCGAAGACCGGGTGGATGTGCGAGTCCTGGAAGCCGGGCGCGAGCAGCCGCCCGGCCAGGTCGACCCGCTCGGTGCGCGGGCCCGCCAGGTCCCTGGCCTCGGGCCCGACCGCGACGATGCGGCCGCCCGCCACCGCCACGGCCCGGTGCGCCGGGGTGCGCGCGCCGTCGGCCGCGAACACCGGCCCGTTGTCGAACAGCAGGTCGGCCTGAGGTGCGCTGGTCATCGAGTGCTCTTTCGTTCGCCCGGACATTCCGTACGATGGTGCGGCCTCGGCGACCTATCAGTCAACACTGTTGACAGAACTCTCTCATCGTCTGCCCGGCGAGCGGCCCGCGTGGTTGAATGAGCCGCGGACGAGAGCGAGGGCGGCGGTGACCGACAGCACGGCGCGCAACGCGCCCGGCGAGGCGGCGAACGGCGCGAGCGGCGAGGCGGCGAACGGCGCGAGCGGCGCCGGGACCGCCGCGCGCGACCGGGTTATCGCTAGGCGGACGCGTAACACACGCACCCGTTCTGGCTCACTGCTGTCAGCCAGCCTGATCGTGGACGCGGCGATGAGCCTGGTCGGCGAGCACGGCGCGGCGGCGCTGTCCGTGCGCAGGCTTGGCGCGGCGCTCGGCTGTGACCCGACCGCGGTGTACCGGTACTTCGCCAGCATGGACGACCTGATGCTTGCGGTCGCGGACCGGCTGATCGCCCAGGCGCTGGCGAGCTACCAGCCGACCGGGGACTGGAAGGAGAACCTGCGCTCGCTGGCCCGCGCCACGTACCTGGCCTACCTCGCGCACCCGCGGGTGGCGGTCGTCGTCGCGGCGCGGGTCACCGGCGGCGAGCACGAGAGGCGGATCATCGATGAGGTGCTCGGCCAGCTGCGCGCGGCCGGCTTCGCGGGGGACCAGGCGGTGCGGCTCTACCGCAGCCTCGGCGACTGCATCCTCGCCTTCGGCGCCGTCGACGCCGACTACCTCGCCAGGCCCGCGCGGGAGCGGGAGTCGGACCTGCGGCGCTGGCGGGACGCGTACGGCGCCGTCGACGCGGCGCAGTACCCGAACCTGGCCGCGCTGGGCCCGGCCGTGGTCGAGCACGCCGAGCTGGACACGTTCGAGTCCGTCCTCGCCCTGCTGCTCGACACGTTCGAGCGGCTGGCGCCCGGCTGACGGTCACCGCGAGGCGGGCACTGGAGATATCCAGAACGGGCTTGCCCGGGCCTACCCGATCGTCACGATCACGTTTCCCCGCTTGTGCCCCGCCTCCACGTACCGGTGCGCCTCGGCCATCTGCTCCAGCGCGTAGCACCGGTCGATCACCGGCTTGAGCTCGCCCTGCTCGGCAAGCTGCGCCAAGAGCAGCAGGTCTGCCGCGTGCAGCCGCGGCCTTCCCGCATCCACTGACACGTACGCCCCGCCCGGGGCTAGTGCCATCTCGCAGCGCGCCCGCGCGGGAGGATTCACCCGGTTCCCCACGGCGACGAAGATGAGGTCATAGCGCTTGCCTGACGTGGTGAAGTCGTCCTTCGCGTAGTCGATCACCGCGCCGGCCCCCAGGGACTTCACCAGCTCGAGGTTCGCGGAGCTGCAGACCCCGGTGACCGCTGCCCCGAAATGCCTGGCCAGCTGCACCGCGGAAGTGCCCACGGCACCGGATGCTCCGTAGACGAGGACTTCTCGCCTGCTCTCGATCTTCCCCCTGCGCAGGAAGTACAGGGCAAGCAGTCCCCCGTATGGGATGGAGGCGGCCTCCTGGTAACTGAGCCGCGACGGCATGGCCGTCAGGAGGCCGCCTTCCGGCATGCACTTGTACTGTCCGTAACAGCCGAAGCCGAAACGGTCGAAGCCGAACACCCGATCACCCTCGGTGAACCGCCTGACGTCCTGGCCGGCTGCGTCTACCTGACCTGCCATGACCATGCCGGGCACGCTCCGCGGCCTCGTCACGCCCACGGCCAGCCGTGCCGCGATCCGCATCAATGGCGGCACGTTAAGGCTCCGGACCAGGCAGTCGCTCGACGTCACCGCGGTCGCGTGGACCCGGATGCGCACCCCACCGCGCCCGGGAGCGGGCTGGGGAAGCTCCCTCAGCTGGAGCACCTCCGGCGGCCCGTACCGCGTGCAGACAACCGCTTTCACTGCTTTCGCACCACCTCGGTAACTTGCGGCCGCCCAGCCAGCCGGCGACCGCGGGTGCCACGCCCGGCATGGCCGTGGTGGGCGTGGCACCCGCGGAGCTCGTCAGCTGGGCGTGATGCCCATGAGCACGGGCGCGGCAGGCGCCTGATCCGGCCGGCCGGCCTGGCGCTGCTTCGTTCATGGGTTCAGCCTGCGCGCCGGCCCGTCGCCGCTCCAGTGGCGGAAGTCCCAGCGAAGGTCCTGGCCGACGTCTTGCGGTGACCCGAACTAGGGCCGTAGGCCACCACCCATCAGGTCCACCGGCAATCAGCGCGATGGCGGGCCGGGCTCAGCCGGGCTACGAGGCGTACCCGGTGGCCTTCTCCACCGTCATGCGCACAGCGACGCGGACCGCGCCGGGCTTGTCCTCGCCCGGGTCCTTGCCGTCGTACTTCCAGGAAAGCTGGGTATCGAGCCGCCGCCCGGTGTCCGGCGTCATCGATACCCGGCCGCGGAGCTCGACGTAGTTCTCCGGGTCGGCGGAGTCGATCACGGTGACGCTGACGCGCGGGTCGCGCAGCATGTTGCGGTGCTTGACGCGTCCTTCGACGGTGGAAAACAACAGGTCACCGCCGTCGCGGCCGATCCACATCACGGAGGTCTGCGGGCTGCCGTCGGGATTCACCGTGGCCAGGACCGCGTAGTTACGTCCGTCGAGCAGCCTGAGCGCCGCTTCGCTGAGCGCGATTCCCATGGCGGCACGGTAACAGGCGGCAGTGCGGTGAAGCCGCCGGACCCCGCCCCGCCGCCACTCGCCGGCGGCGCGGTCGAGCGCCTCCTCGACGTCGGCGCGGGGTGCCCGGATTAAGCCTGTGCATCACCTAACGCCCGTGCGATCATGACGCCATGGCCGGCACTGACGAAACCGTTTCCAGTCCTGCACCAGCCGCCCCAGGCCTGCGCCGCGACGCGATCGGGCTGCGCGAGGTACTGTTCCAGTCGATCACCGACATGGCACCGGGGGCCGCGATCGCGGCCTCGATCCCGGCGGGCGCCGCGTACGCGGGCGGCGCGCTGCCGCTGTCCGTCCTTATCGCGCTCGTCGCGTGCCTGCTGTCCGCGTCGTGCATCGGCCTGCTTGCCCGCGAGCTGCCGTCGGCCGGGTCGCTCGCAACCTACGCGGCCCGCGGGCTGCACCCCGCGGTCGGCTTCCTCACCGCGTGGGGCTACGTGCTGTGCGGCGTGCTCATCGCGCCGCTCGTCCTGCTGCAGCTCGGTTTCACCGTCGCGAGCACCATCAACTCCGACTTCTCCGGGTACCCGGAGAACCTGTGGTGGCCGTGGTCGCTGGCCGGCGCGGTGATCATCCTGGTCGCCGGCTTCTACGGGATCAGGACCTCGGCCCGGCTCGGCACCATCCTCGGCATCACCGAGATCGCGGTCTTCCTGGTGCTCGCGGTGTTCTTCGTGGTGCACGCCGGGTCCGCCAACACGGCCGGGGTCTTCGGCACCAAGTACACGCCGAAGGGGTATCACGGCGTCTCCGGGGTGATCGCGGGCTCGGTGTACTCGGTGCTCGCGTTCGGCGGGTTCGAGGGCGCGGCACCGCTGGCCGAGGAGGCACGGAACCCGCGGCGCACCATCCCGCGCGCGGTGCTGCTCGCCACGCTGAGCATCGGCCTGCTCTACGTGTTCACCACGTACGCGGTCGACGTGGCGTTCGGGCCGGCCGGGTTCTCCGGGTTCGGCAGCTCCGGTTCAGGATCGTGGGAGGGCATGGCCCGCTCGCTGTACGGGCTGTTCTGGTTCTTCGTGTTCCTCGCCATCGTCAACTCCACGATCGCGAACGCCAACGCCGGGGTGAACGTGGCCAGCAGGACCGGCTTCGCCATGGGCCGGATCGGTGCGTTCCCGCACGCGCTCGCCCGGGTGCACAGCCGGCACCGCTCGCCGGTGACGGCCATCGTCGTCACGTTCGTCCTGACGGTGGCGGTTACGCTCGGCCTAGGGCTGGCCTACAACCCCACCAACGCGTTCGCCATGGTCGGCACCGGGATCGTGCTGGTGCTTGTCGCCGTGTACATCGTGGTCAACGCGGCCTGCATCGGGTACTTCGCCTCGGCGTCACGGCGCGGCCCTGGGCGGCGCTGGAATCCGATGCTGCACCTGGTCATCCCGCTGGCGGGGATCGCCGCGTTCGTTCCGGCGTGGCTGACCGCGGCGGGGATACGCGCGTTCTCCTTCGTCGGGCCGCTCACCGCCCCCGCGTCGTACATGGCGCCGGGTGTCGCCGGGTTCATGGTGGTCGGCGTCATCTACCTGGTCTACCTGTACGTCAGGGACCCGCGGCGGGTCACCGAGGTAGGCCTGGTGCACACCGACGCGCCAGAGCTCGAGACAGTGGCGGAGGCAGGCCGGTTAAGCGGAGCCGGCATGAGTGGCCGACTGGACCTTGGGACATAGTGTGAATTATCCACCCGTCCCCGCGGGACAGCCGGCCACCATCCGCGGGCGGGAACCCTCTGCGGAAGGCGGACAGCATGGCGCGCGGCGTTCAGGTAGGGGACAAGGCCCCCGACTTCTCCCTCGTGTCGCAGTCGGGCGAGCGGGTCAGGCTGCATGACCGCCTCGCTGACCGGGTCGTGGTCCTGTACTTCTACCCGAAGGACGAGACGCGCGGCTGCACAGCCGAGGCGTGCGCGTTCCGCGACAGCCACGAGGTGTTCGCGGAGGCGGGCGCCGAGGTGATCGGGGTCAGCTCGGACTCGGCCGGCCGCCACGCCGCGTTCGCGGACCATCACAAGCTGCCGTTCACCCTGGTGAGCGACGAGGGCGGCCAGGTACGCAAGAGCTACGGGGTGCCGGCGGTGCTTGGCCTGATTCCCGGCCGGGTCACCTACGTGATCGACCGGGCCGGCACCGTCAGGCACGTCTTCAACTCGATGACCAACATCGGGCAGCATGTCGGCGACGCGCTCGCGGTGGTACGGCAACTGCAAGCGGAAACGCCCGCCTGACTACACGCACCACATCCCCGCCGATTGCCGGCCCGACGAGGTAAGTTGCAATGGTGAGCACGCGAGTAGCGCCGATCTTTCCGGTTAGCGACCTGGTGGCTGCCCTTGCCTACTACCGCGGGCTCGGCTTCGGCGTCCGCCACTGGCACAGCGGCGCCTACGGCTTCATCACCCTTAACGGCGTGGAGATCCACCTCGGCGTGGAGCCTGACCTCGATACGCGGGTGGACCGCCGGTCGTCCGCCTACCTGTTCGTCGAGGACGCCGACGCGCTGGCTGCGACGTGGCTTGCGGCCGGCGGCGACGTGCGGCTACCGCAAGACACCGAATGGGGCCAGCATGAGGGCGTGCTCGTCGACCCGGACGGCAACGTGATCCGGTTCGGCTCGCCGATGATCGCGGACCTCCGAGAGCAGGGCTAGCGGCCTCGTCACAGTCGCCGCAGGACGCTGACGACCTTGCCGATGATCTCCGCCCGGTCGGCCAGGATCGGGGTGTACACGGGGTTGTGCGCGATCAGCCAGGTGTGGCCGTCGGCCCGCTTGAGCGTCTTGACGGTCGCCTCGCTGTCGGCGGAGCCGTCGCTCTCCAGCATGGCCGCGACGATGTCGCCGTTGTCCGCGTCGGGCTGCCTGCGGACGACCACCCAGTCGCCGTCGGCTATCGCGGCGCCGATCATGGAGTCCCCCTTGACCCGCAGCGCGATCAGGCTGCCCTCCCCGGTCAGCAGCTTCGGCAGCGCGATGACGTCATCGGGCGTCTCGTCGGCGAGGATCGGGACGCCCGCCGCGATGCGCCCCACCACCGGGACCTGGGTCATGCGCTTATCCGCCTGCCTCTTCGGCCCGGCGTCAGGATCGGGCCCGCCCGGTGCCCGGAGCACGGCGGTCCGCGGCCGCCCCGTCTCGCGGCTCAGGTACCCGGCCGCCTCGAGCACCGACATCTGGTAAGAGACGCTCGACGTGCTCGCCAGCCCCACCGCCTGCCCGATCTCCCGGAGGCTCGGCGGGTAGCCCCTGCTCTGCAGCGAGTCCTCGATGACCTGGATGATCTTGCGCCGCTGCGGGGTCAGGCCAAGATCCCCGGAACCGCCCTGCCGCGCGCCCGTGCTTACCGCGATCTGCTTCATGTTTGAATACGGTAACAGAAGCAACCAGTCAATCAAATACATCTTCGATTACCAGTAAAGCACGCCGGCTGCTGTTCCGGAGCTCAGCGCCGAGGGTTGACACCTATGCGGTGTCAGACCCTCGGCGGTAACGTAAGTCCGAAACGCGGCCTTAACGGCCAGGCCGCCCGTCGGCGCGGCTAGCCGTCGTCGCTGAGCCGGGTGCGCGGGCCGCGGACGGTGAATGAGAGCAGTCCGGCCGCCAGGACCACGCTCGCGGCGATCCACGCACCCCGGTCGGCGGGCGGGCGGACCGGCCAGGCCCACGGCGCCCGCCACAGTTCGAGCAGCGCGTACTGGCAGAACATCATGTAGCCGAGCGGCACCGTCCAGGCCAGCAGCCCGCCGGTGACCAGTGAGCACAAAAGCCCGAGGCCGGTGAACCCGATCACGTTCCTGGCCAGGACAAGCACGCCCGCGTTCAGTCCCTCGCCGGCGGCGCCCAACTGCAAGAACAAGATCGCGATGCCGGTCAGCGCCGACCGCCGCGCAGCAGCCGCAGGAACGGCAGCCAGTGCCCGGCCGCGCGTTCCTGCTCGCCGAACGGGCTGTGCGCGGTCACCGCGATCACCGCCGCCGCGCCGGCCTCGATGATCATCGGGACCTGCTGCGCGTAGACACCGGAGTTGAACGTCCAGTGCCAGTGCAGCGCGGCATGCAGCACCGCGCCGCAGGCGGCGAGCGCGATGACGCCGGCCGGGACGCGGCGGGTGCGCAGGTGCAGCCAGGTCAGCCGGATGCCGCCCGGGAGCCGGCTGGTCGTCCCCAGGAACGCGGTCGGCGGCTTGAGTACCGGCGCGGCGGTCACGGCAGCTGCGCCAGGGTGACGTTGCCCGCCCGCAGGGCGGCCAGGTGGGCGGCGAGCCAGGCGTGCCGTGCGCTCGCGGGCAGCGCGCCGAACCGCTGCGCGGCGGCGTTGATGTCGGCCAGCGTCGCGGCGCTCAGTTTGCCGTCCGGGGCGGTCTGGCCGGCCGACGCGCCGAGCGGCGGCGAGCCGACCCCGGCCAGCAGCACGTCCTCCACCGCCTGCTGCGCCGCGTCAAGCGGGGCAGGGCCGTTACCCTGGCCGTTCCACGGCCCAGGAGGAGCCGGCGCCTCAAGGAACGCGTCGAGCAGCCCTTCCTGGAATCCCTGTTGCCAGCCCACCGGGTCAAAGCCGCCGAACAGGCCGAAGTAGGCGCCCACGTGGTCGGCGGTGTAATCGAACACCGGCGGATTACCTGCGATGCCGCTCGTCAGCACCTGGCTGCCGACCTGGCTGGGCAGCTCGCGCGCGGCCACCGGAGCGCCGGGCAGCCCGGCGATCTCGGCGGCCACCGGGTCGAGTTCCGCGGCGACCTGGTGCAGGTAGAAGCCGAACGCCGGGTGCACGCACACCTGGAACCCGGACCCGGACGTGCTGCAGTCGGGGGCATAGGGAACCGGCTGGTCGGTGGCCGCGGAATGCAGCACGGGGATCGACCACTCGCCGGTCACCGCGTCCGGCCGCGCCGTCCCGGCCAGCGAGAACGCGACCGCGGACGCCGTCACGCCGCACGCGATCAGCAAGACCGCGACCGCGCGGAGCAGCCAGCCGTCACCCCGGACGAGCACGGCCCGCAGCGCCGCGCTGCCATCGCCCAGCCGGAGCTCGCGCAGCCCCTGGGCCAGGCCGAGCACGCCGAACAGCGCGACCGCGAGCCCGGCCATGAACATGACCTGCACGATCGGGACGTCCGGCGCGACGTGGTAGTAGGTGCCCGCGTCGACCTGCGGCGGGGCGGTGCCCGGGGACAGCAGCGCATACGTGGCGGACGACGGCGTGATGCCCAGGACCTGACGGAAGCCGACCTGGAAGAGCACGAACACGCCGATGGCGGCCAGCGGGGCGGTGAACCGCCCGGGGAAGAACACCCCGGCGGTGAACCCGAGCACCGTCACGACGGTCACGCAGGCCACGCCGACGAAAACCGGCCACAGCGGCGGGCCGCCCCAGGTCGCCTGCCGGGCGGTCTGCCCGTAGATCACCGCGATCTCGGCGAGGAACGCGAGCAGTACCCAGCCAAGCGTTCCGGCGAGGGCAACGGACTGCCGCGCCCAGGCCGCCCGCGGCGTGGTGCCGACCAGGTCGAGCGTCTTCCTGCGGCCCTCGCGTGACCCCGCCCAGGCGGCGAGCCCGGTCGCGAACACGCCGAACACCCCCGACATGTGGTCGGTGATCACGGAGGCCCGC
The DNA here is from genome assembly GCA_963811335.1 of uncultured Actinomycetota bacterium. Taxonomy (GTDB): domain Bacteria; phylum Actinomycetota; class Actinomycetes; order Streptosporangiales; family Streptosporangiaceae; genus Trebonia. The sequence goes on along the minus strand of CAWERB010000030.1, from coordinate 236,211 downwards.
TGCGCCCACACGGCCGCGAACCCGTTGGCCGTGCGCAGCGCGTCGAAGTAGAACACGGCCGCGAGCAGCGGCAGCACCCACGGCACCGCGCTGCGCTTGAGCTCAAGCCGCAGCGCCCGGGCCGCCGGGCAGGTGCGGGCGCGGCGGCGCCTGCCGGGACGGGGGACATCCAGCACGCTCATGCGGACACCTCGCTGGCGCTCGGTGTCCGCATTCGCTGACGCACTGCTTCGATTCGCTCGTATTCGCTCGTCAACCGCTCCCGACGCTGTACCTCCGAACCTGGCCGCCGACAGCACCGCGCTGTAGCCGCGCTCGAGCGGCGCGTCGCCCACGCCGTGCCCCTCGCCGCGCGCGGTCAGCTCGGCTGGCGTGCCGCGGAACACGATCTTCCCGCCGGCCATCAGCGCCACCTCGCCGCACGCCGCCCCCACGTCCTCGACCAGGTGCGTCGAGACGATCACCGTAGCGCGCTCGCCGAGCGACCTCATCAGCGACCGGAACTGCACCCGCTGCTCCGGGTCGAGGCCGGCGGTCGGCTCGTCGAGCAGCAGCAGGTCCGGGTCGTTCACGATCGCCTGGGCGATGCCGACGCGGCGCAGCATCCCGCCGGACAGCGTGCGCAGCTTGGCCCTGGCCTTCGCGCCGAGGTCGACCCGCTCTACCGCCGCCGCCACCGCCCGGGGCACCGCGGCCGACGGCATCTCCTTGAGCAGCGCGAAGTACTCGATGAACTCCACTACGGTGAACGACGGGTAATAGCCGAGGTTCTGCGGCAGGTAGCCGAGCCGCCGCCGGATCTCCCGGCGGCCCGCGGCGCCGCGCGGGTCGCGCTCAAGCAGCCGGATCTCACCCGACGACGGCGGCAGCACGGTGGCGAGCATGCGCAGCAGGGAGGTCTTCCCCGCCCCGTTGGGGCCGAGCAGCCCGAATACTCCGGCCCCCAGCCGCAGGTCCACCCCGTCGACTGCGTTATTTTTCCCGAACGAGCGGCGGGTGTCTCTCATCTCAACATTCACTGCAGTCCCTTTCGCGGGCGTGCCCCGTAGATGGCGACCGTGGCGCAGCAGGCCGCGACCACGAGGTAAGGAAGATAGGCGGTCACGGTGGTGACCGAGGCGGTGAGCTGGCCGCTCGCCGTCTGCGCGGACAGCACGGTGATCACCCAGGCGGCGATGCCCGCGCCCGCGCCGGCCAGGGCCGACCGGAGGGCCACCGCAACGGCGAGGGCCAGCGCGCAGACCGCGGTCATCGGGATCAGCCAGCCGAAGGTCAGCGCCGTGGCCGCACCCGACGCCGCGCTGGCGGCCAGCCCGAGCACCGCGTTCACCGCGAACACGGCGACCACCCGGGTGAGCAGCACCATCCGGTCGGGCAGCGCGCAGCTCGCCGACAGCTCCCAGGCGGGGTCGAGCCCCGGCCCGTAGGCGAAGGCGACGCCGGTCGCCGCGACCGCGGGCGCGAGCAGCCAGACGAGCGGCTGGCCCTGGCCGAGGCTGACCAGCGCGCCGACGCCGAACACGACGACCGTCGAGATCAGCCAGGGCAGCAGCAGCGACGGGGTGGTGACCAGGGCACGGGCGAGGCCGGGTGAGCGCAGCAGCCGCGCGGCGGCGCGCTCGGCCCGGCCGGGGCGGCGCCGCCAGACCTCGGCGGCGACGCCGGCCCAGAACCCGGTCCAGGTCGACGCCGGTGACGGGGTCATCGGCGGGGGGGAAGCGGCCGCCCTCGTTGTGGATGCTCATCTCGTTCCTCCCAGGGCGGTCCGCAGCAGGCGGCGGGCGCGGTGGGCGCGGCTCTTGACCGTGCCGGCCGGGACGCCGAGCAGCGCGGCGACCTCGGCGACGGGGCGGTCCTCGACGTACATGAGGCGAAGCACGTCTCCCTCCGGGCCGGCCAGCGCGGCGGCGATCTCGGCCCGGGCCAGCGCGGCCTCGGCCGGGTCGATGCCGCCGGCCAGCGGGATTTCCTCGAGCGAGGCGGTGACCGGGCCGCGCCGCCGCAGCAGCAGCGCCGCCTGGTTGCGGGCGATCACCCACAGCCACGCCCGCGGCCTGCCCGCCGGCCGGTAGCCGCGCGCGCCCCGCCACACCGCGAGGAACGTCTCCTGCAGCACGTCCTCGACGTCCGGCGGCGGCAGCGCGGCCCGCAGGCGGGCGGCCAGCCACGGCGCGTGCCGGGTGAACAGCTCGCGCAGCGCCGCGTCGTCGCCCGCGGCCAGCGCCGCGAGCAGTTCGTCGTCGTCCATCGCTTCTCTATCGCAGCCGGCCGCCGTCCGGTTCACGAGAGGCCGGCGGTAATCACCGCCGCCGGGCACGGCCCGTCCGTCTAGCATGGGCGGCGTGCCCAGGCTGCTCGTCGTCCACCACACGCCGTCACCCGCGATGCGGGCGATGCTGGAAGCGGCCGTCGCCGGGGCGGGCGACCCGGCACTGTCGGAGGTCTCCGTCGTGGTCACCCCCGCGCTGGCCGCGACCGTGCCCGACGTGCTCGCCGCGGACGGTTTCCTGCTCGGCACCCCGGCGAACATCGGCTACATGTCCGGGGCGCTCAAGCACTTCTTCGACCAGGTCTACTACCCGTGCCTGCAGGCGCGGCCCGGCGCGCCGTACGGGCTCTACGTGCACGGGGACAACGACACGGCCGGCGCGGTGCGGGCGGTGACGTCCATCGCCGGCGCGCTCGGCTGGACCGAGGTGGTCAAGCCGGTCGCCGTCACCGGCCCGGTCGGCAAGGACGTGACGGACGCGTGCTACGAGCTGGGCGCCACCGTCGCCGCGAACCTGCTGTCGTGAGCGCCCGGCTCAGGCCGCCGGGACCGGGGCGGCCGCCAGTGCGCGGCCAGGCGTCCTTCGCCGCGGAGTGCGCCGCGTCCTTGAGCTGCGCCGCCAGGTCAGTGAACTGGTCAAGCGCCGGGTTGACGCCGACAAGGGTGAACTCGCGCTCCACGACCGTCAGGTCGGCGCCCCACACGTCGCCGAAGATCCGCCGCAGGTAGCCCGTCGAGTGGTCCCAGCCGTCGCGCGGCGTGCCGGGGCCGTACGCGCCGCCGCGGACGATGGCGAGGACCGCCGGCTTGCCGTCGAGCAGCCGCTCGTTCGCCGCCGCCGCGCCGGCGATCACCAGGTCGATCCAGACCTTGACGTGCTGCGCCACGCCGAAGTTGTACAGCGGCACGGTGGCGAGCACCGCGTCCGCCGACCGGAGCTCGGCGGCCAGTTCCCTCGCGAGCGCGAGTGACTCGCGCTGGTGCTCGCCGCGCGCCTCCTCCGGGGTCCACGCTGCCTTTACCGCGGCGGGCCAGGCGTCGCCGGGCAGCGGCTCGGTGCCCAGGTCGCGACGGCGGACGGTGCCACCGGGGTGCGCGCCGCGCCACTCCGCCTCGACGATCTCGCCGATCGCGCGGCTGGCCGAGCCGTCGGGGTTAATGCTCGCGTCAAGACGGAAAAGCTGCACGGTCGTGTTCCTCCCGGGTCGGGGATGCTCGGCTAAGTTGTTCCGATGTCAGATTATCCGAACCGAGAAGATTTGCAAACGCGGGTACCATGGTGCCCGTGGGAGCGACGGCGCGGACGGGCATCACGGGCGGCCAGGCCTCCGCGCCGGACGCGCATGCCGCGCCGGACGCGCATGCCGCCCGGGCCTGCCTCGCCGCGGACGACCTGTCTGCCGGGCCGTGCGGCGCCGTGGCGGGCGCGAACAGCGACCTGACCTGGCTGCTGCACCGGTGCGCCCAGCGCATGCGCGGCGCGCTCGACGAGGCGGCCAGGGAGCACGGCCTGAGCGGCGCGCGGGACTGGATCGTGCTCTCCGCCATCGCCGCGGGCCCGCGGCAGACGCAGCTCGCCCTTGCCCAGTCGCTCGGGCTCGACAAGACCACGATGACCTCGCTGCTCGACCGGCTCGAGACCGCCGGCCTGGTCACCCGCGATCACGACAGCCGCGACCGGCGGGCCAGGATCCCCGGGCTGACCGAGGCGGGCGCGCGCGTGCAGCGGCAGCTGGTCGCGGCCAGGGACCAGGCGGAGGCGGGTGTGCTCGCCCAGCTCAGCGCGGACGAGCAGCGGGTGCTGCGGGCGATGCTCAACCGGCTGGCCGAGGGTCCGGCGGACGACCCAAGGGCGGCAGGCTCGTGCATGTAGGCGCTGGATAGCGACATCCCGGGCGCCGGCCGTGCACTCGGCCGTGATCATTGTCCCGCCGGCCGTTCGCTACCGCCATAATGGCTGCTGTGACGGAGTTGTCGGTGTCGGTGGAGCATCACCCGTGGGCGGTCGGCGAGTGCACGGTCGTGCGGCTGTCCGGTGACGCCGACGTGACCGGGCGAACGGTCGAGGACGTCCTTGCCGCGGAGGCGGCCAAGGACCCGGCGCTGCTGCTCGTCGACCTGTCCGCGGTGTCGTTCATGGACTCGTGGGCGCTGCACGTGGTGCTGCGCGCGGTGCGGCGCCGGCAGGCGGCGGGCGCCGCCGCCGCGCTTGTCTGCCCCTCCGGGCCGGTGCGGCGCGTGCTCGAGCTGACCGGGGCCGGCACGCTGGTGACGGTGTACCCGAGCATGGCCGAGGCCATGCGCGTCCCAGGCCCGGCCGGGTGAGCGCGCGCCGGGGCGGGCGGCCGAAGCCGGGAACGGCCGGCATACCCGCGCGCGGCACGGGTAGCAAAGTCGGCTGCATACCGCTAAATCGGCCGAGTCGGGGCGCTCCCCGGGTACGGTCATTCTTACGGGCTAGTAGCTGAGCGGGCTGGAGGCAGGGTGACGGCGAACGCTGGCGTGCAGGTGACGGAGCTTGGCGCCGAGGACCACGCGTGCCTGACCTTCGGTGAGTCCGAGGAACTGTTCGACCTGACCGCGGCGTTCGTCCGCGACGGGCTGTCGGCGGGGCTGAAGGTGGTGTGGCTCAGCGACGTCGGCCCCGGGCTGGCGGCCGGGGAGCTGGGCCGCCGCGGCGTGCCGGTGGAGCCGGCCATGGCCGAGGGGCAGATGACCGCGGCGGGCTGGGAGGGCCGGCTGCTGACCGGGCAGGCGTTCCGCGCGAGCGCGGCGGTCGGCTGGCTGGCGGGCGAGCTTGAGTCCTGCAAGCGGCAGGGGTTCCCCGGGCTGCGGGTGGCGCTCGACATGAGCTGGGCGCTGCGCCCGGTGGCCGGGATCGAGGAGCTGCCCGAGTTCGAGGAGGGGATCGCGGCGGCGCTTGACGGCAACACGGCGGCGGTGCTCTGCCAGTACGACCGGGAGCGGTTCGACCCGGTGACGCTCGCGTCGGTGGGCGGGTTCCACACCCGCGCGGTCGCGGCGGCCACCTACCACGCGGACGCGCTGCTGCGGATCTGCCGCCAGTACGCGCCGCCCGGCATCAGGATCGCCGGGGAGCTGGACTTCCAGGCGACGGAGCCGCTCGGGCTCGCGCTCGCCGAAGCGGTCAGGCTCGGCGGCGACATCACGGTCAACATGTCCGCGCTCGACTTCATCGACGCGCACTGCACGCTGCTGATCGCGGACGCCGCCCGCACGGCGGCGTCCCAGTCCCGGATGGTGACGCTGCGCTGCCCGCCCGAGATCGCCAAGGGATTCGCCAGGATCGGCCTGGGCAGCCTCCCCGGCATACGTGTGGTGACCGCCGGTGACCGCTAGGGAAGGGCGCCGGCAGGGCACGGCAGGCGGCGACGCCGTCCGCCGGCATCGACGCCCTTGACCAGGCGTTCGACAAGGACTCGCTGTACGCGCTGCGCGCGGCCGTCGCCGCGCACGCCGCCGCGGCGGGGCTCGCCAGGTCCGCGGTCTACGACGTGACCGCGGTCGCGCACGAACTGGCCGCCAACTCCGTGGTGCACGGCGCGGGGCACGGCAGGCTCCGGCTGTGGGCCGCCGACGGGTTCCTGTACTGCCAGGTCAGCGACGGCGGCCGGGACGGTACCGCGGACCAGCCGGACCAGCCCGCCTCGCCGACCCGGCCCGCCCTCCCCGGCGACGGCGCCGCCCCGTGGCCCGTGCAGCACGGGCACGGCCTGTGGCTGGTCGGCCAGCTCGCCGACCGCGTCGACATCGCCCCCGGCCCGGCCGGCACCACCACGACGGCCCGCTTCCCGCTCGGCCCACCGAGACTCAGGCCCAATCCGTTAGCGCCGAGAGTTAGACACCTATGCGATGTCTACCTCTCGGCGGGAGCGCCTAAGTTTGATAACAGCAAGAAGCGCTGAAGCGCTGAAGCGCTGTGCGCTGAGCCTGACTTCAGCCCGCGTGGCAGTGACCCGGCGGCGCGCGGCACGTCAAGCGTGGGGTTGCGGTCGAAGAAGCCGGTCGGCCGCAGCATGAAACCGGTCCTGCACGACCGGCATCACCGGCCAGTCCTCGAGCCGGACCACGTGCGTCGGCCCGAACGTGTGCCACAGCACGATGTCCTGCCCGTCGATGTCCAGGTCCGCCGCGGCGTACGCGGGCAGCCCGGCGCCCCCCGGGCTCTGGTTCACGAAGTCGCCCGCCGGGTACCGCTGCGCCGGGTGGTACCGGGTCACCCACAGGGCCCGGGTGGCGAAGGCCGCCCGCGCCGCCAGCGGCGAGTCCGGACTGGCGAGCAGGGAAGGGTTCGGCTGCGGGCACAGCGTGTACGCGGTCGGCTTGCCGTACCGGTTGGCCCGCTCACCGCTGACCACCCGCCACACCCGCCCCCGCGCGGCGTCGCCGGGCCGCGCCGCCTGCGCCGAGGTGGAAAGCCGCGTCACCCGCTGCGCGATCGCGTTGCCGTACGGGTTGTCCGGTCCGGCCGGCAGCCCGGTGACGTCGACCTCCTCGACCGAATTCGAGAGCCCGTCCACGGACATGTCCAGCCGCGCGCAGAACAGGTGCTGGTGCACCGGGGCGCCGAGGCCAGGCGCCACCTCGGTGGAGTACGGGTGGTCGCCGCCCGGATGACCCGCGGTGAACACCACCCCGGTCATCTTGACCTCGCACTCGATGGTGCCGTCCAGGTAGAAGTACCAGTAGAAGCCGTAGTCGTAGTTGCCGACGGTGGTGAAGAACGAGACCACGAGCCGCCGCTGCCGGCGCGACTGCGCCGAGCCGTTGAAGATGTCGGTGTGCTTCCACAGGATGCCGGCGTCCTCCTCGTGGACGCAGATAGCGTTGCGCACCGTCCGCGGCTCGCCGGTCTCGCCGGTCACCACGGCGTCCAGGTAGGCGATCTCGCCGAGGCAGTCGCAGCCGAGCTCGAGGGAGTTGACCCACTTGCCGACCAGGTACTCGCCGGTGTCGAAGTACGCCTGCCAGTAGCGGAACCGCGGGTCGCCGTACGGCACCACCATCTCGGGGATGGACGCGCGGTAGATCACCGGCCGCTCGTTCAGCGAGATCTGGTGCAGGGTCAGCCCTTCGCGCAGGTCGAAGCCCACCCGCAGCGACCAGCCCTGCCACTGCAGCAGGTTGCCGTCCAGGGTGAAGCTCGGCCCCTCCGGCTGGGTGATCTCGATCGGCCGCAGCCCGGCGCGCTCCGGCCCGCGCACCTGCGGGTCGTCGTAGTCACCCGACTCCGCGGGCACGGGCAGCTGGAACTCGTCGTAGACGCCGAGGACCTTCTTCTCGGTCAGGTCCACGTGCGCGGTGACCCCGTCGACGGGATGCGCCCAGGCCAGGTCGTGCTCCCCGGCCTGGAGGAAGGCGAGCGCGCGCACCATCCGCCGCTCGTCGTCCGCGGCGGGCGAGCGGTAGTTGCCCGCGGTGATCGGGGCGATCCTGATCTTGCTCATGTCGGTGAGGCCGCGCCTGGCCATCGCCGCCTGCCACCCGGGATCGGCGGCGACGACCTCCTCGACCAGGTGGTACTCGGAGTCGACGATCGGCAGCTGCCCCTCGGCCGCGGTGTCGACCACCCGGGCGCTGACCACGCTGCGCCCGGTGAGCGACACCACGACGTCGAGGGACTCGCCGGTCTTGAGGTTGAGCAGGAACGCGCGCAGCCGCCGGCCGGCGCGCCTTGTTGACCACCACCGGGCCGGGCGGCACCAGCGAGCACCTCGTCCTTGGGCGGCTCCTCGAGCCCGTAGTAGGCGAACCGGACCGGGTCCGCGAGCAGCCCGGCGGCCGCCATGATCTCCCGTCCGGCGAGGTACTCGCCGGCGGTGGCCGCCTCCAGCGGGTGCGGGTCCGCGGTCATCGGCTGTCTCCCCTTCGCTGAGGTACGGAACTGAGGTACGGAACGGGTGCGTGCGTCGCCTTCTTGCCGGCCGTGCGCTACTCGTCGGCGACGATCGAGCCGACCCGGTCGCCGAGGCCCGGGTCGCGGCGGCTCAGGAAGAAGGCGTACAGGACGGACACCACGACCACGCCGAGCGCCGCGTACGGGAACCAGTCGTACGGGGTCGGCTGCCCCGGCTTGCACAGGTAGTACACCGGCACGCCGATGGCGATCATGCCGAGCACCGGCAGCACCGCGTGCTTGACGACGCGGAACTCCTGCGGCCGGAACTTGCGGTAGTAGAACGGCAGCGCCAGGTTGGACAGGAAGTACACCACGAGCACCAGGATGGTGCCCATCGTGGACGACTCGACGAAGTAGTTCAGCGCGCTCATCGAGCCGCTGCTTGCCCGCCGATCAGGTGCAGCAGCGCCCAGACCGCGATGATCACCGTCGCGATGGCGACGAACGCGAGATCGCGTTGACCGGCGTGCGCCGCGCGCGGGTGCACCTTGCCGAGCCAGCGGGGCAGCAGCCCCTCACGGCCGGCGTTGAAGATCAGCCGGGCCTGGGAGTTCACCGCGGAGATCAGCACGCCGAGCGTCGAGGTGACGCCCGCGATCCAGGCGAAGAGGGACAGCCACGCGGCGATGTTGTGCGACACGTTGATGAACGGGATGGCGGCGCCGCCCAGCGCGGTGACGCTGTACTTGAAGTCGGTGGCGGTGGCGTAGGCGTACAGCACGTAGCCGGTCACCATCAGCGCGATCGACAGGAACACCGCGCGCGGCACGTTACGCCGCGGGTTGCCGGTCTCCTCGGCCAGCGCGGCGGAGTTCTCCCAGCCGATGAACAGGTAGACGGCGAGCGGGAACCCGGCCGCGAGGCCGCTGAAGCCGTTGGTGATGTGGCTGGGCTCGAACGGCACCGCGGACAGGTGGCCGCCGTGCTTGATGAGCGCGGCGACCGACACCACGATCAGCACCAGCATCTCGAAGCCGAAGAACAGCCCGGCCAGCTTGGTGGACACCGCCACGCCGCGGAACATCATGTACGATCGCGCCCGCGGTGAAGATCACCGAGAAGACGACCCACGGCACGTTCCAGTTGAAGTAGTACTGCAGCACGATCGAGATGTAGCCGCCGCAGATGGCGAGCACCGAGGAGATCGCGATGATGTACCCGGCGCCGCACAGCAGCGCGGTGGTCACCGCGCTCGTGCCGCCGAACGTCTTGCCGACGTAGGAGATGAACCCGCCGGTGGACGGATGCGCCCGGGAGAACTGCGACAGCGTGTTGCCGAGCAGCGCGATCGCGATGCCGGCCACGATGATGGTCAGCGGCGCGGCGACTCCCGCGGTGAGGAACAGGAAGCCGGCCCCGAAGTAGAAGCTGTAGGCCGGGCCGATGTTCGCCATCGTCGAGGCGGAGATGTCGACCAGGCGCAGCGCGCCGCGGTGCAGCCGCTCCGCCGATTCAGGTGCCTTGGTTTCCGAGAACGGAACGGACGCCGCTTCGCTCATAAGTGTCACTCCCGGCAGTGCTCTCACTCCCGGCACGCTCGTCGTCTTGGCAAGCGCTTTCCGGTTTTCCGTGAAAATACCGAATGCGAGGCGGGACGCGCAAGACTCCGGAGCGCAGGTCCAGGTCAGCGGGGCGCCGGCGGGTGCGGGAGGGTGCTGTCCCGCAGCACGACCTCGCCGGGCACCGGGACGACGCGCGGCCGCGGCGGCGCGTCCTCGCCGAGCACCAGCCGCGCGGCCGCATCTCGCCGAGCTGCTTGAGCGGCAGCCGCACGGTGGTGAGCGGCGGGTAGACGTCGCGCAGCGTCGGGATGTCGTCGAACCCGGCGAGGGCGATGTCGCCGGGCACGTCGAGCCCGGCGGCGCGCAGCCGCGCCAGCGCGCCGACCGCCATGATGTCGCTGACCGCGAACACGCAGCCGGGCAGCGGCTCGCCCGCGGCGAGTATCTCGCTCATCGCCTGCGTACCCGCCGTCCCGCGACAGGTCGCCGTGCACGATCCGCGCCGCGTCGAGCGGCAGCGACCAGGCGCGCAGCCCGTCGCGGAACCCGTCGGTCCTGTCCCGCGCGGTCAGCAGCGGGCGCGGGCCGGCGAGCACGGCGAACCTGCGGTGCCCGAGCGCGGCGAGCGCCCTGGCCAGCGCGTCCGCGCCCGCCCTGTTCTCCGGCAGCACCGTGTCCACGCCGAGCATGTCCTGCCCGACGCAGGCGGCCCGCCCGCCGGACCGGGTGAACGCGTCGAGTTCGGCGCGCAGCGCGTCCCTGGCCGGCGTCGTTGTCCGACCTGCTGCCCACCAGCACGACCGCCCGCGCCCGCTGCGCGCGCATCAGCGCGACGTACTCGCGCTCGGCCTCCTCGTGCGCGGCCGTGCTCGTCATGCACACCAGCAGCTCGGCGGCGTCGGCGACCTCGATGAGCCCGGCGGCGATCGAGGAGAAGTACGGGTCGGAGATGTCGCGCAGCGCCACCCCGATCATCGTGCTCTGCCCGGTGGCCACGGCCCTGGCCTGGAGGTTCGCCGTATAGCCGAGTTCGGCGACCGCCTTGTTGCACCCGCTCGGCGAGCGGCTTGCCGACCCGGCGCGCGCCGTCGTTCACCACCCGGGACGCGGTGGTCAGCGACACCCCCGCCCGGTCGGCGACATCCTGCAGCGTCACGCGCTGCTGCGCCGCCGCGTGTGCAACCTGCCGCCGCACCGTGCCGCGGCCGTCGGGACGCGCGTCCGTCACCGGGCCTCCTCGTCGCTTGACCACCCGTACTGCCAAGCCTATTCTCGGGAAAGCCCTTTCCCAAGATTATCCCCGGACGCGGAGGCTCGTCCATGGCGCGCAAGGTCATTCACGTCGCACTGAACGGGGTCACCGGCCGGATGGGATACCGGCAGCACCTGGTCAGGTCGCTGCTCGCGATCCGCGAGCAGGGCGGCATCCCGCTGCGGCGACGGCACGGCGCCGGAGCGCGGGGCGGCACGCTGCTCTACCCGGAGCCGGTGCTCGTCGGGCGCAGCGAGGAGCGGCTGCGCGCCATCGCCGAGCGGCACGGGCTTACCCGGTGGACCACCAGCCTGGACGAGGTGCTCGGCGACCCGGAGATCGACGTCTACTTCGACACCCAGGTCACCAGCGCCCGCGAGGACGCGGTGGCCCGCGCCATCGCGGCGGGCAAGCACGTCTACACGGAGAAGCCGGTGGCCGCCACGGCCGCCGCCGCCTACGCGCTGGCCGAGGCGGCGCGGGCGGCCGGCGTCACGCACGGCGTCGTCCAGGACAAGCTGTTCCTGCCCGGCGTGATCAAGCTGCGCAGGCTGCTCCGCGAGGGCTTCTTCGGCCGGGTGCTCTCGGTCCGCGTCGAGTTCGGCTACTGGGTGTTCGAGGGCGACGGGATGCCGGCGCAGCGGCCGTCGTGGAACTACCGCGCGGCGGACGGCGGCGGCATCGTGCTCGACATGTTCCCGCACTGGCAGTACCTGCTCGAGGACCTGTTCGGGCCGGTCAGCGCGGTCTACGCGCGGCACGCCACCCACCTGCCCAGGCGGTGGGACGAGTCGGGCGAGCCGTACCAGGTGACCGCGGACGACGCCGCCTACGCGGTGCTCGAGTTCGCCAGCGGCGCCCTCGGCTCGGTGAACTCCTCGTGGGCGGTCCGGGTCAACCGCCGTGAGCTGCTCGAGCTGCAGGTGGACGGCACGCACGGCAGCGCGGTGGCGGGCCTGCGCAACTGCGCGATACAGCACAAGGTGTCCACGCCGATGCCGGTGTGGAACCCCGACCTGCCCGACCCGCTCGACTACCAGGCGATGTGGACCGACGTGCCGGACAACATGGAGTTCGACAACGGGTTCAAGGCGCAGTGGGAGCTGTTCCTGCGGGACGCCGCGCTCGGCCGGCCCTTCCCGCTGGGACCTGTCCGCCGGCGCCCGGGGCGTTCAGCTCGCCGAGCTCGCGATGCGGTCCTCCGCCGAGAGCCGCCGCGTCGAGGTACCGCCGCCGACGCGCCGCCGCCGCGCATCAGCGGGCCTGGCGGGGAGCACGGCACCGCCGGCCTGCCGGGAGCCTGCTGATGACCGCCCGCATCACGCTGCCCGGCCGCGCGGAGCCGCTGGAGGTCACCGCCCCGGCCTGGGCCGCGTCCTACCCGCCGCCCGCGTCGCGGCGCGTCTACGCCGCCGCCCACGTCGCCTCGGTCGACGGCGGCGACCTCATCGACTGGCAGGCGACCCTCCGCTTCCGCGACCACCTGTGGGAGCACGGCTTCGCGGTCGCGGAGGCGATGGACACCGCGCAGCGCGGCATGGGCCTGACCTGGGGGCTGGCGCGCGAGCTGATCGCGAGCGCGGCGGACCGCGCCGCCGCCCGGCGCGCCGCGGGCCGGTACGCGGACCTCGCCTGCGGGGCCGGCACCGACCACCTCGCCGCCGGGCAGGTCCACTCCCTCGCGGCGATCACGGCTGCGTATGAGGCGCAGCTCGCCTTCGTGCAGGCGACTGGCTCCGTGGTCATCTTGATGGCGAGCCGTGCGCTGGCCGCGGCCGCCCGCAACCCCCGCGACTACCTCGACGTCTACGGCGCGGTGCTCAAGCAGGCGTCCCGCCCGGTCATCCTGCACTGGCTCGGCGCGGCGTTCGACCCGGCGCTGCGCGGTTACTGGGGCGGCGGCGATTTCGAGTCAGCGGCGGCGACCGTGCTCGAGCTGATCGACCAGGCGGGCGACAAGGTCGACGGCATCAAGCTCTCGGTGCTTGACGCGGGCAAGGAGGTCTCGCTGCGCCGCAGGCTCCCGGCCGGGATCCGGCTCTACACCGGCGACGACTTCGGCTACGCCGACCTGATCAAGGGCGACGCCGCCGGCCACAGCGACGCGCTGCTCGGCGCGTTCGCCGCGGTTACCGCGCCCGCCGCCGCGGCGCTGCACGCGCTCGACGCGGGCGACCTGGCGGGGTATGACGCCGCGATCGGGCCGACCGTTCCGCTCAGCCGGCACGTCTTCGAGGAGCCGACCTACTACTACAAGACGGGCGTGGCCTTCCTCGCCTGGCTGAACGGCTTCCAGCCGCGTTTCCTGATGCTCGACGGCCTGGAACGGCGAGCGCTCGGTCAATCACCTGGTCGGCGTGTTCGAGCTCGCCGCGGCGGCCGGCGCGCTGACCGACCCGGACCTGGCCGTCGGCCGGATGACCGCGTTCCTGCGGGAACGCGCGTGACCCGGCCGCGTCGGCCGCCGCTCGCCGGCGCGGCCAGCGTCCGGAAGGGGGCGGGGGGACCCGGCCGTGCCGGCCGTCGCTGAGCCGGTGACGGCCAGTGCCCCGGAAGGGGCGGGTGTGACCCCGTTCGGCCGGCTGTCGCTCAACCAGGCGACGGTCAACACCCTCAGCGTGGCCGAGGCCGTCGCCCTCTGCGTCAGGCACGAGATCCCGGCGATCGGGCTGTGGCGCGAGCACGTCGCGCGAGGCCGGGCTGGCCGCCGCGGCCGCGGACCGTGCGCGTCGGCCGGGCTGCGCGTCTCCAGCCTGTGCCGCGGCGGCTTCTTCACCCACGCCGACCCGGCCGCGCGCCAGGCGGCGATCGCGGACAACAAGGCGGCGATCGCCGAGGCGGCCGCGCTCGGCGCGGACACGCTCGTCCTCGTCTCCGGTGGCCTGGTGCCGGGCAGCCGGGACATCGGCCTGGCCAGGCGCATGATCGCCGACGCGATCGGCGAGCTCGTCCCGGTCGCGCAGGCCCACGGCGTGCGGCTCGGCATCGAGGCCCTGCACCCGGTGTTCGCCGCCGACCGGTGCGTGATCACCCGCCTCGGCGAGGCGCTCGACCTGGCCGCGGCGTTCCCCGCCGACGCCGTCGGCGTCGTCGTGGACACCTACCACGTCTGGTGGGACGCCGCGCTGCTCGCCGACATCGCCAGGGCGGGGGACCGCATCGTCAGCTACCAGGTCTGCGACTGGATCCTGCCGCTGCCCGCCGACACCCTGCTCGGCCGCGGCCACGTCGGCGACGGCCACATCGACTTCCCGCCCATCACCGCCGCCGTCACCGCCGCCGGCTACGCCGGCGACATCGAGGTCGAGATCTTCAACCAGGCCATCTGGTCCGCCCCCCCCGCCGAGACCGCCGCCACCGTCCGCGACCGCTTCCCCCAGGTCTTCTGACCCAAGGCCGCGGCCGCCGCCTTCGCCTCACGAGTTCCCGCCCGCAGGCCCGCAACCACGAGAGGTCTTCACGCCCGCGCGACCTTCCCCTGGATGATCTTGGCTGGCCGTGAGAATCGGCAACCCGCCAACCCGCAGCCCACGCGAATCCCCGCCCCAGCGCGACCACGCCCCGCGCGGGATGGCTTTGCATAGCTCAGGACCACGAATCCGCATCTTTGTATAGTCGCGGGCTGGACATATGCCGCAAAACGACCTGATCATGGGCGCCCGCTATGCAAACGCGATGGATCGTGGTCCCCAGCTATGCAAACAGGGCCGTCACCGCCCGCCAGCGAGCGGAGTTCGCGCCGACGGGCCACGCGCAGACGTGGGGCGCCGACGTCGCCGAGATGGGTGATTCCTCCGTGACCTGGACGGCTGGATTCGGGCGGGCCTGCGGCTCATGATGAAGGCAGCGAAGGCGGCACGACGCAAGCGATGCCGCCCGGCGCAAGAGATGAGGCAAGAGAGGCAGGGACCGGTGAAGGTCAAGGCGGCGGTGCTGTACGGGCCGGGCACGAAGTACCAGATCGAAGAGGTCGACCTCGACCCCCCTGGGGAGAACGAGGTCCTCGTGCGGTTCGCGGCGAGCGGCATGTGCCATTCCGACGAGCACCTGGTGACCGGAGACCTGGTGGCCGACCCGGAGCGCACGCCCGGCGCGGCCAGGCAGTTCCCGATGATCGCCGGGCACGAGGGCGCCGGGGTGGTAGAGGAGACCGGGCCGGGCGTGAGCGGGCTGCGCCCCGGCGATCACGTGGTCACCTCGTTCATACCGTCCTGCGGCACCTGCCCGTCATGCGCGTCGGGGCGGCAGAACCTGTGCGACCTTGGCGCGACGCTGACCAGGGGGCGTCAGCAGGACGGCACCGCGCGGCACCACACCGCCGACGGGACTGACTGCGCCACCATGTGCTCGCTCGGCACGTTCGCCGAGTACTCCGTGGTGAACCAGGGGTCGCTGGTCAAGATCCCGGGCCACCTGCCGCTCGAGCCGGCCGCGCTTGTGGCCTGCGGCGTGACCACCGGCTGGGGGTCGGCGGTCTACGCGGCGCAGGTGCGGCCGGGTGACACCGTGGTGGTGATCGGCACCGGCGGGGTCGGCATGAACGCGGTCCAGGGCGCGGCCGCGGCGGGCGCCAGGCAGGTCGTCGCCGTGGACACGGTCGCGTTCAAGCGAGAGCAGGCCCTCACGTTCGGCGCCACGCACACCGCCGCGAGCATCGGCGAGGCCGTCGGCCTGGTCAGCGAGATCACCTGGGGCCGCAACGCCGACCGGGTCATCCTCACCGTCGGCCTCGCCGACGGCGCCATGATCGCCCCGATGATGGCCATGGTCGGCAAGGGCGGCCGCGCCGTCGTCACCGCGGTCGCCAACATGTACGCCACCGACGTCACGCTCAGCCTGGCCGACCTCACCCTGATGAACAAGGAGCTGGTCGGCACCATCTTCGGTTCCGCTAACCCGCGCTACGACATCCCGCGGCTGCTCGCGCTGTACGAGGCGGGCAAGCTCAAGCTGGACGAGCTGATCACCAGGACCTACACCCTCGACCAGATCAACGAGGGCTACCAGGACATGCGCGACGGCCGGAACATCCGGGGAGTGATCCGCTACTAGGACCGCGTCGGGCATGATTGGGCGGACGGCGTCGGGCATGATGGGCGGTGACTCAGGAGGAGGTCCCCGATGATCGGCACGTTGCGCGCGGTGGCGCTCGACGCACCAGACGCAAGGCGGCTCGCCGCGTTCTACACCGCACTCGGCGGATGGACAGTGCGCGACGCCGACGACGAGTGGGTCACGATGGAGACCGGAGACGGGTGGCGCGTCGCCGCCCAGCGCAGCCCGGGCCACGTGCCGCCGCGGTGGCCCGATCCGGCGTACCCGCAGCAGGCGCACCTCGACCTGCGCGTGCCGGACCTCGAGGCCGGCTCGGCAACAGCGGTGGAGCTGGGCGCGCGGCTGCTGCGCAAGAACGAGACCTGGTACACGCTCGCCGACCCGGCCGGGCACCCGTTCGACCTGTGCCTGTTCCCGGCGAGGCAGCAGACCACGCTGATGGGCGTGATGCTCGACTGCCCGGACGCCGGGCAGCTGAGCGCGTTCTACGCGGAGCTCCTCGGCAAGCCGGTCACCTACCAGGGCGAGGGGGTGGCGATGATCGGCGAGGACGGAGCGCAGCCGGTGCTGTTCCAGCAGGTCACCGAGTATCACGCGCCGCGGTGGCCGGATCCGGCGTACCCGCAGCAGGTCCACCTCGACGTGACGGTCGACGACGTTGACGCGGCCGAGGCCGCGGTGCTGCGGCTTGGCGCCGCCTCGCTGAACTTCAGCGGGGAGAACTGGCGGGTCTACGCCGACCCGGCAGGCAAGCCGTTCTGTCTCTGCTGGGACTAACCGCCCGCCCGCTCGTGCGCCGGGCGCGCAGGCCTCCCGCTGGCAGCGCATCCGCCTCACCGGTCGCGGCCGGGATTATTGGGTTGTTAGTGCCCGTATGCGGGCGCTAACGCCGCTCGGCAATCTCCGCAGCCTCACCCGGTGCTGCCGCAACAGGAGGGAAGCTGTTCCACTGCCCCGCGTCCGTTAACGGGTAAACTCTGCTTATCAGGTAAATTTCGCACGTGTGAGCGGTGCTTTATTTACCCGAGGAGCGGAATTTACCCGTTAACTGGGAACCGGCGCCGCGACCCAGGCCCTAGACGGCGCCGGGCAGTCAATCCGGCGCATCCGTGCGCCGAAGGGTAAGTGCAAAACGTCAGTCAGTCCATGTGGTTGAAACAGCACACAATGATTTGGCGTCGCGGCTGGTGGGGCCGGTGCGGCGGATGGGGCGGCCAGCAGCCGTTACCCGAGCCCGTGCAGCAGGAACAGGATCAGCAGCGCCGCGACCGCGGCCAGCGCGGCGATGACCGCCGACTTGGGGATCAGCGGTAGCTTGCCGCCCTGGCCAGCGGCGGGCGGTGGCGGCGGGGGAAGGCTCGTGGCGGGCCTGCCACTGCCCGCCTGGCGCATAGCCGGCGCGGCGGGGGCAACCGGGGCGGCCGGCCGGGGGGCGTACCCGGAAGCCGCGCCGGCCGGCGGGCCACCCGCTCCGTGCGCCGTGGGTCCCCCGGCGGGGAACGGGGGCGTGGGCCCGCCCGCGCCGGCCGGCGGCTGGGTCGTCCACGTCGGCTGGAACGCGGCGGCTGCGCCGGACGCCGCGGCCGGGTCCGACGCGGGCCACGGCCAAGACGGCGCGAGGGGCGCGGGTGAACCGCCCGACGGCGCGTGGGGAGAAGGCGCCCCGCCCGACGGCGACGCCAGGTGAGGCGGAGGGCGAGGCCAACTCCGTCGCGGGCCGAGGCCCGCTTGGCGAATCCGGCCACACCCGCGTGTCCGGCCATACCGCGGTCCGCGGTACCTGCGGTGGCCGTGACCCAGACGGGGCCGAGTCCAGCCGCGTCCGCGCGTCCCCCGCCGAGCCCGGACCAAAAGCCGAGCCAAGAGCCGAACTCGCGCCAGCCCGCCCGCCGGCCAGCGCGTCGCGCAGCGCCGCCGCGAACTCACCGCACCGCGCGTACCGGTCCCGCGCCTCCTTCGCGAGCCCGCGGGCGAGCACCGCGTCCGTTCCCGGCCGGCAGGTCGCCGCGGAACCGGGACAACGGCGGCACCGGGTCGTTGAGGTGCGCGAACAGCGTCGCCATGGTTTCCTGGCGGTGAAACGGCAGGTTGCCCGTGAGCAGGGCGAACGCCATGCAGGCCAGCGAGTACTGGTCGCCGCGCCCGTCGACCGGTTCGCCCCTGATCTGCTCTGGCGGCGCGTAGTCCGGAGTGCCGAGGAACGTCCCTGTCGCGGTCAGCCCGGTGGCGGCCATCGCCGGCTTGCTCAGCCCGAAGTCCGACAGGTACGCGTGCTCGCCGCGTCCCTGCGACACGTCGACCAGGACGTTGCCTGGCTTGACGTCCCGGTGCACCAGGCCCGCCGCGTGCGCCGCGTCGAGCGCCGCGGCCACCTGCTCGATGAACATCGCGACCCGGGGCGGCTCGAGCGCCCCGCCCGCCCGCTGCAGCACGTCGGCCAGGTCGCCGCCGGAGACGAACTTGGTGGCGATGTACAGCACGCCGTCGGCGTCCCCGGCCCCGTACACCGGGATGATGTGCGGCTCCTCGACCGAGGCCACCGCCCGCGACTCGCGCAGGAACCTGACCCGGAACGCCTGGTCAGCCGCCAGGGTCGGGGACAGTATCTTCAGCGCGGCCAACCGCCCGAGCACCGAGTCGCGGGCGCGGAAGACCACGGCCATGCCGCCGGCGCCGACCTGCTCCTCGATCACGTACCCGGCCAGCTGGCTGCCAGGTACCAGCCTGGCCATCGCGGCGTACTGCTGTGCGCTGAACTCGCTGCTCACCCCAGGCCTCCTCGGGCGCAGAAGCGACCCCGCGCTCCCGCCGAGGATAGTGTGACAGCAATTGGCCGATTAGTCCGCACACTTCGCCGCAGCGGCCGGGCACCAGGCGGCCGGGGAGCCGCGCTAGCCGAACGCGCTCGCGCCGTGCACGGCGACATCAGCGAGGCGGTCGAGTGAGCCGATCAGCGGTCGTCGCCAAAGCTGACCTCGAGGTCCCCGGCCAGCGCCTCGGCCAGTTGAAGCAGCTGGACACGGTCGATGATGACACGGCGGAGGTGATGCGCCCCGCTTACCGCTGACAGGTCGTTCCCGCGCAGATCGCACCCCCGGTAGCTTCCCGGCCCGAAACAGTCAGCCCGAGCTCGCAGCCGTCGAACAGCGAACGCGAAGGTCGCATCCCTGGAACTCGGCCTCCCGGAGCGAGCACCGGGTGAATAGCACCGGGCCCAGCACCCGGACACGGCTGAACATCGCGTAGTCCAGCTTGCAGTCGGAGAAAACGACGTGCTCCAAGGTCACGTTCTCGAACCTGGCAGCCAGCAGCTTGCAGCCATCGAACCGGACCCGCGACAACTTTCCCCCGGTCCATCGCAGTCGCCGAGCTCGCAGCTGGCAAACTCGACAGACCGACCCGTCAGCCCCTTCACGCAGGTCGTCTCGGCGCGCACGTCCCGTACTTTGCCGCCGACTAGGTGCACGTCCGTTACGTCCATCGCACGCGCCCGGGTTCCGGCCAGCTCGAAGCCCGAGACCGGACCTCGCCGCACCCAGGGGATCCACCTGGGCAAGCTCGCCGCCGTCGCGGAATGCCGGGAGCTGCCGCCGACGTGCCGGTCGTGCGCGCGGCCAGGCTCGCCGGCCTATGCTGAAAGCTACCGCGTCAACCGAACGCGCGGGCACCGGGATATACGGCCTACGTATCGGCGCCGTGGTGGTCATCGTCACGGCGCGCGGGCCTAGCCCGGTGTCAACTGAGTGGCTCGATTCGGTCCCAGCGCCTTCGGCCAGGCCGCAACCGCCTGGGCATGCGCGACGGCAAGCCCGCAGCGCGATCGTCAGATCGCCGAGCGAGCGCAGCACTGCGCCGCGGCGGCCTAGCGGATCGGCGGGCCGCGCTCCTGCGCGCACCGTGCTGGCCGATCATGTTCGCGCCAGTTGTCGGCTCGGACCGACCAGTCGACCGCGCCCAGAGCGAAGTCGTTGTCAGCGCGTGCCGGTGCCAATCCCTGTAGTCGCTCCCGGGTAGCGATCACTTCCTAGACGGCAGGACAAAAACTTACCCTAGCCGCGAGACGTGCAGATATGCGCAACACCTTCGGGCTCACGGCTGAGGGTTCGTCGCACACCCATGACGAACCGCAAGGGCACGGCCGGGCATACTCCGATGGCGCGGTGGAGTAGGCTGCGGCAGCAGCCAGCGGCCGAATCTGGCAGATCGCGAGCCGTCAGCCGGCGCCGAACTCGGCGCGGACGGCCGCGGTGTGCTCGCCGAGCGCCGGGACCCGGCCCATGGCCGGCTCGGTCCCGGCGATCTCGGCCGGCGGCAGCAGCGCGGCGATCTCACCGCCCGGCGTCGCGACCGGCCGCCAGCGGTCCCGCGCGACCAGCTGCGGGTGGCTGAACAGGTCCGCGGGCGCGCGCAGCCGGGCGTTCGCGATCCCCGCCGCCTCAAGTGCGCCGCTCACCTCGTCGGCGGTCCGGCCGGCGAAGGCGGACTCGATGACCGCGGTCAGCTCGTCGTGGTGCGCGACCCGGTCCGGGTTGGTCGCGAAGCGGGGATCCGTTGCCACGTCCGCCCGCCGCAGGACGTCGCGGCAGAGGGTGAGCCACTCCCGCTCGTTCTGGATGCCGAAGAACACCGAGCCGTCGGCCGCGCGGAACGGGCCGTACGGCGAGATCGACGGGTGCCGTGCCCCGGTTCGCCTGGGCGGCTCGCCGCCGTAGTGCGAGAAGTAGGCGGGCTGTGACATCAGCTCGCCGAGCGCGTCGAGCAGCGAGACGCGCAGCGTGGCGCCGGCCCCGGTACGCTCCCGGTCGTAGAGGGCGGCGAGGATGGCGCTGTAGGCGTAGACGCCGGTGGCGAGGTCGGCGACGGAGAAGCCGGCCTTGGCCGGCGCTTCCGGGGTTCCCGTCGACAGGACGAGGCCGGCCTCGCACTGGATGAGCAGGTCGTAGGCCTTCTTCGCGGTGTAGGGTCCGTCCTCGCCGTAGCCGGAGATCGAGCAGTGGATCAGCGCGGGCCGCCTGCCGCGCAGCGTGGCGGCGTCAAGGCCGAGCCGTGCGGCGGCACCGGGGATGAGGTTCTGCACGAAGACGTCGGCCCGGTCGATGATCGCGGTGAGCAGCGACCGGTCGGCCGGGTCCTTGACGTCCAGGACGACGGACTCCTTGCCCCGGTTCAGCCACACGAAGTACGACGACTGCCCGTGCACGGCCGCGTCGTAGCCGCGGGCGAAGTCCCCTGGCCCGGGCCGCTCCACCTTGATGACCCGCGCGCCCAGGTCGGCGAGCTGCCGGGTGGCGTACGGCGCGGCCACCGCCTGCTCGAGCGAGACGACGAGAAGGCCCGCCAGCGGCAGGCCCCTGATCTGGCCGGCGCCCTTGTCGTCCATCCCGGTCCCCTCTCCGGCCCGCTGGCCTGCGTGCTTGCTAAGTTGATCATGGGACGGCTACCGCGGGGGAGGTGCCGCCATGGCAAGGGGAGCGTACGTGGTGCGGGACGAGAGTCCCGGCGGGTCGTCGGGAAACGTGGACAAGCTCTACCCTTACACGCTCAAGGGGCTGACTGACGCGCTTGAGGAGGCACGGTTCCGTAGCTATGCCGGGCCGCCTCAGGTGGTGGTGGTCAAGGGGGACGACGGCATGCGGGTCATTCGCAAGTTCGAGCACGGCCGCGAGTTCCCCGCCGAGGCACCGCACTGATCCACCGCACTGATCCACCGCGCTGATTCGCCGCGGGGGCTCTTGCCCCCTTCCCGGCGGGCACCGGGCCGGCGCACAATGCCCTCATACGGAGCGGCGCGCCGCGTAAGGAACGTGGCATCGCGCCTCCCGGCGGGAGCAGGTGTGCCCGAGATAGTAAACGACCCGGAGATCCCGGCTACGGCGCGGCTGGAGCTCGTGCAAGCGCCGGTGACCGCCCTGCTGGCCTTCGGCGATGCCGTGGTCAAGCCGGAGGTGCCCGGCGACCAGCGCGCCCAGAAGGACGCCAGGTCGGCGACCGTGACGGGCGCGCGTTACGCCACGGCCGGCAGCCTGGTACTCGCGGTGCTCCAGACCTGCGCCGGCCTGCTGGCCGGCCAGCCCGACCTGATACTGATGGCGGTGTTCATCTGGCTGCCGCTCGCGGTCGTCAGTGCCCTGATCGGCTTCCGTGACCACGAGCCCGGGCAGCCGCCGCCACGTGGCCGGCGCAGGGCCCGGAGCGCGGCGGTCACCTACCATCGCCGGTACGTCGTGCCCGAACTTGACCTGCACGAGGCCGGGCAAGTCCGCTGGCGGCGCGCGCGTAAGGCGGCCAGGTCGATCCAGAAGGCGGAGGCCGTGCGCCTCGGGCTCATCGACACGGTGGAGATAGCCGCCGTCCTGCCGTATCACCTGTGGGACATCGCGGAACGCCTGGCGCTGATATCGGTGACGGAACGGCGCCTGCCAGCCATCTTGCAGGGCGTGGACACCAGAGACGCAGAGATCCAGGCCGTCCTCGGTCCGCAGCGGCGAGTGCACGACCTCGCGGTCGCGGACGTCGAACAGCGGATCGGCCGCCTTGAGGAGTTCGCCGCGCTCGCGGCCAAGGCCGACGCGGCGCGCAAGCGGAAGAAGGTCATCGCCGAGTTGGCCGGCCTCAATCCCCACTATGAGGAGCTGCTCATCCGGCTTGGCGAGCCGGCCGAGGGGCTGAGCGTCACGGGCCGTACCGCCGATGAGTTGCGCGCCGTGGCCGCGGCGGCGGACGATGCCGTCCGGCGCGCGAACGAGGCAGGCCGCGCGCTGGTCATCCCGTCCGCCGCCGCCCCGGATCCGGAGAACTGACCGGCGCAGCCACCCGCCCGTTCGGGATGGATGACCAGGGCGTGACCCGACGCGGCGGGACACGCGAACGCCCAGGCCAGCCCCTGCGGTCCGGCCTGGGCGTCCAGGAACGGAAGGACCGTCAGGCCAGGTCGAACCGGTCCGCGTTCGCCACCTTCGCCCACGCCGCGACGAAGTCGCTGACGAAGTGCTCCTGCGCGTCGTCGCCGGAGTAGACCTCGGCCACGGCCCGCAGCTCGGAGTTCGACCCGAAGATCAGGTCGACCCGGCTGCCGGTCCACTTGACCTCGCCGTCCGCGCCGCGCCCCTCGAACGTGGCGGCGTCCTCGGTGACCGGCGTCCAGGTCGTGTCGTAGTCCAGCAGGTTGACGAAGAAGTCGTTGGTAAGCACCCCGGGCGTCTGCGTGAAGACACCCAGCTTGGACCCGTCGTAGTTCGCGCCGAGCACGCGCAGCCCGCCGACGAGGACCGTCATCTCCGGCGCGGACAGCGTGAGCAGGTTCGCCTTGTCGACAAGCAGGTACTCGGCGGGGAGCCGCTGGCCCTTGCTGAGGTAGTTACGGAACCCGTCCGCCTTCGGCTCGAGGTGCGCGAACGACTCGACGTCGGTCTGCTCGGCGCTCGCGTCGGTGCGGCCAGGCGCGAACGGCACGGTCACGGTGAACCCCGCGTCCGCGGCGGCCTTCTCCACCGCGGCGTTGCCCGCGATGACGATCAGGTCGGCGAGCGAGACCTTCTTGCCGCCGGCCGCGCTGCCGTTGAAGGAGTCCCTGATTCCTTCGAGCGTGCGCAGCACGAGCGCGAGCTGGTCGGGGTTGTTGACCTCCCAGCCGCTCTGCGGCTGCAGGCGGAGCCGCGCGCCGTTGGCGCCGCCGCGCTTGTCGCTGCCGCGGAACGTCGAGGCGGACGCCCACGCGGTGGTGACCAGCTGGGCCACCGGCAGCCCGGAGGCGAGGACCTCGCGCTTGAGCCCGGCGATGTCGTCGGCCTCGACGAGCGGGTGGTCCACGGCCGGCACCGGGTCCTGCCAGAGCAGCACCTCGGACGGCACCTCGGGGCCGAGCAGGCGGACAGCCGGGCCCATGTCGCGGTGGGTCAGCTTGTACCAGGCGCGGGCGTACGCGTCGGAGAACGCCGCCTGGTCATCCTTGAACCGGCGGGAGATCGGCTCGTAGATCGGGTCGTAGCGCAGCGCCAGGTCGGTGGTGAGCATCCGCGGCTCGCGCTTGCCGTCGCCGAACGCCTCGGGCACCAGGCCCGCGCCGCCGCCGTCCTTCGGCCGCCACTGGTTGGCGCCCGCCGGGGACTTGAACAGCTCCCACTCGTAGCCGAACAGGATGTGGAAGAACTCGTTGTCCCACCGGGTCGGGTGGTAGGTCCAGGTGACCTCGAGCCCGCTGGTGATCGCGTCCGCCCCGACGCCGGTGCCGTAGGTCGACTTCCAGCCGAGGCCCTGCTGCTCGATCGGCGCGGCCTCCGGGTCGGCGCCGACGCTCTCGGCCGGGCCCGCGCCGTGCGTCTTGCCGAAGGTGTGCCCGCCGGCGATCAGCGCGACGGTCTCCTCGTCGTTCATCGCCATCCGGCCGAAGGTCTCGCGGATGTCCCGGCCCGCCGCGATGATGTCCGGGTTGCCGTTCGGGCCCTCCGGGTTGACGTAGATGAGGCCCATCTGCACCGCGCCGAGCGGGTCTTCCAGTTCTCGGTCGCCGGTGTAGCGCTCGTCGCCGAGCCACTCGGTCTCCGATCCCCAGTACACGTCCGCGTCCGGCTCGTAGACGTCGACCCGGCCGCCGCCGAAGCCGAACGTCTTGAAGCCGCCCGCCTCCATGGCGACGTTGCCGGCCAGCACGATCAGGTCGGCCCAGGAGATCTTCTTGCCGTACTTCTTCTTGACCGGCCACAGCAGGCGGCGGGCCTTGTCCAGGCTCACGTTGTCCGGCCAGCTGTTCAGCGGCGCGAACCGCTGCTGCCCGGAGCCGGCGCCGCCCCGGCCGTCGCTCACCCGGTAGGTGCCCGCGGCGTGCCACGCCATCCGGACGAACAGCCCCGCGTAGCTGCCGAAGTCGGCCGGCCACCACGGCTTGGAGTCGGTCAGCACCGCGGCGATGTCGGCCTTGACGGCCGCCAGGTCAAGGGTCTTGA
The DNA here is from genome assembly GCA_963811335.1 of uncultured Actinomycetota bacterium. GTDB lineage: Bacteria > Actinomycetota > Actinomycetes > Streptosporangiales > Streptosporangiaceae > Trebonia. The sequence continues at coordinate 211,271 of CAWERB010000030.1, read as the reverse complement.
ACGCCGCCGCGTAGTCGAATTCCCCGTGGTAGGGGTCGGTCGCGACCGGGTTCTTGGCGAGGATCCGCAGGTTGAGCCGGTTCGGCCACCACTGGCTGTTCGCATCGCCCTGAGTGGGGTGAACGCGCCCGTGGGCGACGGGGCAGCCGCCTTCCGCGGTCGCCCCCGCGGTCTGCTCCGCGACCTCCGGGGTCTCACCGTCTGCGATTACTGGGTCATGATTCTCGGCCATGAGAAATGCCTCCGGGCTTGTCGGATCAGCGGTGTTCAGGAATTTCAGGCTGGTTAGGTGTGCGGTGAGCAGTTAGCGCATAGTCCCCAGTAGATCACTTCGGCCTCATCCAGGCTGAAGCCGCGGTCGTCCGAGGGGACCAGGCACGGCGCCTCGCCGACCGCGCAGTCGACGTCGGCGACCACGCCGCACGACCGGCAGACGAGATGGTGATGGTTGTCCCCGACCCGTCCCTCGTAGCGGGGCGGGCCGCCGGCCGGCTCGATGCGGCGCACCAGCCCCGCCGCGGTGAGCGCGTGCAGCGCCTCGTAAACCGCCTGCAGGGACACGTGGCCCACCCGGGTCCGCACCCCTTCCGCGACCCCGTCGACGCCGAGGTGGTCGCCATCCCTGACGGTCTCGAGCAGCGCGACGCGGACGGCCGTCACCCGCAGGCCGGCACCGCGCAGCTCACTGGCGGTGCTTGGGATGGGGGCCGCGTTCACATTGGTCAACTTATCCCCATAAAGGCGAAGAGTTCAAGTTAACGAAGAACTCAAGTTGTTTAGCGGCCGACGTGGAGAGGCCGTTTCGTTTCGCCGGCGGCTGCCCGCTGATACACTCGCAGTGATCAATTGATTACTGTCCGATAGAGCTTGTTGTGCCCAGGCGCCGGGCTGGTGAACGGGGAAACCGGCGGGGCAGAAGGTGAGCGATCCCATGGGGGCGGGGAGGTCACGGCGTGCCGTGCGCGCGGGATCGGCCGCGTCCGGGCCGGCGCGGTTGCCGCTGCTGGCACTGGTGGCGCTGGCCGCGCTGCTGGCGCTGCTGGCGAGCGGGTGCGCCAGCCGGTCGTCATCATCGTCGCTCGCACCCGGGCAGACGCCGGGTTCGGCCACGGCCACGGCCATGGCCACCGTGACACCGCAGACGGTGCCGGTGCTCGGCTCGATGAGCTACGGGACGTTCCCAGCGAGCACGGACGGCATGGACGCTCTCGCCGTGTGCGAGCAGTGGGCGGGGCTGCGGGATGATTACGTCGGCCGGCTCCGCGCCGACACCCCGTACCAGCTTGAGGAGTGGTTCTCCGGCCCCGCGTGGCGGCCGGCGTTCATGGCCAACAAGCCGCTCAAGACCGACCCCGCCTTCAGCCAGATCAACGCCGCCTTCGGCCTGGCCAGCACCGGGGCGGCGGCGAGCGTATCGAACGCGAAGCTGCTGGATGCGGCCTGCGCGAGCGCCGACTAGTCGCCGCGCCGCGTCGCAGGTGGACGGCCTGCTGCTGGCCGGGTACCTTCCCTCCCGTAACGTTGTCGTCGGAATCATGTACCACAGCGACTCCGGGAGCAGGCAATGACGCAGACCCCGCCCTATCAGGTGACCGACCCCGCGACCGGCGAGGTGTCGCAGACCTTCCCCTTCGCCACGGACGCCGAGGTCGAGGGCGCGCTCAGCGCCGCCACCGAAGCCTTCGCGGAATGGAAGCGGCGGCCGGTGGCCGAGCGCGCCGCCATCGTCAAGCGGGTCGCCGAGCTGTTCACCGAGCGGGCCGCCGACCTGGCCGCGCTGATCACCAAGGAGATGGGCAAGCGGCCCGCGCAGGGCGTCGGGGAGGCCGAGTTCTGCACCGCCATCTTCGGCTACTACGCCGACAACGGCCCGGAGCTGCTCGCCGACCGGCCGCTGCCCGGGCATGACTCCGCGCGGGTGGAGTACCTGCCGGTCGGCCCGGTGCTCGGCGTGATGCCGTGGAACTACCCGTACTACCAGGTGGCCCGGTTCGCAGCGCCCGCGCTCGTCGTCGGCAACACCGTCATCGTCAAGCACGCCGAGAACTGCCCCACCTCGGCCCTCGCGATCGCGCAGATCATGAAGGACGCCGGGGTGCCCGAGGGCGTCTACACGAACATCTTCGCGACCCACGAGCAGGTGGCCGACATGATCGCCGACCCGCGGCTGCGCGGGGTGTCGCTGACCGGCTCCGAGCGGGCGGGCACCGTGGTCGCGGCGCAGGCCGGGCGCAACCTCAAGAAGGTCGTACTCGAGCTCGGCGGATCCGACCCGTACATCGTCCTGGACAGCCCCGACGTGGAGGGGGCGGCGGAGACCGCCTGGGCGACCCGGATGGAGAACGTCGGCCAGGCCTGCAACTCCAACAAGCGGCTGATCGTCATGAACGACATGTACGACGACTTCGTGGCCGCCCTGGTGAAGCGGGCCGCCGCGATGACGCCGCGCCCGGCGGGCGACGACTCCGACGAGGCGTACAGCCCGATGGTGTCGCGCAAGGCGGCGGAGAACCTGCTCGCCCAGGTGCAGGACGCCGTGTCGAAGGGCGCGACGCTGCACGTCGGCGGCACCCTCGCGGACGGCGGCGCGTACTTCGCCCCGGCCGTGCTCACTGGGGTCACCCCGGAGATGCGCGCCTACAGGGAGGAACTGTTCGGCCCGGTCGCCGTCGTCTACAAGGTCGGCAGCGACGAGGAGGCCGTGCAGCTCGCCAACGTGGTGGACTTCGGCCTCGGCGGCGCGGTCTGGTCGACCGACGAGGAGCGCGCGACGCGGGTCGCCCAGCAGCTCGAGGTCGGCATGGCCAACGTCAACACCCCGGCCGGGGAGGGCGCGGACCTGCCGTTCGGCGGGACCAAGCGCTCCGGCTTCGGCCGTGAGCTCGGCCCGCTCGGCATCGACGAGTTCGTGAACAAGCGCCTGTTCTACGTCCAGCGGTAGGGCCGAGGCGCCAGCGTCCCGTTGCGCCGGAGCATCGGCGCAACGGGACAGGAAGATGGCCTGCTGATCAGCCTGGATTGGCTGGCTGCTCGCCGCCTTCACCGCCAAGGCCAGCCGTGACCAGTCGAGCCTGTGCTCCGCGCTGCGGATCGGCCTGTACGGCCTGATCGTGGCCGCCGTCCTGGTCGGCTTCTTCATCTTCAGCGCGACGCGGGAGGAGAAGTTCCTGGCCAGGGAGTTCCCTGACACGTACCCGGCCTACAAGGCCAGGACGAAAATGCTCATCCCCTTCGTCCTCTAGCTCAGCCACGAACACGGGGAGCCGCCCGGGACCGGTGTCGCCTCCGCCTAGCGCACCCAGGTCTAACGACGGGGGCGGGCGAGCCCCGCGACCTCGATGGCTCGTGCGGGGTCGGCATGCGGCGCGCCGGCGGGCTCCCAGTCCTCGCCGGAACTCAGGTACGGGTACCACAGCAGGTCACGCCCGAGACGCACCTGGACGCGGTTGGCGGTCACCCTGTTCGCTACCACATAGGCTGGTTCCCCGGTGGCGCCGCGGAGCGCGGTCACCGCTCCCTTCAGCAGATCAGCCGCGTCGGGCTGTTCCTCGTGGGGGATCCAGCCGGAAGTGAGGGTCTCAAGCCCGGCCTGGCCGCCGTACCGCCACGCTAGCGCCGTCCGCGCCAGCAGCCGGCCGTCGACTCCGCTGCGCTCGGCGATCCGGCCGAAGGCCGGCGTGCCGAAGGCGATGTCGGCCCGCCGGGCAAGGTCGGCGTCCTCGTCAAGGCCGAGGGCGGCGTCGGGGCTCGCGCCGGTCACGAGTTCCCACGCGCGCCGGGCGGCGTCGGTGGCCAGGCCGACCAGGTCCTCGCGCAGCCCCGGGTACGCCGCGGGCGGGTCCACCGGGATGGCCGACGGGTGCCCGGCGTGCGCGGGCGGCAGCGGCGGTGTGGGGATGGGGCTTCGCTTCTGCGGGGCGGCGAACACCTCTCGCGCGTCGACGCCGGTGTCCTGCACGGCTTCCGTACGTTCCCAGGCCGGTCCCGGCTCCGCCGCGCGGCGCCGGGACCGGAGTCCCGCCAGGACTTCGTCGCGGGTTCGGCCGCGCAGCAGGAGCAGCACGAAGGGGTCGGTGTCGAGGGCGTCGGCGACCAGGAAGCATGCGCCCGCCGAGTGCTTGCAGGGCTCGGCCTCGTCGGGGCAGGTGCACCGCGGCCCGACCTCCGCGACGCCCGGGACCAGATCCAGCCCGGTGCTCGCCACGTCCTGGGCTATCTCGGGCGGCAGCTCACCGTCCAGCAGCGCCGCCGCGCGGCCGACATGAGCGGAGATCACGTCGAGTACCCGGTCCCATTCCTGGTCGGTGAAGGGCCTGACCCTGATCCGGATGTCGTACGGCACGGCCATCCGGCCCTGAGCCCTGGCCCGCGCCTCGCCCGGCAGCACCGTCAGGTCCCCGACCTGGCCGCTGGCGGCGCACTCCTCGCCGCGCGGCATCCGGTTAGGGTCCAGCCGTGACCGCTCCTCGAAGGTGCTGATCCAGGCGGACGCCCACCAGCTCCGCTCGCCGGTCATCCGGTCTCCCGGAGGGAAACGAGCTCGGCGAGCTCATCGTCGGACAGGTCGGTGATCCATCCCTCGCCGGATCCGACGACCGCCTCTGCCAGGTCGCGTTTCTTCTCCAGGAGATCAGCGATGCGGTCCTCCAGGGTGCCCTCGGTGATGAGCCGGTGCACCTGGACCGGTTTGTCCTGCCCGATCCGGTAGGCGCGGTCCGTGGCCTGGTCCTCCACCGCTGGATTCCACCAGCGGTCGTAGTGCAGCACGTGGCTGGCGCGGGTCAGCGTCAGGCCGGTGCCCCCGGCCTTGAGCGACAACAGGAACACCGGCGCCTTACCTGCCTGGAACTCCTCGACCATCTCCTCCCTGCGGTGCACCGGCGTGCCGCCGTGGAGGAACAGCGAACCGATCCCGCGCCGGTCGAGGTGCTCTTGCAGGATGGCGGCGAGCTGCGTGAACTGGGTGAACACGAGCATCGACTCGCCGGAGGCGAGGATGATGTCAAGCAGTTCATCGAACGCGGCAAGCTTCCCCGACCGCCCCGCGTAGGAGCCGTCCGTCTGCTTGAGGTACTGCGCGGGATGGTTGCAAATCTGCTTCAGCGCGGTGAGCAACTTGAAGACCAGGCCGGCCCGCTCGATTCCCTCAGCCTCCGCGATCGCGGCCATCGTCTCCCGCACCACGGCCTCGTACAGCGTGACCTGCTCGCTCGTCAGCGGCACGATACGGTCGGTCTCGGTCTTCGGTGGCAGCTCAGGCGCGATGCCCGGGTCGGACTTCTTGCGGCGCAGCAGGAACGGGCGGATGAGCCTGGAGAAGCGCGCCGTGGTATCGGGATCCCGGTAGCGCTCGATCGGTACCGCGATGCTCCGGGTGAATCCTTCGAGATGACCGAGCAGGCCCGGCGTGGTCCAGTCCAGGATCGCCCACAGGTCGGCCAGCCGGTTCTCCACGGGCGTGCCGGTTAGCGCCACCCGGGCGGCGGCCGGCAGTTCCCGCAGTGCCCGCGCGCTGCGCGATTCTGGGTTCTTCACGGCCTGCGCCTCGTCCGCGACGAGCAGGCCCCAGTGGATCTCGCCGAGCCGCGTGGCGTCGCGCAGCAGGATCCCGTAGGTCACCAGCACGAACTCGTCGGACGCGACGCCGGACAGGTGCCGTTCGCCGCCGTGGAAGCGGCGCACGGGCACGCCGGGCGCGAACTTGCGGATCTCCCGTTCCCAGGTGCCAAGCAGGGAGGCCGGGCAGATGACCAGGGTCGGCCCGGCTGCCGTCGCCCGGCGGTGCAGGTGGAGCGCGATGATCTGGATCGTCTTGCCGAGGCCCATGTCGTCGGCCAGGCAGCCGCCGAAGCCCGCCGCGCACATGCCCGCCAGCCAGGCGACGCCACGCCGCTGGTAGGGGCGCAGCGTCGCGGCGAGGCCGGGAATCGAATCGAGTACCTCGGGTTCGGCGGCGAGCGCGGCGACCTGGTTGGCCAGTTCGGCGAGCGCTCCCTCGGCCGCGACCTCGACCCGCTCGCCGTCGATCTCGACGGAGCCGGCCAGGACCGCGCCGAGTGCCTCCATGGTGGACATGCGCGTCCGCGGCGGCCGGCGAAGCCGCGCGAGCAGCAGCGGATTCAGCGTCACCCAGCGATCGCGGATCCGCACCAGCGGCCGCTTCGCCTCCGCCAGTTCCGCGACCTCGGTCTCGTCGAGTTCCTCGCCGCCAAGCGTGAGCCGCCACCGGAAGCTCAGCAACGCCTCGAGGTTCAGGCCGGCGTCCGTCACCTGACCGGGCGCCTGCATCGGGACGGCTGTCGCCTTGAGGTCGTCATCGAGCAGGGCGCTCGGCCACAGCACCTCGATGCCGACCCCGGCGAGTTCCTCCGCGGCCGAACCGAGCAGGTCCGCGATCGCGTCATTGTCGATCCCGAATCCGGCCGGCCGCGCCTGGCCAAGTGTCACCCCGAGCGGCGGCCACACCGCCGCGCCCCTGCGGAGCGCGAGCAGCAGGTCGGTTTCCGCGCGCACCCCGAACCGCGACAGCACGCTCCGCGGCTGATCCCAGAGTGCCGCGGCGTCGACAATCAGGCTCGGGTCCGCGCTGCTGCGCAACTGCAGCACGACGCGGAAGCCAGGCTCGGTATCGTCAGGTTCCTCGGCGTCCTCGGCGTCCTCGGCGTCCACTGGCCGGTGCCAGGACTCGACCCGGAGTCCAAGCCGTGCGCCGGCGGACATACCGTCCGCGCTGTCCGCCAGCCAGCCGGACAGGTCGCCGACGTGTACCGGCTCGGGCGCGCTGAACGCTGGTGACCCGGTAACCCGGGGAGCGGCCGGCGTCCGTACCATCACGTCGGCGATCGCGTCCCACAGGTCACGGATAAGCGACTCGGGCGACCGCAACCGCATCGGCCGGCTCCCGGGGATGCCCAGCGCATGAGCCTCCGGCGGGAAGGCCGCGGCCAGCTTACGCAGCCATGCCTCGTCGTCGGGGTCAAGCGGCCCGGCCCGCCATGCGTCAGCGCCATCGGCGGTGACCGCGGGCAGAATGCGGCCGCGCGCGATCAGGCCGGCCCCCGCGGTCGCGGCCGAGGCCCACACGCCGAGACTGCGCGGCACGCTACTGCCGTTCGGATCGATGGACAGCAGCGTCGGGAGCACGGCTGAGACCGGCAGGACGCGCGCGGAGACCATCCGCTTACGCACGCCATACTGGCCGCCCTCGAAAACCAGCTCAACCTGGTCTTGGCCGCCACCGTTACGCCAGAAGGCAAAAGAGCCACGCCGCGGAACCACGTCAGGAAGAAAGGTCGCTTCAGCCGGGCCGATCAGCACCTTGGTGACGATAACGCACGCCGCCGCACCCGCGCCTCCCGTTTGGTCCCTAACCGGGCTAACAATGCGCTACCCGTTCAGCGAGCCGAAGACCTCGCCGAGGATCTTCACCGCGGTCGCCGCCTGGTCGGGGGTGAACACCAGCGGCGGCGACACCCGGATCGAGCTCTCCCCGCACTCAAGCACGAGCAGCCCGCGCTCGAACGCCCGCTGCTGCACCCGCTCGGCCAGCTCGGCGGTGCGCAGCTCGATGCCGATCATCAGCCCGACGCCGCGCACGTCGGTGATCGCGTCGGCGTGGTCGTCCCAGATCGACCGCAGCCCGTCGAGCAGCTGCGCCCCGACCGCGGTCGCGTTCGCGAGCAGCCCCTGCGACTCGATCACGGAAAGCGTGGCGAGCCCCGCGGCGCACGGCAGCGGCGAGCCGCCGTAGGTGGAGCCGTGCGCGCCCGCGCCCCACTTCTCCATCAGCGGCGCCCGCGCCATGAACGCGCCGAGCGGCAGCCCGGAGGCGATGCCCTTCGCGCTGATCAGGATGTCGGGCTGGACGCCCGAGTGCTCGATCGCCCACATCCGCCCGGTCCGCCCCATGCCGGACTGCACCTCGTCGGCGACCAGCAGGATCCCATAGCGATCGCACAGCGCGCGCAGCCGCCGCAGCCAGGACGCGGGCGGCACGATGTACCCGCCCTCGCCCTGCACCGGCTCGACGAAGATCGCCGCCACCTCGGTCGGCGGCACCTGGTACCGGAAGAGCACGTCCTCCAGGTAGGTGAACGTCTCCTCCTCGTCGTGCGCGCGGGCGCCGGTGACTGGGTCGATGACGTTGTACGCGTACGGCGCGTGCAGGACACCGGGCACCAGCGGCCCGAAGCCCTGGTGGTACTTGGCCTTGGACGCGGTCAGCGTCATCGCGCCGTAGGAGCGCCCGTGGAACGCCCCGAAGAAGCTGATCACGTACGGCCGCCCGGTCGCGTACCGCGCCAGCTTTAGCGACCCCTCGACCGCCTCGGCCCCGGAGTTAGTGAGGAACACGCGCACCGGCCCGGAGATCGGCGCCGTCGCGGCGAGCGCCGCGCACATCCGCGAGTAGATCGGCAGGTAGAAGTCGCTGGCCGAGTAGTGCAGCAGCTCACCGGCCTGCTCGGTCACCGCCGCGACCACCGACGGGTGGCAGTGCCCGGTCGACGTCACCGCGATGCCCGCGTTGCAGTCCAGGAACAGGTTCCCGTCGGCGTCCTCGACGACTGAGCCGAGCGCGCGCCGCGGCACCAGCGGGTAGGCGCGCGGCAGCGACCCGCTGGTGACCGCGAGGTCCGCGGTAATGATCGCCTGCCCGAGCGGGCCGGGCAGCGCCGTCCGCACGTCCGGCACCGGTCGCGTTGGGTCGAGCCAGCTCACGAGGAAACCACCGTCCTTGATTGTTCGCGCAGGTACTGCTGCACGTAGTAGAGGCCGCCGCCGGCCTTCCCGCCGGAGCCCGAGCCCTTCCAGCCGCCGAACGGCTGCACCCCCGGCCATGCCCCGGTCGTGGCGCCCGCGGCCCGGTTGACGTAGACGACCCCGGCCTGGATCTGGTCGAGGAACTCCTCGATCTCGCCGGGATCGGCGGAGAAGAAGCCGGCGGTCAGCCCGAGATCGGTGTCGTTCGCCAGGTCGAGGGCCTCGGACAGGGTGTCGTACGGCGCGACCGCGACCAGCGGCACGAACAGCTCGTCACGGAAGATCCAGTCGTCCGCCGGCAGCCCGGTCACCACCGTCGGCGCCAGGTAGTACCCGTCGGGCAGCGCCCCGGCACCGCGCAGCACTGACCCGCCGGCCACCACGTTGCCTGCAGACCGCGCGTGCTCAACCGCCCGCTCGAACCGGGCGACCGACTCGGCGCTGATCACCGGCCCCAGGTAGGCCTCGCGCGACGTCGGGTCGCCGACCACCAGGGACCCGGCCCGCTCGGCGAGCTTCGCCACGAACGAGTCGAATACCGGGCGCTGCACGTACACCCGCGAGCACGCCGAGCACTTCTGACCGGACAGCCCGAACGCGGACCGGGCCACCCCGGCCGCCGCCACGTCCAGGTCGGCGGCCGCGGAGACGATCGCCGGGTTCTTGCCGCCCATCTCGCAGATGACCGGCTTGGGGTAGGCGGCGCCGAACGAACGGTAGATCGACATGCCGACCGCGTACGACCCGGTGAAGGTCAGCCCGGCCACGTCCGGGTGCGCGACGAGCGCCGCGCCGGTCTCGTCGCCGCCGGGCAGGACGTGCAGCACGTCGGGGTCGAGCCCCGCGTCCCTGAAGCAGTCGTACAGCTTCGCCGCGGTGAACGATCCCTGCGGCGACGGCTTGAGCACGACGGTGTTCCCGGCGGCCAGGGCCGCCCCGGCCGGGCCGGCCGCCAGGGCCATCGGGAAGTTGAACGGGCTGATCACCGCCCATACCCCGAACGGGCGCAGCACGCTGACGTTCCGTTCGGAGTCGGTCAGCGAGCCCATCGGCGCGACGAAGCCGTCGTGGTCCTCAACCTGCTGGCAGTAGTAGCGGATGAGGTCGGCGGCCTCCTCGACGTCGCCGAGCGCCTCGAGCCGGTTCTTGCCGGCCTCCAGGCTCATCAGCGCGGCGAGCTCGTTGGACCGCTCGCTGATCAGGTCGGCGGCGGCGCGGAGCACGGCGAGCCGCTCGGCCCAGGGGGTCCGCGCCCAGCGCGGCGCCGCGGCGCCGGCCGCGGCGACGGCGTCCGCGACATCGGCCTCCGTCGCCTCGTGCACCTGGCACAGGGCGAGCGACACGTCGCCGGGGCTCGTCACGGTGAACAGCGGCCCGCCGGTCCGCGGCTTGCCGCTCACCATGGGGGAGACGACCGAGCCGAGCCAGCTCCTGGCCAGCCGCAGCCCGCCGGAGTAGGCGGCGTGCAGTTCTTCGTTGTCGGCCGACAACGTGGCGTAGGTTACGCGAAAATGCGTCGACATAACTGTAAATCCTACTGTGAGAGAGGCTCTCAACGGAAGAATCATCGGGCAACTGGTCCTGTGAACGGAAGCGCGACAGTCCGCCCCCGCTCCTTGAGATGTTTACCCGGAACGAGGGCATGGTGCCCCCGTCACGCCACACTTTGCCGATGGGCCGCGCCCGCGCCCGCCCGCGCCTCAGCCCTTCCCGCGCCTCGCCTTCCCCGTGCCCGGCCTTCCCCGCGCCTCCCGCGCCCCCGGCCCACCTCAGTGCACTCACTTCACCCCCACGCGCCTCTTTCGTGCGGCAGTTGGCCAGCGCCGAGACTTAGGCACCAAATAGCTGCCTAAGTCTCGGCGGGGGCAGAATCCTTCTGATAACAGTAAGAAGCGCTGGAGGCGGTCGGCTCGGAGTCGGGCGTGGCGGCCCGGTAGCGTCGGAAGCCGGGCAGGGCCGAGCCGATCACCAGCGCGCCGAAGATGGTCAGCAGCCCGCCGCTCAGCGCGCTGATCACCGGGGTCGTCCAGGACCCGACCAGGCCGGACTCCAGCGACCCGAGCTCGCTGCCGCCCGCGCCGACGAGGAAGTCCGCGGCGTTCACCCGGCCGCGGAACTCATCCGGCGTGGCCTGCTGGACGATGATGCCGCGGACCACCACGGTAAACGTGTCCGCGAGCCCGGCGATGCCGAGGGCGAGCAGCGTCAGCCACAGCGACGGCGCGACCGCGAACAGCGCGAAGCCGCCGCCCCAGACCGCCACGCACGCCAGCATCACCAGGCCGTGCCGCGACGCGTGCCGCAGCGGCCCGGCGAACACCGCGCTCACCAGTCCGCCGACGCCGATGGCGGTCATGAACAGGCCGAGCGTGCGCGGGTTACCGCCGAACCGCTCGGCGTTGATCGCCGGGAACAGCGACACGGGCAGCGCGAAGAACGTCGCGTTCACGTCCGCGAGGAACGCGCCGCACAGCACCGGCGTCCGCCGGATGAACGCCAGCCCCTCGAGCGTCTGCGTTACCCCGGACGGGCGCGGTGCCGCCTCCGCGTTCTCCCCGGTGGCCGCGCATCTCGCCGCTGGCAGTGTTCTCCGCCAGCCGGCTGTGTTCGCCCGGGTGGCCGGGGCCCGCAGCGGTGGCATCGCGGGCAGTCGGCCGACGCCCCACAGCGCGCCCGCGAAGGAGGCAACGTCCGCCAGGTAACAGCCGCGCAGCCCGGTCCACCCGGTGATGACGCCGGCCAGCGCAGGCCCGGCGATCAGCACGACCTGGAAGACGACCCGCTGCAGCGCCATCGCCGAGCTGAGCTGGTCCTTGGGCACGAGCCGCGGTATGAACGTCTGCTGGGCCGGCGCGCTGACCGAGAAGAGCGCGGACCCGAGCGCGACCAGCGCGTAAAGCGCCCACAGCGAGGCGCTGCCGAAGGCCGCGAGCGCGAAGAGCACGGCGGATAGCGCCATCTGCGCGCCCATCACGGCGAGCACCAGGCGCCGCCGGTCCACCCGGTCGGCGAAGGTGCCGCCAGGCACGGTGATCAGCAGCATCGGGACAAGCGTCGCGAGCCCGATGCCGCCGACGGCGGCGGTCAACCCGGTCAGGTCGTACACCTGCAGCGAGATCGCGAAGGTCGTCATCAGCGACCCGGTTCGTGACAGCATCATGCCCAGCCAGAGCCGCCGGTAGGCGGGGTTCTCCCGCAGGGGCGTCACGTCGGTGAGCAGCCGCACGCCGTCAGTGTAACAGTGCTTATATAAGCACTGTCATTTCATTATGCTGACCTCATGAACGACGAGCCCGCGCGGCGGCCCGCTGGCGCGACCGCGGATCCTGGCACCGTGGCGGACGACCCGACGGAGCGCAGCCGGTGGCGCCCGGTCTTCGTGCTCTTTTCCGCCATGGACGACGAGATCGCCCAGGTCTACGCGGACAACGGCATCGACGACCTCAAGCCGAACTGGGTGCTTGAGATCATCCGGCTGCACGTCCGCGGCCCGATGACGATCGCCGAGCTGGCCCGCTCCGTCGGCCGGACGCACTCGGCGCTGAGCCAGAAGGTCGCGGCGATGCGCGCGGCTGGCTGGGTGGAGACCACCCAGGCCGCCGACGCCCGCAGCAAGCGGGTGACACTTTCCGCCAAGGCCGAGCGCGTCGCCGGCCTCCTGGCGGCCGAGTGGCGCGCCACCGAGGCGGCCATCACCGAGATCGAGTCCGAGTTGCCGTACCCGCTCACCCGTGTCGCCGACGACATCCGCGCCGTCTTGGCCCGCAAGAGCTTCCATGACCGCATCACCGAGCGGCTGGCCGTCGGCTTTTCCGACTTCGGTGGCGCCTGCGGGTAGGTCCTTCGGTCGCGCCGGCGGTTAGAGATAGATAACAGCAAGAAGCGCGGAGCGCGGGCAGCCGTCCTGCTAGCGCGGCCTGGGTCGCGGAGCGCGGGCAGCAGTCCTGCTCACGCGGCCTGGGTAAGGCCCAGGCGGTCGCCTGCGGCGCGCAGCAGGACCGCGGCCCAGGTGCGGCAGGGGCGCCATCGCTCGGCGATGCGCTCGATCTCCTCGCGGGAGGCCGGCTCGGGACCGGTGCCGTAGAAGTGCGCGACGTAGCCGGGCAACCGCGGCTCGGTGGATGTCAGCATGTCCGCGACGCCGCTCGCGCGCAGCAGGATCAGCGTCGCGTACATCGGCCCGATGCCGGGCAGCTTCCGCAGGTCGGCGAGCGCGTCGTCGGGTGTCATCGCCGCGAGGCGCGGTGCGTCGAGCTGCCCGTCGAGCGCCGCCTGTGCGACCACCCGCAGCCACGCCACGCGGTTGGCGGCCATGCCAGGCAGTGCCTGCGCGGTGAGCAGCCGCTCGGGCAGCGGGAACGCCGGCACCTCCTCGCCCGCGACCGCCGCCATGACGCCCAGTTCGGCGCAGATCCGCGTCCGTACCGATACGGCCTGCGCGCGGTACCGCCGGGCGCTGATGATCGACCAGGCGGCGGCCTCGTACGGCGAGTGGAACAGGACCGGCCGCAGCCAGTCGTGCTCGCGCTGGAGCGCGCCGAGCACCGGGTCGCGCTCCCCGGCCGCGACCCACGGGCCCGCGGGGCGGTCCAGGGACACGATGCGGCATACCTGGCGGGCCACCGCGTCATGATCGGCGCCGGACCTGATGACCGCCCTGATGGCGCCGTCGGCTCGCTGCACCAGGTGCACGGCCGCATGGTGGCGCATGTCGTCGGTGACGAATGCCAGCCGCATCTCGCCGCCCGTCGGCTTCGGCCGGCCGTTAGGCCCGAACCCGAACGCGGCCGCCGCCGCGAGCGAGAAGGGGCCGTCAGGAGTGATGGTGTAAGTCCCCATGCGCACAGGTATAGCGGGGAGGTCCGACATTCGGTGGCGGTGGAACGACCATCCGTTACGGATGCTCTGGCGAGCAAGCCACTCACCCTGGGTTCGGCGCACGGCAGTCCCGGTCAGCCGGCGCTATTGCTGGCCTGGCCGACGAAGCGTTAGTGCCGGGTGGCGGAATTCGAGCTGACCGCCGCCGTTCAGGAAGACGCCGAACCTGATCAGGTCGGCGTCCGCCGGGATCTGGGCGGTGACCTCATGCTGGATCCACCCGTCGGTTCCGGTGGCGGAGGCGATGTGGTTGGCCGGGTCTTCCCGGGGATCTTGGCTGGCCGCCTGGGGCGGTCTGGACCGGCTTTGGCTGATGACGCGGAGTGCCAGCCCGGCGCGGCCGTCCGCCTGGGCGGTGCGCAGTTCGCCGCGGAAGGTGACGGTGCGGCCGCGATAGTCGCCGGCGTCGATTTCCTGGGCGAGGAAGGAGCCTGTCTCCTGGCTGCGGAACTGGCTGAGCAGGTCGGGACCGGTGACGGGCTTGCCGAGCCGGTCCATGACCGGGTCCTCGACGGCCAGCGGCGGCGAGGGGCGCATCCTCCGGATCGCGGCCAGCTCCATCAGCTTCTTCGGCGTCATCAACGTCGACATCGCGGCCGGAAAACCGTTTGAGCCTTCCTTCGGCGCGCGGATATGTTGCCTGCGACCCCGTCACAGTGAGGACATAGGACAAACCGCGTGACCATGCCTGCTCTTTAGACCCGACACCTTCTTCCGCTCGCCTTCAAGCCGGCCCTCCGCCGGCTCTGCCGGGCTGCCTGAGTGCGCCCGGTCAGACAGCGTTTGAGGCCGTGCGCAACCGGCCTCGTGTCAGGTCTGGGAGATCATGTCTTCACAACCTCATACTGTGCTGCCCTGGGTCGTTCGCCGGACCAGGCTGCCGCTGCTGTCGCTGCGGTGCGTGGACTGCCGGTCGGAGTCGGCCACCGTCGGCGAGGGCAGGTTCCGCGTCAACGCCAACGGTAAGCTGCTGGACGTGTGGCTGCTGGTCCGCTGCGTGTCCTGCGACCGGACGAGCAAGCTCACCGTGCACGAGCGAGCGCCGGCCAGGTCCTTCGACCCGGCCGAGCTCGACGGCTACCGCGCCAGCGACCCGGAGCTGGTGGCGTCCAGGCTGCTGGATCCGCTGCTCGCCCGACGCAACCACTTCACCCTGGACTGGCAGGGGGCCTGGCGGCTGGACACCCCGCCGGCATGGCCCGGCGAGGCGTGCCCGGTCCAGGTGGAGGTCGTCTTCGAGGATCCGGTGCCAGTGCGCCCGGAGCGGCTCATCGCGCAAGGACTCGGCCTGAGCAGGAACGAGGTGCTGCGCCGGATCAAGTGCGACATTCCGCTGCACCGTCCGGTGAGCGCCAGGTTCACCTTCACCGTGCTGGCCGGAGACTAGCGGGAATGTAGCCGCGACGGTCCTGCCCCCACTCGCAGGGTGGTCGCGATGTACTGGCCGCACCGGGTCCACCCTGCGACGAGAACGCTATATCCGTTGGATCTTTCTTCATTGTCGCGGGACCTCAAACGAACCCACTGTGATTCCGGCCCTGACGGCCACCAACTCCGCGAGTTCAGAGCGAGGTACCTTCAGTCCGGCTGAACTCTCGGCGTTCTCTTTGGTAAGGACGGTGTCAGCCAGCACGACGAGACGCTGGTGCAGCCGCCAGTCGGGCACGTCACTGCCGTCCGGGGCCCGTGCGGGCCGGATGCTCTGGTGCGCGAAAACGATGCGGACAGTCGTCACGGCGGGCCTCCAGCAGGCGGCGAGGCAGCGATTCGGCTCACACTCGTTAGTGTCCGACAGGCCGCCACCGGTTACCCGCCTGGCGGCGCCGGGGCGGCTAGCCTTCGGGCAGCTGGGTGCTGTCCAGGGTGATCAGCGGCAGCGGGCCGGCCAGGTCGGCGGGAGAGGCGGGGACGTAGGCGAAGTTCTTGGCCCGCGCACCGCCGTCGACGACCAGGTTGATGCCGGTGATCAGCCGGGCGTAGTCGGAGCAGAGCCATGCCACGGCGTGCCCGATGTCGGTCGGCGTGCCGGTGGTGCCCATCGGGACCATCGGGTTGCGCGGGCCGTCGAACCGGCCGGCCTGCGCCATTCGTCGGTGCCCTCGGGGGCGCCGAGGCCGCCGGAGGCGCCGGGCCGCAGGCCGAACGGGGTGCGGCCTTCCGCCTTCCACTGGGCGAGCAACTCGGGGTTGTCCGGGTTCGGCGCGGTGGGGGTGAAGCTGTTGACCCGGATGCCGTACGGGGCGAGGTCCATCGCGGCGGCCCGGACGAAGTTGTTCACGCCGCCCTTGTGGAACGCGTAGGCGCAGACCCCCGCGCTGCCGTTCCAGCCGTTGGAGGAGGAGATGCACACGATCGAGCCCTTGATGCCGCGCTCGGCCATCGAGCGGCCGACGTACTTGGTGTTCAGGAAGGTGCCCATCGATGAGACGGTGACCGCCCGGTGGAACGCATCCGCGGTCTCGTCGAGCACGCCGCGGCCGCCGAGCAGCGCGGCGTTGTTGACCAGGATGTCGATCTTGCCCCACGCGGCGAGGACGTCGTTGATGTACCCCTTGACGGTCTCCTCGTCGGTCACGTCCCCTTGCGCGGCCATCGCCGTGCCGCCGTTACGCTCGATGCGCGCGATGCAGGCGTCGATCGACTCCTTCGACACGTCGTTGACGGCGACCTTCGCGCCGTACCGCGCGAGCGCCAGGGCGATGCCGCTGCCGATGTTCGGCCCGGCACCGGTGACGAGCGCGACCTTGCCCTCAAGTGAGACGTCCATCGGTAGTGATCCACCCTCTCCAGCGGCAACTGCCCACATCTGCGACGCTGCCGATTATGTTGCGGTCGCGCGCGACCTGGCAATCGGCTCACGGGACAGAAGTTGCGTCACCTGGCCTGGGGAATGAACCAACTTCACGGCGTCACTCGTGACCGGATTTGCATCATTTGCCCGGCTGGTCACGCAGTGCCGGTCACCCAGCAGTGCCGGTCACCCAGTGGCGGCCTGGACCACGTGGCTGAGCAGCAGCGCCGTGGTGACCGGGCCGACCCCGCCGGGAACCGGGGTGAGCGCGGCCGCGACGCCGGCCACCGCCGGGTCCACGTCGCCCGCGAGGCCGCCGTCCGCCGTCGGGTTGGTCCCCACGTCGATCACCGTGGTGCCGGGTGAGACGTGGCCGGGGCCGATCAGGCCGGCCCGGCCCGTCGCGGCGACCAGCACGTCGGCCTGGCGGGTGATGGCCGGCAGGTCCGCGGTGCGCGAGTGGCAGACGGTGACCGTGGCATGGCGGTCGAGCAGCAGGTGCGCGGCCGGCTTGCCGGCCACCACCGAGCGGCCAACCACCACCGCGTGCCTGCCGTGCAGCTCCACGCCGTAGTGGTCGAGCAGCGCGAGCACGGCCTCCGCCGTGGCGGGCGCGAACGCGGGCAGCCCGGCGACCAGGCGGCCGATCGACTCCGGGCTCGCGCCGTCCACGTCCTTCGCGGGCGGGATGACCCCCGCCAGCGCGGCCAGGTTCGCGTCCTCGGGCAGCGGCGTCTGCAGGATGATCCCGTGTACCTCCGGGTCGTCGCCCAGCTGGGCCAGCGTGGCGAGGATGCCCGCCTTGGTGCCGGTGCGGACCACGTCGCAGGCGATGCCGTGCCGGTCGGCGGCGGCGGCGATCGACCTGACGTAGGCGGCGCTGCCGCCGTCGTCGTTGGCGGTCACCACGGCGAGCCGTGGCTGCCGCCCGGCGGCGGCGAGCTCGGCCGCCCGTGCCGCCACGTCGGCCCGCAGCTGCCTGGCGAGCTCCCGCCCGCCGAGATCGCGGCAGTGCTGCGAGGTGGTCACTGCGCGATCTCCTCGCGGATCGCGGCGATCACCCGGCCGGCCCGGTCGGTCACCCCGGGGGCCAGCGCGGCCGTCGCGGACAGCTCGCGCCGCAGGGACTCGTCCTTGATGCCCGCCAGGTTCGCCTGGATGTTGACCGCCGCGATGAGTGCGGCCGCGGTGATCGCCGCGGCGGCGGAGGCGATATCGGAGGTCACGTTCTTGTTCGCCACGGGAAGCAGGTCCTCGGCGAGGCCGACAAGCCGGACCGACGCGGCCATCAGGTCGGCCGGCGGCTGCGACGCGCCGCCGAGCGCGTCGGAGATGGCGGCAGAGCGGGCCGCCTTCGCCCCCGGCGTGTCCTTGGGCAGCTGGTAGGCGGCCACCACTTTCTGGAACGCGGCCTCGTCCGCCGCCGCCAGGCCGACCGCCTCGTCGGCGAGGCCGTCCGCCGCCGCCCGCACCCGGCCCACCGTCTCAGCGTCGTACCGCGGGCCGTCGCTGAACCTGGCGACCATCGCCAGCAGGGCGGCGGCCTGCGCGGCGTTCAGCGCCCCGGTGGCACCCCCGCCGGGCGCCGCGCTGCGGGCCGCGAGACGGGTGAGGAAACTGCCGATTGTCTCGTCGCGCATGAGCGTCAGGCTACTGGGTCGCCGGGGCGGCGGGCACCGGCTTTCCCGTGAGCCCGCCGCCGCCCGCGCCCGCCGTACGCGTCGTCACCCGCGTTGTGACGCGCGTTATCGCGCACCTTGTCGCGCCCCGGTCGCGCCCCGGTCACGCCTCGGCGAGCGCGGCCGCGAGCTCCCTGGTGCGGCCGAATAGCGTGGCCAAGGCGAGCGGGTTCATGTAGTCGTCGTAGCGGACGATCTCGCCGTCTCGTACCCGGATCACGCCCAGGGCCTTGAGCTGGTACGGCGCGTCCGTCACGGTGGAATGGCCGTGGTGCGTGATCTCGGTGACCACCACCTCCGGGTCGTCGGTCTCGCGGATCACGGCGTCGACGCCCTCCATGACGAAGGCCGCGCGCCGCCCGGATATCTGCGCGAAGTAGGCGCGGATCGCGTCGCGGCCGCGCAGCTCCGGCGGCTGGCCTGGGAAGGCGAACGGGTAGGTGAGAACCCCGTCGGCGGCGAACAGGTCGGCGAAGACCACTCCCTCGCCGGCCACCATCTTCCGTACCAGCTCGGCCACCTCGCGTGGCGTGCGGGACATGTTGTCCTCCTATAATCGGAACGATGACTCCACTTACACTATACGGAACGAGCGCCCCGTTTGTCGCCGGGTGAGCGCTCGCTGCGCGCCGACGCGCAGCGCAACCGGGAGAAGGTGCTGCGCGCCGCGCGCGAGGCGTTCGCCGCCAGCGGTTACGGCGTGCCGCTCGATGAGATCGCGGCCCTGGCGGGGGTGGGCCCTGGCACGGTGTACCGGCACTTCCCGTCCAAGGAGGCGCTGTTCGAGGCCGTCGTCGACGCGCGGGTCCGCGACCTCATCGACGACGCGCGCCGGCGGGGCGCCGCCGGCGACCCTGGTGCCGCCTTCTTCGGCTTTCTCGGCAGGATGGGCGAGGAAGCGGCGGCGAAGCGGGACCTGCCCGATGCCATCGCGGTCGACGGG
The DNA here is from genome assembly GCA_963811335.1 of uncultured Actinomycetota bacterium. Lineage (GTDB taxonomy): Bacteria > Actinomycetota > Actinomycetes > Streptosporangiales > Streptosporangiaceae > Trebonia. The sequence goes on along the minus strand of CAWERB010000030.1, from coordinate 192,220 downwards.
GCCGTGCAGCAGGACCTGCTGGAGGCGTTCGGCGAGCTGCTGCACCGCGCGCAGCTGGCCGGCGCGGTCCGCCCCGACGTCACTATGCCGGACCTGATCGTGCTGCTCAAGGGCCTGATGCGGAGCATGCAGGACGTCCCGCCCGGCGCGGCGGGCGCCGCGCAGCGCGACCGCGTGCTCGCCGTGGTCATGGACGGACTGCGGCCGCCCGCGAGCGCACCCCGGACCGCGTCGGCCTGAGCCTGAGGCTTGGTTATGTCCCGTTACGCCAGCTATATAGGGGACACGCCCGTACCCTCACACGCCGCCGCACGATCGAAGCTACCGGCAACGCCTGATCAGCCCGGAAATCTCGCTACCCAGTGTCGCCGGGCATGACAACGGGCGCCGGCAACAGCCCGGGCAGCACGAGATTTCATGATCGCGGTACTTCTGCACACTCATACGGCGCAAAAGTTCCGCGGAAGCAAAAGTTACCGTGATCATGAGGCGGCCGGCGGCCGGCGGCTGCGGCCCAGGTTACCGCGCGGCCGGCCGGAAGCGCCCGTGACCGCCATCGTGAGGCAGGCCCGGGCAGCCGCAGCCGTCCGCGCAGATCGCCGGCGGGACGCTCAGCCCGGCCGGGCGGCGCCCGGCGGCGCAACTGGCCCGGGATTCGGCGCCTTAGCCGCGGCCTAGTAGTGCTCGGCCAGCCGCTCGGGCCGGCCGACTGGCTCGCCATCGCCGCCATCGTGTCCGCCAACGCGGTCAGCGTCGGCGCCCCGCTCCGGCACATGAGAAAGCCGCCCGGCGGCCGGATGGCCCGCCGGGCGGCTTGGGTGCTGCTAGTTGGTCCGGCGCGGCCGGAGCTTGACCCAGGCGAAGACGCCGATGGCCGCGAGCAGGATCCACGGCGAGAACAGCAGGTGGATGACCGCGCTAAGGAAAGTCACGGCCAGGATGGCGACGACGACGAGAAGGACGAGGGCGATGATCGCGGACATGATGATAGTCTCCGGTTGCGCGGTCGGCGGGGCGCCGGGTGCGGCGCTCACAGTTCAAGAGTGCCGCCGGCGGCTCGCGTCCGGCCATCGGGATCAGCCCGGTTCGAACCCTGGTGTGCCGCTAGGTAAGCCGGAGCCGGCATCGGGGACTTCCCTGACCTGATGGGTGGAGCCCCGGTCCCAGGCATGGACAGCTAGTTAGCTATTTGCCATAATGGCTTAGTGCTTGACGTGGACCTCATTAAGGCGCTAGGCAACGAGAAGCGCCTTCAGGTCCTGGAGTGGCTGCGTGAGCCGGTGGCCAATTTCCCGCCGCAAAGCGAAGGCGACCTGAGCGAGGACGGCGTGTGCGCGCTGTTCATCGCGGAGAAGCTGGGCGTCAGCGCCCCGACTTGCGGCGAGCACCTCAAGCTGCTGTCGCGCGCGGGTCTGGTCAGGGGCAAGAAGATCAAGCAGTGGGTCTTCTACAAGCGCGACGAGGACCGCATCGCCCAGGCGAAGGAGGTACTGTCCGGTGACTGGTGACATGCGGGTCGTCCAGCATCTCATGCTCGCTCGCGACGAGATCGAGCGCGCCTACGACACCATCCGCCCCTACGTGCGCCGGACGCCGGTGGTCGAGCTCGACCTGGACCCGGTTGGCCCGGTGATACTCAAGCTGGAGCAGCTGCAGTGCGCGGGCTCATTTAAGGCCCGCGGCGCGTTCACGAACCTGCTCCTGCGGGACGTGCCGCCGGCCGGGGTGGTGGCCGCGTCTGGCGGCAACCACGGCGTCGCCGTCGCGTATGCCGCGCGCCGGCTTGGCATCCCGGCCAGGATCTTCGTGCCGACGGTGTCGTCCCCGGCCAAGATCGAGCGCATCCGCCAGCTCGCCGACCTGGTGATCGCGGGCGACCGGTACGCCGACGCGCTTGAGGCCGCCGAGCGGTGGACCGAGACGTCCGGCGCGGTGAGCGTGCACGCCTTCGATGACCGGCTGACCATACTCGGCCAGGCCACGCTCGGCCTTGAGCTGGCCGGCCAGGCGGGGCCGCTTGACACGGTGCTCGCCCCGGTCGGCGGCGGCGGCCTCATCGCCGGGATCGCGTCGTACTTCGCGGGCACCGCCCGCGTCATCGGCGTGGAGCCCGACGGCGCGCCGACACTCACCCGCGCCCGGGCGGCTGGCGCGCCGGTCGACGCCCCGGCCGGCAGCATCGCCGTGGACGCCCTTGCCCCGCGCCGCGTCGGCGAGCTGGTCTTCCCGATCACCCAGGCCTACGTGCAGGACGTGCTGCTGGTGGGCGACGACGCCATCCGTCACGCGCAAGCGGCGCTGTGGCAAACGGCGCGCATCGCGGCCGAGCCGGCCGCCGCGGTCGGCGTCGCGGCGCTGCTCACCGGCGCGTACCGGCCCGCGCCAGGCGAGCGCGTCGCCGTCGTCATCAGCGGCGCCAACATGAGCCCGGCGCAGCTGGACGGCTAATCGCCCAAAATTTGGTAGCGGCGATTGCCGGGTTTCCATACGTGGTGCCGTCGTCGGTGCGCAACTGCGCGGGCGGCTTGCGGGCGACCCTGGGGCCGTTTCCGTCGTCCTTCCATCGCTGAGCGGCCGGGTGCTTGGCTAGGTGGCGCGCGCCGCGAGTTGCGGGCGCGGCGGCCGGCGGATGCCTGGCGTTTCGGGGTCTCCCTTACTCCAGCTGGGACCGCCAGCGGGTTACCGGTCTACGCTCACCTCAATGGTGAACCGGCGGGGTTTCGCGTGTGGGCAACTTGTCGCTTGCCCCCGCGTGGTCGGATCTGCACTCAAGCTTTCCTCATTGGCCCGGGTGGGGAGACGATACGTGCGGTGGCTGGACTGGATGATCTTCACGCCGGCGTGCTGAGTGACCGAGGACCGCAACCCATCGTCGGTGGTGGGCGGTAAAGTCGCCGGCAGTGAGCACTTCGAGATTCCTGGCCGCTCCGAGCGCCGAGGAGCTGGCCGTGACCGCGCAGCGGTGCGCGGCTCAGCTGCTGTGCGGCGACCCGGCGGGCAGCGCCGAGGACGTGACAAGGCGGCTGCTCGCCGTGCAGGCGCAGGATCCGCGCGGCGCGCGGCTGACCGTCCGGGCGCGGTCGGCGGGACTGTCCGCCGCGGACGTCGACGCCGCGCTCGCACGCCGCTCGCTGGTGGTCAGCTGGCTCAACCGCGGAACGCTGCACCTGGTCAGCACCGAGGACTACTGGTGGCTGCACCCGCTGACCAACCCGCAGCTGCAAACAGGCAGCGCCCGCAGGCTCGCCCAGGAAGGGGTGCCGCCGGATGACGCGGAACGGGGGGTGGCTGCCCTGCGGGCCGCTTTGGCGAACGATGGCCCGCAGACCCGGGCTCAGCTGCGCGAGCGGGTCGCCGCCGCCGGCGTGCGGACCGAGGGCCAGGCGCTGGTGCACGTCCTGGTGCTGGCCAGCATCCGCGGCCTGATCGTGCGCGGCCCGATGGCCGGCAAGGACCAGGCGTTCGTGCTGACCGCGGACTGGCTTGGCGCGCCGCCGCCACCGTTGGACCGCGAGGCGGCGCTCGGCGAGCTGGCCAGGCGCTACCTCGCCGGGCACGCCCCGGCAGGCGACGCCGACCTCGCCAAGTGGGCAGGCATCGGGCTGCGCGACGCCCGGACCGGACTGGCCAGGTGCGGCGCGCTGCAGCGCCCTGACGGCCTGGCCGAGCTGCCGGCCGCCACCGGAGCGCGCCGCCGCCGTGCTGCCGCCGCCGCGGCTGCTCGGCGCCTTCGACCCGCTGCTGCTCGGCTGGGCCTCCCGGGACCCCATCATCGGCCCGCACCGTCACGTCGTCACCGACAACGGGGTGTTCCGCCCGTTCGCGCTGGCCGACGGCCGGGCCGTGGCCACCTGGACGATCACCCGGGGCCGCGTTGTCCTCGCACCGTTCAGCGAGCTCGGTACCGATACCGTGGCGGCGCTTGACACCGACGCCGCGGACGTGACCCGTTTCCTCGCCGGCTAAGTGCCGCGAGTGCCTCGGGCCCCTCGCATTCCTCGCCGCGCGGCCCTGGATTACTCATCGCAGGCCAGCGCGGGATAACGGGCGGTCCAGGCAGGCGGCCAGGGAGTTCGCGGCGAGCGCGGCGAGGGTGTCGTGGCCCAGGTTGAGCCCTTCGGCGAGCGCCAGGTAGTTGTCGGCGATGTAGCCGCCGAAGTAGGCGGGGTCGTCGGAGTTGACCGTGACGTGAACGCCTGCCTCAAGCAGCTTGGGGATCGGGTGGCTGGCAATGGCCTCGACGCAGCGCAACCGGACGTTCGACAGCGGGCAGACGGTCAGCGGGGTACGGTCGGCCGCCAGCCGCCGCAGCAGCGCGGGGTCCTCGACGCTGCGGATGCCATGGTCGACCCGTTCCACGCCGAGCAGGTCGAGCGCCTGCCACACGTACTCGGGCGGCCCCTCCTCGCCGGCGTGCGCGACGGTGTGCAGCCCGAGCGCCCGGGCGTCGTCGAATACCCGGGCGAAGTCGCCGGGCGGGTAGCCGACCTCGGCCGAGTCGAGCCCCACGCCGAGCAGTTCGCCGGCGTGCCCGGCCAGGGCCTCCAGCGTCGCCGCCGCGTCGGCGGGCCCGAGGTCGCGCAGGAAGCAGGCGATGAGCCCGGCGTGCGGGCCTCCCGCTGGCGGCGCTTGCCGTCGGCGGCGGCCCGCAGGCCGCCGATGACCTCGGTCAGCGGAACGCCGCGGGACAGGTGCATCTGCGGGTCGAAGAACATCTCCACCCGCGTCACGCCGTCGGCGCTGGCCCGGTCAAGGTAGGCGGTGGCCAGGTCGGCGAAGTCCTCGGCGGTGCGCAGCACGGCCATGCACTCGTAGTACAGGGCGAGGAACGAGCTCAGGTCGCTGAACTGATAGGCGCGGCCCAGCGCCTCGGCGTCGGCGTAGCGCAGGCCGACGCCGTTGCGCGTGGCAAGGTCGAACGCGAGCTCTGGTTCGAGCGTGCCCTCGATGTGCAGGTGAAGCTCGGCCTTGGGCATTGCGCTCACCTGAGCGCGGCTCACCGGCCCTGGGGCTGGACGTGTCGGGCTGGACAGGGGAAATCACCTCGACGCACAGTACCGTGCCGGCGGCGTGCCAGCGACCGCACGGCGCTGGACCCATGGCGCAGGCGCGCGGTCCTAATGCTCGTGGATGATCACGCCGCGGATGTTCTTGCCGTCGTTCATGTCCTGGTAGGCCTGGTTCACCTGGTCGAGCGAGTACTTGCGGGTCACCAGCTCGTCCAGCTTGAGCTGGCCCGACTTGTACAGGCCGAGCAGCATCGGGATGTCGTACAGCGGGTTGCTGTCGCCGAACAGCGCGCCGCGGACCTGGCGCATGTAGCCGATCAGCAGGCCCGCGTGCACGTGCACGGCGCGCTCGTTGATGTGCCCGACCGCGGTGATCGTCACCTTGCCGCCCTTGCCGGTCATCATCACCGCGGCCTGCACCATCTCCTCGGTGACCGCGCCGGGCGTCATGATCGCGTGGTCGGCCAGCTGCCCCCAGGTGGTCTCCCGCACGAAGTCCTGCGCCTCCTTGGCGGTGGCGAAGGCGTGCGTGGCGCCGAAGACATTGACCGCCATGTCCCGCTTGAACTCGACCGGGTCGACCACGACCACGTTCTTGGCGCCCGCGAACCTGGCGCCCTGCACCGCGTTGCTGCCCACGCCGCCGGCGCCGAAGATCACCACGGTGTCGCCGGCCTGCACGCCGGCCGCGTGCACCGAGGAACCCCAGCCGGTCGGCACGCCGCAGCCCACCAGGCACAGCAGCTCCCACGGGATGTCCTGGAAGTCCTCGCGCAACGGCACGGTCGCCCACTCAGACACGACCGCGTACTGCGAGAAGGTGCCGAGCGTGCAGAACCCGCCGATGTCCGTCTCGCCTTCGTGGAACCGCCAGGTGCCGTCCTCGAACATGCCGGTGCCGGCGTTGAGCCCCTTGACGCACATGTTCTGGTGCCCGGTCGAGCAGGGCCGGCAGGCGCCGCAGGCCGGGATGTAGGACAGCACGATCTTGTCGCCTGGCTTGACGCGCTGCACGTCAGGGCCGACGGACTCCACGATGCCCGCGCCCTCGTGCCCGCCCACGACCGGCAGCCGGATGGGGGCGTCGCCGGTGGTGATGTGGTCGTCGGAGTGGCAGAGGCCGGCCGCCATGATCTTGACCCGGACCTCGTGCGCCTTGGGCTCGTCGAGCTGCAGGTCGGTGACTTCCCAGCCGACGTGCGGTGCCCGGGCAATAGCGGCGCGGGTGGTGATGCTCATCTACGTTCCTCCTGGGAGAGCCAGGTTTCGCGGCCGAAGGCCGCATGCGGGGGGTACGGGGGGTCGTCCCCCCGGGGATATCGCTGATCTTGCGGGCCGATAAGATGGCGGCTTTTGCCATCGGCCCGCAAGATCAGTGCTCGTGGACGATCACGCCGCGGATGTTCTTGCCGTCGAGCATGTCCTGGTAGCCCTCGTTGATCTCGTCGAGCTTGTACCGGCGGGTGATCAGCTCGTCAAGCTTGAGCTTGCCTGCCTGGTACAGGCCGATGAGGGCGGGCACGTCGACAAGCGGGCTGCAGCCGCCGTAGATGGAGCCCTGGATCCGGCGCTGGTAGCCGATCAGCAGGCCGGGGTTCTCGTTGATCCAGCCGTTGCCCACCGCCGTGATGGTGACCTGGCCGCTCTTGCCCACGACCTTGATGGCGTTGGCGATCACCTCGTCGTGCAGGATGCCGACGGTGATGATCGCTACGTCGGCCAGCTCGCCCCAGGTGGTCTCGACCACGAAGTCGTGCGCTTCCTTGGCGGTGGCGAACGCGTGCGTGGCGCCGAACACGGACAGGGCTTGGTCCCGCTTGAACTCCACCGGGTCGACCACGATCACGTTCTTCGCCCCGGCGAGGCTGGCGCCCTGCACCGCGTTCATGCCGACGCCGCCGGTGCCGTAGATCACCACGGTCTGCCCGGCGCGCACGCCGCTGGCGCGGACCGCCGAGCCCCAGCCGGTTGGCACGCCGCACGCGACGAGCGCGGCCACGTCGAAGCCGATCTCCTGCGGGATCTTGATGACCGAGTACTCGTGCACGACCGCGTACTGGGAGAACGTGCCGAGCACGCACAGTCCGCCGAAGTCCTCGCTGCCCTGGTGAAACCGGAACGTGCCGTCGGGGAAGCAACCGACGGCGGCGTTCAGGCCGGCGTCGCACAGCTGCTGGCGGCCGGTCGAGCAGTACCGGCACTTGCCGCAGGCGGGAATGAACGAGCAGGTCACGTGGTCGCCGACCTTGACCCGGGTCACGGAGGGGCCCACCGCGTCCACGATGCCCGCGCCTTCGTGCCCGCCGACCACCGGCAAGCGCATCGGCGCGTCGCCCTTCTGGATGTGGTCGTCGGAGTGGCACAGGCCGGCCGCGTAGAACTTGATCCTGACCTCGTTCGCCTTGGGCTCGTCGAGCTCGAGCTCGGTGATCTCCCACGGCTGGCCGGGCACACGGCAGACCGCGGCTCGCGTGGTGATGCCCATGTAGACCCCTTTTCTCGTGTGGTTGCGGCGGCCGGCGGCACGCGGCACCGGCAGGCTCCCGCGCCCGCGGCCTGTCCAAATAATCCAGGATTCCCGCTGGTTGCGCCACCGATGTCCGGTTCAGCTCGGTGAGGGAAAATTGGGCTCCCGTCACAAGCCGGCCGGTTCTTCGCAGGTCACCGGCGTCACTGCCGGCTGTGCGGGCCGCCGGGCTCGCAGGCGCAGGTCAGCGGCGGGCCGCGGCCGCGTGCCGCGCCGCGAGGGCCTGCCGTGCGCCAGACCGGGTGCCGCAGGCCGGAGGTCAGACGGCGGTGAGGAGGCCGGTGAGCGGGCGCGGCATCCGGTCAAGGCTGATGGCGCCGGTCAGCAGGCGCGCGTAGCGGAGCTTGCGCTGTGCTCCCGCGCCGAGGAAGCGCCGCAGCTGCGCCGCCTCGTCCCTGCCCTGCCATGCGGGCTGCCGCTGGATGGTGCGGAACGCGCCGAGGTCGCCGTGCGCGGCGAAGACCTCGCGCACCAGCTCGGCGCCTGCGGCGCGGATGAGCTCGTCCTCCAGGTCCGCGACGCAGACGAAGAAGCCGAGCCGGCCCAGGTCCGCGCCCGAGCCGGGCGCCGCCAGCCCCGTCGCGGCCACCGCCTGCCTGACGATGTGCGCCTCGCCCGCGTCGCACAGGCCCGCCAGCCGTGCGCCGGCCCCCTGCGGGGCCGAACTTCCGCAGGTACCTGGCGAACCCGCGGGCGCCGCCGACGGGCAGCACCACGATGCCGTCGGCGGCCAGGTTCCTGCCGCGCCGGCGGGCCAGGGTCTCCACGGCGATCTGATCGCTGACCCCTTCGACAAGCACCACGGTCCGGGCGCCCGCCGCCCGGGCCAGCGCCACGGCGGTCGCCTCGGTCGCGGCCGCCGGCCCGCTCACGTAGCCGGCGAGAAGGTCCTCGCCGTCGCCTGACCGCACAGGTCTACTGTCGGCCATCGCCGCGCCGGGCGCCACCCGGTTTCTGGCGGATGCCGGCCGCCTGGTCAGGCTTCGCTGTCCCGGTCTCCTGCCGCATCGGGCCGCAGGAACCCGTCGTTCTCCCGGATCATCGCGATGTCGGCGGCGGCCGCCGCCTTGATCGCGTCCATGCGCCGCCGCCGGAAGCCGCCGCGGCCGCGGCCCCGGTTGACCAGGCGCGGGCGCCGCGGGCGCAGCGCCGACAGCAGCAGCAGGCCGATCACCACCACCGTGACCACGACGACGAGCCCGGTACCTATGGTCATGACCCGCTCCGGCGATCGCGGTCAAGGTCGCGGGCGCGCTCGCGGCCCGCGGCGAAAAACGCGGTGACGGCCGCCGCGTCCGGCAGTTCGCGCAGCGGGACGGCGGCACCGAACGGGGCGTTCCAGAACCCGTCACCGGCAGGCGCCGCCGCGACCCCGATGTACGCGTACGGCTCCGCGCTGAAGCCGTCTCCCGGCGAGACACCGAAGTTGACGTCATGCACGCGGACCGCCACGTCGAAGTGCTCCGGCCACAGCACCGGCGACTCGCCGCCGGCGAAGGCGGTCAGCGCGTCGTGGCCGAGGGCCAGCGCTCCCATGATCACGCCGGCCTCGGCCGGGTCCACGGACAGCGTCTCGTCGGGATCGACTCCCGAGCCGTCCTCGTAGAGGCCTGCCGGGCGGCCAACCGCCACGCCAAGCTCCGCTCCGATGGCGCGCGGGGAGCGGCCGCCAATGGCGGCCGTCACCCCCTCGGCGCCGGCGACCCGGGAGCCGTTAACCAGCAGCCGGGGAGACAGGGTCGTCGTGGCGAAGCCGCCAGCGACGACCCCAAGCCGCAGTCTCCCGGTGGCCCGGTACTGCGGGCCCGCGAGGACCAGTTCGGCCACACCGTGCAGGCTGCGGCGCGTAGCCGCGAGCTCATCGTGTCCCATGCTGTCAGTGTCCCCTTCTGGACCGCTGGTTCATCCGCCTTTGCCGGTGACGATCTGTCCGAGCCGCCACCGTCGCATCTTGATGCTTCGGACGGTACGGCCTAGCTGGTGCGCGGCCTCGTGTTGGGGCAACCGCAAGACGACTGCATCATCGGCTGCCGTCCAACGCTTCGGCGTGCTCCGAGCACGCATGCCCTCAGGGCGTGTCCATGCCGCGACGGCCATCGCGGGAGACAGTTTCCGGTCGAGTGCGATGCATGCGTCCTCATACAGCCAGCGAGCGAGCATCGCAGCCGGATCATTGGCGACCATGAGGTTCATTACACCGTCACGTTTGTTCGGCCGCACTGTGCGGCGAGCACCCGTGACGCGGAGGATCTCGGCGGCGGCAAACTCGGCGATCGCTGGGCTGGCGGTGACTATGCTCAGGAACGGCACCCCAGTGGCGGTGAAGCCTACCGAACCGTCGGCGTCGAACAAGCCGCGGAGGTAGTCGCTGTGGCTGAATGGTTCGGTCGGCGGGGCGATGACCGCGCTCTTGCGGCCGACAGGCAGCCCAAGTTCGAGAAGACGGGTGCGCCCTTCCAGCGCGCACAGGTTCAGGACGGCGGACTCAGCGGATTCCGCGAAGTTCGTCGCCCTCGTGCGAAAGGTGATCGTCGTGCGCCAGGGAATCGCCCGCTGCATTGCCCGCAGAAGGTCAGCGTCCTCGGCCTTGATCTCCACGCCGATGCGCCCTTTCTGCCCACGCCCGGCGTAGTGATGGCCGTCTGCCTGCATGAAGCCAAACACGTAGGCGCTCGCCGGGGCGCTGAGGTCGAATCGCGCTACGCTAGCGGTCTGCTCCATAACCACTCATCCGCCGCACTCGAGTGCTTGTTAGCGTTCATGCCACTTCCGTCCGTGCACTAGGCGAGCATTTCCAGGCACACCGTCCGCTCCTGGGTCGGGGTGGGTCAAGGGCGAACCTGTACGCCCGTCCGGCCACTGCCCCTAGCGCCGCCCGCCTCACGCTTGCTTGCAAAAACACTATCGATCCAGTACGACATTTTCCCGAGTGCGGGAACCCCTGATCGACAGCTTCCCGCCCGATTCCCGGCCATCGCCGCTGACCCCTAGCGAGCCCCCGGGGCTCACCGCTGTCGCAGCGTTAGGAACCTTTCGCGTGCCGTCAACCGGATTTGCTGCCGCAAACCGAGTGTTCCTAGTTGTTCGTAGTGGCCTCTCGCGCTAGCGGCGGCGCTCGGCTACGTTCAGAGCGGATAGGAGGTGAGCCGTGATCGAGCCGTATCAGGCGCTTGGCCTGGTGCCCACGATGCGAGGCATCCGGCGGCGCGAAGAGATCAGCGTGAACATCGAGCACCTGGCGCACCTGATCAAGGCCGCGTCCTGGCTGTCCAGCCTGGACCTGCCGGTCAGGCTCATCGCCATACCGGAAGGGGCCCTGCAGGGGTTCAATGACGAGGTTCTTGACCTGGACCACGAGGAGTTCGCCCGCGAGTGCGCCATCGATATCCCCGGGCCGGAGACCGAGGCGCTCGGCGCGCTGGCGCGGCAGTGGAACGCGTACCTGATGGCCCAGGCCAAGGCGCGTCACCCGGAGTTCCCCGGACGGTTCTTCAACGTCGGGTTCATCCTGTCACCAGAAGGCGAGGTCATCCTGCGGCACCACAAGGTGGTGCCGCTGCTCCCGGTGGAGCACTCGGTGACACCGCACAACGTGTGGGACAAGTGGATCGAACTGTACGGCCGCAACCTCGACGCGTTCTACCCGGTTGCCGACACCGAGATCGGCCGCCTCGGGTTCCTGATGGCCAACGAGGGCTCCTACCCGGAGAACGCGCGCGGCCTGGCCATGAACGGCGCCGAGGTCGTCTACCGCGGCCCGTACCCGCACCCGCACGTCGGCAACGGCCTGTTCGAGGTACAGAACCGGGCCCGCGCGCTCGATAACAACTTCTACCTGATCGCCTGCAACGTGGGCACGTACTACCTGCACACCGACTCGGACATACCGATCGACACCTTCGGCGGCGGCTCGGCCGTGATCGACTACCGCGGTCAGATCATCGGACGGCACGACTACAGCGCCGGGTCCTCCTGGGTCGCCGGGACCGTCGACGTGCAGGCGCTGCGCCAGTTCCGGGCCGGCGCGCAGTGGGACAACTGGGTCAAGGACCTCACCACCGAGCAGTACCAGCTCATCTACGAGCAGCCGGTCTACCCCAAGAACCTGTACCTGGACCGCGCCCCCTACGGTCACCAGGAATACCGCCGCGAGGTGATCGAGCGGCAAATCGAGCTCATGCACGAACGCGATGTCTGGCGCCGTCCCGACAAGTGACTGGCCGCCGTCGCGGCCGGTCATGGGATACAACACCTGGTACCAGTTCCGGACTGCCATCACCGAGTCCGAGGTCGTCAGGCAGGCGGAGCTGCTGGTCAGCTCGGGGCTGGCCGCGGCGGGCTACACGTGCGTCAACCTCGATGACGGGTGGATGGCCGGGCAGCGGACCGCCCGGGGCGAGCTCACCGGGGACGCCGCGAAGTTCCCGCGCGGGATCGGCTGGCTCGCCGACCAGGTTCACGCCCTCGGCCTGAGGTTCGGCCTTTACACCGCGATCGGCACCAGGACCTGCCAGAACTTGCCCGCGAGCTGGGAGCACTACGACCAGGACGCGGCGACTTTCGCGGCCTGGGGGGTCGACTTCGTCAAGGTCGATGACTGCGGCGGGCTGCCCGCGGGCACGAGCCCGGAGACCCTGACGGAGCACTTCCGCGAGTTCGGCGCGTGCCTGCGGCGGCACAACCCGGACGTCGTGTACTCCCAGGAACTGCCCATTCACCAGATCGGCAGGCCGAGCTTCCTCCCGGCCGTCCGGGCATCCGCGGAATTCGCGCACATGTGGCGGGTCGCCCATGATGAAAACCCGCTGACGCCCGAGAACGCGTCCCCGATGATCCTGAGCCACCTGGCGGCGGTCTTGCCCCTGCATTCCTTCGCGGGGCCCGGACACTGGAACGACCTGGACATGGTCGCACCGAATTTCCCGGCCAGCGGATGGACCCTGTCCGACCTGCGCAACCAGCTGTCCGTCTGGGCGATGGAAGCCAGCCCGCTGCTCATCTCCGCCGACATCGGCGCGCTGCCGCCCGATGCGCTGGCGACCCTGAAGAACCCGCACATGATCGCTCTCGACCAGAGCGGAGCGCAGTGCTCGGCGATGATCGCGAGCGGGCACATCACGGCGCTGATGAAACCCGATCCGGCCGGAGGGACCGCGGTGCTGTTCGTCAACCTGGGCCCGGGCACGAGCACCGGGCGCTTCGCCCTCGCCCAGCTCGGGATAACCACCGCGCAGGCCAGCGGCCATGACGTGTGGACCGGAGCGACGACGACCTTCGACGAAGTTTCCGTCACCATCGAGGAGGGGCAGACGACGCTCGTGCGAATCAAGGAGGCCTGACGGTGCGGCTTGACCGCACCGCTGCGCTGAACGCTATCACGGCGCCGGGAAGTGAACCAGCGTCCGAACGGGCGGCGTGCTACCTTATCACGCCCGAGGAGGCGGTGCTGAGCTAACGCCGTCCCGGGCCGCGCGGCCATCATCGCCGCCTGCTCCACCTCGATGACCGATTCGGCCCGCAGCCGGGCGTCATAGGCCTGCTTGCCGCCGCGCACGCCGAAGAGCCGCTTCGTCCAGACCAGGTAGGCCACGAGCAGCAAGTTCACCAGGAATGCCCCGAGCCGCAGCCAGGTGACCTTTACCGTCAGGTCATAGACCTCATAAGGAAGGAAGACCGAGGTCGCGATCATGGCGAAATACTCGCCCCAGCGCTGCCCCAGCCAGAGCCCGACGGCTTCGATCAGTTCGATGATCGCGTAAACGGCCAGGCCGATCGCCAGGTACAGCAGCGTGCGCGGATTGAGCGTGAACGAGTGCTGGATCAGCCCGAGCAGCTTGGAGTGCGTCACGTCGAACCCGAGGCCCCGGTACAGGTCACGGATGGCCGGCAGGGCATCGTTGAACGCGCGCTGGACGCCGGCCTGGTCGTACCGGAACCGCCATACGCCGTAGGCGGCGGCACCCAGGACGAGGAACCGGAGGAAACGCTCAACGGCGAAGACCCGGAGAAGCAGCTCGCTGCGCAGCTCCTTACCCCGGCGCACCAGCGGAGCCCCCGACGCGGGGCCGCTGCCGTGCGGTTCGCCGGTTGCGAACGCGCCGCAGCGCAGGCACCGCCAGGCCGGCCCCGCCGCGGTCGGCGCGACTAGCCGTTCCCGCAGTTCCCGCTCGCTTGGCGCGTACGTCACGTGCCCCTTGCGGGCACAGCCGAAAAGGCTCCAGTCCATATGCCGAGAATATCCAGCAAACGCTCAGGTTATCGCGTGAGACGCGATCAAACTGGCAGCCGGCGGGTCCGCCGGCCCAGCGCTGCTTACCGCTGACCGCCCGGGCACCAGAACCCGGCCCGTTCCCGCCCTGGCGGGCCCGGCGGCAGCGCCAGTGGTATTCGCGTGGCGACGGGGTACGGTCGCCGGTATTGTTCCGGTTCGTGGCGATGACTTTGGGTGATGCCTTTAACAGGCGCAAGAAGCTGGCTGCGGACCTGCAGGCCTGGACCGGCCGGCTCAGCCTGGCCGGTGCTGAGCGGCGCACCTACCGCACCTCGGTCCTGGAGGGCGACAATGCCTACCGGCCCGACCCCGGCACCGAGAAGGCCAGCACGCGCCAGTACACGGTCCAGGAATGCCGGGACAAGATCGCGGAGATCCTGGATGAGGACGAGCAGCTCGCGCTGCGGATCTCCAGGACCAACCAGCAGGCCCGGGCCGAGATCGTAGACCTCAGCGGCCGGACCCGCATGCTGTCCATACCGGAGTTGCTCGTGCTCAAGGACGACGCGATCCCCAAGCTGGAGCAGGCCGCGAGGGCGGTTCCGCTGCGCGCGGACGACGTGAGCGTGTACGAGAGCGGCGACGCCTGGGTGCGATACCGGCAGGTTAAGAAAATCGAGCGGAAGAAGGAAAGCTTCAGCGACAAGGGCCTGAAGGTGGAGGAAATCGAACTGCTCGGCTATGACGTCGTCGAGGTTACCGATTACGGCCTGCCGCGCCGTGAGCAGTGGGATGCCATCGACCGCATCGGCGAGTTCGCACAGCAGGTCAAGCAGGCGATCAACCAGGCGAACAAGACGGACCTGGTAGAGCTAGACTGACCCAAGCGGGGTCGGCCCACCGAAGTGTCGGTTCGTAGCAGGCAACGGGTAACCAGTTTCTTGCCTATCCGCCTACCACTCACTCAGCAGGTGTGTTCGTTGTAACAGGTAACGCGCATCACGTCTTCTGTCACAGGCACCGAGTAAGCGGTAACACCAAGATGAGGGCTGCCACACGCCCTGGCCAGGGCCCCGCACCGGGACGCTATCGCTGGCAGTTGGGGCACCAGAACCTGACCCGCTCCTGGCCCGGCGGCCCCGCCTCGCCCCGCCTGATCAACGTCCCGCAGCGCCGGCACGGCCGTCCCGCGCGCCCGTACACCCAGTTCTCCCGGCCCGGCCTGGCGTCCCCGGTGGTGACGTGCCCGAGCCGTTCCTTGTTCGCGTCAAGCAGCCGCTGCCCGAGGCCCACCAGGGCGTCCAGGTCCTCGACCGAGCCGACGGGCCGCGACGGGTCGACACCGCGCAGGAACAGCGTTTCCGCCATGTAGACCGTCCCCAGGCCGGCGAGGTTCCGCTGGTCGAGCAGCGCCTCGCCGACGGGCCGGACGGGGGAGCGGACGAGGCGTTCCACCGCCGCGGCCGGGTTCCAGTCAGGTCCGAGCAGGTCGGGGCCCAGGTGCCCGATGACCTGCTCTTCTCGTGAGGTCTTGAGCACCTCGGTGATGCCGAGCTGGTACCCGGCGGCGAGCCACTCGGCGTTGGCAAGCAGCACCCGCAGCCGGTGGCTGTCCCTGAAGCTGCCGGCCGGCTGGATCCGCCAGGCGCCTTCCATCTTCAGGTGCGTGTGCACGGTGAGCCCGCGGTCGGTGCGGATCAGCAGGTGCTTGCCGCGGGACACGGCGTCTGTGACCGTCTGGCCGGCGAGGCTGACGGTGGCGTAGCGCGGCACGCGGAAGTCGCTGCGGGTCAGCATCTGCCCGGCGAGGGCCGCGTGCAGCCGCTGCGCGGTGTTCCAGACAACGTCACCCTCGGGCACGACTCAAGTTTGCCCGAGGATGACGCGTGGTCGGGGACGGGCGGTCAGTAGCGCCTGTCGCGGGGGTCCTGGTAGCCGTTGCTGTAGCTCTCGCCGTAGCCGGCCCTGGCGGGTTCGCTCCGGCCCTGGTCACCACCGCCGGACGGGTACCCGTTCGGCGGCAGCGGCCGGTAGTACGGGTCATCGGCGCCCGCCTGCGCCGGCCCGACTGACGGCCCGGACTGTGACGGCCCGGACTGCGCCGGCCCGGACTGGGTGGCGGGAAAGGCCTGGCCCGGATACGGGTAGGAGCCGGTGATCGCCACGTCGTACGGGTTGAGGCCGCCCTTGGCCGGGACCCCGCCGCCAGGCTGCACGGCGGGGAAGGATCCAGTGGCAGGCCCGTTGCCCGCGGGAACGGGCGCGGAAGCGGGGACGGGCGCGGAAAGGGGCACCGCGGAGCGGCGCGGGCGGCCGGGACTGCGCCTGCGGGCGCTGTTGCTGCGGCTGCCGCTGTCCGTCGTACTGCCCGCCGGGCTGTGCGGGCCAGCCGGCCGCCGCAGCTCCGGTGCCCGCGGGACCGCTGATGGCGCGGGCCTCCTGCCCTGCGACCTGGCGGCTGTCCTGGCCGTTGTAGGCCGGGCGGCCGCCGCCGGCCGGATAGCCGGCCGCGGCGGGCGCGTCGCCCCGGTACTGCCGGTACTCGCCGGTCCGCTGCTCCGCGGGCTGGAAGCTAGCGGTGGGGTAGTCGCCGGTGTGGCCGGTCTGGTACTGCCCGGTGATGAAGGTCTCGGCCTGCTCGGTCAGCATCGCCTGCGCCTGTGAGCGGCGCGCGGCCACCCGGTAGGAACGGCCGTCATTCTCGGTGACCGCAGAGCGTGAGTACGCCTGGCTGGTCAGCGGGTCATCGTCGGTGCCGCTCCACGCCGGCGCCCCGCCATGGGCGGGCCCAGGCGCCCGAATCACGGTTGCCTTCGCGGCGGTCGGCCTCGCGGCGGTCCGGCGTTCGCCATCCGCCGCTGTCGTCCCGGCCGCGTGCGGGCGCACCTGATGGCCCGCTCGCGCCCGGGCCGCCGGGCCCGCGGCCGCTTGGCCGCTGATCGGGGTACCCGGAGGCGTTGACCCGCTCGATGCGCTCGGTCCGGTCGCCCCAGTCACCGCGGTCCTGCTGGCGTCCGCCGGCGGAGCCGCCGTCTAGTTCGGCTGGAAGCCGTTCGGCTGGAACGAGGGCCGCGGCGGGGACTGCGGGAACCCACCGGATCCGGAGCCGGGCCGCTGCGCCTGGCCCGGCCAGGCGGGGCTCGCCCCCGTGCCCGGCCCGGGCCGCATGCCGCTCTGCCCGGTGGGGGGCCGGGAGGCGGTGACACCGACGGTGGGGGTCGGCCCGGTGGCGGGGCGGGTAAGGGCGGGCCCGGTCGCCGGCCGTGCGGGCATGGGGCCGGTCCCCGGGCGGGCGGGCATGGGGCCGGTCCCCGGGCGGGCGGGCATGGGGCCGCTGTTGGCCCGGCTGCCGTTGCCGGGCTGCCCGACGGCGAGCTGACCGCCGCTGGACCTGGTGAGGTCGGCCGCCGGCCGCGCGGGGGTGGAACCGGTCCCCGGGCGGGCGGGCATGGGGCCGGTACCTGGGCGGGCGGGCATGGGGCCGCTGTTGGCCCGGCTGCCGTTGCCGGGCTGCCCGAGGGCGAGCTGACCGCCGCTGGCCCGGCTGCCGCCGGACTGGCCGATGCTGCGCATGGGGCCGCTGCCGGCCATGCCGCCCGGCTTGTAGTCGCCAGCGAGACCTGGCGGCGGCCCGAGTCGCCCGGTCACGCCGCGCTGGTCGCCGCCGCGCTGGTCGCCGCCGCGCTGGTCGGGTCCGCGCTGGTCGCCGCCGCGCTGGTCGGGTCCGCGCTGGTCGGGCCCGCGCGGCTCACCGCGCTGGTTGCCGGGCCGGGCATCCGCGGGGCGCCGGGGAGCGCCGGCCGGGCCGCGCTTGTCGTCGAGCGGCGAGTCGGCCCCGTTGAGCGGCCGGTCAGCCGCGACCGATGCCCAGTAGTCCTCGTCGGAGATGCCGTCGTCCGGCCAGATGTCCTCGCCGCGGTCCCGGCGCAGCCGCGGCAGGATGCCGGTGCGCTCACCGCGGTCTTCCCGGTCCCGGCGACGCCGGCGGCCGCGCTCTTGCCGGTCATCGTCGGCGCCCTCGGGCAGGTCGTAGGCGCCGGCCGCGTACTCGTCCGCTCCGTAACCGCCCCGGGGGGCGCTGTTACCGCGGCCGCCGTTGCCGGGGCTGTCGAAGGCGTTGTCGAAGGGGTCGCGGCCCGCCTCAAAGGGATCACGGTCTACCGCGGAGTCAGGACCGCGCTGTCCCCGGCCGCCGGCGCGGCCATCGGGCTGCTCTCCGGCCCAGCGGCCCTTGATGCCCTCGGGGGAGAAGTACTCGCCCGGCGACCAGCCGTCCTCGGCGCTCTGATAGCCGTCCGCTGCGTAATCGTCATAGTCGTACTCATCGTCGCTTCCGCGACTGCCCGGCCGTCCAGGTTTACGACTCAAGAACGACATGCAACACCACCCGGCACAGCACGGCCTGGCGTTGGCGCTAGCGAAGCACGCGCGGCCATGTACGCGAGCCTCCCCCGTTGTCGCGAGCACCCTAAAGCAGTCACTGGTTCGTAAGATTGTTACCAACCGTATGCTGACCTGTCCGGCGAATCGCGAAACTTCACCCGGGATGACCGCAAGGTGGGACACTTATGGACAAAGCGCCCCGACGCGTTCGCGGCGGCTCACGATGCCGCGTTGACCGGGAGCCGGCCTCGGCCGATGGTCGCCGCGGCGATCGCCTGCCACGCCGACACCAGCGACGTCCCGTTCGGCAGTTTCAGCACGGTGTTGAGTGCGTACACGGTGAACCGGTAACCGTGCCCCCCGGGCCCCGGGCACGGCGCGTCGTAGCGGTCATAGCCGGCCGTGCCGCGCGCCTGGCGCGCACCCGGCGGCAGTTGCCCCTCTAGCAGCGCCGAGGTCCCCGGCCCGATATCGAACACCACCCAGTACACGTACGGCGTGATCGGCGCGTCGGCGTCGTCGAATACGATCGCGATCGACTGGGTGCGCGCCGGCGCGCCGGCCCAGGTGAGCGGCGGCGACATCGTGCGCGCGCCGCAGGTGAACCGGCTAGGCATCGTGTTGTGCGGGAACACCTCGCTGGTCACGGTCATCACACTCGGCGAGGTCACGGTGACTCCAGAGGAGAAGAGCCCGCAGCCGGCCAGCGGCACGGCGCAGCAGACTGCCGCCGCGGCCCGCGCCGCCCGCCGGGCCCGTCCCCGGCGCCGGCCAGACCTGGAGTCCGCGTCCCATCTCACGCGCCCGATCTTAGGGCCTGCCGCCGGTTGCGGCGGTCGCTACGCTCCGCCCCGTTCCCGCGCCGCCGTCCTCGTTCAGGCACCACGGTCCGCCTCGCCCGGGGAAGAGGCCGCTTTCTCCGTGCCCGTCCGGCAACTGGCCTCAGCCGCGGAAGGCGCTCAGGCCGGTGAGGGCCTGTCCGATGACCAGGGTATGCATCTCCGGGGTGCCCTCGTAGGTGAGCACGGACTCCAGGTTGGCCATGTGCCGCATGATGGGGAACTCGTAGGAGATGCCGTTGCCGCCGAGGATGGTGCGGGCGGTGCGGCAGATCTCCAGCGCCTCCCTGGTGCTGTTCAGCTTCGCGATGGACACGTGCTCGGGGGCGAGCTTGCCCAGGTCCTTCAGCCGGCCGAAGTGCAGCGCGAGCAGCTGTCCCTTGGCGAGCTCGACGGCCATATTGGCGAGCTTCTCCTGCGTCAGCTGGAAGCTGGCGATCGGCGCGCCGAACTGCTCGCGCGTCTTCGCGTACTCCAGTGCGGTCTCGTAACAGGCCCGCGCCGCCCCCATCGCGCCCCAGAAGATGCCGAAGCGCGCCTCCGTCAGGCAAGACAGCGGCCCGCGCAGTCCGGTGACCTCAGGGAACACCGCGTCGCCCGGCACCCGCACCGAGTCGAGCACCAGCTCCGCAGTGATGGAGGCGCGCAGCGACCCCTTGTGCTTGATCTCCGGCGCGGAGAACCCCGGGGTGGCGGCGGGCACGACGAACCCGCGGATGCCCGCGTCGGTCCGCGCCCACACGACGGCGACGTCGGCGACGGTGCCGTTGGTGATCCACATCTTGCGGCCGTTCAGTATCCAGTCGTCACCGGACCGGGTCGCCGAGGTCCGCATGGACGCCGGGTCGGAGCCGGCGTCCGGCTCGGTGAGGCCGAAGCAGCCGATAGCCTCACCGGCCGCCATCCGGGGCAGCCACTCGCGCTTGTGCTCCTCGCTGCCGAACCGCCAGATCGCGTACATCGCGAGGGAGCCTTGCACGGACACCAGGGACCGCAGGCCCGAGTCGGCCGCCTCAAGCTCCATGCAGGCGAGGCCGTAGTCGACGGACGACATCCCCGCGCAGCCGTACCCGGTCAGGTGCATGCCGAGCAGGCCGATCTTGCCGAGCTCGCGGGTCAGCTCGCGGACGCCGGGCAGCTCGCCGCGCTCGAACCAGCCGGCCACGTGCGGCAGGATCTTGTCGGCGCAGAAGTCCCGCACGGTCTGCCGGACGGCGAGCTCCTCCTCGGAAAGCAGCGCGTCGATGCCCGCCGGGTCATGCGGGTCCAGACGCGGCCGACCGGAAGAAGCAGCGGATGGAGTGGGCGGGCCGGGCGATGGCGGTGCAGCGCTCATTACCCGAGGGTATCAGCGGGCAGGCAGGCCTCCAGGCCCCGCGTTCACCGGCCGGGTGAGCGCTGGCGGGGCGGCCGCCATGGCCGCTGGCTCGCGCTAGCCGCCCGCCGCCGCCGGGCGGCGGACGATGGTGGTGATCCCCGCCGGGTCCGGCGCGTACGGCACCTCCAGCTGCGGGTTGGTCGGCTCGGCGAGGTAGCGCTTGCCTGACAGCCGCAGCAGCACGGTGTCGCCGAGTATCAAGCGGTCCCTGGTACCCAGGTAGGTCTCGGCGCCGGCCGTGACCTCCTTCGGCGGCGCGAAGGCGCTGCCCGTCCACCGTTCTACGGTCGTCCCGTTCGTGGAGTTCAGGTCGAGCGCGGACAGCCGCCAGTTCGCCTGCCCGGCGTTCTCCAGCCGCATCATGAGGTGCTGCCTGCTCACCGTGTGGATGGCGGCCGGCCTGCTGTCGGCGTACATCGCCAGGTCGATGCCCTTGACCGCCGCGCCGCGGCCGATGATGACCGGGCAGTCCACCTCCAGCGGGAACCGCAAGATCTCCGCCTCCGTCGCCAGTTCGGCGACGACCACCTCGTGCAGGGCGGCGCGCGGCCCGAGGTCGACGAGGTGGCGGCTGCACGACGGGCAGACCGCCACGCCCTCGGGCGACACGCGGGGCCAGGCGAGCAGCTGGTCCTGCCACTGGGCGGCCTGCCGGCAGGAGGTGTTGGGGCACCGCCACCGGGTCTGCAAGATCTTGCGGTGCGCCTGGTTGTGCGCGTCGAGCTTGGCCGAGTGGCGCAGCACCTTGACCTCGCGCGCCTGCGAGACGTCTTGCGCGCTGCGCGTCCTGATCCCGAGCGGCGTCAGCCGGACGCTCCCGTCCACGGTGTCCCAGGCGTGGAACCGGTGCGGCGACTGGTCGATCCACCGGTGCGCCGCGCGGTGATCGGTGTAGTGGTCGCGGGTGATGACGTGCATGCCGCCCTCGTGCGCCAGCCGCAGGATCTCGTCGTCGGCGACGGAGGCCGTCCTGATCGCCCCGGCCCGCTTGAGCTCAAGGAACTTGGGTGCGTCGGGGCCGAGCACCCGCACAAGCGAGTCATCGGCGACAAGCTCGAACGCCACGTCGTCCCCGTGCAGTTCACGCCACGCGGCCATGACAAGGCCTAGCCGCGCCCATACGGGGGCCTGCTGCCCGACCGGCGGCAGGTGGGGCGACCAGCAGACGTTTGATACGTCGATAACCGCGTTCCAGCTTGCCATGGCAGGGAAATCGTAATCCCGCGCTCCGCGCGGTGCCAAGCGCTCTCAGACGGTGGCCAGCGTCTTGACCGCGGTGACCAGGTCATCGGGTGGCAGGGTGAACGCCAGCCTGACCCACGGCGAGCGGTCGGCGGCGACCGAGAGCAGCCGTCCCGGCACTACCGCGACACCGCGGCGGAGCGCCGCCTGCGCGAACCCGCTGGAGTCGGCGTCACCCGGGCGGCGGGCCCAGATGGTCAGCCCGCAGGCCGGCGCTGTCCACGTCCAGCCGGGCAGGAACGTGGCCAGCGCCTCCGCCATGGCCGTGTACCGCTCCCGCGCCCAGCGGACCCGGTAGGCGATGACCTCCTCGTGCTTGTCGCGGACCAGCGCCGCGATCAGTCCCTGCTGAACGGGCGCGGTGCCCAGGTCGGCCGCTGACTTCGCGGCGGCGAGCCGGGAGATGATCCCCTCGGGGGCGCGCACCCAGCCGGTGCGCAGCCCGCCCCAGTACGTCTTGGACAGCGAGCCGACCGTCACCACGTTGGGCAGCCGCGGGGCGAGCGCGGCGAGCGGCGGCGGCTGCGTGCCGCTGTCCGCAGCCCGGGGCGAGCGGCAACTCGGCCACGGTCATGTCGTCGACGAACGTCACGTCCTGGTGCCGTCCGGCGAGTGCCACGATCTCGTGCCGCTCCGCGGCGGGCAGCACGAACCCGGTGGGGTTCTGGTGGGTCGGCATCAGGTACGCGAGCGCGGGCCGGTGCACGGTCACCGCGTCGGCCAGCCGTGCCATGTCGCCCGGTGGCACCCCGACCGGCCGGGCGCCGCTGCGGTACAGCGCGTCGATGAATCCCGGGTAGGTCGGGTTCTCCGTCACCACCGGGTGGCCGGGCGCGACCTCGCAGCGCAGCAGCAGGTCAAGTGCCTGCTGGGCGCCGGTGGTAATGAGCACCTGGGCCGGCGTGGTGGGGACGCCGTGGCACGTGGTCAGCATGGAGGCGACCGCCGCGCGCAGTTCCGGCAGCCCGTAGGGGAGATACCCGGTGCCCAGGGTAAGCCGCGTACGTTCTGCCTCATCAAGGACGGTAGCCGGGTCGACCAGCGCCGCCGCGACCTGCGGGAGCGCAGTCGACCGCGGCGACCGACAGGTCGAAGGGGGGCGCGGCGGACAGCAGGCCGGCGAAGAACCCGTTCGCGCGGTGCACCGCGGCGGGAGTGGTCCGGTGCGGCACCAGCCGGGTACCGGAGCCCTGCCGGCTGGCGGCCATGCCCTCGTCGCGCAGCACCTGGTAGGCGAGTGCCACCGTGTTGCGGGACACCGACAGGGCCGCGGCGAGGCTGCGCTCGGGCGGCAGCCGGACGCCGGCGGGCAGCTCCCCGGTGTCGGCCAGGCGGCCGATCCGCGCGGCGAGCAGCCGGTAGAGCGCGCCGTCGGACGTCGGCCAGCGGCCGAGCAGGTCGGCGAGGGCATGCGGGCCTATCGCGAGCGCCGGGTCCACGTCAGCGTTAATTGGCCCAGCGTTAGTTGGCCCAGCGTTATTGGCCCAGCGTTAATTGGCACTGCCATAACAGGGCCAATGATGCCAGGTCGGCGGCGTGCTGACATGCCTTTCGCGGATATCCGCGGTCCGCCGCGCGGGTCCGCCGCGCGGGCCGTCTCAGGTGCGGCCCGGGCTCGGTGAGCCGTCGGCCTGAGGATGATGCGGTTGTGCAGATAATGGTCGGGTGACCTCTACCACGGGACCGCAAGGCCGCGCTGCCGAGCCGGACACCCAGGTGTTCACCGCCCGCCTCACCGGGCGGCCGCTGCTCGACAGTGACGGCCGGGCCATCGGCCGTGTCCGTGACGTCGTCATCTGGCCGGTGGCGGGCACCGAGCCGCCGCGTGCACTCGGGCTCGTCGTGTCGCTGCGGCGGCGCACCATTTTCGTTCCCTTCGGCCGGATCAGGGAGGTGTCAGCCGAGGGCGCGCAGCTGCTCGGCGGCGCCGTCGACCTCGACCCGTTCACCCAGCGCACCGGGGAGATCCTGGCGAGCAGCCTGTACGGGCGCCGCACCGCCGTCGGCACGGTCGCCGACGTGGCCATCGCGCACCGCGAGCTGGCGCGCAGCCGCTGGGAGGTGACCGCGCTCGCGGTCAGCCGGGGAAGCAGGCTCATCGAGGGGCTGCGCGGCCACGGGCCAGAGATCGTCCCGTGGCAGGAGTGCCGCGAGCTGTTCGAGCCGGGCCCGCTCGCCGAGCAGCTCACCAGCCTGCGCGAGATGGCCCCGGCCGACCTGGCCACCGCGTTCGAGACGCTGCCGCAGGCCAGGCGCAGCCAGCTCGCCGCCGTCCTGGAGGACGAGGAACTGGCCGACCTGCTCGAGGAGATGCCCGAGCAGGACCAGATCCGGCTGCTCAACAGCCTGGGCGACATCGAGCGCAGCGCCGACGTCGTGGAGGAGATGCAGCCGGACGACGCCGCCGACCTGCTTGGCGAGATGTCGCCCGAGCAGCGGGAGCGGCTGCTCACCGCGATGCAGGCGGTGCAGGCGGAGGAACTGCGCCGCCTGCTCCGCTACGACAAGGCCACCGCGGGCGGCCTGATGACCTCACAGCCGCTCGTCTTCGCGCCGGACACGGCGGTCGCCGAGGTCCTGGCCCGGGTGCGGGACCGCGACCTGCCGGCCACCACGGCCGCGCAGGTCTACGTGTGCGAGCCGCCGCTGCTCACGCCGACCGGCCGCTACCTCGGCAGCGTTGGCTTCCAGCGGCTGCTGCGCCGCGCGCCGTCCATCGCCATCGGCGAGTGCATCGAGGCGCGCGTCTACGTCCGCGCCGACCTGCCGGAACGCGAGCTGGCCGCCCGGCTGGCCGCCTATAACCTCATCGGGGTCGCGGTGTGCGACGGCGTGGGCCGCCTGGTTGGCGCGGTCACCGTCGACGACGTGCTCGACCGCCTGCTGCCTGTCGGCTGGCGCCGGGCCGGCGGTAACGGCTGATGGCCCGGTTCCCCTCCTCGCGCGCCGCCGGCGAGCGGGGTGACCTGTCCGTCCCGAAGGGCGCGCGGGTGCGCGGCTCGCTGTACGACGCCGACGCCTTCGGCCGGTTCTCCGAGGGCCTGGCCAGGACCCTCGGCACCGGCAAGTACCTGGTCGGCCAGACGGTCTTCGTGCTCGTCTGGATCGCGCTCAACACCGCCGGGATCATCAACCACTGGGACCCGTACCCGTTCATCCTGCTGAACCTGGCCTTCTCCACCCAGGCCGCGTACGCGGCGCCGCTGATCCTGCTCGCGCAGAACCGGCAGGACGAACGGGACCGGGCCAACATCGAGCGCGACCGCCAGGTCGCCGCGCGCACCCAGGCCGACACCGAGTACCTGGCCCGTGAGCTCGCCACCATCCGGATGGCGCTCAACGACGTGGTAACCAACCAGGACCTGGCCGAGCACCTGGAACGCCTCGCCAAGCTCATCGTCGACCGCTCACCGGAGAAACCGGACGAGGACTGACGCGCAGCGCGCCTCCAGACCGCGACGCGCTCCCCGGGTGCGAACCTGGCCGGCCTCCGCGCCCCGCACCAGGTCGGTCACGGCGCCCTCCGGTCACGCTCGGCCAGGTCGGCGGCGGGGGTGCCGGATGCCCGGCGGCCAGCCGCGCCCGCGGATCCGCGCCGCGGGGATCAGCACGTGGACCGGGCCGAGGCGGCAGGCGACGGCATGACCGCCAGGACAGGAGACGAGTCAAGGGAAGGCTCCGCGCTGGCCGGGGCGGCCGCCAGTGGCGCGGAACGCGTGCCCGCCGCGGCGGGCCCGGCCCGCGAAGCGGAAGTGGCGCTCGCGCTCGCGGTCCCCGCCGAGGTGGCAGCCGCCGAGGTGACAGCCGCCGAAGCGGCAGGCGCCGACGTGGCTGGCACCGTCCGCGCCCGCGTGCCGTACATCCAGGTACCCGTCGGCTGGACGGCGCCCGGGTTCAGCGTGATACCGGAAACGGTGACCTGGTGTCCCTGGGTGTCCGTCAGCCGGACGGTGAACGGCCCCTGGCCGGCGCCCGACGAGGCGATCCAGTAGTTGTAGCTGGCCCGGGCCAGGGGCAGCCACCCGGACGAGGTCTGTACCTGGACCGAAGCCAGCGGGTTGCCAGTGTTGTCGATGAGGAGTGCCAGCCAGTACTGCGACGAGCCCTGCTTCACCGCGACGGAGACCGGCCCGGGCAGCGCCGGGTCCGCGAGCAGCGTGTAGCTCACGTTGATGAGGCCCGCGGACAGCGGAGCGAGCCTGGCGAACGCGGCCTCGCTCAGGTCGATGTGCCCGGCGGCGCACTCGGGGCACTGGTCGATCACCTGGACCCGCACCGACCCGTCCGGCCCGGTGACCTCCAGGTAGCCGCCGCAGTCCGCCGCACCCGCGTACTCCGGCGCCGGGAGCGCCACGAACAGCCCGTCGGCCGGGGGACTGTACCCGCAGTTGGGCAGGCCGGTCAGCACGTAGTGCGTAGCGGTCTGCGGGGCCGCGCCGGCCGCGGCCGCACCGGACAGCACCGACGCGCAGGCCCGGCCGCCGGCCGCGGGCCCGATGGTAAGGGCCAGGACGATGGCGGCTATGGCGGCCACTCCGCCGCCTGCGCCGAGCCCGAGCAGTTGCCAGCGCGAGCGCGGGCGCCGATGGCGGTGACCGCCCTGCCCGGGAACCATGGCACCAGACTGTACGGAGCACCGCGACGGCCAAGGCGCTATTTCCGGTCAACTGCCGAGATAACGTAACAACTCTTACGGCGCCGGGCCGGGCTCAAGGACCGGCGGCCAGCGCCTAGCCCCGAGGCCGGTCAGACAAATGGATGGCCCGGCGTCAAGGCGCCGGGGCCCCGCGGCGGCAGGATCGTGGTACGCAAGGTAATGGCGTGCGTGGCGCGGCCCGCGGGGCGGCGGGCAAGCCGGCGCCGCCGGACCTCAAGGTAAACAAATCACAACTGGTAAAGAAAACACGTCCAGAACGTTTTTTCTTTACCTCGTACGAAAAGTTTACATCTTGGGAAAAATTTACCGATAAGACAGTGTGCACCAGGGGCGTGTGATGCGCCAGTCTTCCCGGCCTTGCCGTGCGGACCTTCCTGCGGCCGCTGGCCGCTGTCCGCGCTGCGGCTGGCCGCTGTCCGCGCTGTGGCCGCTGTCCGCGCTGTGGCCGCTGTCCGCGCTGCGGCACCTGGCCGCTGTCCGGGCTGCGGCTAGCGGCGGGCGAGCTCGCGGTGCAGCGGCGGCATGGCGGCGGGCAGCGCGTCAAGCGCGAACAGCCGCGCCTCGAGGATCTCCCGCTTCTCCAGGACGAGCCCGTCGATGCCCCCGACGAGGGCGGCCTCGTAGTACACCTCGACGCGGTACCTGGTGCGGCTACGCAGGTCGGCGAGCTGGCCGACCCGTACCGTCAGCCCGGTTTCCTCGCGGACCTCGCGGACGACCGTCTCCTGCAGGCTCTCGCCGCGCTTGGCGAACCCGCTGGGGAAGCCCCACTGCTCGTCATCCGGCCAGAGGCGGTGCCGCAGCAGCAGCACCCGCCCGTCCGCGGCCCGGACGATCCCGGTGACCCCGATGCCGAACCGCGCGTTCAGCCGCCAGGCCAGCCACCCCTGCAGCGGCCCGGCGGCCCGCCAGGCACGGGCCAGCAGGTCAGGCATCGGTCACCGCCGGGAGGACCGGCGCCATGGTGACCGACGACGTCACCGTGACGCCGACCGGGACCCGGCCGGAAAGCAGCCGTCCCAGCTCCGCGTTGAACCCGTCCTCGCACCTCCGACGGCCAGCTCAGCGACGTCGCCCTGGTGTTCTCCACGCCGATCACGTCCGCGGCCGGCCGCGTGATCCGCCGCGTGAACGTCCGGTGCGCCGACGGCCCGAACAGCCCGCTGCCGCTGAACGCCTCGTCATCGGCGGGCCGCGTCACCCACGCGCCGTCATTCGCCGACCGCGCCAGCCACATGTCGTCGAGCGCGGAGCCAAGTGGCTCCTCGTACCGCTCCTCGTCAGCCGGCCACGGCCAGCCAGCCGCCCGGCCGCAGCAGCCGCGCCGCCTTGCGGAAGCGGACCTCAGGATCGATCCAGTGGAACGCTGCCCCGGCAATGACCAGGCCGAACGTTCCCGGGTCCGCGTCGAACTCCTCGAACGAGGTGGCAAGGAAGGTAACCGCGCCAGCGCCGGCGCGCTCCCTGGCGACCTCGATCATCGACGGCCCGAGGTCGATCGCCGTCAGCGCGAAGCGCAGCGGCGCCAGTGACGTCGTGAGCTGTCCCGTCCCGCACCCCACCTCAAGCACCGGGTCCCCAGGGCTGACCAACGCCGTCGCCGCGACAAACGCCACGAGCTCGGCCGGGTAGCCGGGCCGCGTCGCCGCGTACAACCGGGCCACCCGGTCGAACAGGCCCCGCTGATGCCGCCGCCTCGCCCGTTCCTTGTCATCTTCAGATTCCCGTGCAGGCACCCGTCCACTATGCACTGACGCGCGCCGTCGCAGCATCAGTACGCTGCCACGGCGAAATCACGTTGCCAGGCCGGCCCGCCGCCAGGTACGGTCCGGCGCGTCACCGTCGAGGACGGCAAGACGTGGGTGCACGGCGGCGGCTTCAAGACCTACGCGCAGGCCAGGCAGATGCGCATCGAGCGGCTCGAGGAACTGCGCCGCCGCCGGGATGAGGAGCACGAGAAACTCAGGGAACTCGTCCGCATGTACCGGGTCAAGGCCAGCCACAACGACGGCATGGCCTCCCGGCTGCAGGCGGCGATGACCCGGCTGGCGAAGTTCGAGGAGGCGGGGCCGCCGGAGGAGCCGCCGCGCGAGCAGCACATCAAGGTGCGCCTGACGGGCGCGCGGACCGGCCGCCGCGCCGTGATGGTGGAAGACCTGGCGGTCAATGGGACCACGCTCCCGTTCCGCAGCGAGATCTGGTACGGCGACCGGGTCGCGGTGCTCGGCGGCAACGGCAGCGGCAAGTCCACCTTCCTGAGGCTGCTGGCCCGGGAGCCGCTGCCGCACGCGGGCAGCGCGCGGCTCGGGGGCCCGCGTGGTCCCCGGCATGTTCGCGCAGACCCACGCCCGCCCCGACCTGGCCGGCCGCACCCCCGTCGAGATCGTGATGACCGAGCACGCGCGGCTGATGACCGAGGCGATGAAGGCCCTCGCGCGCTACGAGTTGCACAAGTGCGCGCGCCAGCCGTTCGGCACGCTGTCCGACGGCCAGCAGGCGCGGCTGCAGATCCTGCTGCTCGAACTCGGCGGCGCGACCCTGCTGCTGCTCGACGAGCCGACCGACAACCTGGACCGGCCGTCCGCCGACGCGCTTCAGGCGGGCCTCGAGGCCTACCAGGGCACGGTCCTCGCCGTCACGCACGACCGCTGGTTCGCCGACTCGTTCGACCGCTTCCTGGTGTTCGCCCGCGACGGCTCGGTGCGGGAGTCCGCGGTCCCGGTGTGGGATTAAGACCAAGATCATCCTTCAGACGGAGGCGGCTCACTGTCTCGGCGGGCCCGTCCCCGCTCCGGGTGGCAGCAGTAACCTCGCTCACCCCGGCCGGGGCGGGCAGCCCCAGCGAATCGAGCGGCCCGTTGAAGCAGTGGCCGGCCGGGCACCTGATCTTCAGCATCTGGACCGGGCCGTCCGTCGACCGCATCGTGACCCGGTCCTCCACCTCGGCGGGCAGGCCGCAGCGTCGCGCCCCCCTCCGTCCAGGTAGGCCGGGCAGTCTAGGAACATCATGAGAAATCTCCCCGTAGTCGGCTGCTCTCCTGTCAGCCTTACTGAGGACGACTGTGCCGTGCCGGATACGCCCGGCATCACGGGGGCACCGTGAACTTTGGCTGGCGAAGCTGACGAGAACGTGACCGGCCGATCGTCATGGGGAAGTCAGGATCTCAGGAGGCACCGCGAACGGGGTAAACAATGGACGAGTTGCGCACGCTGATTGACGGCCGGGGACTCGTGGAGTCGCCGCGCTGGCACGAGGACAGGCTGTACTTCTCGGACTGGTCGGCCGGCGAGGTGCTCCGCGCCGGCCTGGACGGCCGGCCTGAGGTGGTCACGCGGGTGAAGTCGCTGCCGCTGTGCACCGCCTGGCTGCCCGACGGGAGGCTCGTCGTGGTCTCGTCGCCCGACGGCCTGGTGCTGCGCGTGGAACCGGACGGCTCCCTGGTCACCCACGCCGACCTGGGCCGTCCCGGCTGGAACGACGTCGTGGCCGACGGCCGGGGCAACGTCTACGTGAACGGGGCGGGTTTCAACCCGCTCGCGGGCGAGGAGTTCCGCCCCGGCGGGGTGACGCTGGTGGCGCCCGACGGCACGGTCCGTCAGGTGGCCGACGACATCGCATTCCCCAACGGGATGGCGGTGACCGCAGACAACGCCACGCTGATCGTCGCCGACTCCTACCGCCGCCAGCTCGTCGCCTTCGACATCGCCGCGGACGGCAGCCTGTCGCGCCGCCGGACCTGGGCCGACCTCGGGGACTCCGCGCCGGACGGCATCTGCGTAGACGCGGAGAACGCCGTCTGGTACGCCGAGGTCCCCGGCAGGCGGTGCGCCCGCGTCGCGGAGGGCGGCGCCGAGCTCGCCACGGTGCCACTGGACCGCGGGGGCTTCGCCTGCGCGCTCGGTGGCCCGCGCGGGACGACCCTGTTCATCACCGCCGCGGAATGGCGCGGCATGACCGAGGCAAACCTGGTCACCCCGGGCAGCGGTCAGGTACTGGCCGTCGACGTCGACGTCCCAGGCGCAGGCTGGCCGTGACGGCAGGCTCGCAGGCCGGCGGCCGGCGGTCCCTGGGCCCGCGAGTCTCAGGACAGCAGCCAGTAGACCTCGGTCCCCGGACGGCGGGTGCCGGGCTGGCTACCCTGCCGTGACCGCGGGAGACCAGGCGAGGAACCCGCGGACTTCTTCCGCGATCACCGCCGGGTACTCAAGCGGCGCGTAGTGACCCACGCCGTCCACGAAGCGGAGCCGGGCCCGGCTGAAGAACGCGTCGATCCGGTCCGACCACTCCCGGGGGAACAACGGGTCATGCTCCGGCCACAGCACGACGGCGGGTGTCGCCAGCCGGTCCTCGGACGCGGGCGCGGTCTCGGAGGCGGCCATCGTCGTGGTCCCGCCGCCGGCCCGGTACCACTGCACGGAGGCGGTGAACGCGCCGGGCGGACCGTAGACGGAGACCAGGTGGTCGAGGTGCTCCTCGGACACCGTGAACTCCGGCCCTGACCAGTGCTCCCAGAAGTGCCGCAGGTAGGCGCGCACCGCGTCCGGGTTGCCGTCGATGAGCTCCTCGGACAGCGGCAGCCGGTGGAACGCCTGGTACCAGAACTCCCGCAGCGGCACCGCACCGAAGACGCGGGTGCCCACCCCGGGCACCGGCGGGGTGATCACCAGCGCGCTAACCAGGTCGGGGCGGGACCGGGCCAGGGCCTGCGCGATCCGGCTGCCGATGTCGTACCCGACGACGACCGCCCGGGAAATGCCGAGCGAGGTGATCAGGTCCGCGACGCTGCGCGCCTGCGCCGGCCCGCTGTACTGCCCGGCCGGGTCGGCCGGGTGCTTGTCTGAATGCCCGAACCCGCGCAGGTCGGGGACGACGACCTCGCACCCGGGCAGCAGCGGCACCAGGTCGCGGTAGTCGGTACGGTCCCCTGGCCAGCCGTGCAGCAGCACCACCGCCGGCCCGCTGCCTGCCCGGTCGTAAGCCAGCTCAAACCCGTCAACCGCCATGCCGTCAGCCTCCCGCCGTCAGGCGCCGCACCGCCCGCCGCCCCTATCGTGGCAGAAGCCGGTACACCGCCACCTGGCTGGTGCTCGCGGCGGTGAACGGTGCCTTGTCCCACCCCGCCCAGCGGTGCTCGAGCCGGAACCCGGCAAGCCTCCCCATCAGGTCAAGCTCGGACGGCCAGACGTAACGGTACGGCGCGGAACTGCGGCGCCACTGCCCGTCGAGCAGCGTCCAGTGGTGGGAAGAGATGATCTGCGCGACCGGGTCGTCGATGGTATCGATCCCGACGTGACCGGGTGAGACGTCGAAGACGCGGCCAAGCTCGGTGACGGGCAGGCCGGACACCGGCGGCAGCCCGACTTCCACCACGAACCGCCCCCCGGGGACCAGGTGCGCCGCCGCGTTCGCGAACACCGCGACTTGCTCGTCCTGCGTGGTGACGTTCATGATCGTGTTGAACACCAGGTACACGAGCGAGAAGTCGCCGGGGACCCGCGTCGTGGCCATGTCCCCGATCGTCACGGGCACGGCCGGCGCGCCGGGCTTGGCCCGCAGCACGGCGGCCATGTCAGGCGACAGCTCGATCCCCGCGACCGGAACCCCGCGCTCGCTCAGCGGCAGCGCCACCCGCCCGGTCCCGGCGGCGAACTCCAGCGCGGCCCCGTCGCCGGCCAGCGAGGCGAGCACGTCCACGGCGGGCCCGAGCACCGCGGGCGCGAACATCTCGGCGCTCGCCGCGTCGTAGGCCGCGGCGATCTCCGGTCCCCACAAGACAGTGGCCATGCCAGCATCCTGCCCCGCGGCCCGCGCCGTGGTCGAATGAATAACCGCGGAACGGAGGCTGGCTGCCCCGTTCTGGCCTGGAATTTTGGCCCGGTCAGCGGCGGAAGGCGGCGCCGTCAGCCGTGGAGCGCCGGCACGGCG
Source organism: uncultured Actinomycetota bacterium (assembly GCA_963811335.1). Classification (GTDB taxonomy): domain Bacteria; phylum Actinomycetota; class Actinomycetes; order Streptosporangiales; family Streptosporangiaceae; genus Trebonia. Next base: position 160,048 of record CAWERB010000030.1, on the reverse strand, counting down.
TAACGCAGCACCGCGTAGCCGACGGGAACGCAGACGAGCAACGCGCAGATCACCAGGTTCACCGCCCAGTACCCGCAGGAACACCGCCGCGAACTCCCGCAGCATCCCGCTCGGCCGGTAGTATCCGGCCACCCGCGCGCCGGCCACCTGCCCGCGGATGCCGAGGCGGCGCGCGATCATGGCGGCACGGAAGGCGTGGAAGTCGCTGGTCACGATCGTGCACCGGGCGCGGGGGCGAACCTGGTCCATGATCGCCTTGCTGAACAGCAGGTTCTCCTCGGTGCTCCGCGACCGGTCCTCAAGCAGCAGGTGGTCGGCGGGAAAGCCGCGCGCCGTCAGGTAGGAGGCCATCGCGGCGGCCTCGGGCTCCCGCTCGTCGTCCCCCTGGCCACCGGAGACGATCAGCAGCGGCCCGGGCCCGGTGGCCCGCCGGCTCAGCGCCGCCCAGATGCCGTGTCCCCGGTCGAGCCGGCTGGCGAGCAGCGGCGGCACCTGCCCGCCCGGGCCGAGCCCGGCCCCGAGCACGACCACGAAATCCGACCCGCCGGCCCGCGCCACCAGCCCGTACACGAACGCGTAGCAGACGTACGAGACGAGCAGGAAGGAGACGTACCCGAACACCAGGGTGGCGACCGTGGCGAACAGGGACAGCTCCACGTCCTCCGCCCGGCCCGCGGCGATGTCCAGCCCGATCACCACGAAGACCGCCGTACCGGCCAGCAGGGACAGCAGGTTGCCCGGCCGCAGGCTCTCCCTGCGGATCATGGTGACCCCGTTGACTAGCAGGTAGCAGCCGGTCAAGAACGGCACCAGCGCCACGGCGAGCACGAGGGCGAGCAGCAGCAGGTGCGCGTCCCGCCCCGGCGTGTGCGCAAGCCGCTCGGCGAGGCCGAGCGCCCCGAGCGCCAGCGCCAGCCCGAGCAGCACCGCGTTGCCGAAGGCCCGCGGCTCGCGGGCCACCCCCGCCAGGAACACGAGGAAGACAACGCCCGCCAGCCCGAGTGTGACCACCCGCTAAACCTACCCACCCGGGCTGAGCGCCCGCTGAGGGTAAGCCTCCGCGCGGGCGGGGCCGGCGTGCGTGCCCGTCCTCAGCTGTCGACCTGCGGCAACTCGGTCCTGGTCCGCTTGAGCTCGAAGAAGTACGGGTTGGACGCCAGCGCGTACGCGCCGTCGAACATCCGGACCGCCTCCTCGCCGCGCGGCACCCGGGTGATCACCGGGCCGAAGAACGCCACGCCGTCGATGTGGATGGTCGGCGTGCCCACCTCGTCGCCGACCGGGTCCATGCCGCGGTGGTGCGACGCGACCAGCGCCTCGTCGAACTCGGTCGAGTCCGCCGCGGACGCGAGCGCCGGGTCGAGGCCGCACTCGGTAAGCGCCTCGACGAAGAGGTCGTGGTCCCAGTCGCGCTTCTCGATGTGGTGCTTGGTGCCGAGGGCGGTGTACAGGTCACGCAGGACGGCGGTCCCGTACTTCTGCTCCGCGGCGATGCAGACGCGGACCGGGCCCCAGCCCCGGCCGAGCATCTCCTTGTACCGCTCGGGAAGCCCCTCGCGGCCGGAGTTGAGCACCGACAGCGACATGACGCGGAAGGACAGGTCGATGTCGCGCTCCTTCTCCACCTCGAGGATCCAGCGCGAGCTGACCCAGGCGAACGGGCACTGCGGGTCGAAGTAGAAGTCGACAACGGGCTTGGCGGCAGAAGTAGCTGTCATGTCACCCACTCTAGTACTCCGGGTAAACCCTGACATTTCCCCCATCCTGTCGCGGGGTGGTGACAGTCTCGCCTATATACCGAGTATGCTACTCGCAGCTATACAGGGTTTAATACTTCTCCCGGGGGTGTTCATGAGCGTAAGGCACGCGCTGCTCGCGCTGCTCAGCGAGAGTCCCAAGTACGGCCTCCAGCTCCGCGAGGAGTTCGAGGCGAACACCGGCCAGGTCTGGCCGCTGAATGTCGGCCAGGTCTACACGACGCTGCAGCGGCTGGAGCGCGACGGCCTGGTCACCGCGGCAGGCGACGGCGAGTCTGGCGGCGAGCCAGGACCGCAGAAGGCCTACCGCATCACCGAGGCCGGCTCGACGAGCTTGCCCAGTGGCTGCGCGTCCCGCCTGACCTGTCGGTACCGCCGCGCGACGACCTGGTGATGAAGGTGCTGATCGCGGTCCGGGTGCCCGGCACCGACGTGTCAGAGATCATCCAGGCGCACCGCCGCTACCTGGTCCAGCTCATGCAGGAGTGGACCAGGCTCAAGGAGGACGACAACGGCAGGGACATCGCGTTCTCGCTGGTCGTCGACTCCGAGTTGTTCCGTGTCGACTCCGTGGTCCGCTGGCTCGACGCGGCGGAAGGGCGGCTGCGCCGCGCCCAGGCCGACGGATGGAACCCCGCTCGCCCCGCCGCCCCGGCGGGCGCCGGGCTGCCTGTCCGACCCAAGTTGGGAGTAAGGCGATGAGCGTCCTCGAACTACGATCCATATCCAAGGTCTATGGCCGTGGCGCCGCGGAGGTGCAGGCGCTGCGCGACGTCTCGCTGAGCGTCAAGTCCGGCGAGATGGTCGCCGTCATGGGCCCGTCCGGATCCGGCAAGTCCTCGCTGCTGACGATCGCCGGCACGCTGGAGGAGCCGACATCGGGCGCGGTCCTCGTCAACGGCGAGGACACGCTGCGGATGTCCGGCGGCGCCAAGTCCCGGATCCGCCGCCGCGCGATCGGCTACGTCTTCCAGGACTTCAACCTGCTGCCCGGCCTTACCGCGGCGGAGAACGTGTCGCTGCCACTCGAACTGGACGGCACATCCATGCGCAAGGCCCATCTCGCCGCCCTCAAGGCGCTTGACGAGCTCGACCTCAGGATGAGGGCCAGCCACTTCCCCGACCAGATGTCCGGCGGCGAGCGGCAGCGCGTCGCGATCGCCCGCGCGGTGGTGGGGGAGCGGTCGCTGCTGCTCGCCGACGAGCCGTCGGGCGCGCTCGACTCCGCGAACGGCGAGGCCGTGATGCGGCTCATCCACAGCTACTGCAAGCGCGGCGTCGCCGCCGTGGTCGTCACCCACGACGCGCAACTCGCCTCCTGGGCGGACCGCGTTGTGTTCCTGCGCGACGGCCGCGTCGTCGACCAGACCGCGGCCCCGGCGGGCCCGGAGACGTTGCTGGAGCAGTCGTCATGAGCATGGTCATGTACGCGCGGGAGGACCGCCCGATCCGCGAGCCCGAGGACCCGCGCCGCGCCGCGATGGCCCGCCGTGCGCTTTCCCGCTGGGCGCTGCGCCTCGCGCTGCGCGAGTGGAAGCAGCGGATCCTGATCGTCCTGCTGATCGCGGTGGCGTCCGCCGCGACGCTGCTCGGCATCGCGATCGCCTCCGCGACGCCCGGCACGCCGCACGCGGGAACCTTCGGCACGGCGCAGACGCTGATCGAGCTGCCGGGGAGCACGCCCGGCCTGCCCGGCGTCATCGCGAAGATCGAGAAGGCCTACGGGACGGCGAGCGTCGTCTACGACGAGTCGATCACGACCGGCCAGGCCGGCGGCGCCGACCTGCGCGCCCAGGACCCGTCAGCCCCGTACACGCGGCTGCTGCTCGCCCTCGACTCCGGCCGTTACCCGTCAGGGTCCGGCCAGGTGGCGGTCACGTCCGGGCCTCGCGTCGCTTTACCGCCTGAAGATCGGCTCGACGTGGCACGTCCCGGCGCGGGTCGGGCGCCGAGGCCGGGCGCGCGCTTCACCGTCACCGGCATCGTCGAGAATCCGTCCAACCTCCTTGACGAGTTCGCCCTCGTCGCGCCCGGCCAGGCTCGCCGCCCCGAGCGACGTGCGGGTCTTCCTCGGGCTTTCCATGGACTCCGCCGCCGCGTCGGCGTCACGCGACGTCATACCGAAGAGCGCGAACGTCAGCGAGCCCCAGCCTGAAAACGGCCTCGTCTCCCCGGCGACCGTGGTGCTTGTCGTCTCGGTGCTCGGCCTGGTCTTCATCGGCCTCGTCGCCACGGCCGCGTTCACCGTCATGGCCCAGCGCAGGCAGCGCGCGCTCGGCATGCTCGCCTCGCTCGGCGCGACCGAGGCCGACGTCAGGTTCGTGCTGATCGTCGACGGCCTCTTCGCCGGCGTGGCCGGCGCGGTCCTCGGCGCCGCGGCCGCGCTCGGCGGCTGGCTCTGGTACTACCCGCACCTGGAGGCCGCGACCGCGCACCGCACCGATCCCCTCGCCCTGCCATGGGCCGGCGATGATCATCGGCCTGCTGCTCGCCGTCGCCACGTCCGTGCTCGCCGCCCTGTGGCCGGGCCGCTCGGTCAGCAAGGTGCCGGTGGTCGCCGCGATCTCCGAGCGGGTCGACCCGCCGCAGGTCGTCGCCCGCTCGCTGCGGCCCGGCCTGATGTTCCTGCTCGGCGGCCTGTTCCTGCTGTTCTTCTCCGGCGGGTGGGACGGCGGCGGCGACAGCGGCCGGTACCTGATCCTCGCCGGCCTGGTCTGCTGCGAGATCGCTTCCGCACTGCTCGCGCCGTTCATCGTCGACCGGCTCGCCCGGCTGGCGTGGCGCGCCCCCCTGGCCACCCGGCTCGCGCTCCGCGACCTGGAACGATACCGGTCACGGTCGGGCGCGGCGATGGCGGCGATCTCCTTCGCGATCTTCCTCGCCACGATCACGATCATGATCGCCAGCGTCCGGTTCGACGACGCGCTCGACTACATCGCGCCGAACATGGCGTCCAACCAGCTCATCCTCTACACCCCGGGCAACGACCCGACCACGAACGAGATAGGGCAGTTCACCCCGGCCGCCAAGCTGGCCGCGACCCGCGCCGAGGCGGCCGCGCTCGCGGCCCAGCTGCACGCGGCCGCGCCGCTTGAGCTCGAGGTGCCGGTCAGCGTCAACGTGCCGGAGCCAGGGCAGCCGACCCAGAACCAGTACCGGCGGACTCCTCTCGCTGCACGGCCGGGGGTTCGGCGGCATGATGTTCGTGGCCACCCCGGCGCTGCTGCAAGCGTTCGGCATCAGCCAGAGCTCGGTGAACGCGCGGCCGCCGACGTGCTCACGGTCCGCGCCCATGCTGCCCTCGACCGGGCGGCCTCGCGCTGGTCAACGGGCAGTCACATGGCACGTCGCCGACGCCCGCTGCCCGGCCGGGATGTGCATACTGAACCCGGTCATCCAGGAGGTCGAGCAAGCTGCGGCCGGCACCTCCGTGCCGAACACGGTGATCACCCAGCAGGCGGTCAAGGCGCTGCACGAGACGCACCGTCCCCGTCGGCTGGCTGGTCCAGGCGCCGTCCGCGCTCACCGCGCAGCAGGTCAACGCGGCCCGCCAGGCCGCGCTCGGCCTCGGCGCCACGATCGCAGACCAAGTCCGGCCAGCTCAGCCTCGGCCAGATCAGCAACGGCGCGACCATCGGCGGGCTGCTGCTCGCGCTCGCCGTCCTCGCGATGACCGTCGGCCTGATCCGCAGCGAGACCCTGCGCGACCTGCGGACGCTCACCGCGACCGGGGCGGGCGCCCGCACCAGGCGGGCGCTGACCGGCGTCACGGCCGGGGCGCTCGCCTTCCTCGGCGCGGCGCTCGGCACGGTGGCCGCGCTTCCTCGCCGTGGTCGTGTGGGCGCACGCGAGCCTGATCCGAGACCTTCGGCAACGTGCCGTGGCCCGACATCGGCCTGCTGGTCATCGGCATGCCGCTGATCGGGGCGGCCGCCGGGTGGCTGCTCGGCGGCCGCCAGCCGTCCGCCGTCTCCCGCCAGCCCCTCGAATAGATTCACCTCCTCCCCTCGAATAGATCACTCCCCCAGATCCCTCCCTCCAATCACCTCCTCCGGATAACAGCAAGAAGCGCGCCGCTCGGACCCGGTCAGCGCCAATATTCCGGCCCGGGCGGTCAGCGCCGAGAGTTAGACACCTATGCGATGCCTAACTCTCGGCGCTGACCAGAAACCGAGATACGAGCAGCGCGACACGCCCGCGAAAATCCCTGCTTCCCGGCGGCAGTGACGCTATCGTGTCATTTCGTGACGGAGGCGCCGGCGTTCAGCGTGGTGGCGGATGTCGCGATCGTGAAGGGTGAGACGCCGTCCGGCGACCGGACCTGGCTGTCGTTCCCGGACGGAACCGCGCACCGCGCGGCGGTCCATGTCATCCATGACCTGCCGCACCTAGTCGTCGAGTCGGTCTTCTGCCTGGACGACGGGTTGTGGGCCACGCTCGCCGCGGGCGGCTTCGAGCCCGCGAGCCGGGCGGTGACGCGGGGGAACGGGCGGATCAGGCTGGTCACCACGGTGCCTTCAGGAAACACGGTGCCTTCAGGAAACACGGGCCCTTTCGATGACCTCGCCGCCAGGACCCGGCCCGCGCACGCGGTGGCGAAGGCCGCCGTCAACGCCGTGCTCAACCGCTGGGGCGACGGGCCCGACACCCCCGACGGGGTGCGGGACCGGCTGCGCCGCGCTAGTTCCGCCGCTGCTGAACTTGCCGCCAGGCTCGACGACGAGCAGGTCAGGGTGGCGGCGGCGGGGATACGCAGGCTCTACCGCGACTGGGCGGCGCTTCCGGTCGGCGGGACGCTGCGCGCCACCTGGCCACTGCACGACAGCTGGCTACGGCTGCTGTGACCGAGGCCTTTTTCGTGGGCCTGGAACGACACGGGAGGGAACGTCACCGTGTGGCGGCCGGGCATTGGCCGTCTGTTCACCGGCACGTCGATCTGATGCACGATCCTTCCGGGCGATGACAACTACCGTTACTACCTCAACGCTGGCATCATGGACCGGGATGGCATCGTGATGGGCGTCGGCCATCGGCCCGCTGACGGCCATGCCCGCGGGAACCGGCGTTGAGCACGGGAGCGCGGGCCGCTGAGCTGCGCGTCATGATCGTGACCGACCAGTACGAGCCGATGGTGGGCGGCGTTCCAACGGTGACCGGAGAGCTCGCGAAGGGCCTGGGTGAGCGCGGGCACGCCGTCGCGGTGGTCGCGCCCAGTACCAGCCTGCACAGCACTAGCGGGCACAGCACCAGCGGGCACAGCACCAGCGGGCACAGCACTAGCGGGCACGGTGGCCGGGCGGCCAGGTCGGCCTGCCCGATGGCCGTGGACTACCGCGGCTCGCTGCCGTGGCCCTGGTACGAGGGTCAGCGGCTCGGGCTGCTGCCGCCCGCGGCGGCCGACCGGGCGATCGCCGCGTTCGCGCCCGACGTGCTGCACCTGCACTCGCCGCTGACGCTGGGGCTCGCCGCCCGGGCGGCGGCGCGGCGCCGCGGCGTCCCGGTGATCTACACCAACCACTACCTGCCGCTCAACGTCTGGCCCGGGCTGGCGCACGCCCCGGCGGGCACCGGGGGCCGCCTCGCGGCGCGCGCGCGGGAGTCCGCCTTCTACGGCTTCGTCACCGGGTTCGCGAACCGCTGCGACTACGTCACGGCGCCCACCGTGACGGCGCTGCGGCTGCTGCGCTCGCGCGGGCTGCGGGTACCGTCGCGGGCCGTGTCCAACGGCGTCGACCTGGGCCGCTTCTCGCCGGGGGCCGGCGACGAGGCGCTGCGCTCGCGGTACGCGCTGCCCGCGGGCGGGCCGGTCATCTTGTCGGTCGGCAGGCTCAGCCGGGAGAAACGGGCGGACGTGCTCATCGCGGCGATCTCCAGGCTCGCCGCGCAGGCCGGCCGGGACGGGCCGGACGTCCCGGTGCTGGCCCTGGCGGGGACGGGCCCGGACGACGCGCGGCTGCGCTCGCTCGCCCGCCATCACGGGGTGGCGGACCGGGTGCGCTTCCTCGGCTTCGTGCCCGATGACGACCTGCCCGGGCTGTACCGGATCGCGGACGTGTTCGCGATCGCGTCGCAGGCTGAGCTGCAATCGCTGGCCACCATGGCGGCGATGGCGAGCGGGCTGCCGGTCGTCGCGGTCGACGCGGGCGCGCTCGCCGAGCTCGTGCACGCTGGCGAGAACGGCTTCCTCGCCAGGCCGGGCCGGGCCGGCGAGGTCGCCGACTGCCTCGGCCTGCTCTGCCGCGACCCAGGACTGCGGTCGCGGATGGCGATGGCGTCGGCGCGCATCATCGGCGATCATGACCGGCATCGCCTGCTCGCCCGGTGGGAATCCATCTACCGGGCGCTCGCGCGCCGCGGGACAGCAGAACACGTGAAGGTGAGCGATGCCCACCCCTGAACAGCCGCCCCTGCCATTGCTCTTCCTCATCGGCGATACCGGCGGGGGTCACCGCAGCGCCGCCGCCGCGGTAGCGCAGGCTCTGGAAAGGGTGTTGCCCGGCCGGTTCGCCACGGTTATCTGTGACCCGCTGCGCGGCCCCGACGTGCCCCGCCTGCTGCGCTGGTTCGCCGGGCTCTACGGCCCGTGCATCCGGCTGACCCCCTGGCTGTGGTGGCTGTTCTGGCGGGCGAGCGACTCGCCGCGGGTGCTCGCCGCGGTGCGGCGCACGATCATGGCCCCGGTGTACGGCGGCGTCGCCCGGGCCGCCGAGGCCTACCGGCCCGCGCTCATCGTCGCCTTCCACCCGATGACCGCCGATCCCGCGGTCCGCGCGCGCGACACGGGCGGCGTGCTGCCCCCGGTGATCACCGTCATCACCGACCTGATCACCGCGCACCTGTCCTGGCGGGACGCCCTCGTGGACCGGGTGGTCGTGCCGTCCGAGGAGATGGCCGCCCGCTGCGCCAAGGGCGGCTCCGAGCCCGACCGCTACGTGCCGCTCGGCCTGCCGGTCGCCGCCGAGTTCTGCGAGCCGCCGCTCGGCGAGGCCGAGCGGAAGGAGCTCAAGCGAGAGCTCGGCGTCCAGGGCGACTTCCTCGTCGTGCTGACCGGCGGCGCTGAGGGCTCAGGCGGCCTCCGCCGCCGCGCCGCCGCGATCCTCCGGCAGGTGGACGACGTGGACGTCGCGGTCATCTGCGGGCGTAACCGCTGGCTCAAGCGCCGGGTCTCCCGGCTGGCCGGCCGGTCCGGCGACGGGCGGCTGTCCGCGCACGGGTTCGTCGGCAACATGCCAGACTGGCTGCGCTGCGCCGACCTGGTGGTCGGCAAGGCGGGCCCGGGCACCATCGCCGAGGCGACCTGCTGCGGTGCGCCGCTCGTGCTCACGTCCTACGTGCCTGGCCAGGAGAAGGGCAACGCGGAGTACGTCACCGGCGCCGGGGCCGGGGTCTTCGCGCCGCGGCCCCGGCAGCTCGCCGCGGAGATCGGCCGGCTGCGCCGCGATCCCGGCGCGCTCGCCGCGATGCGCGAGGCGTCGGTGCGGGTGGGCCGCCCCCGTGCGGCCACCGACATCGCCCGCTTCCTGGCCGGCCTGTCCGGCGGGCAGCTGACCGAGGGCTCAGGCCGCGACCTGCTGCCTACGCTGATCGGGGACTGAGGGGGGCCCGGGCTGTCCTGCCGCGGCGGCCGCCACCGGTCCGCCGTCACCTGTCCGCCCTCACCGTGGTCCCGTCACAGCTCCACGGACAGTCCCTCGGCGGCCACGAGCACCGGCAGCGGCCCGGCGTCAAACCGCCGGCACTGGACCACAGCGTGGTCCGCGACCGGTTCGCCGGCACCGCCGTGCTGACAGCCCCGATTTCCCGCTGGCCAACGAGTCATTCGGCCTCTCGTACCCCGGGAACGACCTGTGAACTCCGGTGCATCGCCACGGCGGCTACCCGTGAGGCGGGTCAAGCCCGCAACACCGGGTCAGTCTCGTGTTCCGCGATTTGTTTGAGGGCGGTGAGGTTGCCCGTCATCGCCGGTCGCATGTCGGAGTGCTGCGGCATGATTCGCCGGTACAAGGTGATGAACGCTCGCAGTGGCGGGAGCGTCACGTCGTAGGAGTGCGTGACCCTACTCCCAGTGGCCTCCGGGGTGAACGTGTACGTCCAGGTCGTCGAGTCACGACGGCTGAGGTCGACCCGTTCGGGGATGGTGCGGTAGGCGAACGCGTGTCCTGGGTCAGCGGTGCTGACTTCGCACACCCTCGACCATCGGATCAGCCCTTTCTTGTTGTACCCGCGAAAACGCGCCCCCACGGTACCTGGCGGCGGACCTGGCAGCCATCGAGCTCTGTGACACTCAGGGCTGCGTTCGCCGACGCGGGTCACGTCGGCCACGAGGTCATACAGCTCCTGTGGTGCGGCATTGATGTAGCGGCTGACCTGCCCGCGCCGGCGGTAGTGGCCGGTGAGCAGATCGGAGTCTGCTTTTCCGGTGGCGGGAAGCTGCTGGCGGATTGGCTTGACCTGGACGTCCGGTCCCCATCTGGTGGCGCAGTTCTGCCGATATGGCCTGGCGAAGGCATGTATCAGGAAGAAGCGCGGCAACGCGGGCACGGTGTGCACGACGACGTTATAGCCCTCGGGGTCCAGATTGTCGATGAGCCAGTGGCCCTCTTGGCCGAGTTCCTTCTTCGATTTCGACTTCATGTAGGTCGTGTTGTTGAATGCATCCCACTGGGCGTCCGTGATGCTGCGCGAGACGATCGGCATCATCTCGTCTTCTTCCCGGCGCAGGTGCGGGTCCAGCACTGATCGGAGCAGTTCGATCGCGGCGGTCAGTTCCAGCCGGACGGCGGGGGAGGCGTCGGTGCCGTACGCGGCGGCCGCGTTCTGGACCTGTTCGATCTGCGGGCCGATCCTTGCGTGGTCGGCGTCCATCTGGTCGAGCAGGTCACCGGCGGCGGGGTTGTGTGCCCTTACCAGTGGCCACAAGCCCTGGTCTTCGCCGGCATGGTGAGCGTGCAGGAAGTCCATTAGCCACTGGACGTGGGCGGCGATTGCCGCCCGCTGCGGCCGGGTGGGGGAGGCGTCGATGCCAGCCCAGCCGTGGCTCGCGACAGGTCGCGGCGCAGCGCGGCGTGGACGATGCCCATCATGCGGGTATCGGCCGGCCGGTCGCTTTGAGTTTTCATCGAGGGACTCCTTCTTCGATGGTCTGGGGCTTAGTCGGTCTGGGGGCTTCGCTGGATAACCTCGATGAACCGCCCGGCCAGCCACGTCTCGTAAGCGGAGTTGGTCCAGCCGGAGGAGCGGACCAGCAGGTCGTAGACGGCCGAGCTGCTCAGGGCTGCGATCTCGTCGACCTCAACCTCGGTCACCGTCCGCCGGGCTCCTAGGGTGGCTCCGGCGGCGAGGTTGGCACGACGGTTCGCCTCGCTCGCCGCGAGACGCTCGGCCAGGATCGCCTCGACCGCAGCGCCCTGGCGCAGCGCTTGGTCCAGGCGGTAGATGCGCGTGTTGATCGCCGTCACGACCTGGGCGGCGCTGCGTGCCCGAGCCTGCAGGGTCAAGCCGGCGCCCATCGCCTCCGCCTCGGCCCGGGCCGCGAACGGCACCGGCTCGTCGTCACCGACGACGGCCACATCCAGCACGACCTTGAGCAGCCCGGCCTTCGACTCGAAACTGGCGTAGAGCGTTTCCACCGAAACACCCGCCTCATGGGCGACGTCACGCATGCTCGTCGCAACCCAGCCCCGCTGCGAGAAGACACGACCTGCCGCCACGATGACCGCCATGCGAGTCTGCTTGGCCTGCATGTGCCGGAGCGTCGAGCGGTAGCGACGCTTACCAGCGGGCGGATCCCCAGCGTCAGGAAGCGCGCGGCCCTATACCCTCGCGGCCATGGAGGTACTAGTAAATTTTTACGAATCAGGTAAACTTTTTACCGGATGTAAAGAAAAGACGTTCGGAACGTCTTTTCTTTACCGGCCGTGAGATGTTTACGGTAAACCGGTGCGCAGGGCGACGGCGGGGTGGACGCGGGCGGCGGCGCGGCCCGCCGGCGACGAGCGCTCCCTCCCGGTACCTCCGCCGTACCGGGAATCCCGGGTGAACCAGGTAACACATCCTCCCGTTCTGGATGATGGGTGCTCGTCGCCCGGGATGCACGGTTCAGCCTCGCGAGGTCGTCGCGGCGCGGACCCCGGCGCGCGGCCGGGCAGGCGCCAGGATCCGGATGGTGAGTCATGATCGCGCCGTTCCGCCGTTTCCCGCTGCTGCCGCTCGCCGCCGCGGCGGCCGTCGCCGCGGTTAGCGCCTGCTCCGCGGCCGCGGGCCAGCCAGGCGGCCCGCTGCCCGCTTCTCCCGTACCGCCCGCGCCGTCGTCGGCGGCGACGCCGCTGGTCGTGCCGGCGGGGGAAGGCGGCGGCGCGCTGTCGGTGCCGCGCACGCTCGTCCTGCCGGCCGGCTGGACGGCCCGGGTGTGGGCGCGCGTGCCCGACGCGCGGATGGAGGCGTGGACACCGGAAGGGGACCTGCTGGTCAGCCAGCCGAACCGGGGCAGCGTCGTGGAGCTACGGCCGGACGCGGCGGGCACCGCGACCGTGACCACGCTACTGTCCGGGCTGACCAACTCCCAAGGCCTGGCGTTCGCCTCGGCCGACGGGAAGCAATGCTGTACGTCGCGGAGTCGGACGAGATCGACCAGTACGCGTGGGGGCCGGGCGGGACCGCCGGCGCCCGCACGGTGATCGCGGCGGGGCTGCCCGACCTCGATCCAGGCCGGCGACGACGTCCACCGGCTCAAGGACGTGACGGCCGACGCGGACGGGACCGTGTACTTCAACGTGGGCAGTTCGTCCAACGCGGACCCCGATGACCGGACGATGACGCCGCAGCGCGCGGTGATCATGGCGGTGCGGCCCGACGGGACGGGCCTGCGGGTGGTGGAGCGGGGCGTGCGCAACGGCGAGGGCCTGGCGCTGGCGCCGGACGGCACGGTCTGGACGGCGGTGAACGAGCGGGACAACATCCCGTACCCGGCCACGGGCCGTACGGGGGATACAGCGACGCGTTCGGTCAGGTCATCCGGGCGTACGTGAACGACCACCCGCCGGATGAGGTGGTCCCGGTCACCGCGGGACGCGACCTGGGCTGGCCGTACTGCGACCCGGACCAGGACCCCGGTCACCCGGCCGGGTCACCGGCCGCCCAGCCCTGGCCGGTCACTGGCCGACATCCCGCTGGTGTCCAACTCGGTCACCAACCCGACCGGTGCCGCACTTGACTGCGCTTCCCTGCCGCCGGTGGAGGTCGGCCTGCCGGCGCACAGCGCGCCGCTCGGCCTGAGCTTCCTTCAGGGCAGCAAGGTCCCCGGGCCATGGTCGGACGGCGCCGTGCTCGCGGTGCACGGCTCGTGGAACAGGCAGCCGCCGCAGCCGCCCGCGGTGCTGTGGCTGGCCTGGGACGCCGCGACGGGCACGCTGCGGCCCGCGGTCGCCCTGGCCAGCGGCTTCGAGAACGCCGGCGGCAGCTTCTGGGGGCGCCCGGTGGACGCGGTGCCAGGACCGGACGGCGCGCTGTACGTCAGCGACGACGCGGCCGGCGCGGTCTACCGGCTGGCCCCGCCGGCCTAGGGCACTGGCCCGGGTGCGCGACCGCCCGGCCGCGCCGCCGCCCGCGTGGCCGCGTTGACATCGGTCAACTGCCCGATGTCTTCGCACTCACCCGGCGGCAGCATGGGCAACGGAACCTCGCAGCAGGTACCAGCGGGCGCGGCACGCCCAGGGGTCACCGTAGAGTTGCCCGTCACGAACCCCGAGTGGCGCGTCCGCTTCACCTGCATTGGTTCGACTCGCCTTTCCGAAGCGGCCGCTGCGACCGCGCGGACCGTGGCCGCGGTCCGCGCGGTCGTCACCCGTACCCGCCGGCGCGCAGGCTCATCCACCCGGCCCGCCACGGAACGTGCCCCGGTATGCACGTATGGTCCGCATGCGCCCTAGACAGTCCCAGATCGGCGCGGTCCTAGGCCGGCGGCGGCGCGGCGGGCAGGCTAGGGCAACACCTGATTGCTGATGCCGCACCGATTTTGCGTCAGTTGACCGATGTCTGCTGGCGTGACTCGCAGCAGCATAGGATGGCGCGCCCTGCGTGCGTCACGTCATCAACGGCTACTGACCTCAGACCTCGCCGAATGCGGCGGGCGCGGCCCGGGGGAACGCGAGGAGAGCAGCCTGTGTTCGTTCACGCCCTGTCCGGGGCCGCGTCGTTCGCCGCATGCCTGCGACTGTTCCGGTCCTACCCCCTGGCGCTGAACCCGTCCTGTCCCGGCGATCCCGGCCCGTCCTCGGCGCGCCATGCCGCCGGCTGGCGCGGCTCGATCGTGCTACGCCACCGCGGCTTCGACGATACGGGCTTCTACGTGCTCGCCCAGCACCCGGCCGAGCACTTCACGCTCCGGCCGTGGCTGGCCGGCGACGATGAGAGCCACGAGATCAGGCCGGGTACGCCGGTGCCCGTCGTCAGCCACCGGATCATCACCGAGGGCATGCCCGTGCCGCGTGACGGCGCGCTGCTCGGCTGGGTGACCGACCGGCAGGTGACGGCGCTGCTGACGGTACGCCACGGCGGGCGCCCCGGGCGGGGCGGGCGGGCCGGGGAGGAAATGGATGACCAGGCGGAGCGGCCAGGCGTGCCGGAGATCCGCGTGCTCGCCATGGTGGGCAGCGAGCCCGTCCGCTGGCCGCCGTTCACCGTGGGCCCGCTCGACGACGGCCGGCTGTGGGAGTACCTGGAGCGCGGCGAGCTGGTGGATCTCACGCCGGTGCTGCACCGCGCCGAGGGCGCGTACTGGGTGCCGTCGCAGCATCCGGACCGGGCCCGCCGCGGTCACGGCTGCGCGGTAGTCGGCCGCAGCGTCGAGGGCCTCGAGTACTGGGTACCCGCGGGCGTCTACATGGACCACTGGATGCTCCGCGAGGGCGTCCCGACCCCGCCCGCCAGCCACCTGGTCACCCTGCGGGGCACCACCCACCTGTCCCGCCGCCCGCCCCTCTAGCAGCCACCTGCTAGCGGCCGGGCTCCGGTTCGCGGAGCGGGAAGTGGCAGGCCGCCTTGTGCCCCGCGGCGGTGAACGGCCGCAGCGGCGGCTCCTGCTCGGCGCAGACGTCCTGCGCCCGCGGGCACCGGGTGCGGAACCGGCAGCCGGACGGCGGCGCGACCGCCGACGGGAGCTCGCCGCGTACGCCCTGGTGCTCCTTCGCCCGTTCCAGTTTCGGGTCGGCGACCGGCACGGTGTCGATCAGGCCGCGGGTGTACGGGTGGATGGGCGCCGAGTACACGTCCCAGGCCGGGCCGACCTCGACAAGCTTGCCCAGGTACATGACGCCGATGAGGTCGGACATGTAGCGCACCACGCCCAGGTCGTGCGAGATGAACAGGTAGGTCAGCCGGTGCTCGCGCTGCAGGTCGAGCATGAGGTTGAGTATCTGCGCCTGGATCGACACGTCGAGCGCGGACACCGGCTCGTCCGCGACGATCAGCGACGGCCGCAGCATCAGCGCCCGGGCCAGGCCGAGGCGCTGGCGCTGCCCCCCGGAGAACTCGTGCGGGTAGCGCTCGGCCGCCACGGCCGGCAGGCCCACCTCGTCGAGCAGCGAGCTGATCCGCCGCCGCTGCTCGGCCCGGTCTCCTTCGCGCTGGATGACGAGCGGCTCGCGCAGGATCGTGCCGACCCGCATCCGCGGGTCCATGGACGCATAGGAGTCCTGGAACATCAGCTGCACCTGGCGCGCCTGGCGCCGCCGCTCCCGGTGCGGCAGCGACGCCAGGTCCCGCCCGCCGAGCACGATTGAGCCTGAGCTTGGCTTCTCCAGGCCCACGATGAGCCTGCCGATGGTGGTCTTCCCGCATCCCGACTCACCGACCAGGCCGAACGTCGACCCGACGGGCACGGCGAAGGACACGTCCGCGACCGCGGAGACCTGCCCGACCTTCCGCTGCAGCACCGCCCCGGCGGTCACCGTGAAGTTCTTCACCAGCCGCGAGACGGTGAGCAGCGGCGCGTCCACCGCACCGTCCGGGGACGGCGCGACCTCCGGCCGCCGCGGCGGCTCGCTCACGAACGGCGTCGACGGGTCGCGCACCTCATCGCTCGACCCCACCGGGTAGTAGCAGCGGAACCGGTGCGCGCCGCCGGAGTCCGTCAGCCCCGGCTCGGCCTTGACGCACGACTCGCGCGCGTACCGGCACCGCGGCGCGAACTTGCACCCCGGCGGGGGCGCGGTCAGGTCCGGCGGCTGGCCGGGGATGTTGTACAGCCGCCGCACCGCCTCCTCGTCGCCCGCCTTCTCCGGCAGCGCCTCGAACAGTGCCTCCGTGTACGGGTGGCGCGGCCTGGCGAACAGCACGTCCGTCGGCGCCGTCTCCACGATCCGCCCGGCGTACATCACCGCCACCCGGTCGGCGCGGCCCGCGATCACGCCCAGGTCGTGCGTCACCAGGATGACCGCCATCTTCAGCCGCTGCCGCAGCGAGTCGATGAGCTCAAGTATCTGCTTCTGGATGGTGACGTCGAGCGCGGTGGTCGGCTCGTCGGCGATGAGCAGCCTGGGCTCGCAGGCCAGCGCCATCGCGATCATCACGCGCTGCCGCATGCCGCCGGACAGCTGGTGCGGGTAGTTCGACACCCGCTCCGACGGCTTGGGCATCCCGACCAGGCCGAGCACCTCAATCGCCCGCTCCAGCGCCGTCTGCCTGGACGCGCCCCGGTGCAGCCGCACCGACTCGGCGATCTGGTCGCCGATCGTCATCGTCGGGTTCAGCGAGGTCAGCGGGTCCTGGAAGATCATCCCGATCTGGTTGCCGCGCACCTCCTCCATGCCGGAGTCGGGCAGCGCGGCCACGTCCACCCCGTCGACCACGATGCGGCCGCCGGTCACGGCGCCGCCGGACGGCAGCAGCCGCATGATCGACAGCGCGGTCATCGTCTTGCCGCTGCCCGACTCGCCGACGATGCCGAGGCACTCGCCGGGGTCGACCGTCAGCGACACGCCGTCGATGGCGTGCACGGTGGCCCGGCGCAGCCTGATCTCGGTGCGCAGGTCCTCGATGGACAGAAGCGGTGCCAACGGTAGACGTCCCTCCCCGGTTCTGGAAACTCAGCTTCGGAAACTCAGCGCCGTTGCAGGCGGACCTCGAACGCGTCGCGCAGCGCGTCACCGATGAAGTTGATGGCGATGACGACGAGGATGATGGCGATCCCGGCCGGGAAGATCTGCCACCAGTAGCCGTCGTAGACCGAGTTGATGCCGGCGTTGAGCATGCCGCCCCAGTCGGTCTGCGGCGGCCGGATGCCGAGGCCCAGGTAGGAAAGCGCCACCACGAGCAGGATCGCGTCGGCGACCTGGAAGGTGGCGTTGACGATGATCGTGCCGACCGCGTTCGGCGCGATGTGCCGGAAGACCGCCCGCGCCGACCCGCCGCCCATCACCCGCATCGCCTGCACGTAGTCGCGCACCCGCAGCGACAGCGCCTCGCCGCGGATCAGCCGCGAGGTGGTCAGCCACGAGGTCAGCGCGATGACCAGGATCAGTTCCGTCTCGGTCGGCGGGAACATGGACACCACGACGAGCGCGAGGAACAGGGTGGGGATCGCGAGCAGCGCGTCCACCAGGCGCATCATCACCGAGTCGGTGATACCGCCGAAGTAGCCGGCTACCGCGCCCCACAGCGTGCCGAGCACGGTGGCGAGTACCGCGGCGGCCAGCCCCACCTCCAGCGAGATCTGCCCGCCGACCATCAGCCTGCCGAGGACGTCGTAGCCGTTCTGGTCGGTGCCGAGGGGGTGCCCGGGGCCGGGCGGCAGGTTCTCGTTCGCCAGGTTCACGTGCACCTGGTCGGTGTGGTAGAACAGCGGGCCGAGGAAGCAGAACCCGAATATCGCGGCGAGGATCACCAGGCCGATGATCGCGAGCTTGTTCTCAAGGAAGACCTCGAGGCCGCGGCGGAACATGCTGCGCGGCTTGGCGGCCGGCAGCATGCCGGGTGACGCCTGGATCTCCGGTGCCGCGGTCACGCGTACCTCACCCGGGGATCGAGCACCGCGTAGGCGATGTCGGCGAGCAGCGACCCGGCGACGGTGGCGATCGCCACCACGATGATGAACCCGAGCATCACCGGGTAGTCCTGCTTCTGCGCGGACTGGTAGAACAGGTAGCCCATGCCGGGGTAGTTGAACACCGACTCGGTGATCAGCGCGCCGGAAATGATGCCGGGGATGGACAGGCCGAGCAGCGTGGCGATCGGTATCAGCGAGTTGCGCATCACGTGCCGCCACAGCACCCGCTTGCCCGACGCGCCCTTGGCCCGCGCGGTGCGCACGTAGTCCTCGGTGATGTTGTCAAGCACCGACGAGCGCATGTACCGGCTGAACAGCGCGATCGACACCAGCGCCAGGGTGGTCACGGGCAGCACCATGTCCCGCCAGTCGGTCAGGTCGTTCCACGTGCCGCCCTGCGGCGCCTCCGGGCCGAACCAGCCCAGCTTCACCGAGAACACCAGGATGAGCACGGTCCCCACGAAGAACGTCGGCGCCGCGTAGAACAGGAACGACACCGCGGTGAACAGGTAGTCCACCTCCTTGTTCCGCCGCACCGCCTGCCACAGGCCGACCGGCACCGCGATGAGCAGCGCGATGATCGTGGCGGATCCCACCAGGATGATCGTCTTGGGCAGCCGGTTGGCGAGCAGCGAGGAGACGGACTGGTCGAGCGTCCAGGAGAACCCGAGGTTCCCCTGCAGCAGGTGGCCGAGCCACAGCAGGTACTGGCGGAACCACGGCTGGTCGAACCCGTACTGCGCGTTGAACTGCGCCAGCGCGGCCGGGTTACGGTACGCCGCCGGGCCGAGGATCGCCACCGCCACGTTGCCAGGGATGGCGCGCAGCAGGATGAACGTGATCATCGTGACGAGCAGCACGACGATCGCCGCCTGCAGGATTCTCCGTACCAAGAAACCAATCAAGGGCCTTCCCCCGAACGGAAGCGGCGTCCCCCGACACCGGCACGTCTCCGCCTTACCGCTGTCATCCCCCTCCCAGGGACCTCTGACGCCTCTACGGTCACGGCAAGTCCCTGGCCGGGCGCGAGTCGCCGCTGCCCGTTAACCGCCAGCGAAATCGCCGACGGTTAACGGACAGCCGCTCCCGTTCCTCTCGATGATGTCGTTGACCTGGCTAGCTCTTCACGAAGTACCAGTCCTCTGGGTTGATGCCGAGCGTGGTGGACTGCGGCAGGACGCCGCGCAGGTTGTTGGCCACCTCGGTCAGCGAGTAGGCGCCGTTCGGCTGCCAGATCACGGGCAGCTGCGGGGCCAGGAAGTCCTGCCAGTTGTACATCGCGTTCATCGAGTTCGACGTCAGCGTCTGGTTGATCAGCGCGTCGTTCTGCGCGTTGGAGTACCCGCCGGAATTGGCGCCGGAGCCGGTCATGAACAGCGTCTCCCCGGTGGGGTCGTAGTCGGGCACGAACGTCCAGCCGCCGCCCCAGTTCACCATGTCCCAGGCGCAGGAGATGTGCGCGACCACGCAGTTGCCGCCGCCGATGGCGGTCACCTGGTTGAACGGCTTGGGCTGGAGGCTGAGCTTGATGCCGAGCGAGCTCGCGTTGGACTGCAGCTGCGTCATCTCCGAGGCGATCCAGTCGGTTCCCGTCGCGTACGGCAGGGTGAAGCTGAGCGCCTGGCCCTGCTTGACGCCGGTGCCGCACAGCGACGGGTTGGTGCAGGTGGTGCTGCCGTTGTTCACCACGTTCCAGCCGTGGCTGGTCAGCAGCTGCTTGGCCTTGTCCGGGTTGTAGGGGAACGGGTCGCCCTGCTTGCCGGTGGCGGACAGGAACTGGGTCGTCGGGTGGGTACCGACCGGGCCGACCGTGTACAGGCCGTAACCGCGCAGCGGGCCGCTGATAATCGGCCTGCTGGTTCATCAGGTAGGCGAGTGCCTCACGGAAGTACAGCTGCTTGATGATCGGCCCGTTGCCCGTGGTGGACTGGTAGTTCACCGGGAAGTAGTTGATGCCCCACGCGTACAGCGGGTCGAGGGTGTAGTTGTGCACCGGGTTGGTCCCGACGGTGGCGTTGGCCGGCTTGGCCGGCGCGTCCGTGGTCGGCAGGTACCCCACGTCCAGCTTCTGCCCGCCGCCCGCGGCCGCCGCCTGCAGCACGTTGTACTCGGCGGCCTCGGTGGTGAACGGCACCTCCTGGAACTGGGCCAGCTTGGGCTGGTTGGGACCCGAGTAAGCGTGGTTCGGCATGAACGTGGAGTTGCCGTCGGAGTTGAACGCGGACAGCTTCCACGGCCCGTCCACGATGCCCCAGAGCGGTGAGGACACCCAGTGCGACATGTTCTTCGACTGGCTGTCCAGGTAGGCGTACACCGCGGCGCAGTCGGTGACCTTGGCGGTGCAGTTGCTCGGCCCGCCCGCGGTCACGTCCCAGGCCTGGGGCATCGGGGTGATCTGGCTGAGCTCGTTGTAGGTGAACCAGGTCGGGTCGTACGCCTTGTTCATCGTCATGGTCACCGTCGTGCTGTTGGCGGCCGTGACGTTCGACACGTTGGTCGGGAACCCGCCGGGCACGAAGGCGCCCCAGTCGCTCGCCCCGACCGCCTGCAGCATGTGGATCCAGAACACGACGTCCTGGGCGCTGATGGTCTCGCCGTTGGACCACTTCCAGCCCTTCAGCGTGATGGTGACGTCCTTGCCGTTGTAAACCGGCGCGTCGGCGAGCGACAAGCTGGTGTTCAGCGTCGGGGACGCCCCGTTGCCGAACCAGTAAAGCGGCCGGTACATCAGGTACTGGAAGTCCTCGGCGTTGACCACGCTGAAATAGGAGCTGCTGGCGAACGGGAAGATATAGTTCGGCGTGGTCGACGGGGGCAGCGCGAAGACCGCCGTACCGCCGCTGACCGGCGTGCCGCCCGTCGTGCCCGGCTGGTTACCGGTCCCGCTGCTACTGCTGCTGCAGGCGGCCGCGGTGACCGCGACGGCCGCCATGCCGCAGGCGGCGGCGAACGCACCCCGGGTCCGCTTCCGGCGCCATGATGGGAATACACCCATTGTGCGCAGCTCCTTACTGATAGTAGTCAAGACAGGCGTGCCTACGGGGCCGGCTTTCCTGGCGCTTGAGATTCCCCGCTCGCGCAGCCGTCAAGACGAGCCATGATTACTGCTTATACAGTCATCATGACTGACAGTGATCAAGCTCGGAGCAACAAAAGATAACGATCACGCCGCAAGTTCAAACAGAATCAGTCGTCCTGTTCCAGTGCCATCCGCATCGGGCGGAACTTGGACTCGGTCTCCGCCAGTTCGGCGGCCGGGTCGGACCCGGCGACAATGCCGCATCCGGCGAACAGCCGGGCCCGCGGTCCGGACAGCTGCGCGCAGCGCAGCGCGATGCCCCACTCGCCGTTGCCGTCGGCGTCGATCCAGCCGACCGGGCCCGCGTACCGCTCCCGGTCCATCGACTCGAGCTCGCGGATCGCCTCGATGGCGGCGCCGGTCGGCGTGCCGCCGACGGCGGCCGTGGGGTGTACCGCCGCGACGAGGGTGAGCGCGGACTTGACCGCGGCCAGGGTGCCGTGCACCCGGGTGCCGAGGTGCTGCACGTTGGGCAGCCGGATCAGCTCGGGGCGCGGTGTCACGTACATGGCCTCGCACAGCGGGGACAGGGTGTCCCGCAGCGAGACGGCGGCGTACTCGTGCTCCTCGTTCTCCTTCGCCGACCCGAGCAGCGCGCGGGCGAGGTCGCTGTCCTGCGCCGGGTTGGCGCCGCGCGGCGCCGTCCCCGCGAGCACAAGCGAGCTCACCTCCCAGCCGTCCCGAGCTGATGAGCAGCTCGGGCGTGGCGCCGACCATGCCGTCGCAGGCGAACGTGTGGCAGCCGGGGTAACGGGCGGCGAGCCTGCGCAGCAGCACCCGCACGTCGATCGGGTTGCCGGCCGTAGCGTGCAGGTCCCGGGCGAGTACCACCTTGCGGAGCAGCGCCGAGTGCTTGATCCGGCGCACCGCCTCACCGACCGCCTGCTGCCACTCCGGGGCGGATAGCGACCCGTCGTGCCAGGCGATGGGGCCGGGCGCGACGTACGGCTGGCTGGTAGCGGGCGGCCAGGCCCAGACTCGCCGGGCCTTCGCTGGCTGGGCTCCGGCTTGCTGGGCCCTGGTTTGCTGGGCTCCGGCTTGCTGGTCGGGGCCGCATTCGGCGGTGATGGTGGTCAGCCAGGCGTTGCCCGTGCCGTCCCGGCCGAGCACCGCCTCGGGCACGACGAGCACCGAGCCCTCGGACGCGTCGTCGAACGTGAAGGTGCCGAAAGCGACCAGGCCCGAGCCTCGCCGGCGTACCGCGTCCTCGATGTCCGCGCTCTCGGTGATCTCATGAAGCCACTTCTCGCCGGCCGTGAACCGGTCGGCCCCGGCCGGAAGCGTCACCCGGGCGGCCTCGCCCCACCCGGCCAGGCCCGCGCCCTGGCGCACCCAGGCAACCGCCGCCGGCACCGGGATCTGGCCGAGGAAGTCCTCTCCCGGGTCGGGAACAGCCACGCTGCGCACGACCAGTCGCTCGCCGTATCGGTCCCTGGCTGCCCGTCTGCTGAGGTCGCTGTGGTCCCGGTACGGCTCCGCCATGACAACGAATTCTAGTGGCGGCCGGGGACCACCCGGCTTGACCCCCGTGCGCCACGGGGATGGCCGCTGGTGACGGGGCGCCGACCTGGCTCGCTCTCGTTGTCCCCGGCTGGGTGGCCGCCTGCTCGCTCCCGGTGAGCAGGGCTGGCTTGGCCGTGGCGCGACTGGCCCGGCTGAAGAAGTCGCCTCGGCTGCCTCAGAGGCCCGTTTCCCTGGGGGAGAGCATTTGCGCCATGGCGGGGAGCACCCCGGGCGCCACCCGGCAGTAAACCCACGTGCCGCGGCGCTCGGAGATTATCAGTCCTGCCTCCCTCAGCTTCTTCAGGTGGTGACTGACCGTGGGCTGGGAAACGCCCACGTTCTGGATGTCGCAAACGGAGGCCTCCCCGCTCTGGTGCGCGGCGACCCGGGAGAAAAGCCGGAGGCGAACCGGGTCGGCCAGTGCCTTGAACATGCCGGCCATGCGCTCGGCGTCCGATGCTGAAAGTTCCGCCGCGCCGAGCGGCGGGCATGGAAACTCATGGGCCGTCTCCCCGATGAGTTCCGCTGGAATCGTCATGGGGGTAATACTCGCGTGTATCTGTGCTCTCTGCCACCGATCTGGCTCATTACGTGATAACAGCTATATCAACGGCAGCATGCCGTGCGGAGGCCCTTTACCATGCTTTCTTATGCGCATGCGCACGCCGGGTGGCAAAGCGGGACAGCGGCCGGCGGCGCGGCCCCGGGACGGCGCGCGGCGCGGTCCAAGGTCACCGTGGGCCGGGCCAGGCATTGTGCGGTGCGGCCGGGCGGTCATGGCCGCGCAGCACCGCCGGGATCGCCGTGCGGCACGGGCTTGCGCCGCACGGCCCCGCCCGCACGGCCCCCGCCCGCATGGGCCTTGTGGCGAATGCGAACGATTGCAGTTGGCCGCCGCGGGCCGGGCCCGTTCCGGTTCGCCAAGTTCCCGGTTCCGCTCTCGCGCCATAGCCGCCAGGTTGTCCCCTCGTTCTCGCCTCGACCGGGGCACCGGGTGCCATTACCGGGAGCCGTGGATTCCGTTTCCCGCGCGCATCCCGGGCGTGAGAAACAGCTTTCACCGCCGCCGCCGACCGCGCGATTCAGTAAACAGAGTGCCTGGGCGCCCCGGAATCCGCTAACCCGTTTACTGGTACGCCTACCGGCGGGCAAAAATCTCATTGAATTGTTTAATTAGGATCGATGCTGATCAATGTTGTTCCAGTCATTGCCGGGGCTGCCTAGAGCAGCGTGAGCTGCTGATGTGACGAGCCAGCCGGCGGGGCGGGGCGGGCAGCAGGCTCGAGCCGGCCGCGCGGGGTGGCCTGATCAGGCTGCGCGGCCTGAGCGCGCGCGAAGGCACGGCCGGGGCGGCCGGCGTCACGGCCGACGCCGAAGCGCTCGGCGAGCTCGCGGACCTGGCCGGCGATCCGCGCCTGGTAGTCCTTGCGGGCGTACGCGCCGGGGCCGTACAGCTCGGCGTACCGGGGGACCAGTGCGGGGTGTGCCTCGCCGAGCCAGCCGAGGAACCACTCCCTGGCCCCCGGCCGCAGGTGCAGCACGATCGGGGTCACGTGCGTCGCGCCCGCCGCCGCGGCCTGCCGCACCGCCGCCTCCAGCTGGGCGGGCGAATCGGACAGGTACGGCACCACCGGCCCCATCAGCACGCCGCAGCGCAGCCCCGCGTCGTTGAGCGCGGCGCACGCCGCGAGGCGGCGCGCCGGCGCGGGCGTGCCGGGCTCGATGGCCCGCCACAGCGACTCGTCGGTGAACGCCGCGGAGACGTTCAGCCCGACGTCGGTCACCTCGGCCGCGGAAAGCAGCAGGTCCAGGTCGCGCAGGATCAGCGTCCCCTTGGTCAGGATGGAGAACGGGTTCCGCGCGTCGCGCAGCGCGCCGATGATGCCGCGCATCAGCCGGTAGCGCCCCTCCGCCCGCTGGTAGCAGTCGACGTTGGTGCCCATCGCGATGTGCTCGCCGCGCCACCCGGGCGAGGCCAGCTTCGCCCGCAGCAGCTGCGGCGCGTTCACCTTCACCACGACCTTGGTATCGAAGTCCCGCCCCGCGTCCAGGTCCAGGTACGTGTGCGTGTTCCGCGCGAAGCAGTACAGGCACCGATGCTGGCATCCCCGGTAGGGGTTGATGGTGTAGCGGAACATCATCCGGGAGGACTTGGGGACCTCGGAGACGATCGACTTGGCCTGGACCTCGTAGAAGGTCATGCCGCGGAACTCGGGCGTGTCGAACGTGCGGGCCACCGCGCCCCGCTCGATCAGCGGCAGCGCCGCATAGCCGGCGGCGGCCTCGCCGTGGCCCTGCCCGAGGTCCCGCCCGTCGCTCGAATCGAGTCGCAAGCTGTCCCAGCGCATGACCGTCAGTCTAGAACCAGCGTTCGATTCTAGCAAACACGTGTTCGGTTCCTGGCGGCGAGCGCACTGTCTGAAACCTACCCGTTTGTCATGTTGAATCCCGTTGGGTAAGCGCCCGCTGGCTGTTGGAAAAAGGGTCAGGAACAAAGTCAGAACGATTGGATAAACAACCCTCCGTGGGGGATAGTAAGAGGAAGTTCCCACTGGCGCGCGGAACGCGGAGGTATGGCGCTATGGCGCTGTCAATGGACGAGCAGCGGATGCTCGCCGAGATTGAGCGGCGGCTGACCGCTGAGGACCCTGGACTCGCCACCAGGCTGTCCTCATTCCGGCGGCCCGGGCCGGCCGCCGCGCTCCGGACCACCCGGGGGAAGATCGTCGGCTCCGTCTGCACCGTCGTCCTGCTCGCCGTCATCGCGCTGACGGTCTACGCGATGATCCCTTTCCGCGGGCAAGGCTCCAAAACCCCGGCCGGCGCGCCAATCCTCCGCGAGCCCCTCGATCAGCGCCCAGGCGCGGATCGGCCCCGCGCTCGGCGCCAGCGCGGCCGGCAGCGCCGGCTGAAGGGCAGTGCCGGCGAGGAGTCACGCCACAGCTGGATGAGGTACCGCTCGACGCCCTCCAGCTTGCGCTTCTCGCGCTGGAACTCATCCGACAGCGGGTCCTTGTGCTGGTTGAACAGGTCGGTGTACATCTGCACGACCGCCTCGCGGTACCGCGCGTACACCCGCACCTCGTAGTTTCCGACGCCCCCGGTCAGCCGCAGCGCGGACAGCGCGGGCCCGGCGGACCCCATGTCGATCGACAGGCGTCCGCGCAGGTACAGCCGGGCCTTGGCCTCCTCGTCCCAGGCGTCGGGCAGCAGCGGCTGGCCGTCCCACTCCTCGAGGACCAGGCGCACGTCGATGTCCTGCTGCAGCGACCCCACCCACAGCTGCTCGCGGCTGGCCGAGACGAGCACGCCGATCGGCGGCAGCGGGCCGCCGGGCGCGTCCGGGTGCACCTCTGGGTCGTGAATGCGGAACATGCGGCGGTCGGGGAAGACCGGCATCACGAGCTGCAGCAGCCTGCGGCTCACGTATCCCCCGTCGGCCACGTCCCACCTCGTTCATCACGCGTCTTGCGAAGGACGCAAGGTGTATCCCGCTGCACCGCCGGCATCCCCCCACCGGGCTGCACAGCGTCCTGCATAAATGTAGACCGAGAGACCGCGCTCCGTCGGGTGAACGTGACGGAAGTGCACAGCGGAGACAGCGTTAAAGCAGAGGCGCTTACTATTAACCGCAATTTCGTGGCGTTACCTATTGACTACAGCGCGCAACAATGTAGTGTCATATCCAGATAACACATCCGCTGACCCCCAGGCGGTGCGCAATGCGTTCGGTCCCAGCTGCCCGGTCTCAGCTACGGAACGTACCTGTACGATCACGAGTCGAAGCAATTCCGGCCTCTGCCCCAATAACGGTCTCGGTGGTGCCCGCGGTTCACGATCCGGGCGAATCGCATCCGGCCGCCGTCGGTTCCGGCCGCCGCGCCGTCGTCCTCGTGATCTGCTGCTCCGCCCTCTTCATGGTCGGCCTCGACAACACGATCGTGAACGTGGGCCTGCCGGCCATCGGCAAGTCGCTGCACACCAGCGTGGCCGGGCTGCAGTGGACGGTGGCGGGCTACACGATCGTGCTCGCGAGCCTGCTGCTGTTCTCCGGCGCCGCGGCGGACAGGATCGGGCGGCGCACCATCTTCCAGGTCGGCCTGAGCCTGTTCACGCTCGGGTCGTGGCTCTGCAGCCTTGCCCCGTCCCTGTCCTGGCTGATCGCCTTCCGCGTGCTGCAGGGTATCGGCGGGAGCATGCTGAACCCCGCGGCGCTCGGTATCATCACCAACGTCTTCAGCGCGCCGCGGGACCGGGCCAAGGCCATCGGCGTCTGGGACGGCGTCTCCGGCCTGTCCATGGCACTCGGGCCGGTGGCCGGCGGCATCCTCGTCGGCTCGGTCGGCTGGCGGGGCATCTTCTGGGCGAACATCCCCGTCGGGCTCGCCGCGATCTCGCTCACCGCGCTGCTCGTGCCCGACTCCAAGGCCGAGCACGGCCGCAAGGCGGACCCGGTCGGCCAGGTCCTGGTGATCGTGATGCTCGCCTCGCTGGCCTACGCGATCATCCAGGGCCCGTCCCTCGGCTGGTTCTCGCCCCGCATCACCGGCTTCTTCGTGCTCTCGGTCGCCGCGCTCGGGCTGCTGCTGCGGTTCGAGCCGCGGCGCGCCGAGCCGCTGATCGACTTCAGGTTCTTCAGGTCGGTCCCGTTCAGCGCCGCCAACGCGACCGCCGTCTGCGCGATCGCGGCGAGCGCCGGCTTCCTCTTCCTGACCACGCTCTACCTGCAGGACGTGCGCGGCTTCAGCGCGCTGCGGGCCGGCCTCACCCTGCTGCCGATGCCCTGCATGATGGCGCTCGCCTCGCCCATCTCCGGGCGGATCGTCGCCCGCGGCGGCCCGCGCGTCCCGTTCGTCATCGCCGGCGCGGCGCTCACCCTGTCCACCGCCGCGCTGTCGCAGCTCAGCACGACCAGCGGCCCGCTGTTCCTCGTCGCCACCTACGGCCTGTTCGGCTTCGGCGCCGGCATGGTGAACGTGCCCATCTCCAACGGGGTCATGGCGGGGGTGCCCAGGTCGCAGGCGGGCGTCGCGTCCGGGATGAACTCCTCGAGCCGCCAGCTCGGCCAGTCCCTCGGCGTCGCCATCGTCGGCTCGGTCCTCGCGGCCAGCCTGCACGGCACCATGCGGGGCGGCTTCCTCACCGCGGCCCACGCCGGCTGGTGGGTGATGGCCGGCTGCGGCTACGCGGTCCTCGTCCTCGGCGTGATCTCCACCAGCCAGTGGGCCCGCGCCACCGCCGTCAAGGCCGGCGCGGACTCCTGAGGATCATCCAGAACGGAAGCGGGCGCCGCCAGGCCGGGGACGAAAGAACCGGCGGGACGGGGTAAGCCGCGCCCGTTCTGGACCACGGGAAAGCTCAGCCGCAGCCGCACGCGCCGCCGCAGCAGCCGCCGCCTCCGCCGCCAGCTGGGGCGGCCGACGCGCCGGACGAGCGCCCGCCGAGGCCGACCGTGGTCAGCAGCTTGACCGTGTCGTCGTGGCCCTGCGGGCAGGGCGCCGGGTCACCGGACTGGGACATCGGCCGGGTCAGCAGGAACGTGTCGCCGCAGGCGCGGCAGCGGAATTCATAGCGAGGCACGCGAGCATTTTAGCCGCGGCCGGCGGCTACCGGCGAGGCCGCCTGGCCGGCTCGGACAGTTCCTGGCTGGCCTCGGGCTTCTTGCCGCGCATCCAGGAGACGGCCGCGCCGCATACCGCCATCAGCGCCGCGGCGGTGAAGACGATGGTGAGGCCGTGGTGGAACGGGCCGGAGATCAGGTGCGGGAAGAACTCGCGACCGGTCAGCGTGGCGACGTTCTTCGCCGGCAGGGTGCGCAGCAGGCCGGAAGGCTCCAGCAGATTCGCTACCGGGTTGTAGCCGAGCATCGCCGCGAACACCGTGGAGACCGGCGGCAGGTGGGCGATCGAGGTCGCGGTCGCCAGCGGCACGCCCTGGGCGGTGAGGCCCGCGGTGAGCGTCTTTGGCAGCGTGTTGGCCAGGCCGGCGATCATCAGCGAGAAGAAGATGCCGATGGACAGCGACATGCCGGAGTTCTGGAAGGTGGACCGCATGCCGGACGCCGCGCCGCGGTGGTGGGCGGGGACCGAGGACATGATGGCGGCGGTGTTCGGCGAGGCGAACAGGCCGGAGCCGATCCCGTTGCCGAAGATCAGCAGCGCGAACGCCCAGTAGGGGAAGTTGACGGGGAGCAGCATGAGGCCGGTGAAGCAGCAGGCGGCCACCAGCAGCCCGGAGGTGGAGAACGGCCGCGCGCCGAACCGGTCCGACAGCGTGCCGGAGACGGGGCCCGCGATGAGGAACCCGGCGGTGAGCGGGAGCATGTAGATGCCCGCCCACAGCGGGGTGACGGTGAAGTCGTAGCCGTGCAGCGGCAGCCAGATGCCTGCCAGCCAGATGACCAGCATGAACTGCAGCCCGCCGCGGGCGATCGCGCCGAGCAGCGAGGCGATGTTGCCGGCCGCGAACGCGCGGATGCGAAACAGCGACAGCCGGAACATCGGGTCTTTCACCCGGGTCTCGATGAAGCAGAACAGCGCAAGCAGGCTTACGCCACCGATGAGCCCGCCGAAGACCATCGGGTTCGCCCAGCCGGTCGGGTCGCCGCGGTACGGGCGGATGCCGAAGGTGATCGAGGTGAGCAGCACGCCAGCGCCGGCCGCGAAGGTGAGGTTGCCGAGCCAGTCGATGCGCGCCCGGCGCGTGCTCGCGATCTCCCGCAGCGACTTGTACGCCCAGACGGTGCCGAACAGGCCGAACGGCAGGTTGACCCAGAAGACCGCCCGCCAGTCCCAGGCCGACAGCAGGCCGCCGAGCAGCAGTCCGACGAACTGGCCGGAGATCCCGGCGACCTGGTTGATGCCGAGCGCCATGCCGCGCTTGCCCTCGGGGAACGCGTCGGTGAGGATCGCCGCCGAGTTGGACATGAGCATCGCCCCGCCGAACGCCTGGACAAACCGCCAGCCGATGAGCCACAGCGCACCGTGCGTGCCCTGAAACGGGTCGAAGGACAGCCCGACCGAGGCGAGGGTGAAGACGAGGAAGCCCAGGTTGTAGATCCGTACCCGGCCGAAGATGTCACCGAGCCTGCCGAGGGTCACCACGAGGATGGACTGCACGAGCAGGTAGCCCATGATCATCCACAGCAGGTAGGTGACGTTGCCGGGGGACAGCGGGTTGAGGTTGATGCCGCGGAAGATGGCCGGCATCGAGACGATGACGATGGAGCCGTCGACCGTCGCCATGACCATCGCGAGCGTCGTGTTGGAGAGCGCCACCCACTGGTACGCGTGCCCGCGTGCGGCTGCCTGCAGTTCCGGCGCCGTTACCGCTCTGCCTGTCGTCCCCGCCCTGCCCGCCGGCCCACTCTTCGCGCGTCGTCGCAGTCACGACTCACTAGCCTAGCTTATAGTTGCCTATTAGCAACTATTACTCGCGCTAACAGTATTGAGGGCGGGCGTCAGGCCCGCTTGCCGGTGAGCCCGGCTGGTCAGGCCGGGCGGTCGGACGTCGCCGGGCGGTCGGCCGGGGTCCGCAGCGATGGCAGGAACACGGACTTCGAGGTCAGGTAGGCGTCCATGCCCTCGGGGCCGTACGCGCTGCCGGTGCCGCTCGGGCCGCGGCCGCCCCACGGCGAGCCGAGGTCCGGCTCGTACAGGTTGACGCCGAACGTGCCGACCCGGGTCCGCCTGGCGATGTCCAGGCCGCGCTGCGGGTCCCCGGTCCACACGGTGGCGGCGAGCCCGAAGCCGTCGTTGGCGAACCTGACCGCCTCCGCCTCGTCCTTGTAGCCGATGACCGTGGCGACCGGGCCGCAGATCTCCTCCTTGGCGATGGCCATCTGCGACGTCACGCCGCTGAGCACGGTCGGCTCGTAGAAGTAGCCGCGCACCGGGTCGGCGGGCCGCCGGCCGCCGGATACCACGCGCGCGCCGTCGCCGACGCCGGAGCGGACCCGCGCCTCCACGTCGCCGCGCCGCCGCGCCGAGGCCAGCGGGCCCATGGTGGTGCCCTCGCTCAGCGGGTCGCCGACCCGCATCTTGCCCGCCGCCCCGGCGAGCGCGTCCACCAGGTCGCCGTAGCGGTGCTCGGGGACGAGCACCCGGGACATCGCGAAGCACGTCTGGCCCGAGTTGCCGAAGATGAGGCGGCCGAGGGCGTCGCCGGCCTCGCCCAGGTCCGCGTCGTCGAGGATGATCGCGGCGGACTGCCCGCCGAGCTCAAGGCGCGCGGGCTTGAGCTCCGCGCCGCAGATGGAGGCGATCCACCGGCCCGCCTTGGTCGGCCCTGAGAAGGACACGGTGTCCACGCCGGGATGGCGGGCGAGCGCGCCTGCCGTCTGGTGCGTGCCGGTGACCAGGTTGAACACGCCGGGCGGGAAGTCGGCGTCCTCGAACGCCTCGGCCAGGATGTAGGCGGAGAGCGAGGTGGCCGCGGCGGGCTTGAGCACGATCGTGCAGCCGGCCGCGAGCGCCGGGGCGAGCTGGCTGAACGCCAGCATGATCGGGTAGTTCCAGCTGGTGATGACCGCCGCGACGCCCGCCGGCTCGCGCCGCACGACGGTGCGGCCGGTGAAGGAGACCGCGGTTCTCGTCTCCTCGGTGTCCATGGCCCGGGCGAGGTTGGCGTAGTAGCGCAGGATGGCGCACGGCGCGGCCGCGTTGTGCAGCCGCGAGGCGGAGATCGGCATCCCCATCTCGGACGTCACCAGCCGGGCCGCCTCCTCGGTGCGCGCCTCAAGCGCGGCCGCCAGGCGGTCGAGCGCGTCGGCCCGGTCCGCGGGCGGGCGGGTAGCCCAGCTGCCGTCATCGAACGCGCGCCGGGCGGAGCGGACCGCGCGGTCCACGTCGACCCCGACGGCCGCCGGGACGGCGCCCACCACCTCTTCGGTGGCCGGGTTGATGATGGTGATCACATCGGGCGACGCCGAGCCGATCAGCCGACCCCCCGCGTAGATGTCGCGGTACTCGAGCAACGCTGCGCGCCCCTTCCACCGTGAGGGTAAGAGTGCCTGATTATTTGCGCGCGTGATGCGGGTCTGTCAAGTCCTCGTAACATAACGCCCGGCCTGCGCGGCTTAACGGGGCCTGTCCTTCCTCGTGGCCCGCCCACTAACCGGGGCACGTGAAGTGCTGTGCGCTGGCACAGCGGCCGCGGCCCGCGGATCGGCGATCGGTTGTGAGGTGTTTCCACGGGCGGGCAAAGCATGTAAGGATGCGTTTGTGGGCTTCCACAAAAGACAGACATAGATCGAGGTCGTATAGTTCAGTGATCATGCCGGACACGACGATGAACCCGGCCGCTGGCCGGCTCAGTGCAGCGCCGACTCCCAGGGAGAGCCCGCGGGACGTCGACCGAGAGAACACTGTCTTGCGGGAGCTGGTGACCGTCTACCGGCACCTCTCCGGTCTCGCCATGCAGGACGCCGACCTGGCGGGCGTGGTCCAGCTCATCTCCGAGCGAGCCCAGGCAACCGTGGCGGTGGTCAGCCAGCTGATGGACGTGCAGACCGCGGCGTCGCCCGGGCTGCCACCGGAGAAGGCCGCCGCGCTGGTCCGCGATCATGTGGTGCATCCCCGGCTTGGCCAGGTGCTGCGCGCCTCGCGGCTCTCCCAGCGCGCGCTGCGCCTGCCGAACGTGGGCGGGGTCCCCGCGATCATCGTCGCGCCGATCCTGGTCGGCGACGAGGTGCCGTCCTACCTGATCACGCTCGACCCGGCCGAGGAGTCGTTCGGCGAGGACATGTCGCTGCTCGTCACCGAGCACGCCGCGACGATCTGCGGTGTCATACTCGGGCGCGAGCGAGTGGTCGCCGCGGCCGCCCGCCGGGTCCGCGACGACCTGGTTGAGGGGCTGCTGCTCGGCCGCGGCCGGGACGCCGCCGACGCCGCCCGCTGGGCCGGGCACCTCGGCTACGACCCGGCAAGGGCGCACAACGTGGCGGCGATCGCCTTCGAGCTGCCGCCGTCCCGTGCCGCCGACGCCGAGCCGCTGCGGCAGCGGATCAGGGAGTCCATCGAGCACTTCATGACCACCAGGGCGCCGGACGCCATCGTCTCCGCGCGGGAAGCGGAGGTGGTCGTGGTGGCCGCCGCGTCACCCGACCCGCGCAAGCTCGGCCAGGCCTGCCTGGCCAGGCTCGCCGAGCTTTTCCCCGGCGCGAAAGTGGTCATCGGGATCGGCGGCCCGTGCAAGGCGCCCGATGAGATCGCCCGCTCCTACGACCAGGCGCACCGGACCACGCAGACGCTGTGGCGGCTTGGCCGGACGGGCGCGGTGTCCGCGTTCGAGGACCTCGGCATCCACCGGCTGCTGCTCCAGGTGCCTGACCTGGGCGAGCTGCGGTCTTTCGCCGCCGAGGTGCTGGGTAAGCTCTCCGAGCACGAGCACGAGCACAAGTCGGAATACCTGTCCACCCTCGCCTGCTACTTCCGGGAGAACAACAGCCCGCAGCGCGCCTCGCGCCTGCTGCACGTTCACCCGAACACGGTGGCCTACCGGATCAAGCGGATCGAGGAGATCACCGGGCTCCGGCTCGACAATTACAGGGACCGGCTGATTGCCCAGGTGGCGCTCGAGATCCTCGACGCGCTGCCCGAGGCACAGGCTTGAGGAAGCACAGGCATCATGAACACGGGCGTGAGACACGGTTCTGAAGCAGGGGGAGACCTGGCATGAGCGGGCCATCGTCGGCTGGGACGTCACCGGCGGCGCAGCTGCTTTCCGGCGAGCGCGTGCTGGTGTGCGACGGCGCCATGGGCACCATGCTGCACGCGGCGGGCGCGGCACTTGACCGGTCGCTGCCCGAGCTGAACCTGTCCGATCCGGGCCTCGTCGCCACCATCCACGACAGCTACCTGAGCGCCGGCGCGGACATCATCCAGGCCAACACCTTCGGCGCGAACCGGCTCTGGCTCGCCGACCACGGCTTCCCCGACAAGGTCGCCGAGATCAACCGGGCGGGGGTGAGGATCGCGCGGGCCGCCGCGGACCGCTCGGGACGCAGCGTCCTGGTGGCGGGCTCGGTCTCGCCGGCCGTGACCGCGCCGCAGCGGCGCCGGGTCGGCTCCGCGGAACGGATGGAGGTGCTGCGCGAGCAGATCCTCGCCCTGGTCGCGGCCAGTACCGATGGACAGAGTGCCGCCGACCTGCTGATCCTTGAGACGTTCGGCTACCTGGACGAGCTCGTCGAGGCTGTGTCCGTGGCCGCGTCCGTTACCAGCTTGCCGCTGATCGCGCAGGCCACGTTCGCCGACGACGCGCACACCCTGGGCGGTGAGACGCCGCGCGAGGTCGCCGCGGTGCTGTCCGCCCTGCCCGTCGCGATGATCGGCACCAACTGCACGGTCGGGCCGCAGCGGATGCTCGTCGTCGCCGAGGACCTGGTGCGGTACTCGGCGGTGCCGGTCAGCGCCCAGCCGAACGCCGGGCAGCCGCGCCGTACCGGGCCGCGCTCGTTCGAGTTCGCCATCGACGGCGGCTACTTCTCCCGGTACCTGACGCGGTTCGCCGACGCGGGGGTGACGCTGGTCGGCGGCTGCTGCGGCACCACGCCGACGCACGTCAGGGCCGCCGCCGACGCGCTGCGCGCGCAGGCCCAGTCGTCGCAAGCCGGGCCGTCGCGGTCCCGCGTCGGCGGAGCCCCGGCCGCGCGCCGCCGCCACCGCGCGCGCCGCGGAGCCGGCCGGCGGCGTCACGGCGTCCGGCTCGCTCGCCGACCACCTGTCTTCCGGCCGGTTCGTGGTGTCCGCCTCGATCACGCCGCAGGCCGCTGGCCTGGCGGGCGACGCGGAGCGGATCGCGGCCGAGCTGGCTGACGGGGGCATCGGGCTCGTCTTCGTGCAGCCGCGGGAGAACGCCCGCACCCACATGGACTCGCTGAACATGGCGCTGGCGCTGCAGGAGCGCGTCGGCGTGGAGACCATCGCCACGGTCACCACGTGGGACAAGACGATCATGTCGTTGCAGGCCGACCTGCTGGGCGCGCACGCTCTCGGCATCCGCTCGGTGGTGTCGACCACCGGCTCCCCGCCGGTGTACGGGGACTACCCGGCGGTCGACGGGACGTGGGAGGTGGACTCGGTCGGCCTGACCGCGCTGCTCGCCGGGCTCAACGCCGGACGCGACTCCAACGGGCTGGCGCTGACGTCGCGGACCTCGTTCTGCATCGGGGCGCGGATCAACCCGGCGGCGCGGGACCACGGCGCGGAGCTGGCGCGGGCGCGGGCGAAGATCCGGGCGGGCGCGCAGTTCCTCGTCTGCCGTCCGGTCTACGAGCTCGACGCGCTCACCAGGCTGGTTGAGGCACTCGACGGCACCGGCGTGCCGCTGCTGCTCTCGGTCGCGCCGCTGTCCTCGTTCGAGGAGGCCGACTACCTGGCGCACGAGGTGCCGGGCGTGACCATCCCCGGCTCCACGCTCGACGCGATGGAGCGAGCCGGGCGTTCCGGCGGCCGGGCCGTCGGCCTCGAGCTGGCGGCCAACCTGCTCACCAAGGCCCGTCCCTTGGTCAGCGGCGTGATCCTGACCGCGCCGGGCGACGACCCCGCCGCGCTCGCCCCGCTACTTGACGCGCTGGGCTGATTGCCCGCTTACCGGGGCATAAGTCGGCAAAAGCGTGGGATGCTAGCGCGCGTGGACGGACAGGTGAGCCGCCGGGCGTTCCTCGGCCTGGCCGCGGCCGGGGTGGCCGGCGCGGCCGGAACCGTCTCGGCCTGCAGCGGCATCGCCCGTCCCGGTTCCAGGCCGAGCGCGGCGACCGCCCGGCGATGGCGCAACCCGGTGCCGGAGAACTCGCTGCCCGGCGCCTCGGACTGGGTGATCCGCCACCTCGGCGCGGAGCACGAGATCGAGGGGTACCCGGGGAAGGCGAGCGTGCTGGCCGGCGAGCCGCTCCCGCTGTTCGTGTCCACCACCGCCCGCGCGTTCACCGTCACCGCCTACCGGCTCGGCTGGTACCAGGGGCACGGCGCGCGCCAGCTGTGGAAGTCCAAGACGGTCCGCGGCGGCAAGCAGCGCGCGGCGACCGTCTCCCACGGCACCAGCACGGTCGCCACCGACTGGGACCCGGTGCTCACCCTGCCCACCGACGACTGGCCCGCCGGGGCGTACCTGCTCAAGCTGAGGGCCGAGTCCGGCGCACAGCGGTACGTGCCGGTCACCGTCCGGTCGCCGTCCTGCGCGGGCAAGGTGGTGCTCAAGGCCTGCGTGCAGACCTGGCAGGCGTACAACATGTGGGGCGGCTATGACCTGTACAAGGGGCCGAACGGCGCGTACGCCGACCGCTCGCTCGTGGTCAGCCTTGACCGCCCCTACGGCGACAACGGCGCCAACATGTTCCTCACCTACGAGCGGAACGTGATCAAGCTCGCCGAGTTCCTCACCGCCACCCGGGGCGGCCTGGACCTGGCCTACGTGACCAGCATGGACATCGACGCGGACCCGCGCCTGCTTGACGGGGCGAGCGCGCTGATCTCGCTCGGCCACGACGAGTACTGGACGCCGGCCGAGCGCGCGAACGTCACCGCGGCCCGCGACAAGGGCGTCAACCTGGCCTTCTTCGGCGCCAACGCCATGTTCCGCAAGACCCGCCTGCAGGAGTCGCCGGTGGGGGAGGCGCGCCAGGTGGTCTGCTACAAGACCGACTACCATGCCGACCCGATGTACGGGAAAGACCCCGCCGCGGTCACCAGCGACTGGCGCGACGGGCCGAAGCCCGACCCGGAGTCGACGCTGATCGGCACGGTCTACGAGGGCTACCCGGTGGACGCGCCGTTCGTGGTGTCGTCGGCGTCCAGTTGGGTCTACAAGGGCACCGGCGTGCCGGACGGCGCCAGCTTCCCGCACCTAGTCGGCGTCGAGTACGACCGGGTGGACCCCGCCTACCCGCTGCAGCGCCCGCTCGAGGTGCTCTCCCACTCCCCGCTGACCTGCGGTGGCGCCCGTAGCTACGGCGACTCCGCGTACTACACCCACCCCGGCGGCGCCGGTGTCTACAACAGCGGCACGATGCGCTGGGTGGAAGCCATCTACGGCGACCAGCCGCACGGCATCGGCGGCTCCACCCCGGAGTTCGTCCGCGCCGTCACCGCCAACGTGCTGCGCGCCTTCGCCGACGGCCCCGCCGCGGACAAGTACAAGGCGCACGACAACCTCGCCGACATCGACGAGCCGCACGGCAGCCCCGTCACCCCGGGCAACCTCCAATAACGCGCTGCCCGCGACCATCACCGTCAAGCACTGACCGCGGCCGCGCTCCGCTGAATAGCCCGATCCGGGCGATGCCCGACGTCCGCCCCGCAGGTGACCGTGGACGGGACAAGGACGAAGCGTGAGGAGACTTGTGTGGATCGCTACCCGAACATCAGCGAGCACGGGCTTATCGGTGACCTTCAGACCTGCGCGCTGGTGACCAGCGACGGCACCGTGGACTTCTTCTGCTGCCCGCGGTTCGACTCGCCCAGCGTCTTCGCGTCGCTGCTCGACGCGGACAAGGGCGGCTATTTCAGCATCAAGCCGGCCAGCGACGGCTACGTGACCAAGCAGCTGTACCTCCCCAACACCGCGATGCTGATCACCCGGTTCATGACACCAGACGGCGTTGGCGAGGTGCTCGACTTCATGCCCGTCATCGAGGGCGAGCCCACCGACCGGCATCGGCTCGTCCGTCACCTGCGGGTCGCCCGCGGCACCATGAAGTTCGTGCTGGAGATCCAGCCACGCTTCGACTACGGCCGTACCGGTCACCGGGTCGAGATGTCCGGCAACGGCGCCGTCTTCCGCGCCCACAACGGGATGCAGCTGACGCTGCACACCGCCGGGCGCGATCCGTCCAACGGCCGGGCCACGGTCGAGCAGGCAGGCGACGGGCTGCGCGCGACGTTCGAGATGCGGGAAGGCGACAGCGGCCGTGGCGTGGTACTCGAGTCCATGGGCGGCGACGCGAGGGCCATGACCGCGGCCGAACTCGACCAGATGGCCGAGGACACCACGGCGTACTGGAAGGACTGGCTGGACCGCTCCACTTACCAGGGGCGATGGCGGGAAATGGTCAGCCGCTCCGCGATGACACTCAAGCTGCTCACCTACGAGCCGACCGGCGCGCCGGTTGCCGCCGCCACGTTCGGGCTGCCCGAGCAGGTCGGGCGGCGAGCGGAACTGGGACTACCGGTTCACCTGGGTCAGGGACGCGTCGCTGACCATGCACGCCCTTGGCGGCCTCGGCTACCAGGTGGAGGCCGGCCGGTTCGGCCTCTGGCTGCGCGACCGGGTGGCCGAGTCGGCCGGCGACGCCTCGGGCCCGCTGAAGATCATGTACCGGGTGGACGGCACGTCCGACCTGACCGAGGAGTCGCTTGAGCATTTCGAGGGCTGGCGGGCCTCGCGGCCGGTCCGCGTCGGGAACGGGGCCGCCGACCAGCTGCAGCTCGACATCTACGGCGAGGCCATGGACGCGCTGTACAGCGGGGCCGAGCACGGCCTGCCGATCGCGCACGAGGGCTGGTAGGAGCTGTCCCGCATCATCGACTGGGTCGCGGACAACTGGGACCAGCCCGACGAGGGGGTGTGGGAAACGCGCGGCGGGCGCCAGGACTTCACCTACGGCCGGTTCCAGTGCTGGGTCGCCCTGGACCGGGCGATCCGGCTGGCCGAGCGGTACGGCCGGCCCGCTAACGTCGGCAAGTGGGTCTCCGAACGGGACCGGCTGTACGACCAGATCATGGAACGCGGCTATAACCCGAAGGTCGGGGCGTTCACCCAGCACTACGCCACCGAGGTAGTGGACTCCTCGCTGCTGATGATGCCGCTGGAAGGCATGGTCACCCCGCAGGACCCGATGTGGCTGTCCACCCTGAAGGCGATCGACAAGCAGCTGGTCTCAGACAGCCTGGTGTACCGGTACAACCCGGGCGCCTCGCCCGACGGCTTGCACGGTGACGAGGGCACCTTCTCCCTGTGCACCTTCCTGTACGTCGACGCCCTCGCCCGCTCCGGGCGGCTGGACGAGGCCGTGCTGACGTTCGAGAAGATGCAGACCTACGGCAACCACCTCGGGCTGTTCTCTGAAGAGATCGGGCCGACTGGCGAGCAGCTCGGCAACTTCCCGCAGGCGTTCACCCACCTGTCGCTGATCAACGCCGCGCTCACGCTGAACCGTGAGCTCGACCGCCGCGCCGCCCACCCGGAACGGGCCGCCGCCGTCCAGAAGATCGCCGCGACCGTCTAGCGGCGGGCAGAGCAGGCCAGGCATTCCCCTGCGTCGATACCTTCATCAGGGTGATGCCTGGCGGCTCTCGCGTGACCAGCATGGCTATCAAGGTCCGAAGTTCGTCACAGGCAACGAGAGGTCGGGGCAGCTATGGCCGATGCATCCGGCACCCGCCGGGTCGTGATCGTCGGCGGCGGTTTCGCCGGCTTGTTCGCGGCGCGGGCGCTGAGCCGCGGGCCCGTCCAGGTGACCCTGGTCGACCGCGCCGAGCATCACCTGTTCCAGCCGATGCTGTACCAGTGCGCTACCGGAATCATGTCCGAGGGGAAGATCGCGACACCGCTGCGCGAGCTGCTGAAGAAGCACCGCAACGTGGAGTTCCTGCTGGCCGAGGTAACCGGGATCGACCCGGTGAACCGGAAGGTGGCGGCGCGGCGGCCGCTCGGCGCGCTGGTCGAGCTCGGTTACGACTACCTCATCCTGGCCGCGGGCGTCCGGCAGTCCTACTTCGGGCACGACGAGTACGCCGCCATCGCGCCCGGGATGAAATCCATCGAGGACGCACTGAAGATCCGCCGCCGGGTGTTCGGCGCGTTCGAGATGGCCGAGTCCGCCGACGACCCGGCCGAGCGGGCCAGGTGGCTCACCTTCGCCCTGGTGGGCGCCGGGCCAACCGGCGTCGAACTGGCCGGGCAGATCCGGGAACTTGCCACCAAGACGCTGCGCCGCGAGTACCGGCACATCCAGCCGCAGGACGCCAAGGTCATGCTGTTCGACGGCGGGAGCGCCCCGCTGGCGATGTTCGGCGAGAAACTGTCCGGCCTGGCCGCCCGCCAGCTCGGCAAGCTGGGGGTCGAGCTGCACATGGGCTCGCTCGTCACTCACGTCGACCTCGGCGGCCTCGAGGTCAAGGATCACGACGGCAACGTGACCAGGCACGAGGCCGGCACCATCTTGTGGACCGCCGGCGTCGCGGCGCCGCCGCTGGCCGCGATGGTGGCCAAGGCCACCGGCGCGGAGCAGGACCGGGCCGGCCGCCTGCTGTGCGGCCCGGACCTGTCCCTGCCCGGCCATCCCGACATCCTGGTAGCCGGGGACATGATGAGCCTGGACAAGCTGCCAGGCGTCGCCGAGGTCGCCATGCAGACCGGGCTGTACGCCGGGCGCCGGATCAACCATGAGGCGCTGGGCCAGACCTACGACAAGCCGTTCCGTTATCACGACCTCGGCTCGGCCGCCTACATATCCCGCGGTCACGCCGTCGTCTCCGCGTTCAACCTGCACTTCAGCGGTTTTCCTGGCTGGGTGGTCTGGCTGTTCATCCACATCGGCTTCCTCACCGGCTTCCGCAACCGCATCGGGGCACTGATCAGCTGGTGGTTCGCGTTCACCAGGGACCTGCGCAGGGAACGCAGCTTCACCGTCGACGACATGCCGCTGGCGGCCGGGCCGTACAGCGCCCTGCCGGACTCCGCGGCGACGGCGGGCCCGTCGGCGGGCCCGCATGACGTTCCCCGGCAGGCGGGCGCACCCGAGCCGCGGCCGGCGGGCAGGCCCGCTACCGGGCCTCCGCCGGGTTGACCGGAGAGCCGGCTTGCGCTGGCGCCGCCCAGTCGCTGCTGGTGCCGCTAGTCACCGGCGGGCGGCACCGCGGGCGAACCGCTACAAGACCGCGATCGGGTTGACCGGCGAGCCGGTGCCGGTAGGCAGCCGGAGCGGCGCGATGACGCAAAGGAACGACCAGCGGCCGGTGACCGCGCACGTCGCCGCCAGCTCGGCGAACTGCAGGTAGTCGAGCAGGTGCAGGCCAAGCGCGTTGACGGCGAGTACGTGCACCGGGAAGTCGACCCCCGCGACCGCGCTCGGGGCGGTGTCGTTGTTGCCGTCACCGCCAAGGACGGCGATCTGGCGCTCCGCGAGCACCGGCAGCACCATGGGGTGCAGCCCGGCGCGGGCCTGCGCCGCGTCCCACGGGCCATGCTCGGCCCGCCGCCGCCGGTGCCCCACGCGCACGAGGAGGATGTCGCCCCGGCCGGCCCGGACGCCCTGGTCCCGCTCGGCCGCGAGCAGGTCGTCCACTGTCACGTGGTCGCCCGGCTCCAGCCACGGCACGCCACGGGAGCGCGGCACGTCGAGGAGCACGCCGCGCCCGACGATCCCGTCGGCCGCGACGGCGATGGACAGCTCGGCTGCCCCGTTCTCGTCGACCGTGTCCGCGGCCAGCCCGTTGTGCAGGGTGCCGTCGAACATCACGTGGCACAGGGCGTCGATGTGGCTGTCGGCATTGCCGTGGATGTTCATCGCGATCCGGTCCATGCCGAAGGACACCCCGCGCCCGGCGTCGGCCCCGAGCGGCCCTTTCATCTCATGCCGGGCGGGGTCGGGGTTGTCGGCCGCCGGCCAGTCCTCGACCGGGGCGGCGAGTGACACGGTGCGGCCAAGCTTCACCTCCCGCGCGGCGGCGAGCACGACGTCGGGCGTGAGGTAGCCCAGCGCTCCGCGCCGGTTATCCGGGCCCCAGGGCGGCTGGCCGCGCAGCCGCTCATACAGCCCGCGGAACTGGTCCTCGGTCATCGTCCCCGAGGGGGACGCTGCCGCGCCGGGCTCGGCGGGCCGGGTGTGAGTCACGGGAATCAGGCCAGCCGGCTCAGCAGGTGGTCCGCGACCCGCAGGGCGTTGGCCATGGCGGTCAGCGCCGGGTTCACCGCGCCGATGCTCGGGAAGAAGCTGGTGTCCACCACGTAGAGGTTGTCCACTTCGTGGGCCTTGCAGTTGACGTCGAGGACCGAGTTGGCCGGGTCGGTGCCGAACCGGCAGGTTCCGGCCTGGTGCGCGACGCCGGCCAGCGGGATGGCCATGTTCATGTAGAAGTTCTTGCGCAGCACGTGGTGCGCGGCCATCCCCACGTGGTTAAGGATCTTTTTCAGCTCACCGTACAGGCGGTCGGACTCCTCGCCGTTGGTGGCGGAGTAGGCGAGGTGGATGTTGCCGCCGGAGTCGGTGGTCACCCGGTTCTCCGGCACCGGCAGGTCCTCGGTGGTCAGCCACCAGTCCACCGAGTGCTTGGCCACGTCGGAGAGGGTCCATTCGGGTGCGAACATCGTCTTCTCCGGCTGCTCGCCGCGCATGGCCTCGGCGTTGGACTTCCCGACCATCTGGATGTTGCCCATCGGCCACTCGTAGTCCTTGGTCGCGAGGTAGAAGTCGTTGATGCCCAGCGTCTTCTGGAAGACGGTTTCGTTCTTCTCCTTGGACAGGGCCGCGATGGCCAGGCTGTTGTGGAACGTGTAGTTGCGTCCGACCTGATCGGACCCGTTCGCCAGGCCGTTCGGGTGGGCGTCGCTGGCCGAGTTGAGCAGGATCTTGGCGCTGTTGGCGGCGCCGGCGGACACGGCCACGATGTCGGCCCGGTAGACCTCGCGCTCGCCGTTCCTTGAGACGACGACTCCGGTGACGGTGCGGCCGGAGCCGTCGGTCTCCAGCCTTGTCACTTCGGCGCCGGTGAGCAGGGTTACGTTGGAGCGGTCAAGCAGCGGCCTGACCGCGATGACCTCGGCGTCCGATTTGGCGTGGACGAGGCACGGGTAGCCGTCACACGTGGCGCAGCGGATGCAGGCGCTCCTGGGCCGGTCGGCCTCGTTCAGCAGGATTCCGACCGGCGCGTGGAACGGCTGGTAGCCGCCCTTGGCGAGGTCTTCGTATATCTCCTGGAGCCTGGGCTCGTGCGAGACAGCGGGCCAGGGGTAGGGCTGGCTGCGGTGGCCCTCGGTCGGGTCCTCGCCTCCGTTCCCGTGCACCTGGTACAGCTGCTCGGCCTTGGAGTACCAGGGTTCGAAGTCGTCGTACGACAGCGGCCAGGCCGGGGAGATGCCGCTGACGTGCTTGATCTCGCCGAAGTCCTGCGGGCGCAGCCGGTACAGGGCGGCGCCGTAGAGCTTGGTGGCCCCGCCGACGAAGTAGTGCACCTGCGGCTGGAACGCCTTGCCGTCGCGGTCGAACCAGGTGTCCTTGGATATGTACTTGCCGTCCACGAACACCGCTTTCGGGTCCCAGTTGTCCGTTTCGCGCGGCAGGAAATCGCCCCGTTCCAGCAGCAGGATCTTCTTGCCGGAGCCGGCGAGGGCGTGCGCGAGCGTGCCTCCGCCGGCCCCGGACCCGATGATGATCACTTCATAGTCAGAGTTCTCGGTCATAGGCCTACCGTCGCCGCCCGGTACGTGCGGGGCATCCCCTCATCGGAGCTAAAACCGCCAGGGTGCCGCCGCCGCCCCGGCCGGCAATACCCTCATCGGAGCGATGCCTGAGCTCTGCTGCGCGATCCACCATGGCGGTCAAGGACCAACATGGCGGTCAAGGACCAAGGCAGGAAAGCTCTCTCATCGGAGACATCAGGATGAATGTTGACCTGGCAAGGATTCAGTTCGCGTTCACCTCGGTCAATCATTTCTTCTTCGTGCCGGTCACGATCGGGCTGGCGTTCCTGACCGCGCTGCTGCAGACGGCGTGGCATCGCAGCAGGCAGCAGGAGTACCTGCGGCTGACCCGGTTCTTCGGCACGCTGCTCGTCATCAACGTCGCGATCGGCGTGGTGACCGGGCTGGTGCAGGAGTTCGAGTTCGGGATGAACTGGGGGGCCTACTCCCGGCTGGTCGGCAACATCTTCGGCGCCCCGCTGGCGATGGAGGGCCTGGCCGCCTTCTTCCTTGAGTCCACGTTCCTCGGCCTGTGGCTGTTCGGCTGGGACAGGCTGTCGCGCCGCGTCCACCTGGCGACCATCTGGCTGGTCGCGTTCGGCAGCATGCTGTCGGCGATGTTCATCCTGGCCGCGAACTCGTGGATGCAGCATCCCGTCGGCTACGTCATGGCGGGCGGCAAGCCGGTGCTCACCAGCCTCTGGGCGGTGTTCACCAACCCCGTGTTCCTCTGGGGCTACGCCAAGGTGGTGTTCGCCTCCCTGACCACCGGCGCGGTCATCATGCTTGCGGTGTCCGCGTGGCAGCTGCGGCACGGCGGTGACCGGGCCGTGTTCACCCGCTCCACCCGGATGTCGCTGATCGTGCTGCTCCCGGCCATCTTGTTCACCTTGCTGATCGGGGACATGCTCGGCGTGGTCGAGGGCACCTACCAGCCGATGAAGATCGCGGCCGCCGAGGCGCAGTGGACCACCTGCCAGCCGTGCTCGTTCTCGCTGTTCCAGATCGGCGGCGGCAACAACGACCAGACCCCGACCGAGATCATCGCGATCCCGCACCTGCTGTCGCTGCTGGCCACCAACCACTGGAACGGCAAGGTCCTCGGGCTGAACCCGCTGCAGGCCCAGTACACCAAGCAGTTCGGCCCGGGCGATTACGTGCCGAACGTGTTCATCCAGTACTGGGGGATGCGGACGATGGCCTACCTCGGCGGGCTGACGCTGCTGATCTGCCTGTGGGGGCTATGGCTGGCCTACCGCAAGTCGCTGGCGACTATCGCGGGTTTTCTTGCGGGTCGCGGTCTGGTCGGCCGTGCTGCCGTTCCTGATGAACACCGCGGGCTGGTTCCTGACGGAAAGCGGCCGGCAGCCGTGGATCGTGCAGGGCATCATGCTGACCAGGAACGGGGTCTCGCCCACGGTCGGCGTTACCTGGCTGTGGATCAGCCTGGTGGGCTTCGTCGCTGCTCTACGGGACGCTCGGCACGGTCGAC
This sequence comes from uncultured Actinomycetota bacterium, assembly GCA_963811335.1. GTDB lineage: Bacteria > Actinomycetota > Actinomycetes > Streptosporangiales > Streptosporangiaceae > Trebonia. The sequence continues at coordinate 115,775 of CAWERB010000030.1, read as the reverse complement.
TTCCTGCTGATGCTGCGGTACTCGAGGAAACAGCTGCCGCCCGAGCCCGCCGTGGCCGACGCGGGCACGCCGCTGCCCGCCGTCCAGTACTGAGAGGCCCCGATGAGCAGCTTCGTCCCGTTCTGGTTCATTGTCATCGCGGTCCTGTGGACCGGGTTCTTCGTCCTTGAGGGGTTCGACTTCGGCGTCGGCATGCTGCACAGCGTGGTCGGCGGCGACGAGGCAGGCCGCCGGGCGGCCGTCAACACCATCGGGCCGTTGTGGGACGGCAACGAGGTCTGGCTGATCGTCGCGGGTGCGGCCATGTTCGCCGCGTTCCCCGGGTGGTACGCGACCATGTTCTCCGGGATGTACCTCGCGCTTGCCTTGCTGCTCGGCTGCCTCATCATCCGCGGGGTGGCCTTCGAGTTCCGCGGCAAGCGGGATGCCGCCCGCTGGCGCGGCACCTGGGACGCGGCGCTGACCGTGGGCAGCGTGCTGGCACCGCTGCTGTTCGGCATCGCGTTCGGTGACCTGCTGCACGGCCTCCCGGTCGACGCGGCCCAGAACTTTACCGGCTCGTTCTGGGACCTGTTCCAGCCGTACGCCGTGTTCACCGGCGTCACCATCGCCGCGGTCTGCATGCTGCACGGCGCCAATTTCCTGTGCCTGAAGACCACCGGCGGCGAGCACTCGCGGGCCCGCCGCGCCGCGCGCCTCGTGGCCCCGGTCACCTGCGCCCTCGTCATCGGCTTCGTCATCTGGACGCACGTGACCGCCGGCCGCGCCTTCTTCCTCAACGTGATCGAGCTGCTGGCCATCGTCGCCGCGGTGGCCGCGATGGCCGCGGTCTATGCCCGGCGGGACGGCTTCGCGTTCGCGGCGAGCTGCGTGACCATAGCGGCCTGCATCGTCGCGATCTTCGTCGACCTGTACCCCAACGTGATGGTGTCCTCCACCAGCCCCGCCTACAACCTCACCGTGCACAACACCGCGTCCGCGCCGTACTCGCTCAAGGCGATGACCGTCGTGGTCATCATCTTCCTGCCGCTGGTGCTCGCCTACCAGGCGTGGACCTACTACGTGTTCCGCCGGCGGGTGAGCGCCAGTGAGTTCCAGCCGGCCGCGCCTGCGGCCGCGCAGGTGCCCGCCGGCCCAGGCGCGCCGGCCGGGCCGGACGTGCCGGGACCCCGGCCCGCCGAGCCCCCGGGGCGCGAAGGGCTCCGGGGAATGATCGCTAGGAGGAGCAGACATGTCCGATAAGGTTGACGCGCTGGTGATCTTCGGTGCGACCGGGGACCTGGCGAAGATCGAGACCTTCCCCGCGCTGGTGGGGCTGGTCAAGCGGGGCGTGCTTGACGTCCCGGTGATCGGGGTGGCCAAGAGCGGCTGGGGACTTGACCAGTTCCGCGACTATGCCACCGCGTCGCTCAAGCTCAACGGGATGGACCCCGCCGAGCCGGCCGCCGTCAAGATGCTGAGCCTGCTGCGGTACGTCGACGGGGACCTGGATGACGGCGGCACCTACAAGGAAATGTCCGATGAGATCGGCCTCGGCCAGCAGGTGCTGTACTACCTGGAGGTCCCGCCGGTGTTGTTCGGGCGGATCGCCGAGGGCATCGCCACCGCCCACCGCAGCCACGGCGCCAGGGTCATGGTGGAAAAGCCGTTCGGCATCGACCTGGACTCCTCGCGCAAGCTCAACGACACGATGCACCGGTACTTCGATGAGGAGGCCATCTACCGGGTCGACGACTGGCTGGCCTTCGACCCGGTGGAGAACGTGCTGTTCGTCCGGTTCGCCAACTCGGTGATCGAGCCGCTGCTGAACCGCGACTACGTGCACAGCATCCAGATCACGATGGCCGAGGCGTTCGACGTCGCCGACCGCGGCCGGTTCTACGACCGGACCGGCGCCATCCGCGACGTGCTGCAGAACCACATGCTCCAGGTGCTGGCCACCGTGCTGGCCGAGCCCCCGTCCGGCAGCGGCCTGGCCGGCTGGCGCGACGCCAAGCACGCGGTGGTCAGCGCGCTCAGCCCGCTAACCACCGAGCACACCGTCCGCGGCCAGTACGAGGGCTACCACCAGGTCGACGGCGTCGACCCGAACTCGAGCGTGGAGACCTACGTCGCGGTCAGGCTCACCGCCGACACCTGGCGCTGGGCCGGGGTGCCGATCGTGATCCGGGCCGGCAAGACCATGCCGGTCACCGCCACCGAGATCACCATCACCTTCAAGGACCCGCCGCACGACGTGTTCGGGATCGAGCCTGAGCGTCCCGGGGACATGCTCACGTTCCGGATCTGGCCGGAGACCGCGGTCAGCCTGACCTTGCTGGGCAAGAAGCCCGGCGCCGGCTGGGAGCCGCAGGCCGAGCAGCTCGGTTTCGCCCAGCAGCCCGGGTCCGACATCCGCCCCTACGACCGGCTCATCGGCGCCGCGCTGAACGGGGAGCACTGGCTGTTCGCACGGCAGGACACCGTTGAGGCCGCGTGGCAGATCGTCGACCCGGTGCTCGGCGACGCCGTGCCGGTGCATCCCTACGCCCGGGGCAGCTGGGGGCCCAGGGAAGCGGACCGGCTGCTGCCGACCCGGGACACGTGGCGTAACCCGGCCGGCTGATACCAGACCACGCGATGAGGGCCGTTGACCCCAGGCTGCTGCGGCACGCCCGGGCGGCCAGGAGCCACCTGATCGTCACCGTGCTGCTCGGCCTGGCGGTCACCGGCCTCATCGTGATCCAGGCGGCGCTGCTCGCCCACGCGCTGGCCACGGCGACGCTCGGCACAGGCGCTCGCGGAACCGGGGCCAGGGCCCTGGCCGGGACCCTGCTCTTCCTGCTTGGCGTGGTCATAGCGCGGGCCGCCGCCGTCTTCGGCGGGGAGGCCGCCGCGCTGCGGGCCGCCGCGCGGGTGAAGTCACAGCTGCGGCGCAAGCTGATCGGGCACTGCCTGCGGCTGGCGCCGGCCTCGGTGGACGCGCCGCGGCCCGGCCAGGTCGCCGCCCAGGCAACCAGGGGGCTTGACGGGCTGGATCCCTACTTCGCGCGGTACCTGCCGCAACTGGTGCTGTCCGCGGCCGTCCCGCTGGCCGTGGTGGCGACGGTGACCGCCGCCGACTGGATCTCCGGCGTGGTGATCGCGGTGACGCTGCCGCTGATCCCGTTCTTCGCCGCGCTGGCCGGCCTGCACACCAAGGCCGCCACCCGCCGCCAGTGGCGGCTGCTTGCCCAGCTCGGCGGTCATTTCCTTGACGTCGTGCAGGGCCTGCCCACGCTCAAGGCATTCGGCCGGGCGAAGTTCCAGGAGCAGGTGATCGCCAGGGTGACCAGCGAGCACCGGACGGCGACGATGGCGACCTTGCGCATCGCGTTCCTGTCCGCGCTGGTACTTGAACTGTCCGCGGCCCTGGCCACGGCCGTGGTGGCGGTCGAGACCGGGCTGCGGCTGCTGTACGGGCACATGCCCTACCAGACGGCGCTGCTCGTGCTCCTGCTGACCCCCGAGGCGTACCTGCCGCTGCGTGCGGTCGCTGCCCAGTACCACGCCAGCGCGGAGGGGACCGCCGCGGCGGAGAGCATCTTCGCCGTCCTGGACACGCCGCTCCCGGCGCAGATCGCCCGGCCCGCGGCCGCGCCTGGCGCCGGCCCGGCCCCGGTTCCCGCGGTTCCCGACCTGCGCTCGGCCCCGATAAGGCTGACCGGGGTGACCGTGGCCTACCCGGGCCGGGACCGCCCGGCGGTCGAGGGGCTAGACCTGGCGATCGACCCGGGCGAGCTGATCGTGCTCATCGGGCGCAGCGGCGCGGGCAAGACCACCGTGCTGCGGCTGCTGCTGAGGTTCGCCGCGCCGGCCGCGGGAACCGTCCGCGTCGGCGGAACCGACCTGGCCGCCGTCCCCGCCGACCTCTGGCGCGCCCAGCTTGCCTGGGTCCCGCAGCACCCCCGGCTGTTCGAGGGGTCGGTGGCTGACAACATCGCCCTCGGCAAGCCCGGTGCCTCCCGGGCGGCCATCGAGGACGCGGCCAGGCTAGCCGGGGCGGCCGCGTTCATCGAGGCGCTCCCGCACGGCTATGACACCCAGCTGGAGGAGCGGGCCACCCGGCTGTCGTCCGGTGAGCGCCAGCAGCTCGCCCTGGCCAGGGCGTTCCTGCGCGACGCGCCGCTGCTGCTGCTCGACGAGCCGACGGCGCACCTCGCCCCGGCCGCCGCCGCCGCGATCGGCGGCGCCATCGGCGGCCCGCTGGCCGGGCGCACGATCATCATGGCCACCCACCGGGACCCCTGCCTCCGCGGCGCCAGCCAGGTCGTCACGCTGGACGGGCACAGGCCCGCGCGGCCGGCGTCGCCGGGCGGCTCGCTCACCATGGCGGTCAGCCCATGAGCACCGGGCCTGTGACCACCGGGCCCGTGAGCACCGGGCCTGTGACAGCCGGGCCCGGGACCGCCGGCCGCGACCCGGGCGGACGGCCTCCGCTGCTGCGGTTGCTCGCGCTGGCCCGGCCGCTGCGCGGCAGGCTGCTTGGCGCGGCGGCGGCCGGCGCCGCCGCCACCGGCTGCGGCGTTGCCCTGCTGGCCGTCTCCGGGTTCCTGCTCGCCCGGGCCTCGCAGCACCCGGGCATCCTGGCCATCTCGGTCGCGGTCGTCGCGGTACGCGCGCTGAGCATCGGCCGCGGCGTGTTCCGTTACCTGGAGCGGCTGGCCTCCCACGACGTGGCCTTCCGGGTGCTTGCGCAGGTGCGGGTGGCTATCTGGCGGCGGCTCGAGGCGCTGGCGCCCGGCGGCGTGACGCTGTTCCGGTCCGGGGACCTGCTCGCCCGGCTTGTCTCGGACGTCGATGCCACGCAGGACCTGTTCATCCGCGGCGTGACCCCCGTCTGCGCCGCCGCCCTGGTCGGCGGCGCGGCGGTGACCGCGTGCCTGTTCGTCCTCGCCCCGGCCGCCGCCGTGCTCGCGGCCGGGCTGCTGACCGCCGGAGTGGCCGTGCCGGCGGCCGGGGCGGCCGTGGCGAGGCTCGCCGCCCGGACGGCCGCGCCGGCCCGCGGCAGGCTCGCCGCCACCATCACCGACCTGCTGGACGGAGCGGACGACCTGCACGCCTTCGGCGCCGTCGGCGCCGCACTCGCCCGCGCCGACGCCACCGACGCCGAGCTGACCCGGCTGGACGGCCGGACGGCGGCGGCCTCCGCCCTGGGCGCCGGGCTGATGAGCGCGGTCACCGGCCTCACCGTCTGGGCAGTCCTGCTGCTCGGCGTCGCCGCCACCGGGGCCGGCGCGCTGTCCCGGGTGCCGCTCGCGGTGCTCACCCTGACCGCGCTTGCCGCGTTCGAAGCGGTCACCGCGCTGCCCGCCGCCGCCGTGCAGCTCGGCCAGGCCCGGGTCGCCGCCGGCCGGGTCGCCGCCGTCACCGACGCTCCCGACCCGGTCCGCGAGCCGTGCCGTCCGCGAGCCCTGCCACCCGGCCCGTTCGGCATCCAGCTGCGTGAAGCCACCGTGGTGTACCGTCCGGGCGGGCCGCCCGCCCTGGACCGGGTCAGCCTCGACCTGCCGCCCGGGCGGCGGGTGGCGCTGGTCGGCGCGAACGGCGCCGGCAAGTCCACCGTCGCGGCGGTGCTGATGCGGTTCTGCGAGCTGACCGCGGGCGCCGCCCTGCTGGGCGGCCACGACCTGGCCAGCTACGCGGCCGATGACGTGCGGTCCGTCGTCGGCGGATGCCCGCAGGACCCGCACCTCTTCGATGCCACCGTCCGCGACAACGTGCGGCTGGCCCGGCCAGCCGCCACCGACGAGGAACTGCAGGCCGCCGCGGCCCGCGCCCGGCTGCTGCCGTGGATCGCCTCGCTGCCGCAGGGCTGGGATACCCCCGTCGGCACCCACGGGGCCGCCCTTTCCGGCGGCGAGCGGCAGCGGCTGGCGCTGGCCCGGGCGTTCCTCGCCGACCCGCCGCTGCTGATACTCGACGAGCCCACCACCCACCTGGACCCGCCCGCCCGCCGGGCGCTGACCGCCGACCTGCTGCACGCCACGGAAGGCCGGGCGGTCTTGCTCATCACTCATGAACTGGACGGGCTCGACGCGGTCGACGAGATCGTGGTCCTCGACCACGGCCGGGTGGCTGAGCAAGGCACCCACGAGCAGCTGCGCTCCGCCGGCGGACGCTACCAGCAACTGCGGGAAACCGGCTACTGACCCGGTTCCGGAGCCCGGCACCGGTCTGTGGCGCGCTGGGGCCGGCCCCGAGCAAGAGCCAGTGGGGGACCGTCCGTGCTACGTCCTGTCGCTACTGTCCCGGAGGCCCCTAATGCCACACGAGGCACGACAGTTAGTATTTGACTCAATGACTACAGGGACCGACCGCGGCCTGCGCGTTCCGCGCCAGGCGAGGGCGAGATCAGCCGAAGGCTTGATCCAGGCGCTGGACGGGCGCGCCGAGCCTGCGACGACGTCTCAGCTGGGTCAGCTACTGCTCGACGCGAAGTTTTCTGTCGCGCAGCCTCGCCCGGGCACCGTGAGCCGCTCCGGCCTCGTCGCGACCGCCCGGTCAAGTGGCTGCCGTCTCGTCGCGGTCACGGCGCCGGCGGGCTATGGCAAGTCGACCTTCCTGGCGGAATGGGCGGCCACCGAGGACCGCCCGGTGGCCTGGGTGTCGCTCGACCGCTTCGACGACGATCCGGCCACCCTGCTCGCCTCGCTCGCGTCCGCGTACTGCCGGGCCGGGCTCGGCAGCCCCGATCTCGTCTCCGACATGCGAAGCCGCCAGGACGGATCGGTGCTTGGCCGGGCCGCGCCGCGGCTGGCCGCCGAACTCCGTGCCAGCCCCGTTCCGTTCGTCCTCATGCTGGACGATGTTCACGAGCTGCAGTCACCGGCCTGCCATGATGTGCTCGGGATGGTCATCTCGGCGATGCCCAGGGGATCCGCAGCTGGCCACCGCAAGCCGTTCCGAGCAGCCTCACCTGCCGCGGCTGCGGGCCACCGGGGACGCGCTGGAGTTCGGGGTCGCCGACCTGGCCCTGGACGCGGCCGGCGCCCGGCAGGTCTTCGCGCACGCGCAGGTCAGCGTGACCCCGGAGCTGGCCGACGCGGCGGCAGAACGGACAGAAGGCTGGCCCGCCGGCCTCTACCTCGCGGCCTTGATCGCCAAGGAAAGCCGCAGCCAGGTGCGGCCCGTCACCGGTGACGACCGGTATGTCGCCGACTACCTCTACCGCGAGGCCCTGATCGGGCAGCCGAAGGCCATTCAGCGCTTCCTGCGGCGCAGTGCCGTCCTCGATCAGCTCTGCGGCCCGCTATGCGAGGCCGTGCTCGGGTCGTCGGCCGCGGCCGCACAGCTGCGCCGAATCGAGGCACGCGGCCTGTTCGTGGCTCCGCTCGACCGTCAGCGACAGTGGTACCGCTACCACGCGCTGTACCGGGAATTCCTGCTCGGCGAGCTTCGCCGCACCGAACCCGGCATCATCACGGCACTGCACCGGCGAGCCGCTGACTGGTATGAGTCCAATGGATTCCCGGCGCTGGCCCTGGAGCACCTGCTGGAAACCGACGACCGGGACCGCTCGGTGCGGCTGACCGCCCAGCTGGCGCAGCCGGCTTACCTGGCCGGCCAGTCGTTGACGGTGCGCCGCTGGCTCGCCGCGCTCGGCGATGCGAGCATCGCCTGCTACCCGCCGCTCGCGGTGCTCGCCAGCTGGGACGGCGTGCTGACCGGCGACGCGGCCAAGGCGGAGCGGTGGGCGGCCGTCGTCGACGCGGCGTCATTCGACGGTGAGCCCGCCAGCGGCGCGGCCTCCTTCGATTCGGCCCGTGCCCAGTTGCGGGCCGGCATGTGCGCCGGCGGCCCGGAGCGGATGGTGGCCGATGCCGGCTTCGCGGTCGCCGAGGAACCCGCCTGGAGCCCTTGGCACGACAGCGCGCTGTGGACGCTCGCCGAAGCGCACCTGCTCGCCGGGGACCTCGACGAGTCCCGTGCCCTTTTCGCCGAGGCGTCCACCGGCGCGGCCGCGATGAGCAACTGGCATATGATCCCCGTCTGTGAAGCCCAGCTCGCGTGGCTCGCCATGGACCGCGGCGACTGGGATGAGGCAGCCGGCCGGCTGGAGCTCGCGCTCGGCACGATCGACGCGCAAGGGCTGGACGACTACGTCTTCAGCCTTCCGGCCTTCGCCGGGGCAGCCAGGCTTTCCCTGCACCACGGTGACCTGAAAGAGGCACGCCGGCGGCTCGCCCAGGCGATGCAGGCACGCCCGACGGCGACCTACCTGCTGCCGTACCTCGCCGTCCGGCTGCGGCTGCAGCTGGCCAGGGTGTTCCTCGCCATCGCCGACGTGGGGCCGGTCCATCAGCTGCTGCGCGAGATCGACGACATCCTGACCCACCGCCCGGCCCTCGGCACCCTCGTTGACGAGGTGCGAGATTTCCGCGGCGCCCTCGCGTCGAGCGTCGCCTCAGATTCGGCCGGCTCGGTGCCGCTCACCCCGGCCGAACTGCGACTGCTGCCCTACCTGCAAACGCACCTGACCGCCGACATGATCGCAAAGCGGCTCTTCATTTCCGTCCACACGGTAAAGACTGAGGTCAAGTCGATCTACCGCAAGCTCGGCGTCTCATCGCGCGACGACGCGGTGCAGAAAGCGACAGCGATCGGCCTCCTCGGCGGTTAGCCCGACTGCCGCCTGGCCGCCGGCCCGGTCAGCCGGCACAGACCAGGGCAGAGGGATCCAGCCTCCTGGCCGCAGGTACGCCGATAGCCCCGCAATACCCCCATCGGGGCGATGCCCGGGGGCCGTCGCGGTACCACCATGACGTCGAGGGCCCAGAAAGAGCTTTCACCTGCATGGCGGAACGGCGAAGGCCGGTCCTCCCCCCGGCCGCCTAAGGAGAGGGAGGCGAGGAATGGGAGAGACACGGACCGTTTCGCCGACGGGCACACAGCGGCCCGCGGTGAAGCGCAACCCGACCCGTCGGGGCCACCCCGTGAGCACCACAGCTCGACCACGGCCCGGGGAGCCTGAGAGCTCGGGGCGCTGAATGGCTTCGAAAACGGAACGGGCCGTCGTCAACGCGGCCGGGCTCGTGCAGGGCATCGTCCTGGTCACGTTCCCGGCGGCCAGCACCATCTTCACCTCCAAGAGCGAGTACGGGCTGTCAAGCACCCAGTACGGGGACATGTTCCTGCCGCAGGTGGCCCTGGCCATCATCACGTCGCTGCTCGGCGCCGGGCTGGCCCGCCGGATCACCATCAAGCGGGTCTACCTCGCGGGCCTGGTCTGCAGCCTTGTCTCGATGCTGCTGCTGCTGGCCAGCACGCTGGTCAAGTCCAACCTGGCGGCCGCCTACCCGCTGCTGCTCGTGGCGACCGCGTTCCTTGGGGCCGGGTTCGGCCTGGCCGTTCCGGTGCTCAACACCTACACGTCGGTCTTCAACCCCGGCCGCGTCGACCGTTCCGTCCTGATCCTGAACGCCCTGCTCGGACTGGGCACGGCGCTGGCTCCGGTGCTCGTGGCGGCGTTCGTCGGCCTGGGGTTCTGGTGGGGCCTTCCTGTCCTGTCGGCGGTGCTGCTCTTGCTGCTGCTGCTGGTCAGCGCCCGGCTACCGCTGCGGGCCGCGTCCGAGGCCGTCGTCGCGACCCGGGGAGCCCGGCCGGGCATTCCGGCGCGCTTCTGGCTGTACGCGGCGTTCGCGGTGTGCTACGGCATCTGCGAGACGATGAACGGCAACTGGTCACAGCTGGACATGACCACCCGGCTCGGGCGCGTCGCACGCCCAGGCCTCGCTGGCCCTGGCCGCGTTCTGGGCCATGGTTACCGTGGGACGGGTGCTGTTCGGCGCGATCGACCGGTGGCTGCCCGAGCGGATCACGTACCACATCCTGCCGTTCGTCCTGGTCGGAACGTTCCTCGGCGTGGCCTTCCTGACCCGGCCGCACGCGGCCGCGGGAATCGGGGTCTTCGCGCTGGCCGGCCTGGGCTGCTCGGCGCTGCTGCCGCTGACGATCAGCTTCGGCGCAGGGGACCTGACCGCGATGGCCGCGGCGATGGCCGGCGGCGTCATCGCCTTCTACCAGCTCGGCTACGGGATCGCCGCGTTCGGCGTCGGCCCGCTTCAAGGCGGCGGCACGAGCATGTCGGCGATCTTCGGCTTCACCGCCGTCATCGCCGGCGTGATGGCACTGTTGTCCTTCTTGGTCGCCCGGCGCCGGCCTGCTCCAGGTGAGCCTCCCGTCGGTGCTTCCGCCAGGGATGGCGCCGTACGTCATGAAGCGAGGAGGTTTCGATGACCACCACTGAAGCGGGAGCGCGCCCGATCCGGAGCCTGATCCCGGCCCGGCTTGACCGCCCGGGGTGGTCGCCGCTCCATACCCGGATGGTCTGCGGCCTGGGCGGCCCGTGGATCCTCGACGGGCTGCCACCAAGCAGGCCTGCCCTGGCCGATACTGGTTGCGTGCTTGAGCTGCGACCTAACTGCGAATGCTGCGACCGGGACCTCGACCCGGCCTCGACCGAGGTGTTCATCTGCACCTACGAGTGCACCTGGTGCCGCGACTGCGCGGAGGCAGTGCTGCACGGCACCTGCCCGAACTGCGGCGGCGAGCTGGTGCGGCGTCCCGTCCGCCCGGCGCACCTGCTCAAGGTCAACCCGCCGTCGGCCAGGCGGGTGATCCGCCCCGGCTGCGCTCCGGCCGCGGTCAGCTGATCACGCGCCACGCCCGCCGGCCAGCCGGTCAATCGTCGCCGCCAGGTCCGCGACCAGCAGGCCGAGCAGGGCCGTGCCCTCGGCGGCGGACGCGCCGGCCGGGTCACCGAGCACGCCGTTCGGGCTGACCGGCCGGATGCCGTTCGCGCGCAGGTCGGCCATGATCTCAGGCAGCGGCCGGGTCTCGCCAGCCACGGCGACGTCGAGCCGGACGTCGTCCGGGGCGAGCGCGAGCATGATCGACGTCTCCACGCGGCCCGCGTGCGCGTCAGGCACCGGGGCGGGTGCGCTGGCCGCGCACGGCCCGTCGGCCGCTCGCAAGGCCGCCAGCATGGCGGGCCGCACCCCGGCATGCCACACGTGGCAGTCGCGTCCCTCCGCGCGCAGTTTGCCGAGCGCGTCGTCGATCGCGCCCGCATTGCCGCCGTGCCCGTTGACCAGCAGCAGCACCGGCCAGTGGAGTGCGGCGTGCCGGCCGAGCTCGACCAGCATCGCCGACAACGCGACATGGCCGATCGACAGCGTGCCCGGGAAGTCCGCGTGCTCGCCGCTCGCCCCGATCGCGATCGCAGGCGCGAGCCCCACCCCGGCCTGTCCCGCCCCGGCCAGCCCGGCGCAGGCGCGATCCGCCACCGCGGCGGCGATACGGGTGTCGGTGTCAAGCGGCAGGTGCGCCCCGTGCTGCTCAAGCGACCCCACCGGCACTACGAGCAGCCGCCGCGGCCCCCTTTCAACATCCGGCCAGTGCGCGGCGGCGAGCCTGAGTCCGGGCTGGGAGTCGGCGGGCATCCGCTAATGCTAACCCCGCCCCGCGCGCATTCCGGCAGGTGACCGCCTCACGCTAGTCCCGTTAGCGACCCTGGGTAAGGCCTGCTGGCGGACCTAGGTGACGCCTGGCCGCCGGTGTACAGGCAGGAAGCGTGAACGGCATCAGCGATGACTCCCGCGAGCTCCGTGGCCGCCGTGGCCGCCATGGCCGGCGGCTCGTGACGTCATGCCTCCCCCCGGCGGGCCAGGTCAATCCGTGACCGGCGTCACGGCGAGCGCCTGCCGTGCTGGTGCAGGATGGGAGACATGATCCTCGACAGCTGTGACATCCCGGTCGTGCTGGCCCCGCTGGCGGGCGGTCCGTCCACGCCGGAGCTGGCCGCCGCGGTGAGCAACGCCGGCGGGCTGGGTTTCCTCGCCGCCGGCTACCTGTCCGCGGTTGAGCTAGCGGCCCGGCGACGCCGGCTGGCGGAGCTCACCAGCCGGCCGTTCGGCGTGAACGTGTTCGTTCCCGGGCCCGCCGGGGACGTCGCCCGGGTGCGGCGGTTCGCCGCGGAAATCGAGTCCGACGTGTCCGGCGCCGGCGCGCGGCTGGGCGAGGCGCGGCACGACGATGACGACTGGGACGCCAAGATCGAGTACCTCACCGCAGAGCCGGCGGACGTGGTGTCGTTCACGTTCGGTATCCCCGGTGAGGACGTCATCGCGGGCCTGCGCGCCAGCGGCTCGGAGGTCTGGGTGACGGTCACCAGCCTGGACGAGGCCCGCCGCGCGGCGGCGGCGGGCGCGGACCTGCTTGTCGCGCAGGGTTACGAGGCGGGCGGGCACCGGGGCGGGACGAGCGACGCCGCCGAGGAGGCGGTCGGGCTCATCGCGCTGCTGCAGCTCATCACCGCCGCGCGGCTGGCCACGCCCGTCGTGGCGGCCGGCGGCATCGCGACGGGCAGCGCGATCGCCGCGGTGCTGTGCCTCGGCGCCCGGGGCGCCGCCCTCGGCACCGCGTTCCTTGACTGCCCGGAGGCGGCGACCGCGCCGGTGCAGCGGTCCGCGCTGCGCGGTGCCGCCCCGACAAGGCTAACCCGGGCGTTCAGCGGCCGGACCGCCCGCGGTATCGAGAACGGCTTCCTGCGCGCCCACTCGGAATCCGCCCCGGCCGCCTACCCCGAGGTGCACCACCTCACCTCCCCGATGCGGAAGGCGGCCCGCCAGGCGGGGCTCGCCGATTACGTGAACCTGTGGGCCGGGCAGGCCTATCCGTTGACGACCGCGGTCCCCGCCGCGGACCTGGTCCGCGACCTCTGGGAGCAGGCGCAGGCGGCCCTCAGCCGGGTCGCCAGCCGCCTTCCCTCGGCATAGCCTGAGGCAGCAAGATCCCCGCGCTGGGAGGGAGTACCGGTGGGCGTTGAACTGAACCACACCATCGTGCGCGTCCGTGACAAGCGCGAATCGGCGCAGTTCCTTGCCGAGATCCTCGGCCTTGACGATCCCCTGCCGTTCGGCCCGTTCCTGGCCGTGCAGACCGGCAACAACGTCTCCCTGGACTTCGCCGACGACCACGGGCCGGTCAGCCCGCAGCACTACGCGTTCCTGGTCTCCGAATCCGACTTCGACCAGATCTTCGCCCGGATCCGGGACCGGGGGCTGCCGTACTGGGCCGACCCGGGAAAACGCCGGCCGGGAGAGGTCAACGCCAACGATGGCGGCAGGGGCGTGTACTGGGAGGACCCAAGCGGACACTTCCTGGAGATCATCACCCGGCCCTACGGCAGCGGCGGCTGAGCGTCAGCTTTCCTGCAGCCTAGACCGGCCGGCAGGCGCGGCGAGCAGCGCCGCGAGGACCTGCGGGTCACCCGCGTCGATGTCGACAATCTTGGTACGGCTCGCTGCCCCGGACACCAGGCGGACGGCACTGCGCCGGACGCCGAACGCGTCGGCCACCGTGGCTAGTGCCGCCTCTGTCGCCTTGCCGTCCACGGCGCGGGCGCTCACCCGGACGACCAGGGCGCCAGCGTGCTCCCCGCCAGCCCCCGGTCGTGCCGAGCCTGGCCTCACCCGTATGGCGATCCGCATGCAACCAGTATCGCCAGCCGCTATGCATCTACCCCGGCCCGGCGGATCAACCCCACCGCATTGCCCGGGCCTAGGCAAGTCGGGTACACGACTATACGTTTACGGCATGGCCTCGCGTCGGCGGCGGGAACGCGATTTGACGAAGCAGCGCCAGCGCCGTGCCGAGCTTTTCGACCGAGGAGATCCTTCGTGGCGAGACCGACGGCGATGGACGAGTATTTCGTTCATCAGATCCCCGAGCTCCTTCCGAGCGTCGCCGTGTATCACCGCCATTGGCGTGAAAGCTACTTCTACGAGCTTCACGCCCCGTCGGGTGACGGCGACGCGGTCTTCCTCACAATGGCTCACTACCCCGCCCAGGAGCGGGTGGACTCGCTGCAGATGGGACGGGTCGGAGGCCGGCAGCTGCTCGGCGTGAAAGGCCGGCCTTACGACGGGGACCCCCATACGCCGATGGTTCCCGGCGCTCGTGTCGACGTCGTGACCCCGATGCGTGAGGTGCGGCTATGGGCCGAGCCGTCAGATGGCGGGATCGGTTTGGATCTGACCTGGCGGGCCAGAACTCAGCCCTACGGGCTGCGCCGGGGCACCATGCGGGCCGGCGGCGAGCTGGTGTGGGATCAGTCCCACATCTTCCAGTCTGGCACCTACACCGGCTCCTACACAGTCGACGGTACGGGCTATGAGGTCGACGGCTGGATCGGCCAGCGCGACCACTCATGGGGCATCCGGGACCACGGGCGCTGCCCCCTGTGGCTGTGGTGGCAGATCCAGCTCGACGACGGGTTCCTCGGCGTCTGGCACTGGGAGCTCCCGAACGGCGCGGTTGTGTACCGTGACGGCTGCTGGGCCGGCGCTGACATGTCCGACCCAGTTCCCGTCGTCGACTTCCGCTACGACGCCCGCTGGGTCGGAACCGATCGCCAGCCAGTTCCCTACGGCGAGCACGGCGACGGTGCCACTGGCCTCATCGCGTCGGCCACGTTCACCCTGGCCGACCGGAGAGTCATCGAGGTCGACGCGCAGGGCACCATGGCCCGCGGCTACGAGCCGTTCCATCGCGGTGGCCTCAACCTGATGCGGGTGAGTACGAGCGACGGACGGCGGGGCACCGCCATCTACGAGATCACCGGCGCCCGCCACCACCATTTCTTCCCCGATGCGGTGGTCGAGGGGACACTGCCAGCATGACCGCCGTCCCCCGGTGCGCTGACCGACCGGCCGGCCGCCCGCACTGCCCAGGAGCCTTACCGATGTCATCAAGGCCACCTCTTGTCGCTGACCCGGACCTCGTGACGCCGCAGTGGCTCACCCACGTGCTGCGGCATGCGGGCGCCATCGACGCGGCCGCGGAGGTCTCTTCGTTCGAGGCGTCGTCAATTGGCACCGGTCAGGTCGGCGCCAATGTGCGGTACGCGCTCAGCTACGACCGGGCCGGGCCGAAGGCTCCGCCGACGGTGGTGTGCAAGTTCTCGTCGCGCGACGAGGCGAGCGCGGCCGCTGGGGTGGCCGTACTCACCTACGAGACCGAGGTCGCTTTCTACCGGGATCTGGCGCACACCGTCGACATCAGCCGCCCGCGCTGCCACTTCGCCGAGGTCCGGCCCGGTACCGCCGACGTGGTGCTGGTCATGGAGGACATCGCTCCCGCGGAGCAGGGTGACCAGATCGGCGGCTGCACGGTGCAGCAGGCCAGTCTCGCCGTCGAGGAGGCGGCCCGGCTGCACGGGCCGCGCTGGGGCGACCCGGCGCTGGCGGACTTCCCCTGGCTTGACCGCGGCGATGCTACTGCGGACATAGCCGCGATGCTCGGCGCCATCTGGGAGGGGTTCGTCGAGCGCTACCGCGCCGCGCTCGACCCGGTCACGCTCGAGGCCGGCCCTCAGGTCGCCGCGCTCGCGCCAGAGCTGCTCGCGAGCGGGCCGTCACCGCGCACGCCGGTGCACGGCGACTACCGGCTCGACAACATGCTTTTCACCGCCGGCGGAGCGGGCCGGCCGCTGACCGTAGTCGACTGGCAGACCGTGCGGCTGGGCGTCGGTCCCAGCGACGTCGCCTACTTCCTCGGCAGCGCGTTCGAGCCCGAGCGCCGCCGTTCGTGTGAACGCGACCTCCTCATCCGCTATCACCGGGCGCTCGTCGAGGACTACGGCGTCGGCGGGTATCCGTTCGATCGCTGCTGGCGCGACTACGTGCGATCGAGCTACGGCAGCCTGCTCATGGCCGTCTTCGCGTCCATGATGGTTGGGCGCACCGATCGCGGCGACGCCATGTTCATGGCGATGGCCAACCGCTCCGCGCAGATGGCCGCCGACCTCGACGCACTAGCAGTCATTAAGGCAGGCTGAACCCACGCCCGACCCGTGTAGGTCACCGGCCCCTCTACGGTCTTGAGCTAGCCCCCAGGCCGGTAGGTTGAGCGACCTGCCTGCCCGCCCGCCGGCCGTCGCGCCGTCCGGCCGTCCCGCCGCCGTCCCGTCGTCCCGCCGGGGGCAGGCCGTCCCGGCCGGGCGCGCCCCGCCCGCGGCGAACCGTCCTTCCGCCCGCCCCCCGTGCCGCGGACCGATGCCGGGCGAGGTTCGCCGGCGGCCACCCGGGCTCGGGTGTAGCACACTGCTGTAGTGGAGATCGTTGAGCTGGAGTCGGTTCCCGGCTTCATCGTCTTTGACTTGCCCGGAGTTCCGTTCTCTGCCGGGGGGACGCGCCTGGCGCCGGATGTGACAAGGGCTGAGGTGGCGCTGCTCGCGCGGGCGATGACCTACAAGTTCGCGGCCCTGGGGGAGCAGGTCGGCGGCGCGAAGGCGGGCGTGGTCGCCGATCCCGCTGACCGCGCCGCGCGGGCTGGCCTGATGGCGCGCTACTGCGCCGAGGTCCGGCCACTGGCCGACGCGGGCCGGTTCCTCACCGGGCCGGACATGGGCACCTTCGAGGAGGATTTCGCGCCGCTGCGTGAGCGCCGCGCCGCGCCTGCGGCGGTTAGCGCGGTCGTTGACGGCGTGCCGTTCGAGGACGTGCTGACCGGGTACGGGGTCGTGGCGGCGGCGGAAGCCGTCCTGCGGTCCGGGCCCGGCGGCGGCCTGGCGGGCCGGTCGGTTGCCATCGAAGGGTTCGGCAAGGTGGGCGGCGGGGTGGCCAGGGAGGTCGTGCGGCGGGGCGGCCGGGTTGCCGCCGTGTCCACCGTCGCCGGGTGCGTCGCGGACCCGTCGGGGCTCGACGTCGAGCGGTTGCTGGCCCTGCGCCGCCAGCATGGCGATGACTGCGTCGCCCGTTACGGCCCGCCGCCCGCGCCGCCGGGAGCGCTGTTCACCGCGGTGCACGCGGATGTCCTGGTGCCCGGCACCCGGCCGGGGGTGATCAGCGCCGTGGTCGCCGAGGCGCTCCCGCCGAGTGTCCAGGTCGTCGCGCCCGCCGCCAACGTGCCCTACACCAGGGCAGGAGCCGACGTCCTGCGCCGGCGGGGCATAACGGCGCTGCCCGATTTCGTGGGCAACGCCGGGGCGGTCATCGGCTACCGGTCAGCCCTGGACGCCCGCCCCGAGACGGTCCTGGCCGACGTGGACCGAAAGATCACGGAGCTGATCAGTGCGGCGATGAGCCATCCAGGCGGGCCGCTTGCGGGCGCCGGCGAACGGGCCGCCGCATTCCTGCGGGGCTGGTGGGGCGAGCCCCCGCCCCCGCCTTTCGCCTGACCGCCTGCGCCTGACCGCCTGGCCGCCTGGCCGCCTGGCCGCCTGGCCGCCCTGACCGGCGAACCTCCGGGCCAGGCGGCTGCGACGAAATCTCATCGTGCTCACCGCGGGCTGCGAGAATACGGTCGTGGAGAAGGCATGGACGGCTGCGGTCCGCCTGCTCGGCGGTGACCGGCAGGTTGCCGCGGCAGCGGCGGCGGACCTGGCCGCCCGTTACGCGCAGCCGCACCGCCGCTACCACGGCAACGCCCATGCGCGGGCAGTGGTGCGGGACTCGGCGGTCCTCGCCAGGGAACTGCGCCTCCCCGCGGCCGAGCGCGCGGTCCTCACCATCGCGGCCGCCGCCCATGACGTCGTCTACGACGGGCACCCGGGTGATGACGAGCGCCGCAGCGCGTCCTGGGCACGGGACTGGCTGACCCGGGCCGGCGTGCCGCGAGCGCACGTGGCGAGGGCCGGGAAACTGGTACTCGCCACGGTGACGCACCTGGCGCCACCGCGGGACCTGACCGCATGGGCCCTGCTCGATGCCGACCTCGCGATCCTCGGCGCGGACCCGGCCACGTACGACCGCTACCGTGCCGCGGTACGGGAGGAATACGCCGCGGTAGGCGAGCGGGCCTGGCGGACCGGGCGCGCGGCGGTCATGACGGCGCTGCTAGCGCGAGAGCACCTGTACGGTACCGGCGCCGCGCGCCAGCGGTGGGAGGCCGCGGCCCGGGCCAACATCGCCCGCGAGCTGGAATCGCTCACGGCCGGCCGCTTGGCTGACGGTGCCTGCTTACTCGGGCAGGTGGCAGACCGCCTCCACGTTGTTGCCGTCCGGGTCGCGGACGAACGCGCCGAAGTAGGCCTCGTGGTACTCGGGCCAGACCCGGGGCTCGTGCAGCACGGTGGCGCCGTGCGCCACCGCCACGTCGAAGAAGGCCCGCACCGCCGCGCGGCTCGGCGCGCCGAACGCGATGTGCGACTCGCGGAAGCCGTCGCCGGTCTCCTGCGCGCTGATCCAGAAGTCCGGGTGGGGCGGGACCCCGTAGCCGATCGCGCTGCCGAAGTCCATGATCCGCTGCGCGCCCAGCGGCCCGAGCACCGCGTCGTAGAAGGCCGCGCTCGCGGCCATGTCCGTGCACTGCATACCCACGTGGTCAAGCACGCCCGCCATTGTCCCACGGGCCCTTGTCCAGGCCGCGGAGGCTCGCCGCGGCGTTTTCGCCGGATGGACCGCCGCCGGCCGCGGCGATCCGGGCCAGGGCGGCGCCGCACTCGGCGGTGAGGCGGCGCAGCCGCGCGGCCGCCGCCGCCCGCACGGCGAGCCGGGCCGTGAAGTCGTGCTTGACCGCCGACAGCGCCCGCCGGGCCGCCCGCAGTTGTCGTTCAGCGTCGGCGAGCGCGGCATCGAGGGGCGGCCGCGCCTGGCGCCACTGCGTACGCGCGCGGAACCGGCTGCCCAGTTGGGCGACCGGGCCGGGCCTTGCCTGGGCGTGCGCGGCCGCGGCCCGCTCGGCCGCGTGATGACGTACGGCGGCGAGCCGCAGGTCCCGCTCGGCGGTCATCCGGCGCCTGGCGAGGGCGCGCAGCGCGTCGTCGGCCAGCGAGATCTCCGCGTAGGCCTCGGCGGCGCAGAGCTGAAGGTCCGCGAGCCGGGCGCGCGCCTCGTCCGCGTTCCCCGCGCGCCGCACGTCTGTTTCGTGTCCCGCGCATGCCGCGCGCTCGCCCTCGCCCTCGTCGTGCATCGCGCTCATCGGGCCCGCACCTCGCCGCTCTCTTTTTGTAATCTCTAACTCACTGAGAGCAACGAGCGGTGGCGCGGTCCGGTTCGATCGGCGCGGTCAACAGGTTAGCCGCCGCGATGGTTGTGGCAACCAGCCGCCACACAGGAAATACATCAAATCCCCACAAACTTAACCTAATAATCTAAAAAACATACCACATCTAACACTAACCAAATACCACCCTAACAACAACACCTAAACACTATCCTAACAAACCCCAAACACCAAACAAAAAAAAATAAACCAACTCCACCTACCATTAATTACTAACCACACCAAAACCTACCCCACCACCCCCACCCACCACCTCAAATACACACCCACAAAAAAAAAAAAAATCAACCTCAACTGCACCACCCTACATAACTAACTGACCCAACCCACCACCATCACCACCCACCCACTACCACCCTGAACCAATGTCCATAATAACAAATGATATAAACAAACAATACTTACATTGCTACATTTTTTACACACTTATATACTAACTAAACCACTAGCCTCCTGATCAAACAGCGCTACCATATCTTTCCCCCCTTGTACCTCAGCTATATATCTACCATAGATTCCTTTGATAAATTCAACTAGAGCTTTCATAAAACACTATTATAATATAAGCTCTTATCTCTAAATTAACCCTATTCACTATTCCTTTACAGATATATATCAAACCACACAACCTAGTATCTTAACCCTATATATCTATTGACATCCTATCTCCTTCATTTTTCTATCCATTATACCACCACATCTAATCTATACATAACATATCTACAATATTGAGTTAAATCAATGATAGCCACCACTATTATACCACATTCACACTATTATACCAGCTAAAACAACTCCCATATACTAAAACTACCAATCCTTATCAAATACCTAAAGTGATAACAACACAAAATAACCAAAGTTATTTCTACACAAATATAGCTCTATAGAGACCATTCCTACAACAAACATCTACCCCTCCACAATACTCTCTCAAATCACCAAACTACACAAACAACAAACCACCCAATCTCCACTCTATAAAACATCAACCCCACAACTCCACACCCCCTCCATACACCCTCATCCTTAACCTCTCTCCAAACTTCACAACCAACTCACCCAACAAAAACAATAATTCCATCATCTAATATATTTTCTCAATAATCCTTTATCTATTACACAAAATCAAAATATACAAAAAAATTAATTAATCTATCTTGTACACACACTTCTCAAAATACCCTAAACCTCTACATTTATCCCAATAACCACTTCCAAACAAAACATAAAATTTCTTTTCACCTTATTCTTTTATATTTAAATTACAAAAATCATACACTTCACACACCAAAACAACATAATTTATCACCCTATCAATTCTCACCTCTTTCATCTACCCTACACACACAGCTCACCCGCGGCCCCTGTGATATCGCAGCCGGCTCCAACCGCCTGCCTGGCACAACACCCTCCATTCCTCATTCCCTCATTACTTCACCTACCACCCCCCTCTACTCACCTGGCGGCGCCTGGCGCTTCTCAGCCGGGCTTCAGCCGCCAGTCGGCCTCGGAAGCTTTCATGTTCGCGGCGGCGGCGCCGAGAGCACCATGGTGAGCGACACAACAAATCAGCCAGTCCCCATCCAAAATGTCTGCGTTACGCAACTTTTCATCTGCAAGCCGTCAGCTGCCAGCAGACCTGCGAGTGTTACACTTTTCTCACTAGCCTCAAGATATCAATTTCTATAAACTTAAAATTTCAGAGACTATCTACAACTGTAGTCAAATCGACTCATCACCTCTCGCGCTATCAACGTTACTGACTCTCGTCAACCTGTAACGTCTATCCCACTTCCCCCCTCTTATCCATATCTAAATTAACCATTCACTCCCACTCGCAGTACACCGAGTCCATATAAAGCCTCCCAGCGGGCGTAGCAAATACCTAGCCTACATCACTTACCACCCTTACATCAACACAATACTTACCTTCTTGCCTCACGTCAGCGTAGCCGCAGCACTGCCAGTACATTAACTATCACCCCCGCAAAGCAGTGCGCCAAATCCCATCCACCAATCACACCAGCTACTACCCACAATACCTCCACATCGTTCTCTACTATACACCACAAAAACTTCATACCTATATCAACCCCACAACCATTTCCCATACTTACTCCTACCTTCCCTACTCTATATCACCCTACCTAATATTTTCATTCACCTTACCCCCCACTCACACCCCACTCCCCCCCCCCACCCCCTATGACCGGCCCGTTCCGCAACCACCCGCTCCGCTCCACGGCGACGCCTCAGTCCACGGGGCGATCGGGATACCCGCCGACGTTCGGGATCATGGCGACTCAACGGGCGGCGCTCACCGGGCGGAGCGCGTCCGGCGCCGAGCTGGCGCATCGCGTCGTCGAGCAGGGTGCCGAGGTCGGCCGCCGGGTGGTCGAGCCAGTGCTCGTAGGCGGCGACGGAGACGCCGAGCACCGCGTGCGCGATCGCCTGCGGCGCCAGCTCCTCGGGGCGGCGGCCCGTGCGGTCGGCGACGAACTCGGCGACCACGTCGCGCCAGGCGGTGAACCGGAGCGTCGAGTGCGCGAGCAGCGCCGGCACCCGCAAGATCAGCTCCATCCGGCGCCGGTGCAGCGGCACCTGCGCGGGCTCGACGCGGTTGAAGTCGATGAGCGCGAGCCTGATCGCGTCCATCAGCGGGACCTCCGGCGGGCATGTCCCTGAGCCGCACGCGCATCCGGTCGAGCTCGTCCTCGAACGCGCCCCACGGGATGTCGTTCTTGGACGGGAAGTAGCGGAAGAACGTGCGTCGCCCGATGCCCGCCGCCGCCGCGATCTCGTCCACCGTGGTCGCCTCGAACCCCTGGGCGGCGAACAGGGCGAACGCCGCCTGCTCGAGCTCCTCGCGCGAGGTTATCCGCCGTCGGCCCGGATGCCCGTTGCCCGCGCCGTGGCCGGCCCGGCCGCCTGCCGCTGGCCCGGGCCGCGACGCCGTTGTCGGCACGGTGCCATCACCATCCTCGGGGGGACTTTAGTCTATGTCAGCGCGACCTGAACAAGTGGTGACAATCCGTGAGGTTCTTGATTTCGGCACATGGTGCCGTTTAGGCTCCACTCAACAGTTCCTGGCACTTGGTGCCACTAATGCGCGGAGGATCCCATGCCTGAAGTCTCGAGCACTGGGCACGAGGCCGAGACCGAAGCCCTGGCCAGCGACGAGCTCCTCGTCGAGGAGGTCTCGATCGACGGCATGTGCGGCGTCTACTAGGCCCGAGTTCTTGGGCACAACCGTGGCCGGATCGGTGACCTTCGATCTCGACCGCGCCTGGCAGGTCGACCCGCGGGTGTCGATGCGGCCCGAGCCGTTCGGCGCGCTGCTGTATCACTTCGGCACCAGGCGGCTGTCGTTCCTCAAGAACCAGACGGTGCTGGCGGTGGTCAGGTCGCTGGCCGACCACCCCAGCGCCCGTTCCGCCTGTCTCGCGTGCGGCGTATCCGAGGGTGACCTGCCCGCGTACGCCCGCGCGCTCGGCGCCCTCGCCGACTCGAACATGATCTCCGAACGGAAGTCGCATGACTCTCGCGCCTGACATGGCCCCTGGCGGCGGCGTGACGCGGGCGGCCGCCTCGCCCGGCAGTTACCTCCCGGGGGGACACTCCGCTTCCCCGGGGGCACCCCCCCGGACCCCCTCGCCCGTAGCCCCGGGGAGGCTCACCGACCTGTTCCAGCTCGGCCTCGACGCGCCGATCTGCCTGACCTGGGAGCTCACCTACGCCTGCAACCTGTCGTGCGTGCACTGCCTGTCGTCGTCGGGCCGCCGCGACCCGCGCGAGCTGACCACCGCCGAGTGCAAGGCGGTCATCGACACGCTGGAGCGCATGCAGGTGTTCTACGTCAACATCGGCGGCGGCGAGCCCACCGTCCGACCCGACTTCTGGGAGCTCGTCGACTACGCGACCGCCCACCACGTCGGGGTGAAGTTCTCCACCAACGGCGTTCGCCTTGACGCCGCCGCCGCGGCGCGGCTGGCCGCCTCCGACTACGTGGACGTGCAGATCTCGCTCGACGGCGCGACCCGCGAGGTGAACGACGCGGTCCGCGGGCCCGGGCTCATTCGACACCGCGATGCGCGCGATGGGCAACCTGCGCGACGCGGGATTCACGGGCTTCAAGCTGTCGGTCGTGATGACGCGGCAGAACATCCCGCAGATCGACGCGTTCAAGGCGACTCGCCGATGAGTACGGCGCGCAGCTGCGGCTGACCAGGCTGCGGCCTTCGGGGCGCGGCGCGGACGTGTGGGACGAACTGCACCCGCTGCCGTCGCAGCAGAAGGAACTGTACGACTGGCTGACGGCGCACGGCGAGCAGGTGCTGACCGGCGACTCCTTCTTCCACCTGTCCGCGTTCGGCTCCGCCCTGCCCGGGCTGAACCTGTGCGGCGCGGGCCGGGTGGTCTGCCTGATCGACCCGGTGGGCGATGTCTACGCGTGCCCGTTCGCCATCCACGAGAACTTCCTCGCGGGGAACGTGCGGGTCGCCGGCGGGTTCGAGTCCGTGTGGAGGACGTCGTCGCTGTTCGCCGACCTGCGGCGGCCGGACACCGGCGGCGCGTGCCGGTCGTGCGGCTTCTACGACTCGTGCCGCGGCGGCTGCATGGCCGCGAAGTTCTTCACCGGCCTGCCGCTCGACGGGCCGGACCCGGAGTGCGTGCAGGGCTACGGCGAGACGGCGCTCGCGTCGGCGGCCGCGTCGCCCCGCTGGCCGCGCCGCGCCCGTCGGTCGACCACTCGCACCGGACGGCGCCGGCGCGGCCGCGCGCCGTCGGCGGCGCGGGCGCGGTCCCGGTGACGATCGCCGCGCCGTCGGCCGCCGTCGCACGACTGCGACGAGAGCCCCCTCGCGGGCTTCACCGCCGCGCCGGAATCGCGCGTCCGGGTGCTGCTAGGCGGCGGCGCGCGGACGTGAGCGCCCTCACCCGTCGAACCGGGCGGCCGGCCGGCGGGTGCCCGCCGGGTGACCGCGACCTCGCCCCGGCAGGCATGCGGCCTGGTGCCCGATCCCGGCACGCGGCTGGTCGCGGGCGGGTCCGTGCTCGTCGGCGGGTCCCCGGTCCGGGTACTGCGGCTGACGCCAGCCGGTTCCCGGCAGGTCGCGGCCTGGTTCGCCGGCACGCCGGTGCCGGCCGGGACGGCCGCCCGCGTCGCTGGCCCGCCGCCTGCTCGACGCGGGCATCGCCCACCCCGGACCTCGCCGCGACGGACGGCCCGTGGCGGACGGCTCCGCGACGCACGGCGCCGCGCGGCCGCCGACGTCACCGTCGTGATCCCGGTCCGGGACCGGCACGCGGAGCTCGACCGCTGCCTGGCCGGCCTGCGCGCCCGCGGCCTGCCGACGACGGCGCTGCCGCGCCGCGGGTGATCGTCGTCGACGACGCGTCCGCCGACCCGGCGGCGATCGCGCGCATCGCGGCTTCCCGCGGCGCCACCGTCATCCACCGGCCGGTCAACGGCGGCCCGGCCGCCGCGCGCAACACCGGCCTCGCGGCGGCGGAGACGGAATTCGTCGCGTTCCTGGACTCCGACTGCGTGCCCGCAGCCCGGCTGGCTGACCGGCCTGCTGCCGCACTTCGCCGACCCCGCGGTCGGCGCGGTCGCGCCCCGCATCGTGCCGCACCAGGCGGGCAGCGGCTGGCTGGCCAGGTACGAGGGCGCGAGCTCCACCCTGGACATGGGCGCCCGCCCGTCGATTGTCCGCCCCGGCGCGCGCGTGTCCTACGTGCCCGGCGCCGCCCTCGTGGTGCGGCGGGCACGCGGCGGGCGACGGGTTCAGGCAGAGCATGCACGTCGGCGAGGACGTCGACTTCGTCTGGCGCATGGCCGCGGCCGGCTGGCGGGTCCGCTACGAACCGGAAGCCGTCATGGGCCACGACCACCGGGTCACCTTCCGCGCCTGGTTCGCCCGCCGCGCCGACTACGGGACGTCGGCCGCCGCCCTCGAGCAGCTGCACCCCGGCGCGGTCCGCCCGCTGTACGCCTCCTGGTGGACGGCCGGCGCCTGGGCGGCCGCCCTCGCCCGGCGCCCGGTCACCGCCGCCGCGCTCACCGCCGCCGCGACCGCCCTGCTCGCCCGCCGCCTGTCCCGCGTCACCGGCGAGCGCTGGCCCGTCCCGGCCGTCGCGCGGACATCATCGTGTGCAGTTGATAGCGGATTCCGGCCCTCAAATGCACACGATAATCGGGAAGTTCATCCGCTAACGGATAACAGCAAGAAGCGTCTCGACGCGGGGTCTCTGCCGAGGCTGCCGCGTGGCGCCTGGCGCTGCGGCTGGCCGGCGGCGGGACCGCCGCCGCCGCCCGCCCCCTCGGCAGCGCCCTGTCTCGTACCTGGTGGCCGGCGGCCATCCCCGCCGCGCTTGCCGTGCCAAAGCTGCGTGCTCCGCTGACGGCGCTGATCCTGCTCCCGCCGCTGCTCGACTGGGCCGACCGCAGGCCGCCGCTCGACCCGGCCCGCTACGTCGCCGCCCGGCTGCTCGACGACGCCGCCTACAGCCTCGGCGTCTGGCAGGGCTGCCTGGCCCGGCGTACCGCCCGCCCGCTGCTCCCGCTGATCGGCGGCAGGCGCCAGCCCGGCTGACCCGCCGGATGTCCGGCGGCCCGTGATGGGATGGGACGCGAACGCCGCGGCGCCAAAGGCCAGCGGCGCGAGCGCCAGCGGAGGATGACCATGGACGTGCGGCGGACGCACCGCTACGACCTGACCATGACCTGGACGGGCAACCGGGGCGGCGGCACCAGCGGCTACCGGGACTACGGCAGGGACCACGTGGTCGCCACGGACGGCCGCCCGGAAATCGAGGGCAGCTCAGACCCGGCGTTCCGCGGCGACAAGACAAGGTGGAACCCCGAGCTCGAACTGGTCGCCGCCCTTTCGCAGTGCCACATGCTCAGCTACCTGCACGTCTGCGCGACCGCGGGCGTCGTCGTCACCGGCTACGAGGACGCGCCGTACGGCCTGATGGCGGAGACGACGGACGGCGGCGGCCACTTCACCGAGGTCGTGCTCCGCCCGCGCGTCACGGTCGCGGAGCCCGCCATGGCCGAGGCCGCGCAGCGGCTGCACGAGGAAGCCAGCGAGAAGTGCTTCATCGCCAGCTCGGTGAACTTCCCCGTGCGCCACGAGCCGACAGTGACAGCGGCCTAGCCGGTGAGCGTAACGCCGCGGCCCGCGCGGTCGCCCTCCTCACCGCCGCGGGCGCCTGAAATCATCAGCCAGAACGTGGGCGGGTAAACCCGATCACCGCGCCGTGACCCGCCGGCGGCGGGGCAGCGCGCCGTCGCGCCGCCACTTCGATCCCGCCCGCGCGGGCATGGCCAGCGCGAGGAGCAGCCCGGCCACGCTCAGCAGCAGGCCGAGCATCAGGCCCGTCCGCTCACCGTAACCCTTCCGTTCGGTCAGCCAGGACCCGGCCGCCGCGGAGACCAGCCAGGCGAACAGCAGGTACAGCGCGAGCACGCCGATCGTCCCGTTCCCGCTCACCGGGTACCCCCTTCGCCGGCCGCTCCGGGCGCACCGCACCGGAGGGATCGGATATCCGTCATCGGCCCAGGTACGCTTCCCGCACCCGGGGGTCGCCGCGCAGCACGGCCGTGGCCCCGTCAAGCACGACCCGGCCCGTCTCGAGCACGTAGCCGCGCGACGCGGCGTCAAGCGCGCGGTGCGCGTTCTGCTCCACCAGCAAGATCGCCACGCCGGAGCGGTTGATCTCGCCGATCGTCTGGTAGATGCGCTGCACGCCGATCGGCGCGATGCCGAGCGACGGCTCGTCGAGCAGCAGCAGCCGGGGCCTGGCCATCAGCGCGCGGCCGATGGCGAGCATCTGCTGCTCGCCGCCGGACATCGTGCCCGCCTTCTGCGCCGACCGCTCCTTCAGCCGGGGGAACAGGGTGAGTACCCGCTCCATGTCCTGCGCGACCGCGGCCCGGTGCTGCCGGGAGGCCCGGCGCTGCCAAAAGGCACCGTGCCGCCGGTAGGCGCCCAGGTCGAGGTTCTCCCGCACCGTCATCCGGGGGAAGCAGCGCCGACCCTCGGGTGACAGCGCGATGCCCCTGGTGACGATATGGTCGGCGGGCAGCGCGGTGATGTCCTCGCCCGCGAAGGTGATCGTCCCGGCGACGGCGGGGGTCAGGCCGCAGATGGCGCGCAGCGTGGTGGACTTGCCCGCCCCGTTCGACCCGATCAGCGTGACGGCCTCGCCCTCGCCGACCGTCAGGGACACGCCGGCCAGGGCCTCGATGGCGCCGTACCTGGCGCGCGCGCCGGACACCTCAAGCAGTGCCACCGTCGTCCGCCTTCCCCAGGTAGGCCTCGATCACCGCGGCGTCGGCGCGGACCACGGCGGGCGTGCCCTCGGCGATCTTGCGGCCGTAGTCGAGCACGGTGACCCGCTCGGAGACGTCCATGACCACCTTCATGTCGTGCTCGATCAGCAAGATCGCCAGGTCCAGGTCGTCGCGCAGGCGGCGGATGAACGCGGCGAGCCGCGCCGACTCGTTCGGGTTCATCCCGGCGGTCGGCTCATCGAGCAGCAGCACCGACGGGCTGGTGGCCAGGGCCCGGGCGATCTCCACCCGCCGCTGGTCACCGTAGGGGAGCTGGGCGGCGAGCCGGTCGAAGTCGGCGGGGCGGACGCCCACGTAGCTAAGGAGCTCACGGGCGCGCTCCCTGGCGGCCCGCTCCTCGGCGCCCACCCATGGCGGCCGCAGCACCGCGCCGAAGATCCCGGCCCGCATCCGCGCGTGCCTGCCGATCATCACGTTCTCCACCGAGGTCATCCCGCCGAACAGCCGGATGTTCTGGAAGGTGCGCGCCACGCCGCGCGCGGTGATGACGTCCGGCCTGGCCCGGGTAATGGCCCGGCCGTCCAGCGAGATCCGCCCGGACGTGGGCCTGACCAGGCCGGTGAGCATGTTGAACAGGGTGGTCTTGCCCGCGCCGTTCGGCCCGATGAGTGAGACGATCGACCGGGCAGGGACGTCGAGCGTCACGTCGCTGACCGCGACCAGGCCGCCGAACCGCTTGGTGACGCGGTCCGCGAGCAGGACGGGCGGGGCGGCCCGCCCTTCCGACCCCGGGCCCGCGGGCGTCTCCAGGTCGCGCCGCCATGCCGGGGCCGCCGGCCGGCCGCCGGACGGTACCGCCAGGACCGGTACCGCCAGGACCTGTACCGCCAGGACCCGTACCGCCAGGCTCGCCGCCGAGGCCTGTCTCGGTCAGCTGCCCGGTGTCCAGCTGCGCGTCCCCGGCCGGGATCGCGGCGGTCAGCTCGAGCTTGCGCCGCCGCTCGGGCAGCAGCCCCTGCGGGCGCAGCACCATCGTGATGACGAGCAGGAAGCCGAAGATCCCGAATTCGACCTGGGTGAGCTGGAAGTTGAGTCCGAACGTGGCGGGCAGGTTGTTCAGCACGTCGGGAATCAGCCAGTTGTTGATGTAGCCGAGCAGCAGCCCGCCGGCCACGGCACCCCAGATCGACCCGAGCCCCCCGATGATGACCATGGCGAGGATGAAGATCGAGAACCCGAACTGGAACTGGCCGGCGTTCACCACGGTGTCGTAGGCGCCGAGGAACGCACCGGACATCCCGCCGAGCGCGGCGCCCATCGCGTAGGCCAGCAGCTTGGTCCGCACCGCCGGGATGCCCATCGACACGGCGGCGACCTCGTCCTCGCGCAACGCGATCCACGCCCGGCCCGGGCGGGAGTCGCGGACCCGCAAGTTCACGAAGACCACGGCGAGCAGGATGGCGAAGATCAGCCAGTACCAGGGCCGCAGGTCGAGCTGGCTGAACGAGCCGATGCCAGGGAAGTACGGCGCGTCCACGGCGGGGATGCCGAGGTTGCCCGCGGTCAGCGTCATGCCGCCGCCCAGGCTGATCGACTGCCCGTTGACCGCGACGACGCCGATGATCTCACCGAAGGCGAGGGTGACGATCGCGATGTAGTCGCCGCGCAACCGGAGCGTCGGCAGCCCGATCACGATGCCCGCCGCGGCGCACACCAGCCGCCGCCGCGGCGAGGATGAGCAGGAAGTTCAGGTGGACGCCCGGCAGCGTGGACACCACCGGCGAGACAAGCACGTGCACGTTGAGCCTGGAGAAGAACTCCGAGCCGAGCCAGCCGAGCGAGTAGGCGCCGAGCGCGTAGAACGCGACGTAACCGAGGTCGAGCAGGCCGGCCAGGCCGACGACGATGTTCAGGCCGAGCGACATGACCGCGTAGGCGATCGCGATGATCGTCGCGTTCATGAACCCGCTCGCGTCGCCGAAGAGAAACGGCAGTTGCGATGCCGAAGGCGATCAGCGCGGCGGCGAGCAGTTGCCCCCCGGAGGGACGACCCCCCACTCTGCTCGCCCGGGGGGACGACCCCTCCCGACCCCCCCGGGGCCCCGGTGCGCGGGTCCAGGTCAACCCGCCTCCCGCGTCTCTTCGCCGAGCAGGCCCGCGGGCCGCAGCACCATGATCGCGATGAGGTAGCCGAAGACGACCGCCTCGGTCCACTGCGGGCCGATCCGTGAGTCCGACAGGGACTGGATGACCCCGATGATCAGTCCGCCGAGCACCGCGCCGCGGACGTTGCCGATGCCGCCCATCACGGCCGCGGTGAAGGCGAGCAGCCCGGCCTGGAACCCCTGGAAGTACCAGATGTTCGTCTCGTAGACCGCGTACACCAGGCCGGCGGCGCCGGCCAGCGCGCCGCCGAGAGCGAACGTCAGCGAGATCGTGGCGTTGACGTTGATGCCCATCAGCCGGGCGGCCTCCGGGTCCTGGGCGGTGGCGCGCATCGCCTTGCCCGCACGGGTTGACCCGATGAACCACGTCGTCGCGATGACCAGCGGGATCATCACGCGAAGGCGAGCAGGTAGCCGCGCAGGATGTGCACGCCGCCGATGGTGAAGACCGACCTGCTGCGCGCCGATCAGGTCGGGGACCGACTGCTGGTTGCCGCCCCGCCACAGCAGGCCGACGTTCTGCAAGATGAACGAGAACCCGACCGCGGTGATCAGCGGCGCGAGCTTCGGCGCGCGGCGCAGCGGCCGGTAGGCGACCCGCTCGATCAGCACGTTCAGCGACCCGGTCACGGCCATGGTGAGCAGCAGCGTGACGGCAGGCCCCCCGCGATGCCCAGCGCCGAGGCCGTCAGGCCGAGCCCGAGCGGGCCCCACAGGCCGACGGCGGTGAAGGAGCCGATCATGAACACGTCGCCGTGCGCGAAGTTGATCAGCTCGATGATCCCGTAGACGAGCGTGTAGCCGATCGCGATCAGCGCCCAGATCGCGCCGTCGGACAGCCCCTCAGCGAAGTTGAAGCCGAGCTTGGACAGGTCGTGCTGGATCACCGGCTGACCCGCGACCACGCCGGCCTGGTACCCGTTAGCCAGGTCGCTGACGCCGTAGTACACGGGCAGCGCGGCGAGCGCCGCGATCAGGGCCCACCGGCCAGCGTGCTTCCGGAGCTCCGCCACCCCGGTACGCGCCGCCGCCGCGGTCGCCGGGAGCTCCGGCGGCCGCGGCGACTTGGTTGCCGTGCTCAAGTCAGCGGACGGTCTTGGCCGGCGTCAGCGTCTCGAAGTAGACCGGCGCGCCGGTGATGCCGACCTTGTACAGGCCGTAGGACTTGAGCGTGGTGTCCCCGTCCTTGTTGAACCCGAAGCTGCCGAGCACCGACTCGGTGTTCTTGGTGGCGAACAGTGCCTTGAGCACGTCCGCCTTGTTGTCGCCTGCCGCGCCGAGCGACGCGATCGTGCGCAGGCCGAGTTCCATCGCCGCGTAGCCGTAGATCGCGTACGGGTCGGGGTCGGACACGCCGTACACGGCCTTGTACCGCTCGAGGAACTGCTTGCCGCCCGGGTAAGCGCCCAGGTTCTGGGTGGCGACCGTGCACTCGATCAGCTTGTCGACGAAGCGGGCACGCCGCCCTGCGCGGCCGCGTGAAGGAGCTGGTGCACACGCCGTCGCCGCCGAAGATCTTGGCGGACGGCAGCGCGGCGTTGACGTCCTTGGTGACCTGCACGGCGCCGTTGGACACGATGCCCGCGTAGAAGAAGCAGTTCGCGCCCTGTGAGGCGATCGTCGAGGCGTAGCTGCGGAAGTTCGCCGCGGTCGGGTCGATCCCCGTGTTGGAGACGATGGTGACGCCGTACAAGCCCTTCTGCAGCTCAAGCAGCGTCGCGAGGCCCGCGCCGTAGGCCTCCTTGTCGTTGGCCACGGCGACCTTGGTGCATCCCGCCTGCTTCATCGCCATCAGGTCGGACGCCGCCTGGATGGAATCGATGGGGACGATCCGCAGGTAGTTGCGGGTCCCGTCCGGGTAGTACTTCTGCGGCTCGCCGGACGCGCTGCCCGGCAGGCTCGTCGGTCAGGCCGACGTAGGTGTTGGCCGGGGACACCTGGGCGAGGCCAGCCTGGTTGAGTATCGGGATCGACACCTCGGACGCCCCGGAGTTGAACTCGCCGACGTAGTAGACGGCCTTCGGGTCGGTGGCCGCCTCGCGCGCGTTGGCGGCGGTCTGGGTCGGGTCCCACTTGCCCGCCGCGGCGGTCGAGTCGTCGAGTGCGGTGTACTTGACGGTGAAGTTGCCGGCCATGTTGTGCGCCTGGGACAGCGCCAGCTTGATGCCGTTGACCATGGGGATGGTCTGCGCACTCGAGGAGCCCTGCATCGGCAGGCTCGAGTAGATGTCGACGGTGCTGCCCGACGTGCTGCCGCTGCCGCTGCCCGGCGACGAGCTGCTTGAGCAGCCCGCCGCCGCCAGCGCGGCGACCGCCGCCGCCGCAAGCACGGGCGCAAGCCCTCTTCTGTTCACAATAGGTATCCTCTCGTTGATTAACCCCTGAAGGCGACTGCTAGCGCGGTAAATAGCAATTTCCATTCATTCGGACGCTTTTCGTGATATTGGTTCGAAATCATCCGATTCAGGCAGCGATGAAGCATGAAAAATTGGAAACGAACCGATGTGACCTGCTCATACGCCTAGGTTTCTTGGGCTGCGCGCCCCGCTTGGCCGGACTGCCTCAACGTGAAATTCCCGGGCTGCCGGAGAGCGTAGCGCACCGGTGCGAGCCAAGGCGCCCTTCGGCCGGGCGTTGATTCAAGCGTTATTCGAAATGGCGCTGACGTGAACCGAGAAAAGCCGTAAAAGGGGCGAGCGCGCGCCTGTAATCTCGGGTCACAGGTCCGGTCGGCCGGGCTCCTGGCCGCGAGTCTGGCTCGTCACGATGCCGGCGCGGGAGGTGCGGGGAACGCGTCCCCGGCAATGACCGTCCCGTCTGGCATGACCGTCGCCAGGGCCGGGCGGTGTCTGGTGGCGGCACTTACTCGCGTGCCTTCATCTCCCTCATAGGTCAGCTCGCACCTGATGACGATGCGCGTCTGAAGGTCGAGGTCGCGCAGGTGCTCAAGGGAAACAGGCACCTCGGTCAGGTCCGCGATCGCGAGCAGCTCCGGGTCGGACGTCAGTTCCGCGACTTCGCGCATGTCGTCGCGCAAGTGCGGTGACAGCGGGGTTGTCGTCTCGTAGCGGCCGCCCGTCCGTCGCAGCAGGTCAGCGAGCACTAGTCCCGGCTGCCCTGGGCATGCGCGCAGGCCTGCTTCGTAGATCCGCACTGCCGGGTCATCGGGTTCCAGCACCTTGGCGTATGCCCGGAAGATGGCCATCCGATCCCGCCCGTCCCTGTCACGGGCCGACCCGCTGTTCACGGGCCGGCTGGTCGCTTACTGCCGTTGCCCGCCACGGTAAGTGCGCGAAGGGCGCACGGCAAGGCCGCCCCCGTGCGCCCGGCCGGGAAACGCGCCTGCGGTCACCAGGAACTCGCCTGGTGACCGCCGGCGCCCTGCTGCCGTGGCTAACCGAGGACGGACTCGCCGGCCGGGACGAGCGCCTTAACCTGCACCGTCGGCGCTCCGACCGGCTGCCAGAACGCCTCGGCCTGCGCCTGCTCGCCAGTCGGCTGCCAGGCCGGCTGCGGGACCGTCGGCGCTCCGACCGGCTGCCAGGCCGGCTGCGGGACCGTCGGCGCTCCGACCGGCTGCGGGACCGCTGAGGACGGCTCGGCCTGCCGGAACCGCCAGGTCACGGCGCAGTAGACGACCACCACGCCGCCGCAGGCGAGCAGTGCCGCCGTCTGGCTGAGCGCGCTGACCAGTGCCGGCGCCACCAGCGAGCCGGCCGCGATGCCGGCGATGGCCACGGGCAGCGCCAGTCCGTAGGCCCGGCCGAACACCTCGTCGTCCAGCATCCGCTGCAGCCCCGTCTCCGTCATGACCTCGACGCAGATGGCGCCGGCCCCGGTGAACGCCACCAGGAGAAGCGCGGCCGGCGCCCAGTGGGCCAGCGGCAGCGCCAGCATCGGCACGCCGACCATGGCGAGCGAGGCGGTGAGCGCGACGCGCAGCGGCAGCCGCGCCACCCGCCCGGCCAGCGACGTGCCGGCCAGGCCGCCGGCGCCGATCGCCGCGAACAGGTAGCCGTACCCGTGCATGCCGAGGCCCGCGCTGCGCGCGACCAGGACGAGCAGCACCGTCTGCATCCCGTAGACCAGGCTGCACAGGAAGTCGGCGCCCACCAGGCGAACGGCCGCCGGGTGCGCCCGCAGCGCGGCGGCGCCGTCGGCGATGTCGCTGAACAGGGCGACCGGTCGCGCGGCCTCCGTGCGCACGACCTGGAATGCCCGGCGGTCCCCGATGGCCAGCGTGAACACCGCCGCCACGGCGAAGGTCAGCGCGTTGACCACGAACGCGACCGAGGCCGACCCGGTGAGCAGCATCAGCACGCCGCCGAGCGCCGGGCCAGCGATCAGGCCGGCCGCCGTCACGGCCGACCGCGCCGCGTTCGCCCCGGGCAGGTCCGCCCCACGGACCAGCTTGGGCGTGACCGCGGACACGCAGGGCAGGTACGGCGTGCTCGCCGCGGTGGCGAGCGCCGCGATCACCGGGGCGAGCAGCACCGGCAGGTGCGCCGCCGCGACCAGCGCCAGCCCCAGCATCAGCACGAGCCGGACCAGGTCACAGGTGATCATCACGCCGCGGCGGCCGAACCGGTCGGCGACCATGCCGCCCACCGGGCCGAGTACCACCAGTGGGACGACGCGGGCCGCGGTGGTGACGCCGGCCCACAGCGCGGACCCGGTCCGCTGGTAGACCAACGTGACTAGCGCCAGGTTGTACATCCAGTCCCCGACCTGTGACACCGCTAGCCCCGCGATGAGCGACCTGAATGCCGGGTAGCCGAGCGCGGCCCGGATGGTCCCCTCTTTCATGTTCATGATGGCGGCCTTTCTATGCCCCGATTCCGTAGGAACGCACTCCCTACAGTCGGGCTAAGGCCCCGCCCGCCGGATCGGCCTGCTGCCCTACCCGCCGCCTTAGATTCCCCGCCACCCTCCTTACCGCGGCCCGTGCGCAGCCCGTGCGCTTCCCGCCGCCCCCTTACCGCCGCCCCCTTACCGCCCGCCGCCCCCTTGCCCGCCGCCCCCTTGGGCCCGCCGCCCCCTAGCGCCCGCCGGCCTTACCGCCGGGAGCGGCCTGTAAATGGGTGGCCGGCGGTCAAGGCGTCGGCGGCCGGCCGCCCGATCGTGGTACGCGAGGCGACGGCGTGCATGGCGTTGCCCGCGGGAAGCATGCGCTGCCCGGTCGGCGGGCCGCGCCCCCGGCCGGCGCGGCAGGGCGGCGCCACGGACTTAAGTCTTTCCGGTTCACGTAATGCTGTGACC
This sequence comes from uncultured Actinomycetota bacterium, assembly GCA_963811335.1. Classification (GTDB taxonomy): domain Bacteria; phylum Actinomycetota; class Actinomycetes; order Streptosporangiales; family Streptosporangiaceae; genus Trebonia. The sequence goes on along the minus strand of CAWERB010000030.1, from coordinate 81,020 downwards.
AGGTGGTTTTGTGCTGGTTTGGAGACGAAGAGGGACTCCTGATAGGCGTTGAGTGTCGAAGTCCACGCCTGCCACAGGAGTCCCTCGTGCCATTTTGCCTGCCCTCGGTCGCTGACGCAATCCGGGCGGAGGCGCCCGCGGACGAGGGCGCCCCGGCCGGGACGGTGGTGCTGCGGGCGTCTGGCCTGCGGGTTCGCGGGAGGACGGCCACGGCCGGAGGGGACGCGGCGCCGGCGGCGGGCGAGCTGGCGGTGTTCTGCCGTCCGGTGGTGACCGCGCCCGCGGCGGTGCGGCGGGACGGGACGGTGCTGGCGGACGCGTGGCTGCCGGACCTGGTGCGCCTCGGCGAGCTGGAGCGGCATCTCGGCGACGGGGTGATCGAGGCCGCCGTGGACGCCGAGACCGCGAAGGGCCGGCTGAAGCCCCGGCAGCGGCGGCGGATCATGTCTTACCCGCTGGTCATCCGGCTGATGATCGCGATGACCCTGAGCCCGGACGGCCCGTACGGCGAGGCGCTGGCCAGGCTCGCCGGGCTGCTCGCGGACATCCCGTTCACCCGGGAATGGCACATCCCGACGTCGAAGGTGATCACGGACTGGCGGCTGCCGGTCCCGGCATCGGTGATGGAGGGCATCTTCTGGCAGGCATCCGGGCCGCTCATCGCCGACGGCGAGCCGTCGGCGGTCATGCTGGCCGGGATGATGGTGCTGGCCGCCGACGGGATGCTGGTGAGCCTGGCGGACACCCCGGCGAACCGGGCCATGTTCGGGTCCACCGGGACGGGGGACGACTCGTCACCGTTCCCGCAGCTGCGGATCGTCGCGCTGACCGCCCGCGCGGGCCGCGCGATGCCCGGCGCGATCCTCGGCAGCGGCCGCGCCGGGGAGCAGACCCTGCTGAAACGGCTCGTGAAGCGCCGCCCGGACCTGTTCGCCGGCCGCGTGACGTGCTTCGACAGGAATTTCCCGGGTCATGAGCTGATCACCGCGATCCTGGAGGCCGGCGGCCACGTGATCGCCCGGGTCAGCGCCACGGTCGCGCTGCCGATGGCCGAAGGCGGCGGCTGGCTGCCCGACGGATCCCGGCTGACCTGGCTCAACGCCCCGTCCGGGAAGAAATCCGACCGGCTCCCCGTCCGCGTCACCGAGCACAACGCGGTCATGCCGTCCGGCGGCGGGAAAGAAGAAGAGGCCTCCGAGACCTGCACCGTGATCACCACCCTGCTCGATCACGAGGCCGCCCCCGCCGGCCAGGTGCGGGACGCCTACCTCACCCGGTGGAGCGCGTCGGAGACCACGTTCGGCGAGGACAAGGCCACGATCACCGGCGCGGGGAACCGCACCTCCGGCCCCGTCCTGCGCTCCGGCTCCCCCCGCCTGGTCATCCAGGAGGCCTGGGCCTGGCTGGCCGGCACCCAGCTCGTCCGCGCCAGCGAGGCCGCCGCGCTGCACAGCGAGGAAGCAGCGGCCCGCGCGCTGCGCCGCAAAGACGCCCGGCCGGTCACCGCCGACGAGGAATCCTTCACCGCCGCCCGCCTCCACACGCTCCGGTCCATGGAATCCACCCAGGTCACCGCCACCTCGTCACTGGACGCGATCGCCGCCGCAGCCGACAGCGCGGCGCGCGCCGAACTGCGCGCCCTCAATGTCCCCGGACGGCAGCGGCACTCCAGGCGCGCTCAGAAGGCACGCCCCAAATTCCCCCATGCCACCGCGACCAAGCGCACCTTCACTGGGAAACCCAAGGTCAACGTGTTCGCGCCCGGCTTCTGCTAGCCCCCCGCCCCCTATCCAGGCCGACAGGAAGGAGAAACCGCCCCCGCCCGCGGGAGCCGCGGACCGTGGAACCGCGCGCCCGACCCGCCGCGACACGCGGGTTCCGCCCATGCCCGCTCGCCGACGGCACTGCCGTGAAAACAGACTCGCGAACACGCACGGAACACAAGAGGTACTACACCCCGGAAAGGCTGAAACACCTAAAGTCCCGGTCGCCCGCCGGCCTGCGGCAGGGCGGCGCCACGGCACTTTCCGGTAAACAAATCACAACCGGTAAAGAAAAGACGCCTAGAACGCTTTTTCTTTACATCGAGGAAAAAGTTTACCCGCTGGGAAAAGTTTACCGGTAAACCGGGTGCACCAGGGGAGTGTGATGCGCCAGACGACCCGGCCTTGCCGCCAACCGTCCCGGCCTGCCCTGGGCCCGCCGCCAGCCGGCCTGGCCCTCGCCAGCCGATCCCGGACCTGTGCGACGAGCCCCGGTCCCGGCCGGATGACAGTGCCCTGGCATCGAGTTCGCCGGCTAGCCCTAAACGGACACCGCGATCACGCCGGAGCCGGTGCTCCAGGCCGCGACCAGGCACCGCGCGGCCGGGTAATCCGCTAGGTCGCCGGGCACGCGGCAGAGCCGGACCTCGCCGCCGGCCGGGCCGTCGCCAGCGGCGGTCAGCGTAACGGTCTGCGGGCGGTGGCCGACCATGGTGTCGCCGTCCCAGAGCTCAAAGACCGCCTGCCCCTGCCGCCCGGCGAGCGCGGCGGCGTAGCAGCCGAGCGCGACCGGGTCGCCCGCGGCGTCGTACACCCAGCGGCGCCCGAGCACCGAGTGCTCCAGCGTGGTGATCAGGTGGGCCTCGGCTTCGGCCAGCGGCGCGGCGCGGTAGGTAAACGGCAAGTGGAACACCTGGACCGCCCGGCGCACCAGGAGCGCCTCGATGCCGACCTCCCCTGCGGGGTCGTCGAACCGGTAACTGCCCGCCAGTTCCACGTCCCCGCCGCCCAGGCCCTGCCGGTCCAGCCAGGCCGCGGCCAGCTCCAGCTTCGTCGGCGTGAGTGTCGCCCGTTGATGAAGGATCGCCACGTAGTTCCCCAGTTCCCTGGCCAGATGTCCCGAGACTAGCGGTGGCAGCCGCCCGTGGTCCCGGCGGGTACCAGGCCGCACCGCGGCCTAGTCGGCGATGCCCAGCCGGTGGGCGACGGCGGCGGCCTCGACGCGGCCGCTGACGCCGAGCTTGGCGAGGATGTTTGACACGTGCACGCTGGCCGTCTTCGCGCTGATGAACAGCGCCTGGGCGATCTCCGGGTTGGAGCGGCCCGCGGCGACGAGCTTCAGGACCTCGCGCTCGCGGTCGGTGAGCCCGAAACGGGCCAGCTCGTCGGGTGGCCGGGGTGCCACCGTCGCGCTCTGCGCGGACGGCGCGCCGGTTACCGGGACCCGTGCCATGGCCGGCCCCGGCGCGTCCCGCGTGGCGGAGGCCAGCTCGGCGTCATCTGGCAGCGGCAAGCGGGCGCGGCGGGCGAGGGCACGGGCCTCGGCGGCGACCGGCTCGGCCCTCAGCCGGCGGGCGAGCGTGTAGCACTGTCCGACGGCGCGGGCAGCCTCATCCAGGCCGCCGACTGCGGTGAGCGCCTCGGCGAGCCGGAGCTGGCAATAGGCCAGCGGGAAGGCGTCTTCCGCGCCTTCCCACGCGGACACGACCGCCTGCCAGGTAGCTGGGGTGTCCTCGCCTGCGGCCCGGGATCGCTCGGCCGCGATGAGCTCCCGGTACGCGGCCCAGGAGGCGGACAGGACCTGCAGGTCGGCCGCGGCCTGCGCGACCGCGGCGCACCGGGCGGTAAGGTCGCCGGGAACCGCCTCGTGGCGGTCGCGGTGCCGCGTGGCCTCGTCAGCTTCCAGCCGCATGCCGAGCCAAAGCAGCGGCCAGGCGTACCGCGCGCCCCACCCCTTCTGCGCATCGGGCAGCCCGGCCGCCACGGCCTGCCTGGCCGTGGCGATGTCGCCGGTGCCGACCGCGATCGTCGCGGCGATGTACCGCAGCGGCAGCGTGAACTGGACATCCCTGGTGTTGCCCACGGTACGGTGCGTTTCGCGCAGTTCCCGTGCCGCCTCGTCGTAGCGGCCGCGCAGCGCGGCGAGCTCCGCGCGCAGGCCGTGCAGGGTGCCGCTGAAGACGCCCTCGGGCAGCGCGGCGAGCGCCCGGGCGGTCAGCTCGTCGGCCTCGTCCCAGCGGCCCAGCCGGATCAGCGGCTCGGCCGTGTTGCCGATCAGGTAGGAGCCGAGGGTGCGTGACATGCCGGCCCGGGCGGCGAGAGCAGCTCCAGCCTCCGCCATCTCGATGGCTGCGGCGTGCCGGCCAAGCATCTCAAGGACGTCAGACAGGTTGATGTAGGCCCGCAGCGCGATCACGGTCCGCTCGGAGCCGCCGAGCTCCGACTCTTCCGCGAGGTTGGCCGGCGGGGCCGGCCCGGCGCGCCCAGGCTGGCTGGCCTGATCGGACAGCGCCAGCGCGGTCCGCAGCCCGTCGCGGAGCGTTGACAGGCCGGCCTCGGCCGAGTCCAGGTAGGTCAGCGCGGAGCCGAGCGTTACCGCCGCGTCGGCCTCGGCCTCCCGCGCGCCGACCGCGCGCGCCGCGTCCAGCGCCAGCCGGGCCGTCTTCGCGGCTTCTGCCAGGTCGTCCGCGCGCATCTGGGCACTGGCGAGGGTGGCGAGCACGACCGCGTGCGCCCGGGTGACCTGGCCGGCCGGCAGCAGCCCGAGGGCCCGCTGCAGTGTCTGTGCCGCCTCCTCCGGCGTGCTCGCGTCACGCTGCACGACCGCGTAGCGGGCAAGCAGCAGCGCGCGCCGGACCTGGCCGCCGTCGTCCGCGCTCCCGGCGCCCGCCTCGGGCAACTCGGCGAGCGCGTCGGCGAGCAGCGACCGCGCCCGGTCGAGCGCCCCGTACCGGTAGGCGGCGTTGGCGGCCAGCCGGCTCACGTCGACCCGGTCAAGGCCGGTCCGCTCCCCGGCGTCGGGCACCCGCGGCCAGATCTCCAGCGCCCGCTCGAGCAGGCGGAGCGCCTCGGCGGGCGCGCCCGCGGTCAGCGCGCGCATGGCCGCGTCGACCGAGGCGGTCAGCGCGCGCGGCAGGTCAAGGGCGGCGTACCAGTGGTAAGCAAGGGCGGCGGCATCGGCCTCACCGCCGGCCAGCGCGGGATCCCGCTCGAGCGCCGCCCCGTAGGCCGCGTGCAGCCGGACCCGTTCGCCGGGCAGCATGTCCTCGTAGACCGCGTCCCTGGTCAGCGCATGCCGGAAGGCGTAGCCGTGGCCGCTCGGGTCGATGACGAGCAGGTGGCTGTCCACCGCTTCGCGCAGCGCCGCGTACAGCTCCGCCTCGCCGAGGCCCGCCACGCGGGCGAGCAGCCGTTCCGGTACGGCACGGCCGGCCACGGCGGCGGTGCGCAGCAGCTTCTGCCCGCCTTCCGACAGCGAGTCGACCCGGGAAAGCAGCACGTCGCCGAGCGACGGCGGCAGGTCCGCGGGGTCACCGCCGGCCGCCACCGCCCCGGCCAGCTCCTCCACCAGGTAGGCGTTGCCGCCGGAGCGGTCGAAGACCGTGTCCGTCACGGCCGGGGCCGGGACCTGACCGAGGATCGCGTCGAGCTGGGCGGCAACCTCGTCCCTGCTAAACCTGGACAGGTCGGTCCGCGCAATGGACCGGTCCCGCTCCCAGCTGGTCAGCAGCGGGCGCAGCGGGTGCCTGCGGTGCAGCTCATCCGACCGGTAGGTCACCATGAGCATGACGCGGCTATGCCGGACCGACCTGACGAGGAACGCGACCAGGTCCAGGGTGGAGCGGTCCGCCCAGTGCAGGTCCTCGACAATGACAAGGACCGGCCGTACGCCGCTCAGCCGGTCAAGGGTGCCGAGCACGTGCTCGAGCAGCTGCGCCTTGCTCATGTCCTCGCCGGTCAGCGGGGCGAGCGCGGCCGTCCCCGCCAGCGGTGCCTGCCCCGCCGGCCCGCCCGGGGCGGCCGCCATCACCTGGGCAAGCTCGGGCAGCAGCCGGGACAGCGCCGGCGCGGCCGGGCCGAGCACGCCGGCGAGCACGTCGGACGGCATGGTCCTGGCCAGCGTGCGCAACGCGTCGACGAGCGGCGCGAGCGGCAGGCCCTCGCCGCCAAGCTCGACGCACTGCCCGGTGAGCACGCAGAACCCCTGGGCGGCCGCGAGCGCCGCGAGTTCCCTGGTCAGCCTAGTCTTGCCGACCCCTGCCTCGCCGCCGACGAGCGCGAACGCCGGCCCCTGCGACCTGACCCGGTCAAGCAGTCCCGCGAGGGACGCCAACTCCTCCTGCCGCCCGATGAACACGGGGCTGACCACATTCCCGCCCACGCGGACACTGTCCCACACAAAGTCCGCCGGCCACATCGTGCGCCGGCCAGCTCGTTAAGAAACCTGAAGGAAGCCCCGGCCGGGCCGCCTCGCGATGGGTGAGGATCATGATGATGGACATTTAGGCACACGCGGATGTACCCAAATGTCCACTATCTTCGGGCCGCCCGCCAGCATGGAGATAACAGCAAGAAGCGCGGAGCGCCCGGCCTGCCCGCCGGGCCGCGGGCCCGAACCGTCGGGATGACAAAGTGAACGCGGTGCCGTGGCGCACCGCTGAGGGGAGAGGCGATGGCCGTGCTGCGGCATATAGCAAGCCCTGAGGGGATGGCCGCCGGACGCGGCTACAGCCACGTGGTCACCGGCCGGGGCCGTCTGGTGGTGGTCAGCGGCCAGGTCGCGCAGGACGAGCGCGGCGAACTGGTCGGCCCCGGAGACCCGGCCGCCCAGGCGGCGCGAGTCTTCGAGAACCTGCGCCGTTGCCTGGCGGAGGCCGGCGCGGGCTTCGCCAACGTGGTCAAGTTCGGCTTCTTCGTGCTCGACGTCGCCTACCTGCCCGCCGTCCGGGCGGCCCGGGATGCCGTCATTGACACCGCCAGGCCGCCCGCGAGCACCCTCGTTCAGGTAGCCGGGCTGTTCGCTCCTGGCTACCTGATCGAGGTCGAGGCCTGGGCCCTGGTCGACGACTGAAGGCCAACGCCCCAAGAGAGTGGATGGTTCGGCACGCCGGGGCAGTTTCACCTGAATGCCCGGCGGGAAGAAGTGCACCCTGACATGCGAGCTGCCGGATGCGCCGGAGCGGTCGATGACGAAGGCCAGGTCGTTGTGGGCTCTCACCGCCCCGGCGGGCAGGACCTGCGCTTCGATCCCGTACTGTTCCCGGGTGCGCTGGAGCCTTACGCGTCGTGGCGGGTTATGACGACGGCGGCGAGGGCCAGGATCACGGCCGGCCAGGCGAGCATGACGATCAAGGACAGGCCCGGCGAGAACAGCTGGTCGGACGGGTGGGCGCTGACCAGCTGGTACACAGCCCCGACCAGGGTCAGCCGGCCGATATTGTCTTTCCACGGGGCTGGCATGATGAACACGATCAGCGGTAGGTACAGCACGGCGGGCAGGGCGACGATCGCGCTGGCCGTGCGGCGGGAGATCGTGCCGATGCCCAGGCCAAGCAAGATGACCACGCACAGGCTGAGGCCGCCGGCAAGAACGTGGATGCTCGCCCCGGACAGGGTCCCCGCCAGGGGGTGGCCGGCCAAGGCCGCAGCCGTGAGACCGTATCCCGCGAATGCGAGCACCTCGCCGAGGATCAGCCCGGTCAGTCCGGTGACGGCCGCCTTCGCTGCCAGTACGGCCAGCCGGCGCGGCACTGCGGTGAACGTGAGCCGGATCTGTCCGGTGCTGTATTCGGCGGTTATCGTGATGATGCCGAGGACGCCGACCGCCAGCGCCGGATACGACAGCCAGCCGGCAAAGATCCCGGCGACCGCGCCGAACGGGGGCGCTTGGGAAGCCTGCACCGAGGCCGTGGGAGACCGCCACGATGACGCTGGCGATCAGGGCCGTGACCGCCGCGACCAGCGGGTCACGTACGTCGAGCGGAGTGCGCGGAGCTTGGTCCACTCGCTGAGCAGCACCATCATCGGCGGTCCCCTCCGTGGAACTGGACGCTGCCGGCCGTGATCTTCATGTGGCCTCCTCGAGCGAGCATCCGGGCGTTAGCTCATGCACGGCAACGCCGTCCCTGAGCGCGATGTCGCCAATCGCGCCAGCCTCCATGCCGGTGACGGTCAGGGTGTCCGGCACGCCGGATGCGGTTACGACAGTGGCGCCCTCTGCGTAGAGCAGTCCGGACAGTTCTTCCGCCTGCGGCGACCTGACCAGGACGTCGCTGCGGCTGGCCTGGGTAAGCTCGTCGACCGATGTGTCGCGAGCAGCTTGCCGCGGCCGATGATGATAGCCGGTCGGCGGTCAGCGCCATCTCGCTCATCAGGTGGCTGGACACGAACACCGTGCGGCCCTCCGCGGCGAAAGCCTTGAACAGCTCGCGGATCCAGTGCACGCCCTCCGGATCGAGTCCGTTGACCGGCTCATCGAAGATCAGCACCGGCGGGTCGCCGAGGAGTGCCGTGGCTATGCCGAGCCGCTGCTTCATGCCGAGCGAGAAGCCCCCGATCTGCTTGTTCTTCACCTCGTGCAGGCCGGCCAGCGCGAGCACCTCCGCGGTGCGGCTCTTCCCGATGCCGTTGCTCTGCGCGACCGACAGCAGGTGCAGCCCGGCGGTCCGCCCGCCGTGGACGGCACTCAGCGTCCAGCAGCGAGCCGACCTCATGAAGCGGACAGGCAATCCCGTGGTAGGGACGTCCGTTCACCCGGGCGGCGCCCGCCGTTGGCTCGTCCAGGCCCAGGACGACGCGCATCGTGGTGCTCTTGCCCGCGCCATTAGGGCCGAGGAAGCCGGTCGCGTGGCCGGGCGGACGGTGAAGCTGAGGTCATCGACCGCGATGACCTTGCCGAAGCGCTTGCTGACGTGATCGACCTCAATCATGGCCCGCCACCCCTCAGTCCAGCGGCTGCCTGGAGATGGCCTTCGGCTCGCGGCCAGCCAGCAGCCAGCCGCCGCCGCGGCGGCCAGCGGCAGCCCAGCCAGCAAGATCAGCACGTCGGTCAGCGGCAGGTTGCCGAAGGTGGCGGACAGGCTGCTGCGTGCCCAGGCCAGCCCGGCGGCCAGGCGCCGGCCATGCCGAGGATCGCGCCGAGAAGGCCCAGCGCGGCGGCGGTCGCCGCGGTGATCATCCGCCGCGTTCCGCTGCTGGCGCCGGCCGCGGTGAGCGTGCGCAGGTCCCGGTCGGCCTCGCTGCGGATCAGGCCGACGGAAGCAGCCAGCACGCCGAACGCGATCACGATGCCAAGCGCGGTGGCGCCGCCGGCGAACTCGCCTAGGTCAGGGTTACCCGTCCTGGTCTCTACCGTCACCCCGTAGCCGAGCGCGAGCTGCCGCGCCGCGCTGACCTGCGCGGCAGTGAGCGGGGCCGGTGCCTGATTAGCCATCCCAGCAGGCTGGGCTGCAGGTGGTACTTGCTCACCGCGTACTCGGTGACCACCGTGTTCGGCGCGTCGGTGCCGCTGGGCAGGCTGCTGATCGTCTGGATCACCGGGCTGGCCAGGCAGTCGTTGTTCAGCGTGCAGGGCGGACCGCCGTACCGCCGGATTACTGGGTATCGCTCCAGGTCATCGCCATGTGCGGCACGCCCGCCAGCCCTGGCCGCATGGTGAGGATGTCGGTGCCGGGAGCGATCTGGCTGGCCTTGATCCCGTACGTGGCGAGCAGGCCTCGGGGTTGCCACGTACACGGTGCCGGTGAAATTCGACGGGCTGCTCTGGGGCGTGCCCGCCTGGTACAGCGTGCTCGCGGACTCCAGTGGCACCGGCCGCGTGTGCAGGCGGGCGGCAAGGCTGTCCACCTGCCCGCCAAGGCGGGCCGCCTGGGCGCTGCTGGTGCGCGATCGTGCCGCCGCCCAGGCTCTGCTGCGTGCCGACGATCAGCTGGCGGCCAGACAGGTTAGGGCCGGACCAGTTCAGCGGATCGCTGAACTTTGCGCTGGCCACGAGGCAGATTCCCGTGGCCAGGAACACGGCAAAGGTGACCGCCGCCAGCGCGGGACCGGACCGAGCACGGTAGCGAACCAGGTTGCGCAGCGCGATCCGGACCGCGACCGGCAGCCGCGTTCCCGCTCCGGCCGCCAGCACGCCGATGGCCAGCGGGGCGAGCAGGATGATGCCGACGATCAGGCCGCCCAGGCCGGCCAGCAGGAGCAGCGCACGTCCTTGGGCGGCGTGCCCTTGGCCCGTTATCCCGGCCAGGCCGCCGGTGAACGCCAGGCACGCGAGGCCGATAGCGAGCGCGACGATGCCGGGCGGGGCGGAGCGGTGCACTGCCTTCGACGGCGCGGGGCGGCCGGACAGCGCGGTCACGACCGGCAGCCGGGCCATCGTCTTCGCCGACGGCGGGAGGCCAGCACCGACGTCGCGACCGCGAGCACGGCCCCGAGCGCGAACGCCCACCAGGGCAAGTTCGCCGCATCCACCACGTGACCAGCGGCCTGCTGCAGCGTCGTCACGTAAGCGAGCCAGCCGCCAGGCCGAGCACCGCCCCGGCCAGCGCGCCGGCCACGCCGACGGCCAGGCCTCCCGGTGATCATGACCAGGCGGAGGTGGCGCTCGGTCGCGCCGATCGCGCTGAGCACGCCGAGGGCGCGCAGCCTGCGCTGTGCCATCACGGGAAGCCGGCTCCGACACCAGGCCGATGAACACCAGGCCGAGCAGCTCCACCACCAGGGCGATGGTTGCCGACGGTAGCCCGCTCATGAAGGTCGCAGGGAACGTGAACGTCGCCGCCGCCGGGAGACGGGGCAGCGTTGTGCTGCCGTTGCCGATCGCCTGCTGGACGGCGGGAGATGACCCCAGCAGCAGGGTCACCTGGCTGGGGTGGGTGACCTGGCCCGGGGCGACCAGCGCGAACTCATCGGCCAGGTTGCTCGGGTTCTGCACGATGCCGGTCACCCGCCAGGTTGCGCCGGCGGCCTGCCAGGTGCCGCCCGTGTGCGCCCCGTACAGAGCCGCGACCTGACTGGTCAGCGCAACCTGACCGAGGCCGGCCGGGTAGCTGCCGCTAACCAGGCCGAGCAGCGGGGAGGTGTAGTGCCCGTGCGGGCTCTCGGCGCGGAGCTGCACCGGCTGGGTGGTGCCGTTGGCGAGTGCCTGATTCTCGATGAGGTCCGCCGGACCCCAGCGGCCGGTGACGGCGGCGATGTCGGCGGCCAGGCGCGGGTCGGTGCCGGGCAGCGTGACCGACGCGGCAGCGGTGCCGTACGTGGCGTAGTTCGGGTTGGCGAGCTGCACGTTGGCGATGACGCTGGCACCCCAGATCGTCGCCGCGACCGCCGCGGTGAGCAGGCCGAGCACCAGCAGCTGCTGGCGCCACTCGCGGCGGAACAGCCGCCAGCCCCAGCGGATCACCGCGCGGCGGGCCACGATCCCGCTGCCCGCGCCCGCGTCCAGGTCGGGGAGGCCGGCGAGATCGGGCAGGACAGTGCTAATCAGGTCTCCCCGGGCACGAGGAGGGACTCGGGGCCGGGCGGCCGGGTCGTGGCGCCGGTCAGCCGCCCGTCGCGCAGCAGGACGATCCGGTCGGCCCAGGCGGCCAGCTGCGCGTCGTGGGTCACCACGACGGCGGCCACGCCCCGCTGGCATGCCTCGTGCAGCAGCCGCATCACCTCGCCGGCGTTCACCGAGTCCAGCGCGCCGGACGGCTCGTCGGCCAGCAGCAGCCGCTCGTCGCCGGCCACGGCGCGGGCGATCGCCGCCCGCTGCCGCTCGCCGCCGGACAGCTCATCGGGGAACCGGCCCGCCCGGTCGGCCACCCCGAGCGCGGCCAGCGCGGCCAGCGCGGCGGCGCGCGCCCTCGGCACCGGGACCCCGTCCAGCTCCAGCGGCAAGCTGACGTTCTCGGCGGCGGTCAGCCCGGGCAGCAGGTTGTAATCCTGGAACACGTACCCGATCACCCGGCGCCGCAGCCGTGCCCTGCGCCCCCGCGGCATCCCCGCCAGCGCCATGCCGCAGACCAGCACCTGCCCGCTGGTGGGGTCCTCCAGGCTCCCGGCGATGGTCAGCAGCGTGGACTTGCCCGACCCGCTCGGCCCCATCACCGCCACCATCTCCCCGGCCCGCACCGTCAGGTCCACCTCGGCCAGCGCGTGCACCACGGCAGGCCCCTGCCCGTAGGTCTTCGACACGCCGCGCAGCTCAAGCACGCTCGCCGCGGTCCCGCTGTCCCCGCCCGGTCCCGGCCGGCTCATCGCCTGGCCCCCACCGGCGAAGCTGCGGTACCGTGGCAGGAGCGGGGACGGCAGCGGGCCGGGGCGGCGCGGCGGCGGCCTGCGCCAGGCGCACTTCCGCGGCGTCCAGCCACCGGATCACCGCGTCCAGCCGGAAGATCTCGGCGTCGACCACCAGCGCCAGGCTCAGGTCATCGCGGGCCTCGCCCTCCTTCAGCCGCGTCCACTGCTGCATCAGCTCCAGCAGGTACACGCGGTGCGCCTGGATCACCTCATGCGCGCCCGTGCCCGGCAGCCGGGCCGCCACCAGCACCTTCATCAGCGGCTCATCGCGGGGCGGTGAGGACAGATCCGGCGGCGTGCGCAGCCAGGCGGCCAGCGCCTCCCGGCCCCCGGCCGTGATACGGAACCGCTTCTGCGGCCCCTCCTGCCCGGCCCCCTCGGACTCGGCCAGCCCGTCGCGCTCCAGCCGGCCCAGCGTCTTGTACACCTGGCCGACGTTCAGCGGCCACACCTCCCCCGTCCCGGCCTCGAACTCCTCGCGCAGCTGCAGCCCGTACTTCGGCCCCTCCGACAGCAGCGCCAGCAGCACGTGCGGGACGCTCACCACATCACCATACCCGACATCATGTCCAACATAATACCCGACATATATCTCTACGGCAACGCCGACCTTGCACAGCCGGTTCCTGCGGCTCCGACGGGCTGGAGGCAACCCGGCAGATCGCCGCAGACCCCGAGCTGAGCGGCGGCGCGTCATCATCCTGGCCAGTCCTGTCGGTACTCACCGAACGAGAGCGAGAGGTGCTCGGCCGGGTCGCCGCGGGCATGAGTAACGAGGAGATCGCCGCAGCCCTGTTCATGAGCCCGCTGACCGCCAAGACCCACATCAACCGGACGATGGCCAAGCTCGGCGCCCGAGACCGGGCCCAGCTGGTCGTGATCGCCTACGAGACCGGCCCGGTCCAGCCGGGCCTATCCTGAAGCCGCCGCAGGCCAGGCCATCCGGCAAGATACCCGGCAACCTCCCATGCACACGCAGGTCGCATACTGCCATGAAACCGGGCACCATCCCCAGTCGCAACAGCCGGATCTCACCACCAACTGGGCCCTGAAGTTTCCTTCCCACCGGCAATTGACAGCACCGCGACCACGCCTAATGGGGAATACGCTGCAACCTGGTATCGTAACGATATGGACACCTATAGTCTCACGGCTGCGGCCCGGGCTCTGGGAACCTCAGCGCCACGGGTACGGCGCGCCGTCGACCGGCTAGGCATGCACGTCGAGCGCACAGTATCAGGCACATTCCGGCTGACACCGGGACAGGTGGATGAGCTTGCCCTCGAGCTGGGCGCGGCAGCGCCGATGCCTGACCTGTCCCGAGTGGAGGCCAGGGTACTCGCTGCCCTCTCGCGGTCACCGCGCGGTGTGGCGTCCGTGCGCGAGGCGGCACGGCGGGCGTCTCACCGACCGCCGCCGCCCGTGCCCTTGCCCGGCTGGTCTCCGGCGGCCTCATAACGGCGACGCCGATGATGCTGGCCAGAGGGCACGCCGCCGAGGCAACGGTGTACCAGGTCCGCTTCAGCTCCCCGCAATGGCTCGGGCTTGCCCCGGCGATCGCCGGGGTGCGGCTGCCCGCCCGCCATCAGCAGCCCCCCGCGAAGCGGGTTCCGCCGCACCTGCTGCACCTGTTCTGGAACACGGCCCCGGCCCAGCTCGACGTTGCCGCCTCGGCGCCGTTCATCGCCCGCCCGCTGATCACGTCCTTCGATCCCGACGGCCTCGCCTGGGGAACGGCGAACCTGCCCGCCAGCGCCTGGGAGCACGCGGCCGCGACGCGCGGCCTCGAGCCGGCCCAGCGGGCGCTCGCGCATAACCTCGCCCGCCACGCGCCCCATGCCGTCTGACCGCATCCGCGCGATCCTCCCGCCCGACACCGCTGCGACCTGGGATGCCATCGCACCGATCGTCCCGCCGGAGGCGTACCTCGGCGGCGGAACGGCGATCGCCGTCCACCTCGGGCACCGGATCAGCAGGGACCTGGACTTCTTCTACCACCACGGCAGAATCGACCTGGACGCCCTTGCCCGCCTCTCCGCAGCCGGCCCGTTCGCGGTTACCGAGCGTTCGCCGGGGACCCTCAATGGTCTGTTTTCCGCTACCAAGGTGCAGTTCCTCCATGCGGACGAGAGCCGCCCGCAGCACCGGCTTGAGCAGCCCCAGGAGACAGACAGTCTCCGCGTCGCCGGGCTCAGCGACCTGATCGCGATGAAGCTGAAGGTGGTCGGCGATCGCGGTGAACTGCGCGACTACCTTGACCTGATGACGATCGAGCAGCGGACCGGACGGACAGCCGACGAGGGCCTGGCCCTGTTCGTCGCGCGCTTCCAGCCCGAGTACCCGCAGCAGGCGATCAACCACATCCTGCTCGGCCTCGGCTACTTCGATGACGTCGATCCCGACGATGCCCTGCCCGTCCCGCGATCCGAAATCGTCGACTACTGGACCCGGCGGCAACGCGAGATCATCACCGCCCGCGGTCGCTTATCCGCTCAGGCCAGGTGAAGGACCCCAGCCGCGTGCGGGGCATCGGTCATATGTGTGATTATCGCTGACACTGCGAGGTGTGCCGAACCATCCACTATCCCGTCCTGCTCCGCATGGCTCCTGATAACAGCAAGAAGCGCGGAGCGCCGGAACCGGGCCGGGCGCCCGCGGGGGTCGTCGCCGGCGTTACGGCGCCAGCCGGTTCGGGCCGCGGAACAGGAACGTGGCGTCCCTGATCGACTCCAGGCCGAGCAGCGCCATGAGCAGGCGGCCGAGGCCAAGCCCGAACCCGCCGTGCGGCGGGCACCCGTAGCGGAAGCAGTCCAGGTAGCTCGCCATCGGCTCGGGACTCAGCCCCTTCTCGGCCGCCTGCGCGAGCAGCACGGGGTACCGATGCTCACGCTGCGCCCCGGTGGTGACCTCAAGTCCCTTCCACAGCAGGTCGAAGCTCGCGGTCAGCTCCGGTTTCCCGGCCGGCCGCAGGTGATAGAACGGCCGAACGGAGGCCGGGTACTCCGTCACGAACGCGAACTCGTGCCCGGTCTCCGATGAGATCCGCGCGGAGGTGGCCCGCTCGCCCGCCGGGTCCAGGTCGGCGGGGACGGAGCCGGCCGCCCCCGTTCCGATCATGGCGTGGGCGTCGGCGAGGGTGAGGCGCGGGAACGGGACCCGCGGCACCGTCACCTCGGTCTTGAAGTGCTCCTCGATCGCCGCGCCGTGCGCGGCGGCGACCGTGGCCAGGACGTGCGCGAGCATCCGCTCCTCGAAGCTCATCACGTCCTCGACCGAGCTGATCCACGCCAGTTCCACGTCCACGCCGGTGAACTCGGTGGCGTGCCGTGAGGTGAACGACGGCTCGGCGCGGAACACCGGGCCGACCTCGAAGACCCGGTCGACGCCGGCCGCGATCGCCATCTGCTTGTAGAACTGCGGCGACTGCGCCAGGTACGCCGCGCGGCCGAAGTAACCGACCTCGAAGACCTCCGCGCCCGACTCCGAGGCGGTGCCCATCAGCTTGGGGGTGTGCATCTCCGTGCAGCCCGCCGCGTAGGCGAACTCGCGCATCGCCCGCTCGACGGTCGTCTGCACCTCGAACACGAGCCGGGCGGCGGGCCGCCGCCTGACGTCAAGGAACCGCCAGTCGAGCCGTCCCTCCGGGCCGGTGCGTGAGTCGGTCGGCAGCGGAGCCTGCGCCGGGTTCTCCACGACGACCTCGTCCGGGATGATTTCGAGCCCGCCGAGCGAGACCACCGGGTTGGCCTTGACCCGGCCGGTGACCCGGATCGCGGACTCGGCGGTCAGCCCGTCGAGCGCCGCGTCGAGCGGGCCGCCGTCCCGCCGGTGGGTGACCTGGACGGTGCCGGTGTGGTCGCGGACGACAATGAACTGCATGGCGCGCTGCAGGCGCAGTGCCTGCGCCCAGCCCGCGATGGTGACGGTCTCGCCTGCCTGGCCGCCCAGGCCGGCGATGGGTGTGCGGATCATCGCTATGGTCCTCCTCGGGACCTCGTGACTGATCCCTTGGAGGTGCGGGCGAGAAGGGTGGACTCGCGGTGCCACCGCACCTTCGCCGCCGGGGACTCCGGCGGCCTCGTTAAGCAAACGCTCGGGGGTGTCTTCGCGCGGGGGACACGACGCCGCCTTCACAGCTCCCGGCGGCTCTCTCGGCTCGTGCGGTCCCCGGCTACTTGGTCCCTGTCTACGCGTTGCCCACGAGGGTAGGCGGCGCCGCGACGGGCAGGCAACGAAATTACTGACCAGCGCGTGCGGGACGCCCGTGCCCGCGGGATGTAATTTTCTCGATATGAGTGAGCTGCTGCCCCTGTTCCCGCTGTCGGCGGTGCTGTTTCCCGGCATGCGCTTGCCCCTGCACATATTCGAGGAGCGGTACCGGCAGCTCGCCGCCGACTTGCAGGCGCAGCCCGAGCCGCGGCGGTTCGGCGTGATCGCCATCCGCAAGGGCCGTGAGGTGGGCGCGGACGGGGTCACCGCGCTGTACGACGTCGGCTGCGTGGCCGAGGTCCGTCAGATCGCGCCGCACCCGGACGGCCGGTTCGACCTGGCCACGGTGGGCACCGAGCGGTTCCGGCTGCTGCGGGTGGACGACTCGCTGCCTTATTTCCAGGGCGAGGTCGAGATGCTCCCCGAGGAGGAGCTCTCCGGCGATGCGGCGCAGGCCACGCCGAGCGCCCTCGCGTTCGTGACGCACCAGGTGCAGGCCGGGTTCCGCGGCTACCTGAACGCCCTGGCGGACCGGGGCGGCGGTGTGGTCAACGTCGCCGACCTGCCGGACGAGCCGCTGCTGCTGTCCTATGTGGTCGGCGCCGCGATGATCATCGACCTGCCGGAGCGCCAGTCGCTGCTCGCCGCCCCGGCGGCGCTCGACCGGCTGCGGCTTGAGCGCTCCCTGCTCGTGCGCGAGGCCGCGATGCTCCGCGCCACCACGTCGCGCCCGGCGCCCGACTTCGCGTTCGAGCCGTTCAGCCAGAACTTACGGCTGCGCCTGCCAGGCGCAGGATGCGGGCGGCGTTGTCGTGCAGCAGGACCGGGGTGTCCAGGCCGAGCTCGGACAACTCGCCGAGGCAGCGCTCGGGTGCGATGAACGGGAAGTCGCTGCCCCAGACGAACTGGCCGGACAGGCGGCCCTTCATCTCGCGGGTGACCTCGGCCGGCATCCGCTTGGGCGACCAGCCGGAGATGTCGATGTAGACGTTGGTCTTGTGCAGCGCCATCGCCAGCAGGTCCATGTGCCAGGGCCAGCCGAAGTGCGCGGCCACCACGGTCAGCTCCGGGAACGCCGCGGCGACCGCGTCCAGCTTGAGCGGGTGCGAGTAGTCGATCCTGATGCCCTGCCCGCCCGGCTGCCTGGCGCCGATGCCGCTGGTCCCGGTGTGGAACAGGGCGAGCAGCCCGTGCTCGGCGCAGGCGGCGAACACCGGCCAGAACCGCTCGTCGTCCGGCGCGAACGCCTGCAGCGACGGGTGGAACTTGACGCCGCGCAGCCCGAGCGCGGCGATCTCCGCCACCTCGTCGACGGCGGACTCCTTGTGCGGGTCCACCGAGCCGATGCCGGCGAACGCGTCGGGATGCTCGGCCACCGCGGCGGCCACCGTGGAGTTAGGCACCCGGGGGCGGCCGGTCGCGGTCTCCGCGTCCCAGGCGAGCAGCACCGCCGTCGCGTCGAGCGCGCGGTACTTGCCCGCGAGCTCGTCGAGGGACTGCCGCTCCACCCGGGACCTGAAGTACGCCTCGGCCGCCTCGACGTAGCCGGCCATGGAGCCGTCAAGCCAGTCGGGTGTCGGCAGGTGCACGTGGAAGTCAATGGCTCGCACCCGGTCATCGTACGGCGCGGCCCGGTGGCAGGATCATGGTGTGCCGCTGTTCGTGATCTCCGGCGTGCCCGCGGCGGGCAAGACAACCGTCGCCAGGCTGCTCGCCGTCCCGCCTGCGACCGTGCCGTCTGCGTGCCCGGCGACGCGATCAGGGCGATGGTGGTGACCGGGCGCGCCGACATGCGGCCGGACGCCGGGGAGGCGGAGCTGGGCCAGCTGCTGCTGCGCTACCAGGGTGCGCTCGCGGTCGCCTTGGTCTACCTGGACGCCGGGTTCGACGTGGTCGTCGAGGACGTGATCATCGGCCCGGTGCTGCGCGAGTTCCTCGCGCTTGTCCCGGTGCCCGAATGCACCTGGTAGTTCTCGACCCTTGCGCGACCGCGGTGGCGGAACGTGACCGCAGCCGTTCGAAGACCGCCTACGGCGACGACTGGGACGTGGGGGAGCTGCGTGACGTGCTGCGGCGCGAGACGGCCAGGCTAGGCCTGTGGCTCGACTCGACGGGGCTGTCGGCCGGAGCAGACGGTCGACCGGATCCTGGCGACCCCGGCGCGAGCCTGGTGCGGCTCACCCGCCCGTCATCGCCGGCCGCGCCGCAGGCGTCGCCAGGGCCACCCCGCTGCTGATAACAGCAACAGGCGCGCGGAGCGCGCAGACGCGCGGTCGCGGAGTCCGCGGCCGCCCGGCGGCGCCGCGGTGCGGGAACGGAAGAGCCCGCCGCCGTTCTGGAAGAGTCATGGAGTATCCAGAACGGGTGCGGGCTCCGCGTCAGCGCGTAAGCCGCCGCCTCAGTGCTCGTGGATGATGACGCCGCGGATGTTCCGGCCCGCCATCATGTCCTCGTAGCCCTGGTTGACCTGGTCGAGGGTGTAGCGGGTGGTGATCAGCTCGTCGAGCTTGAGCTTGCCCGCCCGGTACAGCTCGAGCATCCGCGGGACGACGTCGAACGGGTTGTCGTGGCCGAACAGCGCGCCCTGCAGCCGCTTCTCGAACGCGGTCAGCTCGAATGCGCTGACGTGCACCGCCTTGTCCGACAGCGCGCCGCCCATCGCCGTCACGACGACGATGCCGCGCTTGCGGACCGCGGCGAAGGCCGCCGAGACGACTTCCTCGGAGACCACGCCCACCGTGATCAGCGACTGGTCCGCGCCGACGCCGTAGGTCAGCTGCAGCGCCAGCTCGTGCGCCTCCTCGGCGGTGGCGACCGCGTGGGTGGCGCCGAGGGTGAGCGCGGTGCTGCGCTTGAACTCCACCGGGTCGACCGCGATGACGTAGCGCGCCCCGGCGGCGGCCGCGCCCTGCACCGCGTTGATGCCGACGCCGCCGATGCCGTAGACGATCGTGGTGTCGCCGGGGTGGACCTCGCCCGCCCGCACCGCCGTGCCGAAGCCGGTGGGCACGCCGCAGCCGACCAGCGCGACGACCTCGAGCGGGAAGTCTTCCTCGATCTTCACCGCCGAGTACTCGGAGACCACGGCGTACTGCGAGAACGTGCCGAGCAGGCACATCTGCCCGAAGTCGGTGGTCGCCCTCGTGGTAGCGGTAGGTGCCGTCCGGCAGGGAGTTGTCCACCAGGAAACGGCCCAGGTCGCACAGGTTGGTCTGGCCGCGGGAGCAGAACCGGCAGTGCCCGCAGACGGGCAGCCAGGAGGTGATCACGTGGTCGCCGACGGCCAGCTTGGTGACGCCAGGCCCTACCTTCTCCACGATGCCGGCGCCCTCGTGCCCGCCGACGATCGGGTACCTGACCGGGATGTCGCCGGTGCGCAGGTGGTCGTCGGAGTGGCACAGGCCCGAGGCGACGAACCGGACGAGGACCTCGTCTGCCTTCGGCTCGTCGAGGTCAAGCTCCACGATCTCGAACGGCTTGCCGACGTCCCTGAGCACCGCTGCTCGCGTCTTCATGCATACCCTCCCCGGGAGTAAACGCAGTTTGGCTAGCCATCATCCGCCCGGCCGGCAGCCGCGGTCATTGTGGCCTCACCCCAATGACGGAGGCCGTTCGTTGTGCCTTGCGGCGATGCGGCGGGCATCGTACCGGCGAGTAACCAGCCCGCCACGGGAGGGTGTTGTGCCCGGGTCACAGTACGGCGTAGCAATGTCAAGTCTTATTGCGTTACGCAAGTAGTGCTAGCTAATGTCAAGATCATGCCTACATTCCGGTCATCACGACGGCGGCTTGCCGCCGCGCTCGGCGTAGCGTGCCTCGGCCTCACCGCCGCGGCCTGCAGCTCGTCGGCAAGCTCGTCGGGCGCGCCGCCGGCGGCTCGCCGGCGTCGAGCGCCGCCGCGACGTCCGCCGCCTCCCCGTCGTCCTCGGCGACCGGCTCCGGCTCGGTCGACGTGCTGTACGCGGGCTCACTCGTCAACCTGATCACGAAGCAGGTCGGCCCGGCCTTCCAGGCCGCGAGCGGCTACTCGGTGACCGGCGAGGGCGCGGGCTCCACGGCGCTGGTGACCGACATCAAGGGCAAGGTCTACAAGGGCGACGTGTTCATCAGCGCGAGCCCGAAGGCGACCGCGACCCTCATGGGCTCGGCCAACGGCAGCTGGGTCTCCTACTACACTCAGCTTCGCCTCGTCCAGCCTGGTGCTCGGCTACAACCCGAACAGCAAGTTCGCCGCCCAGATCAAGTCCGAGCCGTGGTACAAGGCGATCACCGCCCCCGGCCTCAAGCTCGGCTTCACCGACCCGGCGACCGACCCCAAGGGCAAGCTCACCGCGCAGGCACTGACCGGCACGGCCAAGTCGCAGAACATGCCGGCGCTGACCGCGATCGAGAACGACAAGTCTGACGTCTTCCCCGAGGAGACCCTGGTCGCCCGGCTGCAGTCGGGCCAGCTCGACGCGGGCTTCTTCTACACCGCCGAGGCGGTGCCAGTGAACATCCCGACCGTGCCGCTCACCGGCGAGGCCCTCAAGGCCACCTACACGATCTCCACCCTGGCGGGCGCGCCGAACGAGGCGGGCGCCGAGGCGTTCGTCGCCTACATGCTCAGCCCGGCCACCCAGGCCGTGATGAAGCAGGACGGCTTCGACGTGATCAGCCCGGTGAAGGTGACCGGCAGCGGCGTGCCGTCCACGGCTGCAGAACGCGATCGGCTAGTTGCGGCACGCAACTTCCACTTGCTCTGATTAGGTAAGTTTCATCACGTGAAATACCGCGCGTCACGCAGCCCGCTCACTTACCTGGGCGGGCTGCTCGCGCTGTACCTGGCTGTCCCGCTCGTCGCCTTCCTCTACCGCCTGGCGCAGCCGGGCGACCGGGGGTTCGGCAGCCCGGGACTGTGGTCGGCGCTGTGGACGTCGGTGGCGGCCGCGACGATATCCACGGCGATCGTCACGGTCCTCGGCATCCCGCTCGCCTACTGGCTGGCGCGCACCAGGGGGCCGCTCAACCGGCTGGTCAGCCTGATCGTGCTGCTGCCCGTCGCGCTGCCGCCGGTGATGAGCGGCCTGGTGCTGATCTACATCGTCGGCCCGTACACGTGGCTTGGGAACCTGTTCAACGACGAGCTGACCGGCACCATCGCCGGCGTGGTGCTCGCGCAGACCTTCGTGGCCGGCCCGTTCCTGATCATCGCCGCGCGGACCGCGTTCGCGGGCGTCGACCCGGCGCTTGAGGACCTCGCGGCCTCGCTCGGCCGCCGGCCGGCCAGCCGGTTCTGGCTGGTGTCGCTGCGCGTAGCCGCGCCGGGCATCCGCGCCGGCATGCTGATGACCTGGCTGCGCGCGATCGGCGAGTACGGCGCGACCGTGCTGCTCGCCTACCACCCGTACACGCTGCCCGTCTTCACCTACGTGCAGTTCTCCTCGACCGGCATCCCCGGCACCGAGGCGCCGACGGCGCTGGCGCTGGGCGTCGCCGTGGCCGTCTTGGTCATCAGCGAGATCCGGCTGGCACCGCGGCTGCGCCGCCCGCTCGCGATGCCGCCGCCCGCCGCGCCGCCGCCGGTCGAGCCGGTCGCCGTCTCCTTTGACCTCGACCTCACCGTCGGCTCCTTCCGGCTGCGGCTTGCCCACCAGTCGACGAGCAACAAGATCGCCATCCTCGGCCCGTCCGGCGCGGGCAAGTCGATCACGCTGCGCGCGATCGCCGGGTTCCTCGGCCCGTCCGCGGGCCGTGTCCAGTTCAACGGCGCGGAGGTCGGCACGGTGCGGGTCGAGGAGCGCCGCGTCGGCTACGTCCCCCAGGGGCACATCATGTTCCCCGGCCGCACCGCCTGGCAGCAGGTGCTGTTCGCGGCGGGGTCCGACCCGGCGCTCGCCGCCTGGTGGCTGCGCACGCTGCGGCTCGACGGCCTGGAGGGGCGGCTGCCCGGTGAGCTGTCCGGCGGCCAGCGGCAGCGGGTCGCGCTCGCCCGCGCGCTCGCCTTCCAGCCCAGGCTGGTCCTGCTCGACGAGCCGTTCAGCGCGCTCGACGCCCCGGTGCGCGAGGAACTGCGCCGCGAGCTGCGCCGCCTGCAGCGCGACGCCGGGCTGTCCACCGTCATCGTGACCCACGACGCCGAGGAGGCGGCGCTGCTCGCCGATGAGATCATCGTCATCGGCGACGGCGGCCTGCTCCAGGCGGGGCCGCGCGCCGAGGTCTTCAGCCGGCCCGCGTCCCCGCAGGTGGCGCGGCTGCTCGGCATCCCGAACCTGATTCACGGCACGGTCGCGGAGCCGGGCGTCATCGCCGTCGGCCCCCTGGCCGCGGAGAACGGTGCAGGCCTGCGGATCGCGGCGGCGACCGGCGACCTGCCGTCCGGCGCCGAGGTGCTGTGGACCATCCGCCCCGACCACGTCACCGTCCTGCCCGGTCCCGCCGCGGACGTCGCCGTCAGCGGGCACGGCACCGCGTACCCGGCGGTGGTCGACGACATCGCCGACATCGGCACGCTGACCACCCTCACCGTCCGGCTGCGCACCGGCCAGCGGCAGGCGCCGGAACTGCGCGTCCGGACCACCGCGGCCCTCGGCCTCGGGCCAGGCGATCACTGCGCCGTGCGCCTTGACGCCGGCCGACATCACCGCGTGGCCGGCGGGCACCGCCGCCGCGGCGGGAGCCGTCGGCCCGCTCGGCGCTCTCGCTCCGGCCGGGAACGCGGGCAGCGCCAGCGCGTCCCTCGGAGCGTCCGCTCGCCGCTGGCGACGCTGACCCCTAAAATGCCTCCATGGTCGGCAATGTCGGCGCACGCGTCGAGCCCGTGGCGAATCCCAGCTTGCGGCAGGCCAAGCGGGAACGCCTCGTCGCGATGGCGAAGGCGAAGCTGGCATACAACATCGGGCCGGTTCGCCAGACCCGCAACCTGGATGAGGTCGTGTCACCGCTCGCGCTCGAGCGCGAGTGCGGGACGCTGCTGTACCGGGCGCAGCGTGCCATCGCCACCGTCGTGACGTCGCAGGTGTACCAGCGGGAGCTGCGCGGCACCGTCCAGGAACGCGCACTGCGCCAGCACGAGTGGGAAATCGCCGTCGCGCTGCGCGAGATAACCGAACTGCTGCTTGACCTGGCCGTCAGTTACGCCGGAGGCCAAGCGGGGCCGATGACCACCGCGGTGCTGCTCTCGCAGAACCGGGCGATCTCCTTGGCCCGCGACGCCACCGCGGCCCGGGTGCTCGCGCTTGAGGCGCTCGCGGAGCACGTGGCGGTCGCGGAGGCGGCGCGGCGCGACTGGGAGGCCGCCCACAAGGCGGCGGCGCGCAATGACAAGTTCCTGGACCTGGTCGCGCGAACGGCAGCGGACAAGCAGGCCACCACGGAGATCGCTGGCCTGGCCGAGCAGGCCGCCGAGACCAGCCAGGCGCTGCGTGAGACCCTGCAGCGCGCCACCCTCGCGGCGGAGGCCCTGGCACTGCCCGAGCCAGGCTAGGCGGCCCCGCAGCGGCCCGGCTCACGCCTCGGCGGCGTCGGACATGGCCAGCTCCGTGTTGTGGAAGTTGGCGCGGACCGCGAGCTCCGGGCTGTAGCGGGCGATGATCTGCCGGACCCGGCGGGTCGCCAGGGGGCCGAGCAGGTCATAGCACGCGATGAACAGCTCGCGGGCGGTGGCGCGCGGCCAGGCGGCGGGGAGCAGCTCATCGGGCAGGTCGGGGTCCATGGCGGGGAAGGCCCGCCACTCGTTCATCACCCGGGTACGCGCGACCAGCGCGTCGGCCACGCTGACCTGGCCGGCCTTCGGTCTGGTCGCGCAGCTGCCCGGCGAACGTGGTGAACTCCTCGTACCGCGCCCGCAGCCCGCTCAGGTCCCAGGCCCGCGACGGGATGTCCAGCGGCGCCGCGCCAAGCGGCATCGCGCCCGCGGGCAGCGGCAGCGCGGTAGCGCGGAACGCGGTGGCCGTGGTGATCCCCAGGTCTTTCAGCCGTTCGATGACCTCGCCCGCGTGGTCACGCGGCGAGACCCACAGCCCGTCGTACAGCGGGGCGAACCCGAGCCAGCGCAGCGCCTTGCGCAGCTCGTCGCGCGCCGCCCGGTGCTCCTCGGGGATGGAGAACGCGACGAGCGACCACATCCCGTCCCACGCCTCGGGGCGCCGGCCGAAGGAGAAGATGCGCCGCGCGCCGTCGTCGAGCACGCCAGCGGCGCGGACGGACAGCTGGACGTAGGTGCGCCGCCCGCGCCGCAACGTGACGAGCAGCCCGTTTCTGGTCAGCCTGGACAGCGCGGCGCGGGCCGCGGAGTCGCTCACGCCGAACTCGGCGAGCAGCGCGACGATGGCGGCCGACGGCAGCGGCTCGGTCCGCTGCCACCAGTAGTCGCCGAGCAGCGTGAGCAGCAGCCGGGGCGGCCGCTGCGCGACCGAACCGGGTGACGTCCACGGCTGGGGGACCCCATCGTCCTCAAGCGGGTCGAAATAGGTAGATAGGCTGCTCACGCTTGTGCCCACATTGACGAGGATAACTTTGGCGGGTCAATGCCAAGGAATCGGAAGCAGTTGTTCCATAGGACATTGTCCAGTTCTGCTTCCGAAAGTCCCATCGAGCGCAGCGTCTTCGCGATCGGCTGCTCCCGGGTCATGGCGGGGTAATCCGAGCCGACCAGGAGCCGGTCGGTGCCGAACATGTCCGCCAGGTACCTGATCGCCCGGTGGTCGAACACGAGCGAGTCGTAGTAGAACCGGCGGGCCAGCTCGATCGGGCTGTGCTCAGCGAACCACGGGGCGGCCTCGGGGCGCTCCGATTCCGGCGCCGGCGGCTCCTCGTTCCAGGTCCGGCCCCAGAACCACTGGGCGCGGGTGAGGATCAGCGGGAACCCGCCGCCGGCGTGGCTGAAGGAGATCTTGAGGTTCGGGTACTTCTCCGCCACCCCGCCGGAGATGATCGACGCCGCGCCGAGCGACGCCTCGGCGCCGACGCCGAACGTCGCGACGGCGGGCCCGGGTACCCGGTCCGACGGCACCGGCATGCCGTGGATGAACACCGCCGTGCCGAGCCGCTCCGCCTCCGCCCAGAAACCGTCGAACTGCGGGTCGTGCAGTGATGCCCCGCTGATGTTCGAGGCGATCTCCACGCCGGGCAGGCCGAGCTTGGCGACCTCGGTCAGCTCGGCCGCGCCAAGGTCGGGGTCCTGCAGCGGGATCGTGCCGAGACCGTAAAACCGGTCAGGGAAAGCGGCGACCAGGCCCGCGATGTACTCGTTGGTGACCCGGCACAGGTCGCGGCCGAGCGGGCCGGGGACGCGGTAGTTAAGCAGCGCGGGGAACGGGGAGAGCAGCTCCGCGTCAACGCCGGACGCCGCCGAAGCCGCAAGGCGCGCCTCGGCGTCGAACCACACCTTCTTCGCCGGGAACCGCATCGGCCCGTTGACGAGCAGGCTGGTACCGGAGTCGGGTCCGGGCTCCACGGACGGCCAGGCCGCCGGGTCGCACCCGGCGGGCGGCGGACCGAAGTCGCCGGGGAAGATATGCGCGTGCGTATCGATGATAGGCATGAGAGGTAAAGCCCCCTTTCCGGCCGGCTCACAGTCCAGGCATGATCGCGACGTGGATGCCGTCCTCGCCGGGCAGTTCGCCGGCCAGCAGCTTGATGGCGTGCTCCACGTCGTCGAGGCCGAACTTGTGCGTCTGCATCTTCTCAAGCGGGAACTTGCCCGACTCGATCAGCCGGATGGCGTCGGTGTAGCCGTTGGCGTCCACAGAGAACGCGCCCTTCACCGTCAGCGCCTTGTTGATCAGCATGTCCGTGGTGATCGGGATCTCCTTGTGCCCCTTCAGCCCGGCAAGCACGATGGTGCCGCCCCAGCGGACCGCGTTGATGGCGTCCAGGATGGGCTGCTGCGCCATCGGGGTCAGGTCGAGCGCCACGTCCACCCCGTCGCCGCCGGTCAGCTCGCGGACCCGGGCGACCGTGTCCTCTTCCTCCACGTTGATCACGTGGTCGGCGCCGAACTCGCGGGCCAGCTCGAGCTTCTTCGCGTCGCGGTTCAGGCCGGTGGCGATGATCAGCCCGGCGCCGACGTACCGGGAGGCCAGGATGGCGGCAAGACCGCGCTGGCCCGCGCCGAGCACGAGCACCGAGGACCCGAGGTGCACGCCGCCGTACTCAAGCGCCCAGCGCACCCCGGCGCCCAGCGGGTTGTACATGACGGCGATCTCCGCCGGGATGTCGCCGCGCATCGGGTGCACGATCGAGTTCGGGTGCAGCTGGATGTACTCGGCATAGCCGCCGGTCAGCACGTTCGCCCGCTCCGGCGGGTTGCCGCCGCCGTGGCTGCCGATCCGGTTCTTGCAGTTCATGTACCGTCCCGCCAGGCAGCGGTCGCAGGACCGGCACGGGATGAGGATCTCCACCGCCACCCGGTCCCCGGCCGACACGCCCCAGCGGCGGGACGCCGACTCCGAGATCTCCTCGATGATCCCCAGCGGCTCGTGACCGGGGATCATCGGCAGGCCGCGGGTGCCCATCGCCCCCTTGTACTGCTCAACGTCAGACCCGCAGATGCCGCACGCCTCCACGCGCAGCAGCGCGCCGTCGTCCGGGCCGATCACGGGCCGCGGGTACTCGCGCATCTCCATCTGCCGCGGTCCGGTCTGAACCACCGCGCGAACCATGTCAGCCATACACGTCCTACTCTGCGCTCCGCCAGCGCTGCTCGCCGTGCCCCGGAGCGTTGGGCCCGGCAACAGGTGCCTGGCCGGGGGATTTGTCGCAGGTGATAACCCCGTCACCCGGCTCACGGAAGACGATATATGACACTTGGCGCGACGGGAAGCGCGTGATATGAAATCTAATATCAAGACAGCCGTAGATGCGCTTGTCATGAGTACGGCCACAAACGGGCTGGCTGGAATCAGGGTAAATCCCAACCTCGGAGGCCCAGTGTTCGGAGGCCCAGTGTTCGGAGGCCCAGTGTTCGGAGGCCCAGTATGAAGACCCGTGCCGCGGTGCTGCGCAAGGCGGGCACCCCGTGGGAGATCACCGAGCTCGAGCTCGACGCGCCCCAGGCCAACGAGGTCCTCATCCAGATGCAGGCGGCCGGCCTGTGCCACTCCGACGAGCACATCCGGGCCAAGGGCATGGCCCGGCTGCCGATGGTCGGCGGCCACGAGGGAGCCGGCACCGTTGTCGAGACGGGCCCCGGCGTCACCCGCGTCAAGGTCGGCGACCGCGTTCTCCTGCTCCTACATCCCCGTCTGCGGCAAGTGCCGATACTGCTCCACCGGCAAGCAGAACCTCTGTGACGCCGGCCTTACGCCGGCGTGGGCTGCCTGCCCGACAAGACCTTCCCGCTGTACGACATCCCGATGATCCTGAGCCTGTGGCACGAAGGTCACATCAAGCTCACGGAACTTATTACCAAAAAGTACACCCTGGACGAAATTAACGACGGCTACCAGGATCTTATGGATGGTAAGAACATCCGCGGCGTCGTCGTGCACCAGCACTGAAGCCGCGAGGAAGTTAGCAGGAGAAGAGGAGAAGTAATGCCTAACGCGATCCTGGATCCGACGGGGACCGTCAGCAGCCGCGCCAAGCCCGCCGCGCCCAGGGCCCCCCGTCTCGCGAGCCTGCAAGGCAAGAGGGTCGGCCTCCTCATCAACACCAAGCAGAACGCCCGCCCCTTCCTCGAGGAGGTCGGCCGCCTGCTGCGGGAGCGGTACGACGTCACGCTGACCGAGCGCACCAAGGTCAACTTCGCGGTCCCCGAGCCCGAGGACGTCATCAAGGAGCTCGCCGCCGAGGCGGACGCGATCATCACCGGCGTCGGTGACTGCGGCTCCTGCAGCGCCGCCGCCGCCGCGGACGGCGTGGTGTTCGAGGCCGCCGGCGTGCCCGTCGCGGCGATCATCACCGACTCCTTCATCCCCACCGCCGACGCGATGGCCGCGCTGCGCGGCGCGCCCGGCTACAAGTACGCCACCACCGCGCACCCCGTCGCCGTCCTCACCCAGGACAAGGTCAAGGAGCGCGCCGCGCAGGTGCTCGACGACGTGGTCGCCCTGCTCACCGACGACTCAGGAAAAGCCGAGGCATGACCGTAGCGATGAGCGACGGGACCGCCGCCGCCGCGGCGGCCCCCGACCCCGACGAGGCACAGCGCGCGATCGAGTACTGCTACGAGCAGGGCTGGTCCGACGGGCTGCCGCTCGTCCCGGTCTCCCAGCCGCTCCTCGACGCGTTCCTCGCCACCACCAGCAAGGACCCCGACGAGATCATCGGCGCCCTGGAGCAGGTCGGCCGCGACGTCAACGTGCGCACCGCCGCGATCAACGCCGCGATGGCCGGCTGCAAGCCGGAGTACTTCCCGGTCGTGCTCGCCGCGTTCGAGGCGCTGATGCGCGAGCGCGCCGCCCGCGGCGGCGGCTTCCAGTCCACCAGCGGCCCGTCCCCGCTGATCGTGGTCAACGGCCCGATCCGCAAGGAACTCGGCTTCAACACCGCCGGCGGCGCGTTCGGCCCCGGCTTCCGGCCCAACGCCACCATCCCGCGCGCCGTCGGCCTCATCGTCCGCAACGCGTTCGGCATCGTCCCGCACGTCCTCGAGCAGGCCACCCAGGGCCTGCCCGGCCGCTGGCAGGTCTGCATCGCGGAGAACGAGGAAGAGTCCCCCTGGGAGCCGTTCGCCGAGAACGGCGGCGTCGCCGGCGGCGTCTCCGCCGTCTCCGCCACCCTCACCCGCACCATGGAGTTCGTCGACAACCGGCACACTCCCAACCATGAGGACGTGCTGCGCGACCTGCAGGACACCATCTCGCGGATCGGCTCGCAGATCTTCCCGCTGTCGTCGGTGGCCGTGGTGCTGTGCCCGGAGCACGCCCAGATGTTCGCGAACGCGGGCATGGCCAAGGCCGACGTGCAGAACTGGCTGCTCGAGCGGTGCGGCCGCACCGGCGCCGAGCTGACCCGCATGGGCAAGGCCGAGGTGAACACCAATACCTTCCACGGCCCGTACGCGGGCGACGAGGCGTTCCACAAGTTCCTGGCCGGCCCCAAGTCGATCCCGGTCATCGTGGCGGGCGCGAAGAACGCCGCCATCTCGATGGTCGTCCGGATCTTCGGCGAGTGGTCAGGCACCGCGGTCCCGGTAGGGGAGAAGAAGTAGGCAATGAGCAGCTACACAGAGAAGATGGCGGACATCGCCACCATGCTCGCCGCCGACGGCTACAACCTGGCGGTCGAGGAGAACGGCCACCGCGTCGCGCTGACCGTGTCCCCGGGCCCGGGCGCCTGCGAGGACTGCCTGGTGCCCAAGGACGTGTTCCGCGGCATCGCCTCGCACCAGCTGGGCATCGAGGGTGACCTGATCGACATCACCTACCCGGTCGACCTCCCCGGCTACCCGGGCGGCCACGGATCTGAGGCCGGGCATTGACCACCCGCGTAGCGCTCGTCACCGGCTGCGGCAAGCGTGACGGCATGGGCCGGGCCATCGCCCTGGCCCTCGCCGCCTCAGGGATCGCGGTCGTCGTGACCGACAAGCAGGCCACCGGCGTGCTCAACCGCCGCCAGCAGGTCGTCGGCGTCACCGACGAGACCTGGGGCGGCGTCGACTCCCTGGTCGAGGAGATCACCGCCGCGGGCGGCACCGCCATGGCCCAGCTCGGCGACATCTCCGACGCCGACGACGCCCAGCGCATGGTCGACACCGCCGCCGCCTGGCGCGGCCGCCTCGACATCCTCGTCAACGGCGCGGGCGCCCCGCAGGGCCTGGACCGCCAGGACATCGAGGACGTGCCGATCGAGGTCTTCGACTTCGTGATCGCCGTCAACCTGCGCGGCACCTACCTGATGTCACGGTTCGCCGTGCCGCACATGCGCGCACAGCGCTGGGGCCGGATCATCAACATCTCCTCCCAGGCCGGCCAGGTCCCCGCCGCCATGTCCACCGCGTACTCCGCGTCCAAGGCCGGCGTCCTCGGCTTCACCAGGGCGCTGTCCGCTGACGTCGCCCCCTGGGGCATCACCGCCAACGCGATCTCGCCCGGCATGGTGGCCACGTCCCGGGCCCTGCTGTCACTCGACCCGGACATCGACGCCGACGCCGAGATCAAGCGCCGCGGCTCCATGCTCGCCGTCGGCCGCTCCGGCTACCCCGACGACATCGCCGCCGCGGTCGCCTACCTGGCCTCCGACGGCGCCGGCTACATGACCGGCCAGACCCTGGTCCTCGACGGCGGCGGCTCCGGCTCCATGTGGGCGAAGAAGCCGCCGGAGGCGGCCAAACCGTAGGCGCCCACCGGTACCGCACGCGCTAGGCACTGACGGCCTGCGGGTGCGCTGCCTGCACCTCCTCTATACAGAGGCTTCCGCGACGCCGGGCCCCGCCGCAGTGCCCGGAGGCCAAAGAAACCGGCTTGTCCTGGTTTTCCCCATGGGATGACAGAAGGCGCCAGCTCATGACAGTCTGCCCCCGAGGATCAAGGAAGCGTCCGAAGGGGTCTGGATGTCGCCGAGGATTACGCCGCCGTTCCGCGCCGATCACGTCGGGAGCTTTCTGCGCCCGGCGGAGCTCCATGAGGCCAGGCGGCGCCGCGCGTCCGGGGTCATCTCCGCGGAGCAGCTGCGGGCGGTGGAGGACGAGGCGGTCCGCGCGGTGGTGGCGCTGCAGCAGGAGGTGGGGCTGCGGGCGGTGACCGACGGTGAGTTCCGGCGGGCGACCTGGCACATGGACTTCGTGTACCAGATCGGCGGGATCGAGAAGGCCCCGGGCACGCTGCTGTCGACCTTCCACAACGAGCAAGGCGACATCACCTACACGCCGGACGCGATCCACGTGACGCGCAGGCTGTCGATGGACACCACGATCTTCGGTGACCACTTCGCGTTCCTGCAGTCGGTCGCGGGGGACAGCGTACCGAAGCTGACGATCCCGGCGCCGTCGATGGTGCACTACCGGTCGGGCATCCGGGCCGTGGTGGACGAGTCGGTGTACCCGGACACCGAGGAGTTCTGGGCCGACCTCGGCGCGGCCTACCACGACGAGGTGCAGCGGCTGGCGGCGCAGGGCTGCCGGTACCTGCAGCTTGACGACACGTCGCTGGCGTACGTGAACGACCCGGCGCAGCGGGAGTACATCGCGACACGTGGCGAGGACGCCGAGCACATCCACGAGCGGTACATCGCGCTGACCAACGCCGCGGTGGCGGGGCGCCCGGCGGACATGGGAATCACCACGCACCTGTGCCGCGGCAACTTCCAGTCCTCGTGGGTCGCCTCCGGCGGCTACGACTTCGTCGCCGAAGCGCTGTTCAACGGGCTTGACGTGGACGGGTTCTTCCTCGAGTACGACGACGAGCGGTCCGGCGGCTTCGAGCCGCTGCGGTTCGTGCCACCGGGCAAGCAGGTCGTGCTCGGCCTGGTCACCACCAAGCGGCCGCGGCTCGAGTCAAAGGACGAACTTAAGCGGCGGATCGAGGAGGCGGCCAAGTACGTGCCGCTTGACCAGCTGTGCCTGTCCGGCCAGTGCGGCTTCGCCTCCACCGAGCAGGGAAACGCGCTCACCATGGACGAGCAGAAGGCCAAGCTCGAGCTGATCGTGACGACCGCCGCCGAGGTCTGGGGATAGGCCGCGGTCGCCGCTGTGCCTGGCCACAAGGACGCCGCCGAGGTAGGGGCCGGCGAGGAAGCCCGCCAGGGCGAACAGGGACGCGGACAGCGAGAACCCCGGGGCGCCGACGACGGCGAACGCCGCGGCGGGCCGCGGCGCGAGGCGCTGTTTGGCCCGGTTCCGTCCCGGACGTGCGTCAAACAGCCCGAACGTCCCGCTTTGTGGGATAGGCACAAGCGCGGGACGCGACCGGGTTGGGGCGGATACAAGCAATGTCACGAACCGGTGGACCTCGATTAATGCTTCTTGCAGGTGGCCCGGGCGGGTGAGAGTATCCAAGACAAATCGCGGGACGAGCGACTCTATGTTTGTCACCAACCAGCGTACGATTAATCACGAGTAGGTGAATGCCGGTGAGATTGCGGCTTATGTCAATGCGGACCGCCTGCCTAGCTGGGGCGGCCGCGATGGTGCTCACTGCGGCTGCGTGCAGCAGTAGCAGTTCCACATCCTCGGGGACCAGCTCAGGCGCGGCCAGTTCCAGTTCTACCCCGACGGCCCCGGCGGTCAAGTCGGGCGGCTCGATCACGGTCCTCGAGAGCCAGGGCTACTCCGGCGCGTGGACGAACCTCGACCCACCAAACAACCGGGTGGGCGCGGCCACCCAGGACTTCATGACCGCGATCTACGGGCAGCTCTTCGAGCTCGGCACCGGCGGCAAGATCGTTCCCGACCTGGCCACCGGCTACACGTTCAGCCCGGACGGCAAGACGCTCACGATCACCCTGCGCAAGGGCGTGACGTTCACCGACGGCACCCCGTTCAACGCGCAGGCGGTCTACACCAACTGGATGCGGGACCTGGGCACCATCGGCATCAAGAACGGCTTCAACTCGCCGTGGCCCATCAATGAGCTGCCGGCGCCCCGCCGGCGAAGGGAGCCCCGCCCGGGCCGCCGCCCGCGATGCCGCCCGCTGCCGGGGTCGTCCAGGTCACTGACCCGTACACGATCGTCCTGCACATGAACGCGCCGGACGGCGCCGCGGTCGACCAGCTCTTCGACAACATCGAGACCTGGATCGCCTCGCCGGCCGCCCTGCAGAAGATGGGCGACGCGGCGTTCGGCCAGAACCCGGTCGGCGCCGGGCCGTTCCAGGTCGTGAGCAACGTCCCGAACAACCAGCTGATCGTCAAGAAGAACCCGAACTACTGGCAGGCGGGTCATCCCTTCCTCGACCAGATCACGTTCAAGACGGTTGGCAGCGACCAGGCGGCGTACGAGGCGATGCTGGCCAACGAGGGCCAGGTCTACGAGAACCTGGCAACCAACCAGCTCATCACCGAGTCGGCGCAGCACTTCACGGTGGAGAACAACCTCGGCACCTCACCGTACGACCTGCAGCTGAATACCGCGGTCCCGCCGTTCAACAACCCCAAGGCCCGCCAGGCGATCTACGCGGCGACCAACTTCGCGCCGATCCTGCAGCGCCTGTTCGGCGGCCGGTACCCGGTCACCCAGAGCTTCACCGGGCCAGGCGGCATCTGCTACCAGCAGACGGTGCCCGGCTACCAGGGCTATGACCCGACGCTGGCGAAGCAGCTCATCCAGCAGACCGGCCTCGACAAGGTGACGATCCAGCTCGGCACGATCGCCCTGCAGACCGCGCAAGACTCCATGCAGGCGCTGGCCACCGAATGGCAGTCGCTCGGGCTGCACGTCAAGCAGTCGTCCTGGCCGCTGTCCGGTCTTATCGCGGCCTTCGAGGCCAACGGCGGCAAGTCCTGGCAGTCGATGGTGCAGACCGCGGGTGCTTACGACCCGGCGACCGGCGTCGGGGTGGCGTTCCGCTTCAACTCCCACTCGCCGTTCAGCGGGGTCCACGACCCCAAGCTGGACACGCTGCTGGCGAGCGCGGCGGGCTCCACTGAGCTGTCCACCCGGTGCGGCTTCTACAACCAGGCGGCGGAGTACATCGCCAAGAACTACTACGGGCCGTTCTTCTTCACCCTTGCCCCGTCGAACATCGCGGTGCACGGCGTCGGCGGCCCCGGCATTACCTCGCCACTGGCTTCCGTCGCGGTCGTGCCGACGATCCCGTGGGAGGACGTGTACTACAACCCCTCTGGCTCCTGACCGGCGGGATCAAACCAAGGAGGGTTAGATAACACATGGCGCTGGTACAGCAAATCCAGCTCCAGCGGGGCCCCGGCGCGCGCGGCAGCGCGCGCCGGGTCAGCCGGCTCGCCCGCGCTGCGGGTAGCGGGACGGCGGCTGCTCGCCGCCATCCCGGTGCTCATCGGCGTCACTTTCCTCACGTTCTCGGTGATGAGCCTGCTGCCGAACGACTCCGTCCAGGCGATACTCGGGCTGAACGCCAGCCCGTCGGCGGTGGCCGCGCTCAACCACACGCTCGGCCTTGACCAGCCGTTCTGGCAGCGGTACTGGCACTGGCTCGTCAACGTGCTGCACGGGAACTTCGGCACGAGCCTCCAGGGCTCGAGCGTCAACCACGAACTGGCCATCCACGTGCCGATCACCCTGGAACTGCTGCTGTACGCGCTGGTGGTCTCGGTGGCGCTGTCGATCGTCGTGGCGGCGCTCGCCGCACGGCGGCCGAACGGCATCGCCGACCGGCTCATCGCCGCGGTCAGCATGCTCGGGCTGTCCACCGCGCCGTACGCGTTCGCGTTCCTGCTCATCATCGTCGTCGCGGGCAAGCTGAGGTGGTTCCCCGTCCTGTCCGGCGCGGTGGCCGGCCCTGGCTCGTTCTTCAAGAACCTGACGCTCCCCGCCTGCGCGATCGGGTTCGGGCTCTTCTCGGTCTACACCCGGCTGCTGCGCGCCAACATGGTCGACCAGATGCAGCGCGAGGACTACATCGTCACCGCCAAGGCGAAGGGAGTCCCGCCCTGGCGGGTGCTGCTGCGCCACGCGCTGCGCAATTCCCTGTTCACCCTCATCACCGTCATCGGCCTCAACCTCGGCGGGCTGGTCGGCGCGGCGGCCATCATCGAGAACATCTTCTCGGTGCAGGGCATCGGCAACGACCTGATAACCGGCATCTCCACCCACGACGTGCCACTCATCGAGGGGATCACGCTGGTCTTCGCGCTGGTGACCGTGTTCGGCAACCTCCTCGCCGACCTGGCGTACGCGGTACTCGACCCAAGGATCCGGTATGGCAGTTCCAACTCCTGACGCGATGCTCGCGACCCCTGCCGCGCCGCCGTTGCCGTCCCTGGTCAGTGCCCGCAGCCTGCGGTCGCAGCGGATCGGCCGCGCGCTGCGGCTGTGGGTACCCGCCGGGACCCTCATCGCGCTGCTCGGCATCTGCTTCGTGCTGCCGCTGATCATCACGCTGCCCTCGTCGACCGCGGGTGACATCCTCTACAACAACGAGGCGCCGTTCACGCCGGGGCACCTGCTTGGCACGAACGTGCAGGGCGTCGACATCTTCTCCCAGCTCGTGTCCGGCGGCCAGGTGACGTTCGAGATCAGCCTCTCGGTCACCGCCATCGGCATCGTGATCGGCGGCCTGCTCGGTGTCACCGCCGCGTACTTCGGCGGCTGGGTGGACGCGGTGATCTCCCGGGTGCTCGACATCCTGCTCGCGTTCCCCGCGCTGGTGCTCGCACTGGTGATCGCCGAAGGGCTCGGGCCGAGCGAGCTGCACTTGATCTGGGCGCTTGCGGTGTTCGCCATCCCGGCGCAAGGCCGGGTCGCGCGGGGCGCCACGCTGACGGTGCGCGGGCTGTCCTACATGACCGCCGCGCGGCTGTCGGGCACCCGTCCCTGGCGGATCATCGCCCGCCATGTCCTGCCGAACATCATGCCGGGCATCGTGACGTTCAGCCTGCTCGGCATCGGCATCGTGGTCATCATCGAGGGCGCGATCGACTTCCTCGGCTACGGCATCCAGTTGCCCCAGGCGAGCTGGGGCTCGATGATCACGCAAGGCCAGAACATAGAGAGCGTCCAGCCGGAATACGTCCTGATCCCGAGCATCGCGCTGCTGATCACCGTGGTGGCGCTGAACATGCTCGGCGACGCGCTGCGCGAGCGGTGGGGAGTCCAGTGACCAGCCTCCAAACGACAGACGCGCTGCTTGCCGTCGAGGACCTGCGGGTCGCCTTCGCGGCGGGCGGCCGCGAGATCCGCGCGGTCGACGGCGTCAGCTACACGGTCGAGGCCGGCAAGACCCTCGCCATCATCGGCGAGTCCGGTTCCGGCAAGACGGTCGGCTGCCGGGCGATCATGGGGCTGCTGCCCACGGGCACCAAGGTCTCACGGGTCCGCGCGGCTGCGCGGCACCGAGATGATCGGCCTGAACGACGCCGAGCTGCGCAGGCACCGCGGCCAGGACATGGCCATGATCTTCCAGGACCCGGCCAGGTCGCTGAACCCGACGATGCGGGTCGGCGTGCAGATCACCGAGGCGATCCAGACGCACAGGAAGGTCGGCAAGTCCGAGGCGCGCGCCCAGGCGATCGAGCTGCTCCGGCTGGTCCGCATCCCCGCGGCCGAGCGCCGGTTCCACGAGTACCCGCACCAGCTGTCCGGCGGCATGCGCCAGCGCATCATGATCGCGATGGCGCTCGCCTGCCGTCCCAAGCTGCTGTTCGCCGACGAGGCCACCACGGCGCTCGACGTGACCACCCAGGCGCAGATCATGGAGCTGCTGCTCGAGCTGCAGGCCGAGCTCGGCATGGCGCTGATCCTGATCAGCCACGACCTGGGTCTCGCCGCGTCCTACGCGGACGAGGTGGTCGTCATGTACGCGGGCAAGATCGTGGAGCAGGCCCCGGCCAGGCGGCTGTTCGGCGCGGGCGGAACCGTCAAGATGCGGTACACCCGGGCGCTGCTCGACGCGATCCCGCACCTCGAGCGGGCCGCGCACACCGAGCTGCCCGTGGTCAGCGGCCGCCCGCCGGACCCCACGGCGCTCCCCGCCGGCTGCTCGTTCGCGCCCCGCTGCCCGGCCGCGGAAGACGACTGCACGGCGAAGGAGCCGGCCCTGGCCGAGCACGCCGCCGGGCACCGCTGGGCCTGCTATCACCCCTGCGAGATCGGAGTGAGCGCATGAGCGAGCTTGCGAGCGAATCAGTAAGCACTGTGCGTGCGCGAATGCGGACGACGAGCGCCAGCGAGGAATCCGCATGAGCGCGCCAACCAGCGCCACGGAGCCGCTGCTCTCGGTGCGGGACCTGGTCCAGGAGTTCGTCGTCCGCGGCGCAGGCGGGGCCAAGGGCGGCGTCGTCCAGGCGGTCTCCGGTGTCTCCTTCGACATCATGCCCGGCGAGACGCTCGGCATCGTCGGCGAGACCGGCTCGGGCAAGTCCACCCTGGCCCGCGCCGTGCTGCAGGCGCCGCGCCCGAAGTCGGGCTCGGTCGTCTTCCGCGGCGCCGACCTGACCACGCTGCGCGGCGGCAAGCTGCTGCAGGCCCGCCGGCACATGCAGTTCGTCTGGCAGGACCCCTTCGGCTCGCTCGACCCGAAGTGGAAGGTCAGGTCGATCGTCGAGGAGCCGCTCGTCGCCTACCGGGACGGCGACCGGGCGGCCCGCCGCAAGCGGGTCGACGAGCTGCTCGACCTGGTCGGCCTCGACCCCGCGCGGTACGCCGGCCGGCACCCGCGCGAGCTGTCCGGCGGCCAGGCGCAGCGGGTCGCCATCGCCCGGGCGGTGGCGCTCAACCCGTCGCTGCTCATCTGCGACGAGGCGGTCTCCTCCCTCGACGTGCTGATCCAGGCGCAGGTGCTCAACCTGTTCGAGCGGCTGCGCCGCGAGCTCGGGCTCTCCTACCTGTTCATCGCGCACGACCTGGCGCTCGTCAAGCAGGTCTCGGACCGGGTCGGCGTGATGTACCTGGGCATGTTCTGCGAGGTCGGGCCGGGCGAGCTGGTCTACAAGCAGCCGCTGCACCCGTACACGAAGGCGCTGCTCGACTCCATCCCGTCCACCGAGCCCGGCGCGGCGCGAGCCACCGCCACCATCAAGGGCGAGCCGCCGTCCCCGATCGACCCGCCGTCCGGCTGCCGGTTCCGCACCCGCTGCCCTCGCGCCACCGACCAGTGCGCGCTGGAGGTGCCGCCGCCCCGGGAACTCGCGCCCGGGCACCTGGTGGCCTGCCACCACCCGCTCACCGAGCCGGCCCCGGCGCAGGCGGCGGCGAGCACCGTCCAGGCGCAGGGCTAAGCAAAGCAAGTCAAAGGTCAAGGTTAAGACGAGTCGGAACGGGCGAACTCTTTTCTCCTGCTTCTCCCTGAAGGGATTCCTGATCGGAACGGTCAGGGGAAAAGAGTTTGTAGTGCTTCGCCTTCGGGGTCAGCCGCCCTCGTTCTGACTGGCCATCACCGATCCCCGGTCCGCTCCCGGCCGGCCGGTGACCCCGACCAGCGTTTCCGGTGATCTTCCCGACCGAAAGGAACGGCCGATGCGGCTGCGGATCCTACTCGAACCGCACCATGGTGCCACCTACGCGCAGATCCTTGCCCTGGCGCAGGCGGCGGAAGCGGGCGGCTTCGACGCCTTCTTCCGGTCCGACCACTACCTGGGCATCGACGCGGACGACGTCACCTACCAGCCGACCGACTCGTGGACCACCCTGGCCGGGCTCGCCGTGCAGACCGAGCGGGTCCGCATCGGCACCCTGGTCAACGCGTCCACGTTCCGGCTGCCCGGGCAACTGGCGGTCGAGGTGGCGACGGTCGACCAGATGAGCGGCGGCCGGGCGGAGCTCGGCATCGGCGCCGCGTGGTACGAGCGGGAGCACCAGTACTTCGGCATACCGTTCCCGTCCCTCGGCGAGCGGTTCGACAAGCTGGAGGAGCAGCTCGCCATCCTCACCGGCATCTGGGACACCAAGCCGGGGGACCGGTTCAGCTTCGAGGGCAAGCACTACCAGGTGAAGGACTGCGCGTCGATCCCGCGCTGGGCGTCCCGGCCCAAGATCATCGTCGGCGGGGCCGGCACGAAGCGGACGCCGACCCTCGCCGCCCGGTACGCCGACGAGTTCAACGGCGCGCTCGGCCTCGACCTGCGTGAGCGGTACGCGAACTTCAAGCGGGTCTGCGAGGACGTGGTTGGCCGCGACCCGGCGCAGGTCCGGCTGTCGGCCACCCTCCCCGTCGCCATCGGCCGGGACGCCGCCGACCTGGAGCGGCGCAAGGAGTCACTCGGCGAGCCGGGCGCCCGCCTGCTCGCCGCCGGCATCACCGGCTACGCCGGCGACGTGATCCGGATTATCGAGGACCTGGCCAGCCAGGGCGCGGACACCGTGTACTTCCACGTCTACGGCCCGTCCGACGTGGCGCACATCGAGCTACTCGGCGAACAGGTCGTCAGCCGCTTCAAGTAGCCCCGCCGCCGGGCGTCGAGGGGCGCGAGGCTGGGTCCGCAGGTAGTCACTCAGGTCGCGGAATTCAGCCGTGACGGTCGTCCGATCGGCGCGGGTACGGGTCACCGGCCGGCATTCGTCCGCGGCGGGCGGCCCGATACGATGGCGCTTTTTGCCATCGGGCCGCCCGGCGCGGACATCGGGGGGTACGGGGGGTCGCCCCCCGGAAGACAACTGTGGCGTTCGCACAACGGCCTCGCAGCGAAGCTTGTGCGGCAGGGGGATGCCGGCGCGCATCCGCTGAGGCAGCATGAAGAACGTGAGAGATCGACCGGTCCGCGCACGGCACTTGTGTTGCGCAACCAAATTCCTGTGGGAATTCGGTGTGCTAAACACTAATGCCCTAAAGGGAGGCGGGCGGGCCCTGGCGGTCGCCTTTCCTCCTGACGTCGCTGGTCCGTGCGGTCCTGACGCAGCGGGACAGGGTAAAAGAGGCTCATTGAGCGGGCGTCATGGTGCCGCTTGGAGGACGTCAGGCCGCCACTTGGGAAGTCAGGCGGAAAGCGGTTCTCCATGCGGCGTTCCAGTAAAGCGGACCGGAAATCAGTCCGCGGTAAAAGCGACTGGAATGGCAGCTATTTCCCGGCCGCGGCCCGTGTTGCTCGCCGTCCGGCGGCCGCCGGGGAGGCTGGCCGCCGATGGACATTGACATCAGGGCGGTGCGGCGGCTGCGGGAGTCGGCGGGTGCCCGGGCGGCGCTC
This sequence comes from uncultured Actinomycetota bacterium, assembly GCA_963811335.1. GTDB lineage: Bacteria > Actinomycetota > Actinomycetes > Streptosporangiales > Streptosporangiaceae > Trebonia. The sequence continues at coordinate 41,090 of CAWERB010000030.1, read as the reverse complement.
GGCCCGCTGGTCGAGGCGCTGTGCCGGTCGGACGCCGACCTGGCCACGACGCGCGTGGTCTGCGACTGGATCCAGTACAAGTCGAACTTCCGTGACACGGTGACGGTGCGCCCGGTGATCGCCGCCGACGTGCCCGGCTCGTCCGCGGTCGACGGGTACGAGCTGGCGGTGGACCTGCGCCGCTGCGCGCGGCCAGAGACGGACGTCGCCGCTGAGGTGACGGCGGCGCTGTCCGAGGCGGCGCACGTCACCCGGGGGACCGAGGCCGGCGTCGGCGGGCTTGGCGGCGGTGGCGGGGACCGGGTTTGGCTTGAGCCGTGGGTTCCCGGCTCGGCCAGCTGCGTCTGGCGGTTCAACGCGCTGTACTGGCAGGCCCTGGCGGACTGGGAGAAGGTCACCGGCAAGGAGTACGAGCAGACGCTGCCCGGCGGCGAGTCCGACGCGCGCAACACCGCCGCGGCCCGTGAGGTCATCCTCGACCTGTTCAAGAGCTGGGACGAGCTGGCGCACCGCCGGGCGCTGCCCGAGCAGCTGTACGTCATCGAGCTCGGCGTCGGCAACGGCGGGCAGGCGCGCACCTGGCTGGATGAGTTCACCGAGCTCGACCGCAGGCACGGCCGCGACTACTACCGTCGGCTGCACTACCTGATGGGCGACTACTCCGCGCACGTGCTCGATCGCGCGCGGCAGGAGGTGGCGCACCACGGCGACCATGTGTCCGGGCTGGTACTGGAGGCGACCCGGCTGTCCGGCAGCGTCGGGTTCCTGGCCGGCAAGGCGTTCCTCGTCTACATCTCCAACGTCTACGACAACCTGCCGAGCGACGAGATCGCCGCCATCCGCGGCCGGATGCACCTGGTGCAGACCCGGGCCTACCTGTCCGGGCCGGCCGCGGACGAGATCGCCGGCCGGTTCGGGCTCAAGCGGGCCGAGCTTGCCCAGCTCACCGAGCGGCTGCTGCGGATCGGTCCCGAGCTGCTCGCCGAGTCGCAGCCGGACATCTTTCCCGACACCGGGCACGCGGTGCTGTTCTGGCAGGCGGTGTGGACGTCGCTGCGCCAGGCCGAGCGGTACGTGCCGATCGTGGGCCTGGACGCTTACCGGGTGACGCCCGCGGTGACCGGGGAGATCCTCCGCTCGCTGCTCGCCGCCGAGGGCGACGTGCGGATGCACGTGTCCAACGGCGCGCTGTCGTCGTTCGCCGACACGCTGCCGCTGCTGCACCCGTTCGGCAAGATGGTGTGCCACGACCTGTTCACGACGACAACCGGTGATTACCGGGCCGGGTTCTACGGCCCGGGCAAGTACGACGGCTCCGTCGTCAACTGGGTCAACGGCCCGCTGCTGCAGCTGATAGCCAGCCGCCGTGGCTTCGAGGCCCGTTTCTCGCCGTTCACCCAGCGCCCGGCGTCCAACGTCAAGACGCTGACGGTCCAGGTCAGGGACTGAGATGACCGAGAACGCGGGTAATCGGGCGGCCCCGTCCGGGCGGCTACTGCCCACCACCGTGGTCGGGTCGTACAGCGTGCCTGAATGGCTCGAGCGGCTCAAGACCGAGTACTACCAGCGACGGATCAGCGCTGCCCACCTGGCCGAGATCCACGACGTGGCGATCAAGGCGGCGATCAAGGACCAGGAACGGGCGGGCATCGACATCGTGTCCGACGGCGAGTTGCGCCGGGACAACGACATCGACTACTTCCTCGCGCGGATACCCGGCGTGCGCATCGCGCAGCGGGCCAAGACCGACTACTACGACTACTACGACGCGGCCGTCACCGCGCCGCTGCCGGAGGACGGCGAGCCGGCGCCGGGCGGCGAGGCTGTATCGGCAGCCAGGCGGGCCCAGATTCCCCCGCGGACCGGTCCAAGCTCGGCCTGGCCGGCGACTTCGCGTTCACCCGCGCGCTCACCGACCGCCCGGTGAAGTTTTCCTTCACCGGCCCGTTCTCGCTGTCGCGCCGGATCGCCATCGCTAACGGCGCCTACCGGGACCCGGCCGACCTGGCGCGGGCTCTCGCGCGGCGGCTGAACGCGGAGGCGCGCTCGCTGGCGGCCGCTGGTGCCCGGTTCCTGCAGATCGACGAGCCGTTCCTGGCCGGCTACCCGGAGCAGGCGGAGCTCGCCGTCGAAGCGGTCAACATCGTGACCGAGGGCGTGCCCGCCACCTGGGCGCTGCACGTCTGCTACGGCAACCGGTACGCCCGACCCTCCTGGGAGGGGCACTACGACTTCCTGTTCCCCGCGGTGCTCGGGGCGCGAGTCGACCAGCTGGTCCTCGAGTTCGCCCGCAAGGGCCTCGATGACCTGCGGCTCATCAAGGAGTACGGCTGGCCGTCCGCGCTCGGGCTCGGCGTGGTCGACGTGAAGTCGTCGGCCGTGGAGGCACCGGAGTTGGTGGCCGCCCGGATCAGGCGCGCGCTAGAGTACGTCGACCCCGCCCGCCTGGTCGTCAACCCAGATTGCGGGCTTCGTCACCTATCACCGGAGGTGGCACGGCGTAAGTTGCACGCTATGGTAGCTGGCGCGGCGATTGTCCGGTCAGAGCTGACCCCGTCAACTACCCACCTGAGCCCACCCACCACCCACCCTTCTCCCGCCTCGGGAGAGCGCGACTCCCAGACATCAGGAGACACTCATGGATAGCGGATTCCTCTTCACTTCCGAGTCGGTGACGGAGGGGCACCCGGACAAGATCGCCGACCAGATCTCCGACGCCGTGGTCGACGCGGCGCTCGCGGGCGACCCGCTGTCCAGGGTCGCCTGCGAGACGCTGCTCACCACCGGCCTGATCGTGGTCGCCGGCGAGATCACCACGGCGTCCTCGATTGACTACGCCGCCCTCGCGCGCAAGGTCGTCAACGAGATCGGCTACGACAACGGCGAGTACTACTTCGACGGCGACGCGGTCGGCGTGATCGTCGCGATGGACCGCCAGTCACCCGACATCGCCCAGGGCGTCGACACCGCCCACGAGGGCCGGGTCGGCGGCTCCGATGACCCGCTGGACCGGATCGGCGCCGGCGACCAGGGCATGATGTTCGGCTACGCGACCAACGAGACGCCCGAGTTCATGCCGACCCCGATCATCCTCGCGCACAAGCTGTCCAAGCGGCTGTCCGAGGCCCGCCACTCCGGCCTGCTGCCCTACCTGCGCCCGGACGGCAAGACCCAGGTGACGGTCCGCTACGACGACGCGGGCAAGCCGATCGAGATCGAGAAGGTGCTGATCTCGACCCAGCACCAGGACGGCGTGGAGTCCAAGCTGCCGGAGGCGCTGTGGGAAGAGGTCGTGACGCAGGTGCTGCCCGGCGACCTGTATGACCCCGCCCGGCTCAAGGAGGAGTTCTACGTCAACCCGACCGGCCGGTTCGTCATCGGCGGCCCGGTCGGCGACACCGGCCTGACCGGCCGGAAGATCATCGTCGACACCTACGGCGGCTTCGCGCGGCACGGCGGCGGCGCCTTCTCCGGCAAGGACCCGTCCAAGGTGGACCGCTCGGCCGCCTACGCCGCCCGGTACGTCGCCAAGAACGTCGTCGCCGCCGGCCTCGCCGACCGCGCCGAGGTCCAGGTCGCCTACGCGATCGGCGTCGCCCGCCCGCTGTCGCTGCTCGTGGAGACCTTCGGCACGGAGAAGATCTCCCGCAAGGCGATCGTCGAGCTGGTGCGGGAGAACTTCGACCTGCGCCCCGGCGCCATCCTGCGCGACCTGGAACTGCGCCGCCCCATTTACCAGCCGACCGCGGCCTACGGCCACTTCGGCCGCACCGGCGACGGCTTTACGTGGGAGCGCACCGACAAGGCCGACCAGCTTCGCACGCAGGCCGGATTGTAGTTGGCGGGGGAGTGGACCCGGCTGCCCACGGCCGAGATCCGCTGACCCCGCGTAGTACCTTCGCGTGCCCCGCGCTCCGGCGCGGGGCACGCTTTTTTCTGAATTTTAATAAGCGCCGCCAGCTGAATTCCCGCACTATATCGATCGTGGATAGCAGACATAACAAGGCCTGATGGCTGCTTGCGCTGTTCCAACTATTAGTACGGCCGGAACCAGCCGTACGCGCGTGATGACAGAGGGACGCCGGGAGGTCAGCATTGCTACTGGTGTTACCCCTGTGAGATGGAGTGACGAAAAAGCTTGTGGCCTGACGTAGTAATTCGCGCGGCCTGATTTTGGCGTTAAGCGCGATTGTTCGGGGTCAGCGGCCATGCGATCGTCGCCGTTAAGCCGGGCCCGGGTGGGTGGCCCAGTGCGAAGGGGGTCGATAAGCGGCGAAACGTGATGAAACCGTTCTCTGCGAGGGGTATGACCTTTCCCTGCATCATGGCCATAATCCAGAGAACACCCGACATCCGCTGGAACTCGCACCACATCGCTAATGCAGTGCAAAGAAGCACCGTTTACTTGCGGACCTAGTGAACGGCGTCTTCTCAGGCTAGCCGGGAGGCGACGCGCTGCCGCGAGGCAGAGCACGCACCCGTTCTGAAGGATAATCACGCGCTGTTAGCCAACAGAAGGCAGAACACATGAATATACCCGTCCACTGGCGGACGCGGACAGCGGCCGCGGCCGCCGCGCTGCTGTCGCTCGGCGTCCTCGCCGCCTGCAGCTCGAGCACCTCGAGCTCGAGCAGCGCCCCCGCGGCGTCGTCGAGCGCCCCGGCCGCGACAAGCGCCGCCGCCTCCTCCGCGGTCGAGCAGCGCAGGCACCGTCGACGCCTCGTCCTGCGGCACCAAGCCGGGTGTCGCGGCGACCGGGACGCCGATCAACCTCGGGACGATCGTCACCAACCAGCCCGGTACCTCGTTCACCGACATCTCGAACATGGCGCAGGCCTACTTCAACTGCGTGAACGATAACGGCGGCATCAACGGCCACCCGATCAAGTACTTCATCCAGACCGAGCAGACCAACCCGACGCAGATCGCGTCCGAGGCCAAGCAGCTCGTGCAGAGCGACCACGTGGTCGGCATCGTCGGCAACATCTCGATCCTCGAGTGCACGATCGACCACAAGTACTGGGAGGGCCTCGGCTACGCCATCATCGACGCCGGCATCGCCCCGGAGTGCTGGTCGACGGCGAACAGCGCCGCGGTCAACATGGGCCCGCGCTACAGCTCGGACGGCGCGGTGCAGTACGTGATCTCTAAGGGCGTCAGCAAGATCGCGTTCGACCAGTCGAACGTGCCGGGAACCGGCTACATCGCGGCCGGCCCGGTGGCGGTCGCCGGTGCCTCGAAGGTGCCGATCCAGACGTTCACCACCAACGTGCCGATCCAGAGCGCGGACTCGGTGGCGCTGCAGCTGGTCCAGGCGGCCGGCAAGAACGGCGCGGTGGTGCTGAACTTCACCCCGCCAGAGGCGCTGAAGATCCTGCAGGCCGCGGCGAAGCTGCACATCCAGAACAACGTTAAGGCCTGGGGCTGCTCCACGCCGTGCGACACCGACTTCCTGGCCAAGACGCTCGGCACCGCCTACGACGGCAAGCTGTTCGTCAACGCGGAGGCGCTCCCGGCCGACGGGACCAACACGCAGACGATGAACCTGTACCGCGCCGTCCTCGCCAAGTACGGCTCCAACGTCTCCGGTGGCGTCGGCTCGTTCAGCCAGTTCGGCTTCATGCAGGCGCGCTGGCGGTGCAGGCGCTCGAGAGCATCACCGGCGACTACACCGTGCAGTCGGTGACCGCGGCGATCAAGGCGCTCAAGGACGTCAACACCGGCATGGCGTGCGGTGCGTTCACGTACGGGGACTACCCGATGCACATCCCCAACAACGCGGACTACACCGTTACGCCGAACAACGGCCAGATGCTGCCGGTCCCGGGGTCGGGGTGCCTGCAGATCTCCACCGCTGACCCGCAGATCGCCCAGTACGTGGGCCTCGCGGGCCGGGCTCCGGCGGACCCCACGTCGGTCCTCCCCTCCTAACAGTTACCAAGGAAAATGCCAAGCTGGTCTGAACTCGAGCCCTTCATCGTGAGCGGTCTCGCCCTGGGCGGGGTGTATGCCCTGTCCGGGGTGGGGCTGGTCGTCCTCTACCGTGCCACCGGCGTGCTTTACCTGGCGTTCGGCGCGGTGGGGGCGATGGGCGCGCTCATCGCGTGGTCCATGGCCCAGGGCGGGACACCGCAGTGGCTCGCGTGGATCGTGTGCATCCTGTTTGGCGGCGTGATCACGCTCGGCTACGGGGTGGTCTTCGGACCGCTCCTGGCCGGGCGTGACCCGCTTGTCCGCGCCGTGGCCACGCTGGGCCTCACCCTGGTTCTCGCCGGGGCGATGGACCTGCTGTGGCCCGCGAGCGGCGGACAGGCGCGGTCGTTCACGCTGCCCACCGACAACGGCGGCTTCGGCCTCGCCGGCGTCACGGTGACCTGGACCCAGGTGATCGGCCTCGCCGCGGGCGCGGCGCTGACCCTGGGTACCGGCGCGTTCCTCCGGTACACCAAGCTGGGCACCGCGATGCGGGCGATGGCCAATGACCGGGAGATCACCGCCACCCTCGGCGTGCCCGTGCGCCGGGTCGAGGCGGCCGCCTGGTTCGGCTGCGGCGTGCTGGCCGGCATCGCCGGGCTGCTGCTGCAGGACCTGGTCTCGCTCGACGGCACCACGCTCACCTACCTGGTGATCTCGTCGCTGGCCGCGGCGCTGATCGCGCGGTTGCGGTCGATCGCCATCACCTTTGTCGCGGCGCTGGTCATCGGCATGGTCCACGACATCGCGACGACCTTCACCGCGCTGACCAACTACCGGGACGCAACACCGTTCGTGCTCGCCGCGATCGCGCTGCTTTGGGTATCGAGGCACCGGACGGTCATGAGCCGGTCCTCTGAGGAGGCTTAGTGATTGACGCGACGGGTACAGCGGACACCGCGACCGCCGGGCGCCGCCGCCCGGCGCTGCGCGTCCCCGATAACCCGGTGAAGCTCGCGGTGGCGGCCGCGCTCGTGCTGTTCGTGATCATCGGGCTGCCCGAGTTCATGAACCTCTACTACATCGGCTACATGACACTCGCCGCCATCTACGCGGTGGTGGCCCTCGGCCTCGGGGTGCTCGTGGGCCGGGTCGGCCTGTTCTCGCTCGGCCAGGGCGCCGTGCTGCAGATCGGCGCCTGGACCGGGGCGCGACTGCTGTTCGCGACCCACCAGCCGTTCCCGGTCGTGCTGATCGAGGCCGGGCTCGTCACCATGCTGATCGGCATGGCGATCGGGCTGCCCGCGCTCCGGATGCGCGGCCTGTACCTGGCGCTGATCACGCTGATGCTGGCCGGGGCCATCACGGTCATCCTGGCCACGGTGAACTTCCCCAACGGCGGCGGCGGCTTCACCGGCTACAACAGCACCCAGGTGCACATCCCGCCGATCAGGCGGCCGTCGATCGCCGGGACCGACCCCGCCTACTTCCGGTTCGCCGTCGTGGTGGCCCTGGTGATGTTCGCGCTGGTGTTCGTGCACCTGCGGACCCGGCCAGGCCGGGCCTGGGCGGCGATCAGGCAGAGCGAGCCCGCGGCGCTGGCGGCCGGCATCAATACCACGTTCTACAAGCTGTGGGCGTTCGCGCTGGCGTCATTCATCACCGGGGTGGCCGGCGCCGTCCTCGCCGGGCAGGCGCACTACCTCTACTCCATCAGCTTCACCACCCAGGACTCGATCGTCCTGCTCGCGGTGGCGCTGATGGGCGGCGTACTCAACATGTGGGGCGCGGTGATCGCGGCGCTGCTGATGCAGCTGGTAAACGCGATCCTGCAGAACCTGGGGGTGTCCGCTGACTGGCTCACCATGGTGTTCGGCATCGGCGTGGTCCTGACGCTCACCACCGCGCCGGCCGGCTCGCCGATCAGTTTCCCAAGGACATGAAGAAGCTGGGCGGGCTGATCCTGCGGCGGGTGCGGCGGCCCGGCGCGTCGTCGACGGCTTCGCCGGGAGGTGCCGCATGATCGAGGTATCGAACCTGACCGTCAGGTACGGCGGCGTCACCTCGCTTGACGGCATGAACCTGGTCTTCGAGAAGGGCACCTGCGGCCTGATCGGGCCGAACGGCGCGGGCAAGACGACGTTCTTCAACGTGCTGTCAGGGTTCGTCCGCCCGGCCTCGGGCAGCGTCACCGCCTTTGGCGACGACCTGCTCAAGATGACGCACTTCCGGCGCGCCCGCTGGGGGGTGCGCCGCACCTTCCAGACCGAGCAGGCGATCCAGTCGCTGTCCGTCTATGACAACGTCTCGATGATCCACTCGCCGCTGAGTGGCGGCGCCCGCCGGGCCGACGTGCTCGCCGCCATCGAGTTCGCCGGGATCGGCGCCTCCCCTGATGCGAAGGTCGGCACCTTGTCCGCAGGGCAGCGTCGCCTTGTGGAGGTGGCCAGGACGGTGGCGGGCAAGCCCAGGCTGGTGCTGCTCGACGAGCCGGCCGCCGGGCTGCCCGACGAGGAGACCGCGCACCTGACCAGCGTCATCAGGAACATCCCCGAGTACACCGGCGCGCTCACTATCCTCGTCGACCACGACATGTCGCTGGTCTCCGCGGTCTGCGAGACGACGGCCGTGCTCGACTTCGGCAAGCTGATCACGTCCGGTCCGACCGCGCAGGTGCTGCGCGACGAGCACGTGATGCGCGCCTACCTGGGAACGGCGGAGGTGATCTGACGATGGGTCAGCTAGCACTGCGCGACATCACCGTCGAGCGCGGCGGCAGGCCGGTGGTCAAGGACGTGACGATCACGGTCCCGGGCGGGGAGGTCACCGCGCTGCTCGGGCCGAACGGCGCGGGCAAGTCCTCCCTGGTCCTCGCGGTCGGCGGGGTGCTGCGCCCGCGCCCGGGCTCGGTGCTGCTCGACGGCACCGAGCTGGCCGGCGGGCGTCCGGAGAAGATCCGCGCCGCCGGGGTCGCGATCGTGCCCGAGGGACGCCGGCTGCTGCCCGACCTGTCCGTCGACGACAACATCAGGGTCGCCACGTACGCGCTGAGCAAGCAGGCGGCCGCCGAGGGCCGGGCCCGCGCCCTTGAGCTGTTCCCCAGGCTCGGCGACCGGCTCACCGTGCCCGCCCGGCTGCTGTCCGGCGGCGAGCAGCAGATGGTGGTGCTCGCCCAGGCGCTTGTCTCGCAGCCGAAGTACATGCTGATCGACGAGCTGTCACTCGGTCTCGCCCCGGTGATCGTCAACCAGCTGATCCCGGTGATCCACGCGGTGGCGGCCAGCGGCGTCGGCGTGCTGCTCATCGAGCAGTTCGCCACCGTCGCGCTGTCGCTGGCCACCGGCGCGCACGTGATGGAGGGCGGCGTGCTGCGCTACTCGGGGACGGCGGCCGAGCTCAAGGCCAGGCCGGAGCTGCTGCAGTCCGCCTACCTGCTGCGCGGGTCCACCATCGAGGCCGCGGCGGTCATCGACGCGGGAGTAATCGAGGACGTGGGCGAGGGCGCCGGCCGCCCAGAGTAACGGTCGCGGGCGTCGCGGTCATCGCGGCCGCGGCGCTCACGGCCTTCCCGGCGCGCGGCTAGGGGACCGCGAAGCGGTAGCCCTCGCCGATCAGCCGGGGGATCACCACCTTGAGGGCCGCCACGGTCTGCGAGCGGTCGCCGCCGCCGTCGTGGTCCAGGATGATCGAGCCCGAGCGCGTGGTCCGCATGATGGTGCTGACGATCTCGCTGACCCCGGGCCGTGACCAGTCGCGCGGGTCGACGGACCAGTCCAGCGGCATAAGCCTCATCCTCGCGCAGTAGGCGAGCGCTTCCCGCGACCAGGCGCCGTAGGGCGCGCGGAACATGCGCGGGTGAACGCCCGTCGCGGTGTGGATCGCGTCCGTGGCCCATGCGATCTCCGAGTGCTGCCGTGACGCGCTCAACGCGGTCAGCCTGGCGTGGTCCCAGGTGTGATTGATGATCGTGTGGCCGGCGTCGGCGACCTCCCGCGCGATAGCCGGGTACTGGCTGACATTTTGCCCGATCATCGAGAAGGTGGCCCGGACACCATACTTGTCCAGGACCCGCAGCACCTGCGGCGTGTAGACGGGGCTCGGCCCGTCATCGACGGTCAGCGCGATGACCTTGGGGCCGTCGTCCAGGTAGTAGACCGGTTGCCCGGGGAGGGTCTTGCCGGTCAGGTCCGCCTTCCTGGTGGCCCGTGGGTGCGCGGCCGGGTGGCTCGGCGGGCGCCGCGGCTCCCCGGAGGCGGGCGCCCGGACGTGCTCGGGGGTCGCGGCCGGACTGGCTGCGGCCGCCGCTGCGGTGCCGCGCCGGGTACCGTCGGGGGTCGCGGCCGTCTGGCGGCCCCCGTCGCACCCGATCAGCGATGCGATCCCGGTCATCACGCCGCCGGCCGCGAAGACCAGCATCCGTCGCCGCGCCATCTCGTGGCCGCGCCAGTCTGGCGCCGGCCCGCTATTACCAGGCATTTCCGTCCGTCTCCCCGCATACGTGGCACCGTTCTCTGACATGATGACGACGCAGGGGGGCGTGTGGTTGGCGGCGGTCAAACAAGGGACAGGGCCGGGACCGCCGCGCCGCCTGGCCAGGACGACGGCGGCATGAACGCCGGCCAGCGCGCATACCGCACGGTCACGTAAGCTCAACCCGACCGGTCGGCGACACGGACGGCCGGGAGTTCAGATGGCGTAAAGGGCGGTCAATCATGGCGAGCGCCAGGGGCGCCGTCGCGGGTATCGCGGTCGCGGGCGTCGCGGTCATCGTGGCCGCGGCGCTCGTGCTGTTCCTGGCGGCGCGCGGGCACGGCGGTGACCCGGCGTCGTCAGGGACCGCCGGGTCCGGCCAGGCGCTGGCCGGGCTAGGGCCGGCGCAGGGCGGCCGCCGGCGGGCCAGGCGGGGGCGCACGCGGATCCCTTCTCGTCGGCCGCGGCCGCCTACCTGGCGGGCCGGTCAGGCACGGTCAGCGCCGCCGTCTACGACGTGCGCACCGGCCGGACCTGGCAGCTCGGCAACGGGCAGGCGCAGCCGGAGGCCAGCGTGGTCAAGCTGGACATCCTGGAGACGATGCTCGCCACGCCGCGGGGCGCGGCGCTGTCGGCCGCGGACCAGGCGCTCGCCCGGTCGATGATCGAGGACAGCGACAACGACGCGGCGACCAGCCTGTGGAACGAGGACGGCGGCGCGGCGGGGCTGACGTACTACGGCGACCGGGCCGGGCTGACCCAGACGACCCCATCGCAGTGCCTGGCCTGCGCCGGGTTCGACTTTCCTGGCTGGGGGCTGAGCACGACCGTGCCGCAGGACCAGCTCGCCCTGCTCAAGCAGCTCATCGTGCCCGGGGCGCACCCGCTGCTGTCCGGCGCCGCGCGGTCCTACGCGCTGTCCCTGATGGAGCACGTCGCCGCCGACCAGCGCTGGGGGATCTCCGGCGGCGTCCCCGCGGGCGTCACGGTGGCGGTCAAGGACGGCTGGCTGCCGCTCGACGCCGCCGCCACCAACTGGCAGGTCAACAGCATCGGCTGGGTGTCCGGCCAAGGCCGGGACTACCTGATCGCCGTGCTCTCCACCGGAAACCCGACGGAGCAGTACGGCATCGACACCATCGGCGCGCTGTCCTCGCTGGTGTGGAACGCGATGCGCTGACGGGCTCCGCCCGGGTGCGGGGGCGCCCCCCGGCTACAACTGCCCCGGCTGGTACTTGGTGAGGCCGTACTTGGCGGCGACCGCATTCCACGCGGCGGCGAACTGCGTCTTGTCCGTCGTCGCCTGCTTGTTGGGCGTCACGGTGGCCTGGAAACCCGGGTCAGCGGTGTCGTTGGGCACGCACTGCTTGGCGAGCTCGTCGTTCGCCCACCGGACGTACGCCTGGTCCGCGGCGATCGACGCCTGCCAGGCCCCGGTAAGGCCGGTGACCACGGCCGTCGGCAGCGTCGCACGGCCAGGCACGGCGGCCAGCTTGGTGAGCAGCGCCTGCCGGGAGGTCACCGCCTGGCCGAACACCGCAGGGGCCGACTTCAGGTTGGGCCCGCAGCTGGCGACGTCGTTCGCGGCGGCGTTCGTCGCGGTCCGGTCCGCGGCGCTCTGCGTCAGCAGGGCGGCCACGCCGGCCGCGGCCTGCCGCTCGGTGGCGGCGGACGCCGTCCCCTGAGGCCGCCCCCTTGGCGGCGGTCCCGCTCGGCGCGGCGCTCCTGGACGCGGAGCCGCTGGCGCCCGCGCCGGCCGCCGTGCCCGCGGCCGTTTTGCCCGACGAGTGGTGCATGAGCTTGTACGCCGCCCCGGCGCCGCCGGCCAGCAGCAAGATCAGCACGACCCACAGGGCGAGCGGTACGCCACGCCGGCCACGGTCGTGCCGCCGCGGCGGCTGCCGCGGCGCCTCCGGCGGCGCGCCCGGCCCGTCCGGCGACGGGCCTGGGTAGGCAGGCGACGGATCGAAGCCCCCCGGGCCGCCAGCGGGCTTGGGCGGGTACCCGCCCGGCTGGCGGCCGCGCGGCGGGAACTCGGCGGGCGCGAACTCGGTGGGCGCGAAGCCGTCCTGCTGCGGGCCGGCGCGTAGCCGGCGGGCGGGTAGCCGTTCTGCTGGCGGCCGCGCGGCGCGTACTCGGTCGGCTCGTAGCTGTCCTGCGGGTAGCCGTTCTGCTGGCGGCCGGCCGGCGCGTACTCGGTCGGCTCGTAGCCGCCCTGCTGGAAGCCGCCCTGCTGGAAGCCGGCCGCCGGGTAGCCGGCCGGCGCGTACCCGGCGGTCGGGTAGCCGCCGGGCGGCGGACCGTCCTGCGGCAGCGGGGCCTGGTACCTGGCCGGCTCCACCCGGGTCTGGTCTACGGGCTGCTGGAACGGCTGCGGCTGCTGGAGCGGCTGCGGCTGCTGGAACGACTGCGGCTGCTGGAACGGCTGGAACGGCGGGGGCGACTGCGGATAGCTGGGCTGCCGGGTCACGGTAGGCGGCTCGTTCCAGTCGGCCATCCTCGCGTCCGCGGGCGGGACCCCGGACGCCGCGGCGGGCAGGGCGGCGGGCAGGGCGGCGCGCGGCACCCGCACGCCACCGCCCGGCGCCGGCGCCGCGACGGTGCGTCCCGGTCCGCCGGGCCACTGGGGCTGCTGGGTCACGGCCTGCTGGATCATCGTCGGCTGGCCGCCGGGCACTGGCCCGGCCGCCATGATCCCGGCGAAACCGCCACAGCGCGGGCAGAACTGCGCGCCGGGCGCGAGCTCAGCCTCGCACTCCGGGCACGTGCCGCTCATCCCGTTCATCGGCGCCACCGCTCCTCCCGTACTAGCGGTACATACGCCCTGTATAGCTCACCCGCCACCGGTTATGCCATCAACTCCGCGTACCGCCCTCGTCACCGCAGCCCAGAACTGACCCAGAAAGCTTGTGATGGCGTCACCGTCGTCGGCCGTGAGGCCGGGTGCTCGGGAACATTGCCGCCTTCCGCCCGATCGCATACGGTCCTGCCAAGGTACACCTCCGCGGCACGGCGGCGGCGCGATGGGCGGGTGCGGCACGCGGGCCGTGACCCGGAAGGGTGGGTTATGGAGCAGAGCGGGCAGGCGCCCAGGCGGGCGCTTGACGGCGTGCGGGTACTCGACCTGACGCACCAGGTGGCTGGCCCCTCGTCAACGCTCATCCTGGCGTTCCTCGGCGCCGAGGTCGTCAAGGTGATCCCGCCGGGCAGCAGGGACAGCTACGACCCGATCCCTTTCTACCTGAACAACGCGTCCAAGAAGTCCGTCGAGCTCGACCTCAAGTCGCCGGCCGGGCTGGGCGCGGCGCTGCGGCTCGCTGAGCACGCCGACGTCTTCGTGGAGAACTTCTCACCGGGGGTGATCGACCGCCTGGGACTCGGCTGGGACGTGCTGTCCGAGCGCAACCCGCGGCTGATCTACGGGCAGCTCAAGGGTTTCGCCGAGGACTCGCCCTACCGGGACTTCCCGTGCTTTGACCCGGTTGCCCAGGGCTTCGCCGGCGGCTCGTCGATCACCGGGGAGCCAGACGGGCTGCCGATGAAGCCTGGACCTGACGTGGGTGACACCGGCACCGGGATGGTGCTCGCCCAGGCGATACTCGCCGCGCTTTACCAGCGGGAGCGGGACGGGCTCGGCCAGCGCCTGCAGATCGCGATGACGGACCAGGCGGCGACGTTCATGCGGATCCACTTCGGCTGGCCGATCGACCGGCACGTGGACACCCCCAGGTTCGGCAACCGGCCGCCGTTCCTCATCACCACCGCGCCGTCCGACATCTACCCGTGCCCGCCGTTCGGGGCGAGCGACTACGTGCACATCCACTGCGGCAGCGACCGGCAGTGGGAACGTATGGCCAAGCTGATGGGCCGCGAGGACATGCTCAGCGACGATCGGTTCGCGACCATGGCGAGCCGCGGCGAGCACAAGGCCGAGGTCGACGCGGCGGTGCGCGCGTGGACCGCGACCATGGACAAGATGGCCGCGATGCGCGCCCTGGGTGACGCCGGGGTGCCGGGCGGCGCGCTCCGCTCCACCACCGAGGTGTACCAGGACCCCGACCTGCGGGAGCGCGGGATCTTCGTGACGGTGCAGGACCCGGGCAAGGGCGAGGTGACCCTCCCCGGCTACCCGGTGAAGATGTCCAGGTCACCGGCCCGGGTGACCGCGCCGCCCCAGCCGGGGCAGCACACCGCGGAGGTGCTGCGCGACTGGCTCGGCGAGGACGCCGCGGCGCTCGGCCTCACTGGACCGGGCCGCACCGGACCGGGCCTCACCGGACCGGGCCGCACCGGACCGGGCCCCGCCGAGGCGACGCGGTGATCAGGCGCGAGGTAGCCATCGTCGGCATCGGCCAGACCGCCTACGCCAAGGCGCTGCCCGGCACCGCCTGGGACCTGGCCCTTGAGGCGATACTCGGCGCGCTCGCCGACGCCGGCCTCCAGGCACGGGACGTCGACGGCATCTGCCGCTTCGCGGCGCCGTTCGAGCCGGTCAGCGAGCCGCAGCTGGTCCGCGCGCTCGGCCTGCCCGAGCTGCGGTTCTTCGCGCAGGCGCCGCTCGGCGGCGAGGCGCTCGGCGCGGTACTGGCGCACGCCGCCGCGGCGGTCACCGCCGGGCTGGCCAGCACCGTGGTGGTCTACCGCGCGCTGTCCCAGTCGCGCGGCGGCCGGTTCGGCCGGGCCGACGGCCGCGGCCCGGGCGGCCCGGGCGGTTCAGCGGGCGGCGCGGACCCGGACGCCGACGTCGTGGTGCCCGAGGAGGACAACCGGTCGTTCGCCTGGCCGTACGGCCTGATGTCGCCCGGCCAGCTGTTCGCGCTGTGGGCCCGCAGGTACGCCATCGTGCACGGCCTGTCGGATGAGGACCTCACCCGGGCACTGGGCAGCATCGCTATCACGCAGCGGGCCTACGCGCGCGGCAACCCGAACGCGATGATGCGGATGCGCGCGATGGACTGGGACGACTACCGCGGCGCGCGGATGATCTCAGAACCGCTGCGGCTGTTCGACCTGTGCCTGGAGAACGACGGGGCGTGCGCCTACGTGGTGACGAGCGCCAGCCGGGCGCGGCGGCTGCGCGACGACCCGGTCTACGTGCTGTCCGCCACCCAGACGCTCAGCCCCTACCGCGAGCCGATGGGCATCTACGTCACCGGCGAGCTGCTCGAGCTGTTCCCGCGGGCCACCGCGATGAGGCTGTTCGCCGAGGCCGGGGTGGGCCGGGCCGACGTCGACGTCGCCGAGTTCTACGACGCCACCTCCTACATGCCGCTGCGCTCCCTGGAGTCCTACGGGTTCGTGCCGGACGGGCAGGCCTGGCGGTACGTCACGGAGACGGGCACGGGGCCGGGCAGCCCGCTGCCGGTCAACACCCACGGCGGGCACCTGTCCGAGGCCTACCTGCACGGCATGAACGGCGTGCTCGAGGCGGTCAGGCAGCTGCGCGGCACGGCGAGCAACCAGGTGCCCGGCGCGGAGGTGGCCCTGGTGGGCGCCCCCGCGGGCTCCGCGATGATCCTGGCGAGGTGAATAGACCGGCCTTCTGCGCGACGTTCCTGCCGGGCTGATCCGCGGTGCCCCTGGCGGAGCGCATCATGTTCTTGACGTTAAGGTCCTCGACGCGGATCACATCGAACCGCCGCGCGAGGCCGGTGGAGGCCTTCTCCGCCCAGTCCTTGCGCCGGTCCGCCTCCCGCGCCTTCAACCGGGCGACCGCGGCCTTCGCCTTGCCGCGGCGGCCCGAGCCCCGCTTCGCCTTGGCGAGTTTCCGCTCGGCAGAGCGCAGCCGCCGCGCCTCCCGCCCGGACAGACCAGGGCAGCGCAGCATCTCCCCGGTGGACAGGGCGGCGCTGACTGCCACGCCCCGGTCGATCCCGACCACTTCTCCGGTCCCCGGCCCCGGCACAGGAGCGGGGACCACGGCGAACGCGACGTGCCAGCGGCCCGCGCGGTCGCGGGTCACCCGGAACGACCTCACACCAGTCGGCACCGCGCGCGACCAGCGGAACCGCACCCAGCCCGCTTTCGGAACCCGTGATGGCGGTTGTTCCCGGGATGACCGAGCTGACCGCGCCCTACTGGGAAGCGGCCCGCGAGAAGCGCCTCGTGGTGCAGCAGTGCCAGTCCTGCCGTCAGCTGTGGCACCCGCCGCTGCCGCGCTGCCCGCACTGCCACGCGGCGGACCCCGGCTGGCGGCAGGTGAGCGGCGACGGCACGGTCTACACCTACACCGTCGTCCGGCACCCAACGCACTACGCGTTCGCGGACAAGGTCCCGTACGTTCTCGCCATCGTCGAGCTGGCCGAGGGGCCGCGCCTGGTCACCGCGATCACCGGCGCGGCGCCGGAGGAGGTACGCGCGGGCCAGCCGGTCCGCGCGGTCTTCCGCGACGTCGCCGACGGGGTGACCCTCCCGTACTTCGAGCCGGCGCCGTGGGACCAGGAGACAACCATGGGACTTCTCGACGGCAAGGTCGCCTTCGTCACCGGCGCGGCGCGCGGGCAGGGGCGGTCGCACGCGATCCGGCTCGCGCAGGAGGGGGCCGACATCATCGCGATCGACGCCTGCGCCACGCCGGACTGGCTGAGCTACCCGCTGGCCACCGAGGCCGACCTGGCGCAGACGGTCAAGGACGTCGAGGCGCTGGACCGGCGGATCATCGCGGAGAAGGCCGACATCAGGGACCTCGCGGCGGTCCAGGGCGTGCTCGGCGAGGGCGTCGCCGCGCTCGGCGGGCGGCTGGACATCGTCGCGGCGAACGCGGCGATCATCTCCTGGCCGCAGGACCTGTGGGCCATCGACGTCGCGGAGTTCCGCGAGCTGATCGACGTGACGCTCACCGGCACGTTCATCACCATCAAGGCCGCGGTGCCGCACATGATCGCGGCGGGCAACGGCGGCTCGATCGTGCTCACCTCCTCCGGCGCGGCGATCACCGCGGGCAAGGGGCTCGGCGACTACAAGGCGGCCAAGAACGGCGTCCTCGCGCTCAAGGACACCCTCGCGTACGAGCTCGCCGAGCACCTGATCCGGGTCAACGCGATCTGCCCGACCGCCGTCGACACGCCGATGATCCACAACGACACCCTGCACCGGGCCTTCCGGCCGGACCTGGAGCACCCGGGGCGGGATGACGTCAAGGACGGGTTCGCGGAGATGAACCTGCTGCCGATCCCCTGGGTGGACCCGGTGGACGTCTCCAACGCGATCGTGTGGCTGTGCTCGGACGCCGCCCGCTACGTCACGGGCATCACGCTGCCCGTCGACGCGGGCAACCACCTCAAGTGCTGACCCGCCCGACGACGCCACGGGGAAGGAGCCCAGCATGATAACAGCAAGAAGCGCCGGAGGCGCCGAAGATAGTGGACATTTGGCGACACTCGGGTGTACCTAAATGTCCACCATCTGCCGGCGCCGGCGCTCCCAGGAGAACGGGACGGAACGGAGGCAGCCGTTCCCGTTCCGGCAATGACTACGCGGTACCGGATGACGCGGAAAGGGCCGGATGATGCGGACGCAAGCGGCGGTGCTCTACGAGGCGGGCACCGACTGGAGGGTCGAGGACATCGAGCTCGACGAGCCGCGGGCCGGCGAGGTCCTGGTCCGGGTGGCCGCCGCGGGGCTGTGCCACTCCGAGGAGCATCACCGGACGGGCGACGTGCCGTTCGCGGCGCCGATGATCGGCGGCCACGAGGGCGCCGGCTTCGTCGAGCGGACCGGGCCGGGCGTCACCCTGGTCAAGCCGGGTGACTACATCGTCTTCTCCTCGATACCGAACTGCGGTCGCTGCCCGTCCTGCGTCACCGGGAGGCAGAACCTGTGCGACGTGGCGGCAGGCATCATGACCGGCCGGCAGATACTCGACGGAACGTCACGGCACCGCACTGCCCACGGCCAGGAGCTGACAATCACGTGCCTGGTCGGCTGCTACGCCAGGCACACCGTGGTGAACGAGGCGTCGGTCATCCCCGTCGACCCCTCCTTCCGGCCCGAGGCCGCCTGCCTCACCGGGTGCGGCGCGGCGACCGGGTGGGGCTCGGCGGTGTACGCGGGCGGCGTCCGGCCGGGCGACGCGGTCGCGGTGGTCGGGGTCGGCGGCCTCGGCTCGGCGGCCGTGCAGGGGGCGCGGCTGGCCGGCGCCAGGCACATCTTCGCGATCGACCCGGTGGAGTTCAAGCGGACCTCCGCCGTCGGCTTCGGCGCGACGCATGTCGCAACCGACGTGATCGCGGCGTTCGACCTGGTCCGCGAGGTCACCTGGGGCCGGATGTGCGACGTGGTGGTGCTGACGATGGGCACAGGGCGCGGCGAGCTGATGGAGGCGGTCCTGGCCCTCGCGGCCAAGCGCGGCCGGGTGGTCGTCACCAACATCTACCCGGCGGACGACACCCGGCCGGTGCTGCCGCTGAACGGCCTGGCCCAGTGGGAGAAGCAGGTGGTGGGCTGCATCTTCGGCTCGGTCAACTCGCGCGCCGACGTGCCGCGGTTGCTCAACCTGTACAAGGACGGCCTGCTCGACCTGGACGGCATGGTCACGAGAACCTACCCGCTCGAGGACATCAACCAGGGCTACCAGGACATGCACGACGGCAAGAACATCCGCGGCGTGCTCGTCATGTGAGCCGTGGCCCGGTCAGCGTGGCCTGGTTGACGGCCTAGCGGCGGGCCATCCGCATGAGCGGGTTGTCGCGGGAGGCGGCAACTGCCTGGAAGCCGTACCGGAGCATTTCCGCCTGGTAGCCGTCGGCTGCCGATGCCAGCGACGGCTGTTCCGGCGGCCGCCCGCCGCAGGGCGCGGACGAGCACCTGGGCGTCCTTCAGCGCGATGTTGGCACCGTCACCGCGGCCGGGGGACATGGTGTGGACTGCGTCGCCGAGCAGGGTCACGTCCGGTGCCGGCCAGGGCGTCACAGGCTGGGCCGAGGTGATGCACACGGCGAAGGTGGCGGGTACGTCGGCTTCGGCGATTAGCCCGCGCACGGCGGGGTGCCAGCCTTCCGTCAGGCGGGTCGCCTCACGGTGCAGCGCGGTAGCGTCCGCCCGGCCAAGCCGGGGATCGTCAAGCGGCAGCATCCAGGAGAAGTACCCGGGTATGTCGGTGAGACGCACCGATGGCGCCAGCCGCGCCGCAGCGGAAGCAGTCGGCTCGATGGCCCGGCAGGTGGCGACCGATACGCCAGTCCCGTCCGGCCCGGTGACCCGGTTTAAGGTGTCGACGAGCGCACCGGGCACCCAGTCGGCGAACGGTGTCCGGCCATAGACAGACCAGCCCAGCTCGTCGATGACGGCGTCCGGGAGCAGCTGTCGGCGCACCGCCGACCCGGTGCCGTCCGCCCCGACCAACAGGTCCGGCTGCCGAGCTGCCATCGGCGAAGTGCGCGGCCACCCGCCCGTCCGAGCGGGACGAATAGTGCGTGAAGGTCCTGCCGAAGCGAACGTCCAGCCCGGCCAGCAGAATCTCGCGCAGGGTCAGCCGGTTGACGCCGAACCCGCCGGGTCCGGCCGGGTCATGGTGCAGCGGCTTCTCGAACTTCGGGCGCAGCTGCTCATCCAGGAACACCATCCGGGTCGCCGCCCGGATCGAGGTCGCCACCGCCAGGGCGAACAGGTCCTCGGGCAGGCATTCCTGCAGCGCGCCCGCGCCTGCGGCCTTGAGGCTGACCCGGTACCCCTGCCGCCGGGATCCGGCAGATCCATCCCGTTCATAGACCGTGGCGCTGATCCCGGCCTTGCGCAGGCCCTGAGCCAGGCACAGCCCGCCGATTCCACCTCCGATAATCATCACGTTCAGGTTCACAACTGGCAGATTAGCTGTCGCGGCAGTAACTGTCCAGACTGGTATATTCGGCTCATGATGTCAGCCTTGCGCCTCGTTGCGGCTCGCTCCTGTACCGGGTCGCCCGTGACTTGCGACAGCGCTAGACCGCCAGTTCGCCCCGCTCGGCATTACCGCGCAGCAAGCGGCGCTGCTGCTGCACGCCAGCCGGCAGCAGTACAGCCCCAGCCAGCTCATGAGCCTTCTGGGCACTGACACCGCCGGCATGACCAAGCTGGCCGACCGGCTCGAAGCCAAGCACCTGATCGAACGGCACCCGAACCCGCAGGACCGCCGCTCGGTCCTGATCACGCTGACGTCGGACGGGCAGGCGCTGGCGCCACAGCTCGCTCCAGTGTTCGGCCGCGTCACCAGGCAACTCTTCAACGGGTTCAGCTCCGGCGAGGTCAGCGCTCTTGCCGCCGCGCTGAACGCATGCGCGGCAACCTCGCGACTACCGTCTAATGGCAGAGTCGGGTATTGCAGCTGTCCGAATGCGTGCCTGGAGGCGGTGCCTGGGGTTGCCCTGTGCGTGGTTAGCCGCCTGTTGCCGGAGCCCGGGAAAGCCGGTCTCGCCATGGGTGGTCGCCGTGGGTTCGGGTGATCGCGTCGCTGAGCCATTGCCGTTGCTCGCGGGTGAGGGAGGGAAGGACGGCGGTGAAGTCGGTCTCGTCTTTCAGGCGGAATGTCAGTGGATCGTAGTAGTATTCGATTATACACACTAAAAGATCAACTTGATCGAAAAGGAGTGATCCAATGGGCTGGGAGGCGGCCGGAGACTCCTCGCCCGGCGACGTGCCCGGCCAGACCCCGGGCTGCCCGGCCTGTCCGCCTGCTTCGAGCAGGGCGGCCCGTGGGCCGAAGCGGTGCCGTCCGCTGCACTCGCCGCCGCCCTGGAGTGGTGGCCGGGCCTGCGGGACTGCTACGACGGGCGGCCACCGACGCGCTGGTCGGGATCGCCCGTCAGTGGGCCGCCATCGAGTCGTGGGCGGCGGCGGGCAAGCTCGCCGCGCTGCGCGCTATCACCCGCGAGGACGCCAACGGCACCCCGATGCTGCGCCGCCGCAGCGACCTGCCCGATGGCTGGGATGACTCCCTCACCTACGAGATCTCCGGCGCCCTGGCAATGGGCCCGGTATCGGCGGGAAACCTCGCCACCCTGGCCTGCACGCTGGGCACCCGGCTGGCCGGCATCGGCCGACTGCTCGCCGACGGGACCTTGACGATGGCGAAGGCGAAGCTGGTCGCACTGCTCTTCGAGCCGCTGGACGACGGCGAGGCAGCACGGCCGAGGCGCTGGTGCTTGGCGAGCTAGTCGGCAAAACCTACCCCCAGGTGGAACGGCTCGCCTGGCGGGCGGCGTTGGCGGTGGCTCCGGACGCCGCGGAGAGGCGCCGGTCAAAGGCAGAGCGGGAGCACGCGCGGGTGACGGTGTTCCGTGAAGAGTCCGGCGCGGTCGGCCTCTCCGGCCGAGACCTGCCCGCCGCCGAGGGACTGTCCGCTCACGCCAAGGTCGTGGCCCGGGCCGCTCAGTACGAGGCATCCGCTGCGTTCCGTGGCACGAGCACCAGCCGCCTGCAGGCGCTGGCCTACACCGACCTGCTCAACGGGATCAGCGCCACGGACCGGATCGCGTTCGCCGCCACCGCCGCCGCGAACCGCCCGCGGGCCGCGGGCCGGATGGCAGCCACGGAGATAGTGACGCGCCGGCCCCAGGACGGTGGCGGCTCAGGCCCGTCCGGCGGCGGGCGCGGGCCTGGCGACCCCCAGCGCCCGCTGCGCGGCTGCCCGAGGTGACGGTCCCACTGGCCACCCTGCAAGCACCGGGCGGAACGAGCCGGAGACAACCGCTGCTCGGCCCGATCGACCCCGCCCTGGCGCGCGACCTCGCCGCCGCCGCGGCTCGCTCGTGCCCGCTCCCGCTGCGAAGTCACCGTGGTGACGAGCACGGGTACGCCGTGGGCCATGGCATCGCCCGCCCGGCCCGCGGCAGCAGGCCCCGGCCGCAACCGCCGGGCGATGCCCCGTCAGCGCTACCGGCCCTGGTCAACATCACCGTGACCGAGGCGCTCCTGCACCAGTTGCAGGCTAAGGCGCCCCAGCCGCGCCCGGGCGCGCCGCCGGGGGCCTGGGCACTCACCCAGACGGAACCCGGGACATGGGTCTCTTACCCTGCCCGGCGGTCAGCAGCTGACCGTGCGGTTCGACGTGGTGCCCACGTACGACTCTGACCACCGTACCCGTCAGCTCCTCCTGCCCGGTGACCGGCTGCGCCGCCTCGTCCATCCCGACCACGAGTGCACCTGGCCGCCCTGTTCCCGTCCCGCCCGTGATAGCGACTTCGAGCATGCCGTCCCCTACGACCAGGCGGAGCGACGGACGCTGCAACGCCGGCGCTCGCTCCCGCCGCTGTCACCAGGTCAGCGATGCCCGGCTGGACGTACCAGCCCAGGCCAGGCTGCACGTGTGCCACCCGACCGCCGCACCTACACCCAGGAACCCTGGCGGTACACCGCCTGACCGCGGCACGCGTCAGCGCGGTGGTGCCGCCGGGGTCGGCGCGAGCCGCGCCGCGCCGACGTAGGCGACGGCCACCGCCACGATCACCAGCGGCGTGAGGGCCGTCGCGTCCGAGCTGAGCAGCAGGGCGGTGAGCAGCACCGAGGTGAGCGGCAGCGAGAGCATCACCACGCCCATCGCGCCGATGCCCATGGCGAGCCCGGCCGCCAGCGGCAGGCCGGGCAGGTGGGACATCGCGATCCCGCCGGCCGCGCCGAGGAACAGGGCGGGGAAGACGGGGCCGCCGCGGAAGCTGCTCAGCGACACGCCGTAGGCGAGCCCCTTGCAGGCGAGCAGCAGCACGAGCGCGCCCGCCGTATAGCCGCCGGCCTGCTGGATGAGCGGGGCCATGGCGTCCTGCCCGGAGAACAGCACGTCGGACGCGGGCTTGCCGGTGGCCTCCGTGTACCCGATGGTGAGCAGCGCGACCACCGCGCCGGCCAGCGGCGTCATGAGCAGCGGCCGCTTGCCGGCGTAACCGTGCAGGAACAGCCCGAGACGGCGGATGGCCGGGCCGACGACCGCGGCGGCCAGCCCGATCACCACCGCCCAGCCGAACTCCGCCACGTCGGGCCGGCCGAAGGGCGGCAGGCCGGGCAGGGCGAGCGCGAACGTGCCGAGCCCGGTCAGGCTGTCGAGCCCGGTGAAGATGAGCGCGCCGATGCCGGACGCCACCAGGCCGGGCACGAGCACAAGGCCCATCACGGGCCCGCCCAGCCCGGAGGCCTCCATCAGCAGGAACGCGCCGGCGAGCGGCGAGCCGAGCAGCGTGCTTATCGCGGCGAAGCTGCCCGCGGAACCGATCACCCGCACCCCCTGCTCGGGCACCTTGCGCCGCCCGGCGAGCCTGGTGGCCAGCACCGCGAGCCCGCCGCCGAGCGCGATCAGCGGCATCTCCGGCCCGAGCACGGCGCCGAAGGCGAGCGTGGCGAGCGCCGCCGCGAGCACGCCGGGCAGCTGCGCCGCGCCCGGCGGCGCATGCACGGCGAAGCCGCCCGCCGGGGAGACCCCGCCCGTGCCCGGCAGGTACCGGATGGCGAGCCCGGTGAGCACGCCGCCGGCCAGCAGCACCGGCAGCGGCCACCAGGCCGGCGCGGCGGTGAAGCCGAGCCCGTGCGGCAGGTGCGTGAACAGTTCCTTCTGCAGGTAGCTGACCAGGGCGAGGAAGCCGTAGGCGGCCGCGGATACGGGCACGCCGAGTACCGCCGCCACCACGAGCAGCCGGACGTAGGCGGGATCGCGCAGCTGCGCCGCCGCGTCGCGCTGCGCCGCCGGGTCACCGTGGCTGGACACCACCCCATCGTGGGCCGTTCACCCCGGCCGCGGCTCACCTGACCGGGGTGAACGCCGCACCGTGGTTCAGGCCGCCCGGCGGCGGACCAGCCACACGGTCGCGGCGAGAAGCAGCACCGACAGCGCCAGCAGCCAGCCGCCCTCGACCCACTGCAGCGGCCAGAACCGGCTGGCTGGCTGGTACCGGGTCCACTGCGTGTACCCGTGCCTGGTCAGGTACCGCAGGACGGTGAGGTAGTCAGCGTCCTTGCCCGCCCCGCCCGCCGCGCCCCCGCCCGGCGGAGGCGGGTTGACCGCCGCCCACGCGGAGTTGATGACGTTGTGCATGGTGGACGAGCTGAGCGTCGCGCCGCCCTTGGTCCACCACTGGCCGAGGACCCACGCGGACGGCGGCACGTTCAGGCCGAGGTGACCAGCGGCGTCAGGTAATGCTCGCGCAGCACCCCGCCGGCCGCGAACGCCAGCCCGGCGTAGACGGCCAGGGTGGCGGCGATGGCGGGGACGACCCGGCGGATGAGCATGCCGGCCAGCGCCCCGATCGCGAAGGCGGCCAGCGTCCAGGCGGCGAACGCCACCCCGCGCAGGTCGAACAGGCCGGGGAAGAACGGGGTGTACTCGATGAGGCCGAGGCTCTGGTTGCCAGCGGACTGAAGTACGGCTGGTAGTACCAGGCAGCACCAGGCTGAACAGCGTAGGCGGGGACCGTCACCGCCACCGCGAGCGACACCAGCTTGGCGAGCGCCCAGCACCACCGCCCGAAGCCCTGGGTCCAGGCGTACCGGAAGGTGCCGGTCTCCATCTCCCGCGCCAGCAGCGGCGCCCCGACGAACGCGCCGATCAGCGCCGGCAGCGCCTGCAGGATGATGCCGTTCGACAGGAACCCGTACGAGCCGAAGAAGGCGAGGGCAGTCTTCCTGGCAGGCCGGCGAGCTCGACGTGCCGCAGGCGAGCGCGTTGGCGTAGCTGTGGTGCAGTGTCGTGCCGGCGATCCACACTCCCGCGGCCACCACCCCGAGCAGCACCATCACGCCGGCCAGCGCGGTAGCGGTGCTGCCGCCAGATGACCCCGGCCATCCGCCGCCACGGCACCGGCCGCAGGCCGGCGTCCGCCTCCGGCGGCAGCTGGGCATTGTCAGCGCGCTCATCGCGTCACCTCCGTCATGTTTTCCCGCAGGTAGGACAGGGCAAGCTCTTCCAGGCTCGCCGCCTGGTGCTCGGCGAGCAGGTCCTTGACCTCGCCGGCCAGCCGCACCTGGCCGCGCGACAGCAGGACGAGGTAACCCGCCACCCGTTCGAGTTCGGTGAGCACGTGCGAGGACAGCAGCACCGACACGCCGTCGGCGGCCGCGGCGGCCGCCACCGTGGCCATGAAGTCGTGCCGGGCAACCGGGTCCAGCATCGCCACCGGCTCGTCGAGTACCAGCAGCCGCGGCCGGCGAGCCAGCGCGAGGGTCAGCGCGACCTGGCCTGCTGGCCGCCGGACAGCTTCCTGGACTTCCGCCGCCGCGGGATGCCGAGCTCGGCCAGCCGCGCCTGCGCGTATGCCTGGTCGAAGCGCCGGTTCAGGTTCCGGGTCAGGTAGATCATGTCCGCGACCGACAGGTTCCGGTACAGCGGCGTGTCCTGAGCGACGAACGCGATGCCGTCAAGCGCGGCGGGCGACCCGGCCGGACGGCCGCCGAGCACGGTCACGCTTCCCGCGGATGGCGCCGCCAGGCCGACCGCCAGGTTCAGCAGCGTGGTCTTGCCCGCGCCGTTCGGGCCGACAAGCGCGGTCACGTGGCCGGCCGGGACCTCAAGCGTGCAGTCGCGCAGCGCCCAGGTGCCGCCGTACCGCTTGCCAAGGCCGCTGGCCTCGACGATGTTCATACGATGGCCTCCTTCTTTCTTCCGGACTTTTCATCCGAACGGGCGCGTGCTGCGCCCGGCCGCGTCCAGGCTTACGCGGCCGGGCGTAACACGGGCATCACGCGCGACGCCGGTCACCGGGCGCCGTCCGGGCCGGGCACCGCGGGAAAGTCCAGGTCACGCGCTGCCGTCGGCGGCCGGCGGCGCGCCCTGGGTGATGGCCCGTGTGATGCGCGTGTGATGTCGGGCGGGGCATCATGGGGTCATGCGGGTGCCAGTCGTCGAGGATCAGGCCGAGCTGGCGGACGACATCGCCGACGGCCTGCGTGCTCGAGCGGATGATCTCCAACCTGGTCGACAACGCCGTCAAGCACAACGAGGCAGGCGGCTGGATCAGGCTGCGCACCGGGCACAGCGCCACGGCCGCCTACCTGGAGATCGCCAACAGCGGACCTTTCGTCCCAGGCGACGCCGTGCCCTCGCTGTTCGAGCCGTTCCGGCGGATGGAGGCCAGGACCGGCACCCGTGACGGCGTCGGGCTCGGCCTGTCCATCGCCCGCTCGGTCGTCACCGCGCACCACGCGACCGTCACCGCCAGCAGCCAGCCCGCGGGCGGCCTCGACATCTCGGTCCTGATCCCGCACTGCCCCGCCGCCGTCCCGTAACCCCGGCCGGCCCGCGGCCCTGACCGGGTGAAGGCACTGTCGCACTCTGCTTTGAGTCAGAGCAGCGTGGCCTGACCTCCGTCGTAGACGAGCAGGCCATCGTCGCGCAAACGCAGGCCGGCCGACGGATGGTGCGCCTCCGTGCGGCCGTCGTGCATCAGGTGGCGGACCTCGGTGCCGCGCGCGACCGAGAACGAAGTCGGCGACCAGCCGCCGGTGACAGCGCCACCACAGCGACTCCGAGCACATCACCACGAGCTGGCGGGTCTCCGCGTCATCGAGCACGGCGCCGATCGCGGCGAGGAAGTCGGCCGATCGCATGTACTCGGCGTAGCCGCGGAACATCTCCTCGTGCCATGCCACGTCCGGGTTATCCGTGCCCGGACGGCGGAAGCCGCCGAGCCGCTTCTCCCAGCGGTACGCGATGCCCGCCTCCGGCAGCCACCCCTCCATGGCGGCCCTGGCGAACTGCGGGTTACGGCGGCTGCCCGGCGCGGTCCGGATGTCGACAAGCACGGCGGTCCCCGCGCCGCGCAGGATCGCGGCGGTCCGGTCGGCGGTCTCGGTCCCGTGCCCGTAGGTCAGCAGCATCATCCGACGGTACCGGGACGTGGCACGATGGACCGATGACGGGTGCTAACCAGACGGAACTAGGAGACGTGCAGCGGACGCTTTTCTTCCCGCTGCTCGCCCGAGCCCGGGAGACGGAGCGCAAGCGACCGCTGCTGCGCGATGCCAAGGCGGCGGAGCTGGTCCGCGCGATCGACTTCGACCCGGCCACCTACGACCAGAGCTTCATGAGCTTCGTCATGCTGATCCGCACGATGATCCTGGACTGGTGGGTCAGCCAGTTCCTCGCCGCCCACCCGGACGGTACGGTCGTCGAGCTTGGCACCGGGCTGAACACGCGGTTCGAGCGCACCGACAACGGGTCGGTGCACTGGATCGACCTGGACCTCCCGGACACGATCGAGCTGCGCCGCCGGTTCTTCGCGGACACCGAACGGCGGCGGATGATCTCCGCGTCGCTGACGAACGAGGACTGGCTGGCGGACGTGGCCCGCCGCCCGGGCCCGTACTTCTTCGTGTCCGACGGCGTGCTCGTCTACCTGCGCGAAGCCGACGTCGCCGGCACGCTCACCAGGATCGCGGCCCGGTTCCCTGATGCCATGCTCGCGTTCGATACCTATCCCAGGGTTACCTTCGCCCAGCAGCACAAGATGGCCGCCAAGCGGGGCATCGCCCGGTGGCAGTGGGTCTGCGACGACCCGCGCGCGCTCGAGGCGCTCGGCCTGGTCCTGGTGGAATCCGCGACCGTCACCCGCCCGCCGCCCGGCGTCCGCGCCCAGCTGCCCGCCCGCTACCGGCTGCTGCTCCCGCTCGCCGGCCCGGTCCTTGGCCGTAGCCTGGCCCTCAGCCTGTTCCGGGCCGCCGGGATGAGGACGGGATAGGGAGATGCGGCTGGTTTCCCTGCTGCCGTCGGCGACCGAGATCGTGTACGCGCTCGGCCTCGGCGATGACCTGGTCGGCGTCACGTTCGAGTGCGACGAGCCGGCCGCGGCCCGGGCGGAGAAGGAGGTCGTGGTGGGCGGCCGGGACACCTCAGGCATGTCGCCGGCGGAGATCGACGCGTACGTCCGGGCGCAGCTCGCGGCCGGCGCGGACCTCTACACGCTGCACACCGGCGCCCTCGCCCGGTTGCGGCCCGACCTGATCTTGACCCAGGACCTGTGCCGGGTGTGCGCCCTGCCCTCCGGGCACGTGACCGAGGCGCTCGATTACCTCGGGTGCCAGGCCGACGTGCTCTCCCTCGACCCGTACCGCCTGGAGGAGGTGCTCGACACCATCCTCGCCGTCGGGATGAGGACGGGGACGGCGGACCGCGCCGCGCGGCTGGTCGCCGGCTTGCGCGGGCGCCTCGCCGCGGTGGCGGCCCGGGTCGCCGGCCGCCCGCGCCCGCGAGTCGCGGTCGTGGAGTGGGTGGACCCGCCGTTCGCGGCGGGGCACTGGATCCCTGACCTGGTAACCGTCGCGGGCGGCGAGCCGGTCGCGGCCCGCCCGGGCCGTCGCTCGGAGCCGCTGACCTGGCCGGAAGTCGTCGCCGCTGACCCTGACCTGGTCCTGGTTGCCCCGTGCGGCTATCACCTTGCGGGTGCGGTGTCCCAGGCCGCCGCGGTGACCGCGGGCGTGGCCGGCATCCCGGTCTGGGCCATCGACGCGGACTCCCTCGTGGTCCGTCCGGGCCCCCGCCTCGTCGACGGGGTGGAGGCGATCGCCGCGATACTCCACCCGGACGCCATGCCGGCGCCGCCGGCGGGCAGCATAGCCCTGGTTAACGGGACGTCGCATTAGCGCCGCGAGTTAGCCCCCCGCCCCGGGCAGGCCGCCCGTGCCGCCACGGCGGCCGCCGGGCGGCCAGCGCGGGGCACCCGGACAGGGCCGGAGCACCACCCGCCCCTGATAAGCACAGCTTTATCGGTACATTTTTCGCAGAAGGTAAACTTTTCACCCGAGGTAAAGAAAAGACGGTCTATCCGTCTTTTCTTTACCGGTTGTGATTTGTTTACCGGCAAGCCGGCGGAGCCGCGCCGCCCGGGCGGCGCGCGGGCAACGCCAGACACGGCGTTCCCTCGCGTACCACGATCCTCCGCCACGGCACCACCAGCGCCCTGACAACCGGGCCACCTGTCTAACGAACCGGACTCGGAGTTAGGCGCCTATGGGTGTCAAAGCCCCGGCACCGGTGAAAATGTTGATAACAGCAAGAAGCGCTCGGTGCTCGGCTTTCGTGTCTACGAGCGGGTCGAGGTCGATTCGGATGGTCAGCGGGCTGAGGCCATCATCCGGCCGAGCGCCGCGTCCCACTGGTAGGGGAGGGTTCGCGGCGGCCGGTCGTCTCGAGCAGCGCGAACGCGCGGGACGCGAAGCCCATGCGCAAGGCAAGGCGGATCAGCCGGTTGCTGCCCCGCTCCAGCGTGGTCATCGCTCGCTACTTCCTCGAGCGCATGTCCAGGTTGTACCTCAGGCGCCCCGCTCAGCGCAGCAGGCGGAACCACGACGAGGAGATGTTACGCGGCGAGTCCGTGGCGGCCGGCTGCGCGGGCCCCTCGACCGCGGCCGTCACCGCGCCGCCGTCCCAGGTCACCTGCGCACGGGAGGAGACCGCGGGCCCGTCCCAGCCGCCCCAGGCCACCGGCGCGGCGGCCTGCTGGCCGGGCTCAAGTGCCACGTACCCGGGGGAGAGCCATTCCAGGGTGATCACGGTCTCGACCGGCAGCGGCTTGCCGTCAAGCCCGAGCGGGCGGACACCGGGCTTGCCCGGCAGCCGGCAGGCACGGTTTCCGGTGTTCTCCGCGATCACCTGGCCGCGCAGCCCGTCGCCGTCGCGTTCCCACCGCACCGTGACCGACAGGTCGTCCAGCCCGCAAGCCGGCATTTCCGCCCGGCCGGCCCACCGGCCACGTCTGGGTTCATCGCCGATGCCCTCCTGAACGTCAGGTTCTCCTCCGCTGCCGAGCATAGGCCGTAGTGCGCGAGGTTACCTGAGTCGGCAGCGTGCCTGGTGACGCGGTTATTACCCGCGTCAGGCAGGTGTGAACGGTGCGGTCACGGGTAGCGGTGGGGCTGTCCACGCATTCGACTTCCAGGGGGACCGTCATGCTCGCTGGCCGGCATCCCATCGATGCGCCCGGTACGGACGAGAAGTCCTGGGCCGCCTGGCCATGGC
The DNA here is from genome assembly GCA_963811335.1 of uncultured Actinomycetota bacterium. GTDB lineage: Bacteria > Actinomycetota > Actinomycetes > Streptosporangiales > Streptosporangiaceae > Trebonia. Next base: position 10,801 of record CAWERB010000030.1, on the reverse strand, counting down.
TGAGCACGCTTCCCGGCAGCGGGCTCGCCAGGCTCGCCAGCGTGAAGAGCGCCGTGGTCGTGGCCGCGCACCCGGACGACGAGGTGCTCGGCGCCGGCGGCCTGATTTCCCTGCTCGCCGCGTCGCGCGCGCGGCTGCGCCTGGTAGCGGTCACCGACGGGGAACGCTCGCACCGCGGTCATGCCTCGCCGGCCTCGCTCGCGCGGCGGCGGACGGCGGAGACGGCAGCGGCCTTGCGCGCTCTTGGCGCCCGGGCGGCCGAGGTGATCAGGCTGCGGCTGCCCGACAGCGGGCTCGCCGGCCGGGAGGCCGAACTCACGACGGCGCTCGCCCCCCTCGTCCACGGCTTCGACCTCTGCCTCGCCCCGTGGGACGGCGACCTGCACCCCGACCACGAGGCGGTCGGCCGGGCCGCGGTCCACGCCGCCCCCGGCACCCTGTACTACTACCCGGTCTGGATGTGGCACTGGGCTTCCCCCGCTGACCCGCGCGTGCCCTGGGACCAGGCACTGCGCATCCCGCTGCCGCCGCGGGCGGTCGCCAGGAAGCGCGCCGCTATCACCTGCTTCGCCAGCCAGTCTGACGGACCGGGGCCACGGCCTCGGCCCCGTGCTGACCCCGGGCGTGATCGCGCACTTCACGCGGGCGATGGAGGTCCTGTTTCCGGTGACGCCCGGCCTGGAGCCGGCCGGATGACGTCACATGAAGTTGCGGGTGTGCAGGGCGGACAGCTCGGCGGCCTCGTCGTCGGGGAAGCCGATGGAGGCAGCCGGCCTGCGGCGGCCCTCGTCCATCTCGGCCTGCAGGTCGCGCACCGCGCGCCAGCCTTGGCGCGACGGCCTCGGGTGTCCACGCGCCGGCGGCGAGCACCACGAGGGCGTCGAAGACCTCGGCGTTCAGGCCGGCGGTGTGCTGCAGCGCCGCGTGGCGGCGCTCGACGCCTGGCGCAGGCGCTCCCAGGTAGCGCCGGTCGGCGCCGGGCCAGGTGCGCGATGTGGGCCAGCGCCGAACGCGACGTGACGAGCCTCGTCCCGGGCGCCAGCCGGGCACGGGCGGTGACCGGGTCGGGGGCGTGGTCTCGAGGAACCGGAGCAGGTCGAGGAAGGTGCCCTCCCCGAGCACCGAGAGCAGGAAGCGCGGCGGTCGTGAAGTCGGGCTCCTCGAGCAGGGTCTGGAGCGAGGCCCGGCCGCCCGCCGACGAGCCCGAGCTCGCCGCCGGACGCCGGGCCCGCCGGGTGAACACCTCGATGTGGCGGGCCTCGTCGGCGACCTGGATGGCGAGCAGCTGCAGGACCTCGCGGTAGTGCGGATGGACTGGGACGAGCAGCCGCGCCGGGACGATGAGCGCGGCCTGCTCGTTCTCCACCAGATAGGTCATCAGCTGGACGACGGCCGCTCGACCTCGGCGGGCAGCTCGGCCGGCGCGGTCCAGTCGACGGCGGTGGCCGGGTCCCACTGGCCGGCCGCCGCCGGGGCGTACAGCTGCGGCGCGATGTCGGCCCACACCTATCGCGCTCGGTCCAGCGGGCGCCCAGCGGCGGCCCGCCCGGCCTCGACCAGCGCGCCGCGCGCCGCCAGGCCCCAGGCCGGCTGGCCCGCGCCGCCGGCGGGCCCGCCGCGGCGCCGGCCCGTTCGGCGCCCGACCAGCGCCGGTCGCCGGCGCTGCCCCGGACGACGACGCTCACCGCGCCGCCGGCCCGCTGGCCGCGGGTCGTCCACCACCCGGTGGCCGTGCTCCCGGCACCACGCCCCCAGGTGCAGCCGCAGCGCCGGGTGCGTGCCCGGCACCGCCAGCCGCTGCCCGGGCCGAGCCCGGCGAGCGCGCGCGGCACCAGCAGGTGGCCGCCGCCGTCAGGCCGAGGCCGCCGAGCTCGACGCTGCCGGCTCAGGGCCGGTAGTCCGCCGCGGTCACCGCGCCCGCCGGCGTCGTAGAAGCCGGCCGCGTCGACCGCCGCTCCAGCTGGTCGTAGCCGCGTCCGGCCGGGCGGCCGCCAGTCCTTGAGGCCCTCGAGGTCGAGCAGCGGGCGGACCGCCGGGTCGGCGTAGTCCATGGCGAGCAGCAGCTCGCCGAGCGGGCCGACCCGTCGTGCGCCGCCGCGGACGGGCCCGCGGTCATCGTGCAGTGGTCGTAGGGCGCGGTCTGCGCGAGCGACCCGGACCGCGCCGGCCGGCAGAGCTGCCCTCGCGGGCGAAGAGCAGCTGGTTGCGCGTCGATCATGCACGCCGCGTCCACCTCGGCGGTCGCCCGCGACCAGCGCGCGGGCCGCGTCCCGCTCGCCGCCGATGTGGTCGCCGTGCAGGCCCACGCCGACGTCGAAGCGCCGCACGGCGACGTCGGCGCCCGGCGCCAGACCGGCCGACCGCAGCAGCGACAGCGGCATCAGGGTGGCCTGCGGCGAGTCGACCGCGCCGGTCGCGACCGTCCGGCCCGCCAGGTCGGCGAGCGAGGTGACCGGCGAGTCGGCTCGGACCACGATCACCGAGCGCAGGTCGCAGTCGGTGTCGCGCATCGCGAGCGGGGTCAGCGTGACCCCGCGGGCCGCGGCCAGCCGCCGGGCCCGCACCCAGGCCAGCGGCGAGTTCCACGCGACGTCGATGCGCCCGTCGACCAGGTCCTCCACCTGCCGCTCGTAGTTCGAGTAGAGCACGTAGTCGAAGCGAGCCCGCCGGGCCCGCGCAGCCAGGCGCGGAACCCGTCCCAGATGGTGACGACCTTGGGGTCGTAGGCGACCGCGCCCGAGCGTGACTTCGCCCATTCAGGCCTCCCCGAGCAGCGGCAGGCCGCAGAGCGCCCGGCCGATGAAGTCCTCGAGCGCCGTCGGTCGTCGGGGCCATCACCCGGGCCGCCCGGGCGTCGCGGAAGCGCCGCTCGACGCCCGGCTCCTTGCGGAACGCCGCGCCGCCGCAGACCTTGCATGGCCAGGTCCGCCGCGTCGGCGGCCGCCTCGCCGGCCGCCGCCTTGACCTCGAGCACGCGCAGCTGGCGTCGTCCCGGCCGTCTCGAGCGCCGCGATGGCCTCGCCGACGAGCCCGGGTCCGGTCCGCCTCGATCCGCATCCGGGCGAGCTGCGCGCGCGGCCGGCTGCTGGGCGAGGGTCTGGTCGAGGTGCTCGAGCCGGGTCCATGTCAGGTGCGCCGGCCGTCTCGGCGGCAAGCCGCCGCATGAGCCCGACGCTCAAGGCCGCCGAGCAGAACAGGAACACCGGCAGCACGGCGGCGAGCGCCAGGTCGAGCCCGGCGCCGTCGGCGCCGAGCATCGCGCTGGCCGGCACGGTCACCCCGGCCGCCGTCATCGGGGCCGAGGCGTTGCCGCGCAGCCCGAGCCCGTCGAACGTCCCGGCCACCGACAGCCCTTCGGCGCCGGCCGGCACCAGCCACAGCGTCATCGGCCCCGCGGCGTCCGCGCCGGCCGGCTCGACCACACGTAGCTGTCCGCCTGCCCGGCCGACGTCACCCAGCTCTTGCCCGCGTCGAGCCGCACGGTGTGCCCGTCGCCCGCGGGCCCGTCACCCGCGCCCGCGGTCGACAGCGGCGCCCAGAAGTGGCTGCGTGACCCGGTTTCCGAGAACGCGAGCGTGGACAGGTGCCGCCCGGAGGCGATCGCGGTCAGCGTCTCGGAGTCCCCGGCCGCGTCAGCGCGGCGACCGCCGCGTAGTGCATGGTCACGATCATCGCGGTCGACCCGCACGCGGAGCCGAGCTCGCGCACCACGTCCGCGGCCGCCCGCAGTCCCGCCCCGCCGCCGCCGAACTCGGCCGGGACGGTGAGTCCGAGCAGCCCGGCCGCGCCAAGCGCGCTGACCTGCGATGCGGGGAACTCGCCGGCCGCGTCGACCGCCCCCGCCCCCGGTGACACAACCTCGTCGATTACCCGCAGCAGGACGTCGCGATACGACTCCCGAGATGGCATTGCCGCCTGCCTCTCATGGTTCTTGGTGCACAGCGCTGCTGGCGTGCACGCCAGCCAGACCGGCCGGCGCTTCCAATAGTCAGCCCTGGTGCTCTCCGTGCGCCACTACCCGTCCGCATAGGAAAATGCCGCGCGAGTTGTGCCGCCGCCCGAGGATCACCGGGGCCGCGCCCGCGGGCGTCAGCCCGACGCGTCGGCGCGCACGTGCTCGAAGATCAGCGAGGTCTCGGTGTAGGAGATGTCACCGGTCGCGGACAGCGACTCGACGAATTCCCGCAGCGCCGCGGTCGAGGCCGCGGCCACGTGCAGCAGGAAGTCGTCCTTCCCGGCCAGGAAGAACACGTTGAGCACCTCGGGCAGCCGCGCCACGTCCGCCGCGAACCCGCGGATCCGGCCCCGGGCGTCGGACTGCAACCGGACCGCGATCATCGCCTGGAGCGGCCGTCCGAGCGCGGCCGGGTCCACGTCGGCGTGGTAGCCGCGGATCACGCCGCGCTCGCGCAGCGAGCGGACCCGCCCGAGGCAGGTCGACGGCGCGATGCCCGCCCGCTCGGCGAGCGCGTTGTTGGCCAGCCGCGCGTCCCGCGCGAGCTCGCGCACGATGTGCTGGTCGATCTCATCGAGATCGCCGCCGCCTGGCGCCCCGGTCGGCATCTCGCCTGGCCAGGGACCCCGAATACGATTCGGCTGACTCCCCGGAGGAAAGGCTTCTGATGAACTTCCCGCTCTCATATCCCTAGTCTACAGAATCTTGTTCATGAATCTAGGCAAATTACCGACTAAAATGCATCATGGACACAATGGAGCGGAGCCGTGCCGCAACGGAGCCGCCCGCCCGCCCCAGGCAACCGAAGGGTAGACAACGCCATGAAGGTCGGCATCCCCCGCGAGGTCAAGAACCACGAGTACCGCGTAGCGATCACGCCCGCGGGCACCCGCGAGCTGGTGAGCCACGGCCACGAGGTCTACCTGGAGAAGGAAGCGGGCGCGGGCTCCCAGTTCGCCGACGACGCGTACACCGCCGCAGGCGCCGCCATCGTCGGTAACGCCGACGACGTGTGGGGCATCGCCGACATGGTGCTCAAGGTCAAGGAGCCGATCGCGGAAGAGTACCACCGCATGCGCCCCGGCCTGACCCTGTTCACGTACCTGCACCTGGCCGCGGACAAGGCCTGCACCGACGCCCTGCTTGAGAACAAGGTCACCGGCATCGCGTACGAGACGGTCCAGCTGGCCGACGGCTCGCTGCCGCTGCTCGCCCCGATGTCCGAGGTGGCCGGCCGCCTCGGCCCGCAGGTCGGCGCCTACCACCTGATGCGCTCGGGCGGCGGCTACGGCGCCCTGCTCGGGGGCGTCCCCGGCACCCGCGCGGCCAGCGTGGTCGTCATCGGCGGCGGCGTCTCCGGCCAGCACGCGGCGCAGATCGCGGTCGGCATGGGCGCGCGGGTCACCGTCCTTGACAAGAACATCGCCAGGCTCCGCCAGATCGACGCGATCTACCAGGGCCGGATCCAGACCGTCGCCTCCAACGCCTACGAGATCGAGCGGGCCGTGCTCGACGCCGACCTGGTCATCGGCGCGGTGCTCGTCACCGGCGCCAAGGCGCCCAAGCTGGTGTCGAACGAGCTGGTCAGCCGGATGAAGCCGGGCTCGGTGCTCGTCGACATCGCCATCGACCAGGGCGGCTGCTTCGAGGACTCGCACGCGACCACGCACGCCGACCCGGTATTCAAGGTCCACGGCAGCGTGTTCTACTGCGTCGCGAACATGCCGGGCGCGGTGCCCAACACCTCCACCTACGCGCTCACCAACGCGACCCTGCCCTACGTCGTCGAGCTCGCCGACCGGGGCTGGCAGGACGCGCTCATCGCCGACCCGGCGCTCGCCCTCGGCCTCAACACCCACGAGGGCCAGCTGACCAACGCCCCGGTCGCGGCGGCGCACGGCTACGAGTCGGTGGCCGTCGAGTCGGCGCTCAGCTAGGAACAACAGCGGTATCCAGAACGGGAGCGGGTAATCCGCCCGCGCACCGTTCCCCGCCAAAGCCGTGCCGCCCACAAGGCGGGCACGAAAGCCGCGGGCCGGAAGGCTCCTTCCACCCCACCGAGCCTTCCGGCCCGCGCTAGCTTTACGGCCGGGCAAGATGTAGGTCAGCCTATTTGGGCGTAAGCACACCCAATCTTCCCGAGGCCTTCACTGGGGACTCTGCCGCGAAACACGCCGCCACAATTCGTCATGTGGATGTAACGCGCATCGTGACTGGCGGGATTTATCGTGCTGACATGCTGATCTCCCCGCACGAGCAGGAACGCCTGCTGATTCACGTCGCGGCCGGGCTGGCGAGGGAACGGCGGGCGCGCGGGCTGAAGCTGAACTACCCCGAGGCGGTCGCCCTGATCACGTCCTTCCTGCTTGAGGGGGCGCGCGACGGGCGGCCCGTCGTGGAGCTGATGAGCACCGGGCGAACCGTGCTCACCAGGGACGACGTGATGGACGGCGTGCCCGAGATGCTGACGGAGGTCCAGGTCGAGGCCACGTTCCCCGACGGGACCAAGCTCGTCACCGTGCACGAGCCGATTCCGTGATCCCCGGCGAGATCCTGCCCGGCGAGGGCGCCGTCACGCTGAACGCGGGACGGCCGGCGCTGGCACTCACCGTCGTCAACACCGGCGACCGGCCGGTCCAGGTCGGGTCGCATTTTCACTTCGCGCAGGCCAACGCCGCGCTGCGGTTCGACAGGGAGCTCGCCTTGGGCCACCGGCTGAACGTGCCCGCGGGCACCGCCGTGCGCTTCGAGCCAGGCGTCGAGCGCGAGGTGTCGCTTGTCCCGCTCGCCGGGCGGCGCGAGGTGCCAGGGCTGCAGATCGGCGTTCAGTGAGTGAGCTAAGCAGAGCGCGGTACGCGCTGCTCTACGGCCCCACCGCGGGGGACCGGATCAGGCTGGCCGACACCGCGCTGCTCATCGAGGTCGAGCAGGACCGGTGCGCGGGCGGCGACGAGGCGGTTTTCGGCGGCGGCAAGGTGATCCGCGAGTCGATGGGCCAGGCGCTCGCCACCCGGGCCGAGGGCGCACCGGACCTGGTGATCACCGGCGCGGTCATCCTCGACCACTGGGGCATCGTCAAGGCCGACGTCGGGGTACGCGACGGCAGGATCACCGCGATCGGCAAGGCGGGCAACCCTGACATCATGGACGGGGTCCACCCGGACCTGGTGATCGGCCCGTCGACGGAGATCATGGCGGGCAACGGGCTGATCCTGACCGCGGGCGGCATCGACTGCCACGTGCACCTGATCTCGCCGACACAGCTACCCGAGGCGCTCGGCGGCGGCATCACCACGCTGATCGGCGGCGGCACAGGACCGGCCGAGGGCACCAAGGCGACCACCGTCACCCCGGGCGCGTGGAACCTCGCCAGGATGCTCGAGGCCACCGACGCCTGGCCGGTCAACATCGTGCTGCTCGGCAAGGGCAACACCGTGTCCGAGGAGTCGCTGTGGGAGCAGCTGCGGGCTGGAGCGGCCGGCTTCAAACTGCACGAGGACTGGGGCACCACGCCCGCGGCCATCGACACCTGCCTGCGCGTCTCGGTGGCCGCCGGAGTGCAGACCGCCATCCACACCGACACGCTGAACGAGGCCGGGTTCGTCGAGGACACGTTGCGCGCCATCGGCGGGCGGCCGATCCACGCCTACCACACCGAGGGCGCGGGCGGCGGGCACGCGCCTGACATCATCACCGTGGCCTCGGTGCCCAACGTGCTGCCGTCGTCGACCAACCCGACCCGCCCGCACACGGTGAACACCGTCGACGAGCACCTCGACATGCTCATGGTCTGCCATCACCTCAACCCCGCCGTCCCCGAGGACCTGGCCTTCGCCGAGTCGCGGATCAGGCCGTCCACGATCGCGGCCGAGGACATCCTGCACGACATGGGCGCGATCTCGATGATCGGCTCTGACTCCCAGGCCATGGGGCGGATCGGCGAGGTCGTACTGCGCACCTGGCAGACGGCGCACGCGATGAAGCTGCGGCGGGGAGCGCTGTCCGGGTACGGGACAGTCGCCGCTGACGCGGGCGGCCCGCGCGGCGCTGACAACGCCCGCGCCAGGCGCTATGTCGCGAAGTACACCATCTGCCCGGCGATCGCCCACGGGCTCGACGGGCAGATCGGCTCGGTTGAGCCCGGGAAGCTCGCCGACTTGGTGCTGTGGCACCCCGCGTTCTTCGGGGTGCGGCCGCATGCGGTTATCAAGGGCGGCTTCGTCGCCTGGGCCGCGATGGGCGACGCCAACGCCTCGATCCCGACACCGCAGCCCGTGCTGCCCAGGCCGATGTGGGGCGCCTACGGCCGGGTGCCCGCGAAGACGTCGCTGACGTTCGTGTCCCCCGCCGCACTCGAGGCCGGCCTTGACGAGCGGCTCGGCCTGACCCGCGCCCTCGTCCCCGTCGCCGACGTCTCCGCTCGCGGCAAGTCAGACCTGGTGAACAACGACGCCCTGCCTGACATCAGGGTCGATCCCGACACGTTCACCGTCCGCATCGACGGCGAGGTCATCGAGGCCGCCCCCGCCACCGAGCTGCCGATGGCCCAGCGCTACTTCCTGTTCTGATGATGCCGAGTTCAGCCGGGTCGCTTCATGTCGGGGCACTGCTGCTCGGTGACTCGCGGTTCCCCGCGGGCGGGCACGCGCACTCGGGCGGCGCCGAGCCCGCGGTGACCGCGCAGACGGTCACCGGCCTTGGCTCCCTTGAGCTTTTCCTGCGCGGGCGGCTGCGCACGGCGGGACTTGTCGCGGCCGCTCTCACCGCCGCCGCGTGCGCCAGGGCGCGCGGGACGCCCGAGGGGGCAGTCGCACCCGTTCGGGATGACTACTGGGAACTGCTCGATGCGGAAGCCGACGCGCGGACCCCGGCCCCCGCACAGCGGGAGGCCTCGCGGCGGCAGGGCCGTGCGCTGCTGCGCGCGGCGCGGGTCGCCTGGCCGGACGCCCCGTGCCTCGCCGTCCTCGCCGTCCCGGCCTCGGTGGCCAGGCCGGAGTACCGGGGCGGGCCGGGGTACCGGGGCGGGCCGCATCATGCGGTGGTGCTCGGCGCCGCCGCCGCGGCGGCCGGGTGCACGCCGGGCGAGGCGGCGCGGATCGCGGCCTACCAGGCGGTCGCCGGGCCGGCCAGCTCGGTGGTGCGACTGCTCGGCCCTCGACCCGATGCGGGTCACCGGGGTGCTCGCCAGGCTCGCGGGCGACATCGAGGCGATCGCGGACAAGGGCTGCCGCCCACGCGGACGGCCCGCCGGATGAACTGCCCTGCCCGTCCGCGCGGGCCCTTGACCTGCTGGCGCAAACGCATATCGCCGAGCGGAGGTGCGGCTCTTTGAGTCCTGACACTGCACACGCACGACCACGCACGAGGCACGACCACGGGCACGACCACGGGGACGGCCCGCATGACCACGGCGCCGACGAGCACCCGGCGCCGCCGCGCGCGGGGCGCGCGCTGCGGATCGGGATCGGCGGCCCGGTCGGGTCAGGCAAGACCGCGCTCGTCGCGGCGCTATGCCGGGCGCTCGCGACGATATCGCGCTTGCCGTCGTGACCAACGACATCTACACCACCGAGGACGCGGACTTCCTGCGCCGCGCGGGCGTGCTTGACGTCGAGCGGATCGTCGGCGGTCCGCACCGGCTGCTGCCCGCACACCGCGATCCGTGACGACATCGCCGCGAACCTGGACGCGGTCGAGGACCTTGAGGCGAGCTTCGGCCCGCTTGACCTGGTCCTCGTCGAGAGCGGCGGCGACAATCTCACCGCGACGTTCTGCCGGGGGCTGGCTGACCTGCAGATCTTCGTGCTCGACGTGTCCGGCGGCGACAAGGTGCCGCGCAAGGGCGGTCCCGGCGTTACGTTCTCCGACCTGCTGGTGATCAACAAGACGGACCTCGCCCCGCTGGTCGGCGCGTCGCTTTAGGTCATGGACCGTGACGCGACCGTGGTCCGCGGGGGCCGCCCGGTGATGTTCACCTCACTGCGGGAGGACCCGCTCGCCTCGCAGGTCGCGGCCTGGGTCCGGGCGGCCCTCGGCCAGCCCGCCACCAGCTAACGGGAACGGGTGCCCGGTGACCGTCTCGGCGACCGCGCGGAACCGGGTGACCGCCGCGGCGGAGATCGAGGCGATCGCCGGGCCTGACGGCGTCACCCGCCTGCCGGTGCTCGCGTCGCAGGTACCCCTGGTGCTGCGGCGGACGGCGTCCGCGGTGTACGTGGTCGGCGGTGCGGCCGGGCCGATCGGCGGTGATGAGCTTCGGTTGCGGATCACGGTGGGCGCCGGGGCGTTCCTGCGGCTGCGGACCGCCGCGGCGTCGGTCGCGCTGCCCGGCCTCGACGGGCACGAGTCGGCGCTGCGGGTGTCGGCGTCCGTCGCGGCGGGCGGCCGGCTCGAGTACCTCCCGGAGCCGGTCGTGGTCGCCGCGGGGGCCCGGCACGCGACGCAAGTGTCGGTGACGCTCGCCGCGGGCGCGTCGCTGCTGCTCCGCGACGAACTGCTGCTCGGACGGCACGGCGAGGCGGGCGGCGCGGCCCGGACGGTGCTGCGCGTCGACTACGCGGGACGGCCGCTGTTGCGGCAGTCGCTCGCGGTGTCGGGGACGGACCCGGCGTCGCTCGGGCCCGCGATGCTTTCCGGTCACCGGGCGGTGGGATCGCTGCTTGTCGTCAGCCAGCCGCCGGCCAGGCGGCCGACGGCACCCGGGCCGGTCACGCCGGAGCGGACGGCGACAGCGAGCGCGGGGGGCGGGCCGCTCCGGAGCGGGCCGTCATGCCGCTGGCGGGCCCTGGCGTCCTGGTAACGGCGCTCGCCCACAACGCCGTCACCCTGCGGCGGCGGCTCGCCCCC
>CAWERB010000029.1:0-90282 GCA_963811335.1 uncultured Actinomycetota bacterium | reverse complement strand
GGGGCCTGGACGGTGCGGGGGTGGCCTGGGGCTGGCGGCCTGCTGGCGGGGGCTCGGCGGGGTCGTGGGCCAGCGGGCAGACACGTAGGCCGGGGTCGCGACGGCGGCCACGCGCCTTCTTGCAGTGACGGCAGCGGACGCGGCCCCGGTAAGGGGAGACGCGGCCGGCCGGGTTCGGGCCGGGCTCATCGCGGGTGTCGCGGCTGCTGGCGTGCTCGGCCCCGGTCTCCTGCGCTGCCTTCCACGTGTCCATGGTGATGATCGGCTCGTGGACGGGCTCGGGGGTCCATAGCCACTGGTCCGGGGTGGCGTGGTAGCGGCGCTGGTCGCGGGTGCGGCGGCGGCCGAATACCTGGTGGCCGGTGTACTTGGGGTTGGCCAGGATGATTCGGGACCCCGGCCACGGTCCACCCGCCGTCCGGGGGCGGGTAGGCGGCCGGGCTGACGTTCAGCCGCTTGGTGATCGTGGAGACGCCGAGTTTCTTGACGGTGCGCCAGCGGAAGATGGCCTCCACGGCCGGCTCGCGCTCGGGGTCGGGGATGAGGCGGGTCTTGGTGCGCCCCTGGCTGGCCTTGAGCGGGTTAGGGTGCTGGTGCCGCTCGGCGGTGTACCCGTAGTGCGGGATGCTCTATGTTCCACCCGGCGGCGTTGTGCTCGGTCCACCCTTTCCAGGCTTTTTCCTTCAGCTGCAGCCGGTACCACTCGGCGACCCCTTGCTTGACCCGGCGGACCAGGACGGTGGTGGCGTCGACGCCGGCGACGTCTGCGGGCTCGTCGGTGGCGAACAGCGGTATCCCGTGCGCGGGACAGTTCCTTTTCCAGCTCGCAGCGCGTTGAAGGTGTCGCGGGCGCTGCGCTCGATGTCCTCGCAGACCACCACGGCGAAGCGGGGGCTGGGGCTGGCGGCCTCGGTGAGCAGGTCGGCCATTCCGCCGTCGCGGGGCAGCCCGGCGTCGGTCAGGACGCGGTGGGCGTCGCCCTGGCTGCGGGCGTCGATGTCGGTGGCCCCGGACTCGACGTCGCTGTAGACGGCGGCGATGAACCACCCGGCCGGCAGCCATTCCGTGCAGGCGCGCAGCTGCCGGCGCACCGATGCGACGGGGTTTTGGAGGGCGAGCGTGGACGTGCGGGCTACCACCGCGACGGGGACGGGCTCGGCGGCGGTCAGCGTCCCCGCCGCCGGTGCTGTCGTAACCATTTCCAGTACCTCCCAGATGTTTTATCCCATCCGGAATCCCTCACCTAAATTGTAACCGATAAATCGCCCGGTTCCGAGTTCAGGGAGCGAGTTATCCGGCTGTTGTTGCAGCTCAGACTAGGTTTATCCGTTTCACGTGAAACCATTTCCATATCCCGGTGACCGTTCCCGGCGCCCTTTCTTCTGGGACGGACTTTGACATTATCCCCGTTTATTCCGTCAGCCGCGATACCTGCCGTTTCTCGGGGACTGCGGGGCGGGGTGGCTGTGGTGGGCCGTATGCGGCTGGGTGCGGGCGGGCGGCGGCCACGGTCAAGGGCGCGTGCCATTCAAGCCGGTCCGGGGCTGAGGCGCCTGCGGAGCGCGCATCGCGAGGGGTCCTGTCGGCTGGGTCGGCTGGCATGGCGGCCAGCCCCGGCCGCAACGGGGCTGGCCCCATGCCCCCACCCCCGGCGGCAGGCGGTCAGGATTGGCGGTTACCTTTCCCTTACCGGGTTGCCTGGCCGGGTGTCAGGGCGGCCTGCTCGTCGTTGCTGGCGGTGCCCGGAGCTGGTCGCGCAGGATGTAGAGGTCGCCTTCGAGCGCGTCGTTGTGCAGGGCCTCGGGGTCGGCCAGCAGGACCTCGACGGCGAGGAGGCGGGCGGCGTCGGCGGGCAGTGCGGTGGTCGCGGGCGTGGTGCTCACGGATGTCTCCCAGCTGGCGTGGACGGTTGTGATGCGCACCCGCCGCAGGAGTTCCTGGTAGCGGGCGGTGAGCCGGGGGCCTGCCTTGTGCGCGGGAAGGCGGCCGAGTTCCGCGCGGACACGCGTGCGCTCGGCGAGGGCGGGCCTGGGCATGGTGGTCACGGCGCGGCCGGGGTCCAGGTGAGGCGGCCGGCGACGAGCCGGGCGCCCACGCGCGGCCGGTCGGGCAGCAGCCGTAGCTCAGCGTGGTGCCCAGCACGATGGCGGCCTGCTCGACGCGGGCGGCCTCGGCCCGCCCGCTTTCCAGCAGCTTGCCGGTGCGCGGCGGGCGGCGCCCGGCGGTGCCGGCGACGCCGCAGGCGCTGGCGGCCGGGCCGCTGGCGTCCCATATCCACACGATCATCCGCGCGTTCCCATGTCCGTCTGCCCCGTCAGGTGCTTGCGGCTGGGGGGGTGCCCCGGAAGGCCCAAGCTTCCCGGAGCACGCATGACAACGTTCGCCTTAGCGGCGTAGCGTGAGCTACCAGTAACTGCGGATCGTGAATGCCCGTGGGCAAACCGTGCGGCGGGTAAGGACTGGCCGGAGTGCGCAAGGCCAGGGACCGGACCGGGACGCGCTGGCCCTGTTCGCCGACGAGCTGAGGGCGCACCGCACGGCGCGGGGCTGGACGCAGGCCGACATCGCGGCTAAGACCGCTTACTCGGAGAGCCTGATAGCGCAGGCGGAGACCCGCCACAAGTCAGCGACCCCGGAACTCGCCAGAGCCCTTTACCGCGTGTTCGCAACGCCCGGGTTCACCGATGACACCGACAGCGCGGCGGGCACGCCGGGCACCTTCGGCCGCCTGGTGGCCCGGCTGCGCAACATGCCCTTCCCCGCGTCGTTCCGGTTCTTCGCCGCGCACGAGGCCGAGGCCGTGGCGCTCAGCACACTACGAGCACTCGCTCGTGCCCGGGCCTGCTGCAAACCGAGGAGTACGCCAGGGCCGATCCTGGCGACCAGGCCGAACACGACCGCCGATGAGGTAGAGGAGCAGGTTCGCGGGCGGATGGACCGGCAAGCCGTCCTTCACCAGGAACGACCCGCCTGCCCCGCTGCTGCTGGCACTGATCGACGAAAGGGTGCTGCACCGCCCGATAGCCCCGCCTGCCGTAATGCGGGGTCAGCTTGCCCGCCTGCTCCACGCTCCGCGGCAGCCGAACATCACAATCCAGGTGTGCCGTACGAGGCGGGCGGTCACACGGGGCTGCTCGGGGCTTTCTCGGTTGCGGAGATGGGTAACCGTGACGCTATCGTGTTCGTGGAGGACATCGCGGACGGGCGCGTGTTCGAGGACGATGCCACGCTGTCCCAGGTAGCGCTACGTTTTAAGTCTCTCCAGAGCGAGGCTCTGCCGCAAGGGAGCCTCGCGCGACCTGATAGCGAGAGTGGCTGTAGCAACGATGGACGGACCAAGCGCCCTGAACTGGCGCAAGCCGAGCCGCAGCGGCAACAACGGCGGCAATCTGCGTAGAGGTAGCCGGCCCCGCTGCCCGGCTGATCCTAGTCGCGACACCAAAGAACCGAGACGGGAGCACGCTGCTCAACGTGCCCTGCCGATGCGTGGCGCGAGCTTCACAGCATCGCTTCAAGTGACTCAGCACGGGCAAAGGGGCCGTTCCCGGTGGCTTCCACCGCGGAACGCCTCTTCGGCTTTCCGGGGGATGGCAGGAGGGGTGCAGGGGAACCTGGAAACCGGGGCGCTTGGTGGGCGCTAGCCGGGGGGGTTTCCGGGTTCCCCCTGCGAATTTGATCTTGATCTTGACTTTGACTTTGGGTGGTGGAGTGTAGTGGAGATGTTCCTGACCTCACTCTCTTGCTCTTTGAGGGGGTGAGGTCAGAAACACCGGAACGCAACGGAGCCACCCTCCCGCGCTGGTCAGCGCGAGGTTCCGGCGCGGGCAGGGCGCACAGCGCCCGCACGCGCGGGTGCCCTGGTGTCTTGCCGCTGCCCGGCCGCTGTGCGGCCGGTGCGGGGGCCGGGGCGCAGCCCCGGCCCTTTCCGGACTGGTCCTTGCGCTCTTGACATACCGGGCGCTGGTTTCCTCATCCCGGCACCGGTGACCGATTACCTGCTCACGGCGCGCAGCGGGCGCGTCGGGTCATGGCTTCCGCCCATCGATAGTGACCCCGGTGATTGGGGTACCCGGAGGCAGGTTGCGGACCTGCTTGTGCAACTGGCCAAGAATGTTGATGCTGACCACGAAGTCGATCACCTCGACGTTGCTGACCGCGACCTGACCGCCCAGCACGGGGGCGATCTTGAACCCGTAAACCTGCCTCGCGGCGGGCACGATGCCCTGGCGTTCGGCGCTCGCGGCCAGCCCGGCGAGCAGATACCTATCTTGCCCTTCGGCCGTATTGAGCGCGGCTTTCAGCTCCTCAGCGGTCGCCCACGGCCGGGTCAGCGTCGCTTCAATGGTGTCAAGCCACCAGAGCCCATCAGCAGCCGGAAGAACACATCACCGAACGGTGAGGCGAACACAGGGCTCCTGTCGCCAATCTCGATCCAGTCCCAGGTCTCCAGCGCCCCGCTGAACTCGTCGCGCTGAAATTCCTAATCATATCCACCCTCGTATCTAACCGCATGAACCTGTCCCGCCTAGCCAGAGGCCGTTCCCGGCCGATGCGAGCGCGAACCCACGCGACTTGATGTAGTGCGCATGGCCCGGTGCCTGCACGGCGGTCACGCCGTGCAGGCGTGCCCCGTGTCACACTTGGTAGGTTGCTTCGATTGAGAGCC
This sequence comes from uncultured Actinomycetota bacterium, assembly GCA_963811335.1. GTDB lineage: Bacteria > Actinomycetota > Actinomycetes > Streptosporangiales > Streptosporangiaceae > Trebonia. Next base: position 85,616 of record CAWERB010000029.1, on the reverse strand, counting down.
GACGCGTGTAGGTATTGGCGTGTCCCCCTATAACCGGCCCGTTGCCGCAACCATCCGGCCTGGCGTTGCCGTTAGTACTCGGTGTCGATCGTGTTCAGCGCCTTCTGCACCTCCGCGAGCGGCCCGCGCAGCTGCATCATTTTGATCATCTTGCCGGTGATCTTGACCTTGCCCTGCGTGAACGCCTTCGCGCCGTCCAGCTCACCCCTGTTGACCTGCGCCGACGTCTCATATGACTGGCGGATGGTCACCTCGGCGTCGTCGGCGTCGCCGAGGCTGGCCGAGGCGGTGCCGTCGCCGAGGCGCAGCGCGTAACGGATGTCGCCTGAGGGCGCGCCGTCGACCACCATCTGGATGACCGCGCTCTTGCCTTTCAGCGCCTTGCGCACCCCGTCGTCGGCGGCCATAACCGCGTTGTAGGCGTCGATCCATTCCGGTGACAGGTACTTGACCGGCATCCTTGCTCATCTCCCTTGTCGCCAGGCATCGGAGCAAAGTTATAACAAGTTCTACTTTTGCGGAAGAACCCGCGGACGCGGGAGGAGCGCGGCCGGCGTCACCGCGGTGGTCGCCGCACCAGGCGACGTACCCGCTTGCCGCATTACCCGGTCGGCCCCTCGCTCGCCGTCGCGCTGAGCCCTGGGCAGGTACCCTGCATCATCGGAGTCAGGCTGCCGGGATGAGCTTCTTCAGCAGGCTCCGGGTCCTTTCCCGGTCCTCGCCGCGGGCGATCTCGACGGCGACGAAGTCGGTCACGCCGGCCTCCGCGAGCGCCGCGAGCTGCGCGGCGACCGCGTCCTCGTCCCCGACGACCGCGACGTCGCCGGGGCTGGCCGCGCCCTCCTTGTCCAGCATCGCGCGGTAGGACGGCAGCTGCCCGTAAATGGCGAGTTCCTGGTTCGCGCCTGGCCCGGGCGGCGTCCGGGTCGCTGGTCACGGCGACCGGCAGGCTGCACACGACCCGCGGGCTCGGCAGGCCCGCGGCGCTTGCCGCGGCGGTGATCGCCGGGACTACGTAGTCGCGGATGGTGGCGGGCCCGGTCATCCACAAGATGGTGCCGTCGGCCTGCTCGCCGGCCAGGGCAAGCATCCGCGGTGCCATCGCGGCGAGCAGCACGGGCACGCGGCCGGCCCGTGGCGTGGACAGGCCGATGTGCGCGCTCAGCGTGCTTCCGTCGACGCTGACCGGGGTGCCGTCGAGCAGTGGCCGCAAGACCGACAGGTACTCGCGCATGTGGACCGCGGGCCGGCCGAAGCTGTACCCGTACATGTTCTCGATGACGACCTTGTGCGACAGCCCGATGCCGAGGGCCAGCCGGCCGGGCCCGATCGCGAGCGCCGTGGTCAGCGCCTGCTGCGCGATGACCGCCGGATGCCGCGGGTAGGTGGGAATGACGGCGGTGCCGAGCTCGATGCCGGGCACCTGGCTGCCCGCCACCGCCAGCGCGGTCAGTGCCTCCAGCCCGAAGATGTTCGCGACCCACACCGACGCGAACCCCTCGTCGGCCGCCCGGCGGACCTGGTCGGTCAGCTTGCTCAGTGCCTGGGCCTCGCCCGTCTCCACCGCAGAGATGCCGATCCGCATGTGCTGTCTCCGTCCGCCCGCCGGCGGCTCGTCCGCCGGCCCGGGACCTGATCCTTCCGGCCGAGTGCCGTTATCCGCAAGCCGTCGCCAGCCCAATCAGCAGCATGATGCCGATTTAGGGGAGACCTCATCCACGGCACCGAGCAACTCGCGCTTGGTCGCGCCCGGGCGCCGCGCCGCCACGGCACGGATCCCGATTAACGCGGTAAATTCCGCTTATCAGGGTAATTCCGCACGTCCAGGACGTGCGGAATTTCCCCGTTGAGCAAAGTCTCCCTGTTAACGGCCGCAGCTACGCGGCGCATGCTGCCCGTGTTACGGAGGTGCCGTCAGGGACGACTGCGGCGGGGTCGGCCAGGGGCCGACGAGCAGGTCAAGGACCTGCTGGTGCAGCGCGGGTACGTGCTGTTCGGTTTCCGGCTTCATCAGCACGCTGCGCAGGATGCGGCCGCTCGCCACGTCGGCCGTGACCTGGTGCCCGCGGGCGGCCAGGCTGGCGCCGTCCACGGTGTAGGTGGCGACGAACAAGGACTGCGCGGCGGGCCGCCGCATGCCCCCGTTGAGCACGTGCGCGCTGGCGCGGTCGATCTCCGACAGCCGCCGCCTGGCGGGGAAGTAGCTGAGGATGTCCAGGGCCGGGCGCTGGAAAAGGGTGAGCTCGTCGCATCTGTCGATGAGGCCGGCCCAGGCCAGGGCCGCGCGCCGCCCCGGGCGCAGCGCCGCGCCCAGGCCGGCGGGAGTCAGCGGCAGCAACTGCAAGGTGAGCCACAGCGCGGCGGCCGCCGCGCCCGCGCGGGAGCATTCCAGGGAGATCTCGCCCAGGTGCAGCTCATCGGAGGTGAAGTAGGTGTAGGGCGAGTCGTGCAGGTAGTGCCTGGCCACGCCGGGGTCACGGAAGAGCACCGCGCCGCAGCCGTAGGGCTGCAGGCCGTGCTTGTGCGGGTCGATGACCACCGAGTCGCACGTGGCGATGGCGCCGAACGGAGCGGCGGCCACCCCGTCGGCCGTGTCGTCGGCGATGAGGCGGAAGAAGCCGCCGTAGGCGGCGTCCACGTGCACCCGGGCACCGTAGCGGCGGCACAGCGGGGCGATGTCGTGCACCGCGTCGACCGCCCCGAGTCCGGTGGTGCCGGCGGTGGCCACCACCGTGCCGATGCGGCCGCCGCGCAGTTCGTACTCAAGCGCCTGCAAGTCCATGGTGCCGTCGGCGGCGGTCGGCACGGCCACCGCTTCGACGCCAAGCAGGTGACACATGCGCCCGTGCGTGTAATGGGCGTCGGCGCTGTGCGCGACCGCCTTACCCGGGTGCAGCTCGCGGGCGATGAAGAGCGCTTCCAGGTTGGCGATGGTGCCGCTGCTGGTCAGGTGGCCCAGGTGCTCGGGGAAACCGAACATCGCGGCCAGCTGCGCTACCACTTCCTTCTCCATGCGGGCGGTGGCCGGCCCGCCGTCCAGGGCGTGGTTGTTGGGGTTGATCAGCATGGCGCTGACGTAGCCGATGACCGCGGCCGGGTGCGGCGGCTTGAGCATCTGCCCGGCGTAGCGGGGATGGAAGAAGGGGTAGTTCTCCCGCAGTCTCATGTGCAGCGCGCCGGTGGCCCGCCGCAACTGGTCGAGCGGCACGTCCAGCGACGGGTGCGGCGCGAAATCGCCGTACTCGCCATCCACTCGGTCACCTGGCCGACCGCCTGGCGCAGTTGCTCGGCGAGCTCACCGGATCCGGCCGGGCCGGCGTGCAGCACGCCGCTCACGTCGTCGCGGCTGGCCTCATCGGGTGATACCGCCATCGTTCCTCTTTCCGTAAGCCGGCGATTGAGCACAGTACCGGATTCAGGGTTCCTTACCCGTGGTGCGGCCGTCTCCGCCGGCGGCCTCTTGCCCGGGCCTGCCCTTCCGGCTGAGCCGCCCTGCGACATAACCGGGCTTGACTCTCCTGTAACGGGAGCTTCGAGGCTCGTCTTGCCGGCCCGTCAGGCCGGCGGACAAGCGGAAAGCCGGAAGGGACGCAGCACCATGTCACAGCACACCGAACTCGACACGACCGCGATCGTGGCCCGCTACCTCGCCGTGTGGAACGAGCCGGACGCGGCAGCCCGCCGCGCGGCCATCCCTGCCCTGTGGGTGCCTGACGGCACGGAATTCGTGCATGAGGTGCAGTTCCGCGGCTATGCGGAACTCGAGGCCAGGGTCGACCGCGCCCACCAGGCGTTCGTCGCCAGCGGCAAGTACACGGTCGCCGGCGCCGGCGACGCGACGGTGCACGGCGACATCGTCGACCTTCACCGCTCAGCTGGTCACGCCCGCCGGGGAGGTCGACTGGGCCAGCCGGGTCTTCCTGCTGCTCGACGCCGACGGGCGCATCAGGGAGGACTACCAGCTGACGATAAAGCCGCTGCCTGCCTAGCCCGCGGTGACGGCCCTGGACCCGCCCAGCCAGGCAAGGGCCAGGGCCGTCCGCAGGTGCGGCTCGCATGAGACGATGGCGGCATGCCGGACACGGGAGCTGTCGTTGTCGCGGTCGCGCAGCTGGCGCTGACCGTGGGGGACCTGGACACCAACCGGCGGGCGGCAAGCGCGGCGGTGACCGAGGCGGCGGCCGCGGGGGCACGGCTCGTCGTGCTGCCGGAACTGTCGGACAGCGGGTACGTGTTCTCCGGCCCGGACGAGGCCCGCAGCCTCGCCTCGCCGGCGGCATCCGCGGTCACGCTGCGCGAGTGGCGCATCCTGGCCGGCCGCCACGACCTGGTGATCGCCGGCGGGTTCTGCGAGCTCGGGCCGGACGGGAAGCTGTACAACAGCGCGGCGATCGTCGACGCGTCCGGCACCGCGGGCGGTGTACCGCAAGGCGCACCTGTGGGATACCGAGAAGAAGATCTTCACGCCCGGCGATGACGCGCCACCGGTGGTGGAGCTGCCGTTCGGCAACGTCGGGCTCATGATCTGCTACGACCTTGAGTTCCCCGAATGGGTGCGGCTGGCCGCGCTGCGCGGCGCTGACCTCATCGCCGCCCCGGTGAACTGGCCCGCGTCGACACTGCCGCCGCCACCCGGCGAGCGGCGTGGAGAGGTGGTTTCTGCGCAGGCGGCGGCCTGGTTCAACGGCGTGTTCGTCGCCGTCGCGGACCGGTGCAAGGCCGAGCGCGGCGTTGACTGGGTTGGCGGGTCTGTCATCGTCGGGCATCGCGGCTACCCGGCCGCCGGGCCGCTGTGCGAGGACCGCGCGGCCATGCTGACCGCCGCGATCGACCTGCGGCTGGCCGGGACAAGCGCAACAGCGAGCGCAACGACCTGTTCACCGACCGGCGGCCGGAGCTGTACGCGCGGCTTATCGGACGTCGCCGACCCGGCTGCGGCGGCCGTGGATTAGGCCAAATTTCCGCGTTTCCATTGAGCAGTACCGTCGTTGACCGCGCGCGCCCGGCTTTATATCAAGGAGCAATGGACGAGCCAGAGCGCGAGCGCGACCCAGAGAGCTACTTCGGCGCCGGGATCGGCGGCGGAAGCGGGCTGTTCACCGCCGGGGGAGGCGTGCCGGCTGGGCCGCGCACTCCCGCGCCTGCCGCGCCGTCCGTCGCCACGGTCACCGAGCCCGCCCGCGAGATCCCCGTGCACGAGGAGACCGACGTGCTCGTGGTCGGCGGCGGTCCGGCCGGGACGGCCGCCGCGGTCGCGGCGCGGCGGCTGGGCCAGCGGGTGACGCTCGTCGAGCGGTACGGCGACCTCGGTGGCCTCTCGGCGGGCGGACTGGTGATCTGGATCGACCGGATGACCGACTGGGCCGGGACCCCGGTCATCGCCGGCATCGGCGCCGAGCTGCTCGGCCGGCTGCCCGCGGGGGCACTCGCGGGGCCCGGGCCCGAGCTGTGGGGCTCGACAGAACCCGAGCAGGTGGCGTACTGGCGCGAGCGCCTGTCGGCGTTCCGTGACACCGTCTGCCGCTCGCCGATGATCGACCCGGAGTGGCTCAAGATCACCTCGCATGAGTTCCTCGTCGGCGAGGGAGTGCGGGTGCTGCTGCACTCCTGGGTCGTCGCCGCGATCAATGGCGCGGGCCCGGGGGTCGGAAAGCACAGTCCGTGGCGCGATCTTCGAGAGCAAGCAGGGGCGCCGGGCGATCCTCGCCAAGGTCGTCGTGGACGCCACCGGCGACCTCGACGTCATCGCGCAGGCCGGCGGCGAGTTCGTCACCGACGCCAAGAAGGACGGCGCGGGCGGCAACGTCCAGCACACCATCAACACCGCCTTCACGTGGACGGGCGTCGACATGGGCCGGTGGCTGGCGTTCAAGCGCGGCAACCCGGCGGCCCACCGCGCCCTGATGAGCCGCGGCCGCGAACTGCTTGGCTTCGTCGACACGCCGCATGTCGGCTGGCGCGACGACGTCGTGGTGTTCATGGGCCCGCGCCTGTCCGGCTACAGCGGGCTCGACGTCGAGCACCTCAGCGCCGTCGAGCTGGAGTCACGCCGCCGCATGGTCGCCCACCTGGACTTCTTCCGCAAGCAGGCCCCTGGCTTCGAGAACGCGTGGATCATGCTCGCCGCACCGCAGATCGGCATACGGATGACCCGCCGCCTCGCGGGCGTGCACCCGCTGACGACCGGCGACTGGAAGGCCGGGGTACGCCACCGTGACGAGGTAGGCGTCTCCCCGTCCCCGTCCCAGCAGTTCCCGACGATCTCGGTGCCCTACCGCGCCCTGCTGCCGCAGCGACTCGACGGCGTGGTCGTCGGCGGCCGCCACGTGGCCAGCGACGCCCCCACCCAGGCGTTCATGCGCGAGATACCGCAGTGCTGGATGACCGGGCAGGCCGCGGGAACCGCGGCCGGCCTCGCGGCCGGCACCGGCCTGCCGCCGCGCGCGCTCGACGTCGAGGACATCCGCAAGGAACTGCGCCGACAGGGCGCGTTCCTGCACGAGCCGTAGCCAAGTTAATGACCGTTCACTAGCATGGTGACGGTCGACGCGATACTGGCCCGTTTGGCCCCCGGCGTCCCTGGTCGAGGAGGCTGACGATGCCGTCACCCGCTGAAATAAGCCGCAACCTCATTCAGCGCGTCAACGTCGGCGACAGCCTGACCAGGACCGCGGCCCGCTACCCGGATGCGCTCGCGCTGGCCGACGGGAGCAGGAGGGTCACCTACCGCGAGTTCAACCGCCTGGTCAACCGGTTCGCGGCCGGCCTCATGGGCCGCGGGTACCGGCGCGGCGACGCGCTCGCCCTCGCCTCAGGCAACAGCGTCGAGTTCCTCGTCACCTACTACGCCTGCGCCAAGCTCGGCGTGGTCTGCGTGCCGGTCAACCTGGGCTGGCGGCCCGACGAGGTCAGCTACGTGCTCGGGCACAGCCGGTCCCGCGGCATCGTCATCGAGAGCCAGCTGGTCCCGGTGCTCGCCGAGGTGATCGGCAAGCAGGAGGGCCTCGCCGACGTCATCGTGGCACCGGGGACTGAGGGGGAGGCAAGCCCGCGTTCTGGCGAGATCGAGGGGGCGCTCCCCTTCGCGGGCCTGCTCGCCACAGCTTTGACGACGCTGGCGACGCCGAGCCCGAGTGCTTCGTCGACGACCGTGACCCCATCAGCTACCTGTACACCAGCGGCACCACCTCGTTCCCCAAGGGCGTCATCGGCAACCACACCTCCATCTACCTGGAGTCGCTGTCGGTGGCGGTGGAGGCCCGGTTCAACGAGACCGACCGGTTCGCCGCGATGATGCCGATGTTCCACACCGCGCAGCTCAACTGCCACTGCACCGCCGCGGTGGCGGTCGGCGCCGCGCTGTTCATCATGCGCGGCTTCGACGCCGGCCGGCTGCTCGCGCTGATCGAGGAAGAGAAGATCACCCAGATCTTCGGACTGCCGATGATGTTCCGGGCGATGCTCGATCACCCCGACATCGACCGCCGGGACACCTCCAGCCTGCGCCGGGCCATGTACGCGATGGCGACCATGCCGGAAGCCCAGCTGCGCCGCTGCCTTGAGCGGTTCGGCTGCGACTTCTACCTGCTGTTCGGGCAGACCGAGATGAGCCCGACCTCCACCCTGTTCCGGCCCGAGCACCAGCTCAGCCACGCCGGCGCGGTCGGCACGCCGGTGGTCAACGTGCAGGCCGCGATCATGGACGCCCGCGGCAACCTGCTGCCCCCGGGCGAGGACGGCGAGATCGTCTACCGGGGACCGCACACCCTGACCGGCTACCTGGACAACGCGGAGGCGACCGACGCGGCGTTCGAGCACGGCTGGTTCCACTCCGGCGACATCGGGCACTTCGACGCCGACGGCATCTTGTGGTTCACCGACCGGCGCAAGGACGTCATCAAGACCGGCGGCGAGAACGTCGCCTCGATCGAGGTGGAGAAGGCCGTCTACGCGGCCGACGATAACATCGCGGAAGCCGTGGTGATCGGCCTGCCGCACGAGCGCTGGACCGAGGCGATCACCGCGATCGTCGTCCCCGCGGCCGGAGCCACGGTCGACGAGGCAGAGCTGCTGCGCCGGGTGAAGGAACGGCTGGCCGGCTTCAAGGTCCCCAAGGCGGTCCTCGTGGTCGACCAGCTGCCCAAGACCTCCACCGGGAAGATCCAGAAGAACGTGCTGCGCGACCGCTACGCCCGCCACTACGACCAGGGGTAGGGCCGCCCGTGGCTCAGTACGAGCGGGGCAGGCCAAGTGAGTGCTGCGCGACGTAGTTGAGCACCATCTCCGCGCTGACCGGGGCGATGCGCAGCAGCCGGGTGATGCCCCACAGCGGCACGAGCCCGTACTCCGTGCTCATCCCGTTGCCGCCGTGCGTCTGGATCGCCGCGTCGACGGCCGCGGCCGCCGCCTCGGCGGCGGCGTACTTCGCCTCGTTCGCCGCCTCCCCGGCCGGGAGGCCGTGGTCGTGCAGCCACGCCGCCTTCGCCGTCATCAGCGCGGCCAGGTCGACCTCGATCTTGGCCTTGGCCAGGGCGTGCGAGATGCCCTGGTGCGTACCGATCGGTGCTCCCCACACGGAGCGGGTCGTGGCGTAGGAAGCCGCGCGGGCCAGGGCGTACCGGCCGACGCCGACGCAGATCGCGGCGCCGGTGATGCGTTCCGGGTTCAGCCCGTGGAACACCTGGCGGAAGCCCTCGTCCGCCTCTCCGATCAGCTGCCCGGCGCCCAGCCGCACGTCGTCGAAGAACAGCGTGAACTGCTTCTCCGGCAGCGACGCGGACACCGGCAGCTCGCTCGCGACCAGCCCCGGGCTGTCCGTCGGCACCAGGAACAGCGACAGCAGCCCCTTGCCGGTGGCCGGGTCGGTGCCGGTGCGGGCCACCACGATCAGCGCGTCGGCCTCGTCCACCCCGGAGATGTAGTACTTCGTGCCGCGCAGCACCCACTCGTCCCCGTCGCGGCGCGCCGTGGTCGACAACTGGTGCGTGTTCGAGCCCGGCGTCGGGCTCGGTGATCGCGAACACCACCTTGCGCTGGCCCGAGGCCATGCCGGGCAGCCACGCCTGGCGCTGCTGCGCACTGCCGTAGCGGGTGAGCACCTCGCCGGAGATGGCGCTCGACACCAGGAGCAGTAGCAGCGGGACGCCCTGGGCGGCGGTCTCCTCGCAGACCAGCGCGAGCTCGGTCAGGCCCGCGCCGCCGCCGCCGAACTCCTCAGGGATGTTGATCCCGATGAATCCCTGGCGGCCCAGCTCCTGCCACAGCTCGGTGGTGGGCAGGTGCCGCTCGGCGTGCTCGGTGTAGTAACCGCCCCCGTACTTGGCCGCGACCGCGGCCACCGCGTCACGGATGGCCGCGTGATCCGGGTTCTCGTTAAACTCCACAGCCCAGGACTCCATTCACGGGACAAACCTCACTCAGGGACCGGGACGAACAGCGTCGCCCGGGCGGCGGCGGCCATCAGCGCGGCCAGCCGCTCGCCCGGCAGGCCGCTGGAGTAGAAGAGCGTCGAGTGCACCGCGCCGATCGCGGCGTGCACCAGCGACCGCAGCGCGGCGTCGTCTGCCTCCGGGCGCAGCAGCTCAAGCACGTGCACCCACTCTTCGATGTAGAGGCGCTGCTTGCGGCGCAGCCGGTGACTGTCGTCGGCCGGCAGGCTGGCGATCTCGGTGTGGTAGACGCGCATCAGCGTGCGGTCCTCGAGCACGATCCGCACGTGCGCGCCGATGAACTCCGTCAGGGTTCGCGACGGATCGAGGCCGCGGGCCAGGATCTCGCCGCAGTCCCTGGTCAGGTCGTCGATCACCCGGTCGAACAGGGCCACGAGCACCGCCGACTTACCGTCGAAATGCCGGTAGATGCCCGAGCCGACGATGCCGGCCGCCGCCCCGATGTCCGACATCGCCACCTCGTGGTACCCGTGCTCCGCGACCAGGCCGGCCGCGGCGGCGAGTATCCGCTGCCGCCGCTCAGGGTCGCGCCGCCGCGGCGCCGGCCCGGTACGCGCACCGCCCCCGGTCACCGCGGCCCGCCCTCGGCCGCCGCCCCGAGCCCGCCCTCGAGCAGGGCGGCGGGCACCGTCACCAGCCGCGAGCGCAGGTACTCCCCGAGCCCCTTCGCCTGCGGATCCGGCCGGGTCGAGGACGCCACCCCCTCGCCGAGCAGCCCGGCGATCACGAAGTTCAGCGCGTGCAGGTTCGGCAGCTCGAACCGGCGGATCTCCAGGTCCCGAGCCTCCGGCAGCAGCGACCGCAGCCGCTCGGTCGTCAGGTAATCATCCAGCCATGCGTACCCGGCCGCGTCGCGGGCCCACAGCCCGACGTTCGCGTTGCCGCCCTTGTCGCCGGAACGGGCCGCGCAGACCCGGCCAAGCGGAGCGCGCACGCCAGTGCCTTCCGGCCGCGAGCCGCCGCCCTCCGGTTCCGGTGTGCGCCTGAGGGTACGCCCCAACGAGAGCTTGATTCCCCAGCCCAGCTCCGCTCTTGCCCGCGTGGCGGGGATGACGACACGCGTGCCGTCCGGCAGTACCACGGTATGCTCCACCTCCGCGGCCGGCACAAGCGCGGGCCAGTACACCCCGTACGCGCTCTCCGCCGCGGGCGGCGTCGTGGTGTGGAACCCGGCGTACCCGCCGAGCGCCAGCTCCATCGTGGCGTTGGAGAAACGACGGCCGACCTTCCGCGCGTCGCGGTCCTTCACCGTGACCCGCAGGTGCGCCGTCGCCTGCTCGTTGGCCGGCGCGTCCGGGTGGTCGAAGCGCAGCAGCCGGACGTCGACGTCGTCGAACTGGTCGCGCCCGCCGAGGATGCCGAACAGCTCCTCGGCGGCCCAGGCGGCCTTCTCCTCGATCTCCAGGCCGGTGATCACCATGGTCATCGTGTTGCGGTACCCGCCGAGGAAGTTGACGCACACCTTGAGCGTGTCCGGCGGCGGGGCACCGACGGTACCGGACAGCCGCACCCGGTGCCCGGCCTGCTGCTCAAGCGTGATCGTGTCGAAGTGCGCGACCACATCGGGGTTGAGGTAGGCGGGCTCGCCGATCTCGTAAAGCAGCTGCGCGGTGACCGTGCCGACGGAAACCAGGCCGCCGGTCCCGTCGTGCTTGGTGATCACGCTGCTGCCGTCGTGGGCGACCTCGGCGACCGGGAAGCCCGGGTAGCGGCGGTCGGTGATCTCGTGCAGGTAGGAGTAGTTTCCCCCGGTCGCCTGCGGGCCGCACTCGATGACGTGCCCGGCGGCCACCGCGCCGGCCAGCTGGTCGAAGTCGTTGCGCCGCCAGCCGTGCCACCAGGCGGCGGGCCCGGTGACCAGGGAGGCGTCGGTGACCCGCGGGCAGATGACGATGTCCGCCCCGGCGTCGAGCGCCGCCGCGATCCCCCAGCCGCCGAGGTAGGCGTTGGCCGTCACGGGCTGCCCGCCGGCGTCGGCCAGCGCCTGACCGGTGTCCAGGTTGGCCAGCGGGTGACCCGCGGCCTGGAGCTCCTTCAGCCGGGGGAGCAGGTCGTCGCCGGTGACGTAGGCGATCTTGGGATGCAGCCCGAGCCGCTGGCCAGTGCCGCCAGCTGCTGGGCCAGGCCGGACGGGTTGAGCCCGCCCGCGTTGTTGACGATCTTGATGCCCCGGTCCAGGCAGGTGCCGAGCACCGGCTCGAGCTGGGCCAGCACCGACCGGGCGTACCCGGCGCCGGGGTCCTTCTGCCGCGCCTTCCACAAGATGAGCATGGTCAGCTCGGCGAGGTAGTCACCGGTGAGCACGTCGATCGGGCCGCCCTCGACCATCTCCCTGACGGCCTCCATCCGGTCGCCGTAAAAACCGGAGGAGTTGCCGATCCGCACGGGGCCCGGACCGGGCGCCGGGGCGCGGCGGAATCTGACATGTCAGCTCCCCTCCGCCGCGGACGCCTGGGGCGCGGCGGACGACGGGGGAGCCGAAGACGACGGGGGCGCCGGGGTCGCCGAAGACGAGCGTGCCCGCCCCGGCCCGGCCGGCCCGGCGAACGCCTGGGCGATGCTCATCCACTGCCGCGCGACAGCGCCGCTGACCTCGAGCGCGGTGTCGTCCCGGTGCCGCCGCTGCGTGACGAGCAGGCAGAAGTCCAGCGCTGTACCGCGCACCCGATTACCGGCGTCCGGCGGCCCCCAGTCCCAGTGCGCCCCGTCCGGCCCGGACAGCTCGACCCGGATCGGCTCGGCGGGGACCGTCAGCCCGCGCACGGTGTAGCTGTAGCGCAGGGCGCGGATGCCCAGGTCGGCCACGTGTCGCAGCCGAGCGGTGGGAACCCTGGCGATCCCGAACGTGTCGAGGATGTCCTGGCCGTGCGCCCAGGTCTCCATCAGCCGCGCGGTCACCGACGAGGCCAGGCTCATCGGCGGGCCGAACCACGGCAGCCGCACCGCCGGGTCGGCCTCACGGTAGGCCGCCGTCAGCCGCGCCCTGGCCTGGTCGAACCAGGCGAGCACCTCGGCCGGGGGAGTGTCGCGGTACCGGGCCGCGACCTGGTCAGGGAAGTCGTCGCCGGCCGCGGCCAGCCGCGCCGCCTCGGCCGTGAACCGCGCCGGCTCGGTCACCGACAGCCGCGCCATGTCGTCGAAGTAGGCCAGGTGGGTGACCTGGTCGGTGACCGTCCAGCCCGCCGCCGGGGTGGCCAGGATCCAGTCAGAGTCGGCCAGGCCGGCCAGCACCTCGCGCAGCGCGGCGGACTCCGCGAGTAGATCGTCGTCGAGTCCAAGCGCAGTGCCCGACCAGCACGGCCCGCCGGGAGCCGCGCCCATCAGTGCCCCGTCCACACGGGAGCCCGCTTGTCGCGGAACGCGGCCGGCCCTTCCTGGGCGTCGTCGCTGGTGTATACCGGCTCCCAGATGCGCTCGGCTTCCTCGTAAGCCTCGGCCATGCCCATCCGGGCGGACAGGTAGACGGTCTTCTTGGCCGCACGCACCGACAGCGGCGCGTTGGCGGCGATCCTCATCGCGAGCGACTGGGCCGCCGCGCGCAGCTCACCGTCCGGCACCACCTGGTTGACCAGGCCGACCTCGCGGGCCCGCGCCGCGCTGAGCGGGTCGCCGGTGAGCAGGATCTCCATCGCGATGCGCGGCCCGACCAGCCAGGACAGCGGCGCGGCCCACGGTGCGCCCCGGCCGACCTTCACCTCGGTGACGGCGAACTTCGCCGACTCCGCCGCGATGACCAGGTCGCACATCTGGGCCAGCAAGAACCCGCCGGCGTAGGCGACGCCGTTGACGGCCGCGATGGTCGGCTTGTCGACCTGGATGTTCCGCCCGAACTGCGGCGCGAAATCCGGCGGCGGAACCTGCAGCGCGGTCTCCGCCATCTCCTTCAGGTCGCCGCCGGCGCAGAAGGCGCGGTCGCCGGCCCCGGTGAGGATCAGCACCTTGGCGCCGTCGTCGGCGTTGAACCGCCGCACGCACTCGAACAGGCTCGTCCGTACCGCCTTGCTCAGCGCGTTGCGCGCCTCGGGCCGGTCGATCGTCAGCCAGGCGACGCCGTTGACGACCTCGTAGCGCACCGGGTCACGCTGTACCGGATCAGTCATCGGTGGTTTCCTCCTCCACGACAGCGAGCACGGTGCCGCTGTCGACTTGCGCGCCGACCGCGACGCAGACCGCGGTGACGGTGCCGCGCCCTGGGGCGCGCACGGCGTGCTCCATCTTCATCGCCTCGATGGTGACGATCGCGGCGCCCGCCTCGACCGTGTCCCCGGCGGCCACGCCGACCCGCACCACGGTGCCGGGCATCGGGGCAAGCAGCGAGCCCGCGTGCACCGCGGCTCCGGGATCGGGGAACCGCTCGACCTCGGTGAGCGCGTCGTGCCCGAGCGCGCTGTCCACGTAGCTGACCGAGCCGATCCTGGTCACGTCGACGACCCGGCGCACCCCGCCGCACACCAGGTCGACCCGGGTCACCTCGACGGCCCGGTGCACCCCGCCGCCCGTCAGGCCGGCGCCGCCGGGCGCCGCGGACAGCACGGTGACCTCCGGCACGGGCTCGCCCGCGACGGTGGCGGTGACCGCGGTCCCGTCCGTGCGGCCCCGGCCGATGCGATAGGTCACCTCGACCGGCTCGCCCCGCCGGCTCGACGCCGCCGTAGGTGACGGACTGCGGCGCGCTCGGGTTGTTGCGGAACCCGGACGGCAGGCTGGCGAGCACCGGCGCCGCCGCCCGGCGCGCCGCGGCGCCCGCCAGCGCCGCGGCCAGCGGGTGCACCGTGCGCGCCGCGGCAGAAGGGCCGGGGACGAGGTCGTCGTAGGGATGCCGGTCCAGGTACCCGGTGTCGATGGCGCCGGCGGTGAACTCCTCTTCGCGCAGGATCCCGACAAGCAGGTCACGGTTGGTGGTGACCCCGTGCAGCCGGGCGCGGGACAGCGAGCTGGCGAGCAGGCGGCGGGCGTCGTCGCGGGTGGCGCCGTAGCCGATCACCTTGGCCAGCATCGAGTCGTAGAAGGTGCTGACCCGGGTGCCGCAGGCGACGCCCGCGTCCACCCGCACGCCCCCGTGTCTAGAGATACCGTCTCCGGCGATACCGTCGGCGGGGATCTCGAACGTGTGCAGGTCGCCGCTTGTCGGCAGGTAGCCGGCCGGGACGTCCTCCGCGTACAGCCGGGCCTCGATCGCGTGGCCGTTCAGCTCGGCCCGCAGGACCTGGTCGCCGACCGGCTTGCCCGCGGCGACCTCAAGCTGCAGCTTGACCAGGTTGATGCCGGTGACCAGCTCGGTGACCGGGTGCTCGACCTGCAGCCGGGTGTTCACCTCGAGGAAGTAGAAGCGCCCGGCGGAGTCGAGCACGAACTCCACCGTGCCCGCGCCGGTGTAGCCGATGGCCTTGCCCGCCGCCACCGCGGCCTGGCACAGCTCGGTGCGCAGCGCGTCGTCCACGGCCGGCGACGGCGCCTCCTCGATGATCTTCTGGTAGCGGCGCTGGATGGAGCACTCCCGCTCGAACAGGTGCGTCACCGTGCCGCCGTGGTCGCCGACGATCTGCACCTCGATGTGCCGGGGCGAGTCGACGTACCGCTCGAGGAACACGGTGCCGTTGCCGAACGCCGACGCCGCCTCCCGGCGCGCGCTGGCGACCGCGTCCGCCACGTCGCCGAGCTCACGGACGATGCGCATGCCGCGCCCGCCGCCGCCGAACGCGGCCTTGACGAGCACAGGCAGCCCGACCTCGGCGGCCGCGGCGCGCAGCTGGTCCTCGTCAGGTGCGGCCCGCTCGTCGAACACCGCCCCGGGCAGCACCGGCACGCCCGCGGCGCGCATCAGGTCCTTGGCCGCTGTCTTCGAGCCCATCGCCTCGATGGCCTCGGGCGACGGCCCGACGAAGACGAGGCCCGCCGCGGCGCACGCCCGGGCGAAGCCGGCGTTCTCCGACAGGAAGCCGTAGCCCGGGTGGACCGCGTCGGCGCCGGTGCGCCGCGCGGCGTCGATGAGCGCCTCGGCCCGCAGGTACGTCTCCGCCGGCGCGGCGCCCGGCAGGTGCACCGCCTCGTCGGCGTCCCGCGATGTACGGCAGCCGCGCGTCGGGATCGGAGTACACCGCCACCGTTTGGATATCCATGGAACGCGCGGTGCGGAAGATACGTGAGGCGATCTCGCCGCGGTTGGCGACGAGCAGCTTCCTGATCACGGGCATCTCGCCCTCACATCCGGAAGACGCCGAAGCCGCGGCGCCCCTCGACTGGTCCCGAGTGAGCAGCGGACAAGGCGATCCCCAGAACGGAGCGTGTGTCACGCGGGTCGATCACGCCGTCGTCGTACAGGCGGGCGCTGACGAAGAGGGCGTCCGACTCACGCTCGATCTGCGCCTCGATCTGCCGGCGCCGCTGCTCGTCGGCTTCGGCGTCGAACTCCCGCCCGGCGGCCTGCGCGGAGGCCCGGCCGACGATCGACAGCACGCCGGCCAGCTGCTGCGCGCCCATCACGGCCAGCTTGGCGTTGGCCCAGGAGAACATCAGCCGCGGGTCGTAGGCGCGGCCGGACATGCCGTAGTTGCCCGCGCCGAACGATGCCGCCATGTTGACGGTGACGTGCGGTACGGCCGAGTTGGTGACCGCGTTGATCATCTTGGCGCCGTCCTTGATGATGCCGCCCTGCTCGTACCGGGTGCCCACCATGTAGCCGGTGGTGTTCTGCAGGAAGACGAGCGGCGTGTCCGACTGATTGGCGAGCAGTATGAACTCGCTCGCCTTCTTGGCTTCCTCGCTGAACAGCACGCCGCGCTCGTTGGCCAGGATGCCGACCGGGTAGCCGTGCACCGACGCCCAGCCGGTGACCAGGCTGGTACCGTAGCGCGCCTTGTACTCGCTGAACTCGCGACCCGTCGGCCACCCGGGCGATCACCTCGCGCGGGTCGAACGGGACACGGAAGTCGGCGGAGACGATGCCGAGCAGCTCGTCGGGGTCGTACCTGCGGCTCCTCGACGCATGGGCTCGGCGTGGCCCCAGCTTGCGCCAGCCGAGGTCGGCGACGATCTGCCGGCCGATGCGGATGCAGTCGAGCTCGTCCGTGGCGAAGTAGTCGGCGAGCCCGGACACGCGCGCGTGCATGTCCGCCCCGCCGAGCGACTCGTCGTCGGCGTCCTCGCCGGTGGCCATCTTGACCAGCGGAGGGCCGCCGAGGAAGACCTTGGCCTGCTGGTCGACGAGCACCGAGTAGTCGCACATGCCGGGGATGTAGGCGCCGCCCGCGGTCGAGTTGCCGAAGACCAGGGCGATGGTCGCGATGCCCGTCGCGGACAGCTCGGTGAGGTCGTGGAAGATCTTGCCCGCCGGGACGAACAGGTCCGACTGCGTGGGCAGGTCCGCGCCGCCCGACTCGACCAGGTTGATGACCGGCAGCCGGTTCCTGCGGGCGATCTCAAGCGCGCGCAGCGTCTTGCGCAGCGTGTAGGGGTTCATCGCGCCGCCGCGCACCGTCGGGTCGTGCGCGATCAGCACGCACTCCACCCCGGACACCACGCCGATGGCGGTGACCATGCTCGCGCCCACCGGGAACTCGGTGCCCCACGCGGCGACCGGGGACAGTTCGAGCATGGGCGCGTCCCGGTCGACGAGCAGCTCCATGCGCTCGCGGGCCAGGAGGCGCCCGCGGTCGCGGTGCCGCTTGGCGTACCGCGGTCCGCCGCCCGCCCGGGCCAGCTCGAGCTGCTCGTTCAGCGCCGCGATGGCGGCGAGCTGGCCGGCCCGGTTCCGCTGGTACACCTCGCTCGCGACCTCGACGCGGGAGCTGAGCACCGGCATGGGCGACTCCAGGCTAGGTAGTGAATCATCATTGACTACTGTGCCACGGAGTCTAGGCTGGCCGCCATGGAGCCTTCGTTCGACGTGACCAGCCTGTACCACCGGCGCGCGGTCAACCGCTGGGAGCGCACCAGCGTCGGTGACCTGACCGAGCGGGTGACCTGGAGCTACCCGGACAAGGAGGCGGTCATCGGCGCCGAGGGCGCCTACGCCGACCCCCGCTTCGCGCGGCTGACCTACCGGCAGGCCGACGCCGCCGCCAACCAGGTCGCGAACGCGCTGCTCGCGCGCGGCCTGCGGCGCGGTGACATCGTGATGATGTTCTGCGAGAACTCCGTCGAGGCACTGCTGTTCAAGCTCGGGACGGCGAAGGCCGGGCTGGTCTGCGCGCCGCTCAACCCGATGATGGCCCCGGACATGGTGGCCGGCCTGATCGACCTGGTCCAGCCCAGGTTCGCGGTCGTCGACGCCGAGACATGGCCGCGGGCGCGGCAGCCGTTCGGTGAGCGCGGCCTGCCGGTCGCGGTCACCATCACCATCGGCGGTGACCCGGTCGAGGGCAGCCTGAGCTTCACCGACCTCATCGCCGGCCAAAGTGACGCCGAGCCCGAGGTGGAGATTCACGGCGACGACATCTGGGAGATCCTGTTCACCTCGGGCACGACCGCGCTGCCCAAGGGCGTGATGATCTCGCACAGCTGCACGTACATGGCCGCGCTCGGCTTCGCGCAGTCGCTGACCCGGGGACTGCGGATCGAGAACGAGCTGCGGCTGTGCACCTACCTGCCGATGATCTACCACGTCGGCGACCAGTGCTTCGTCTACTCGGTCTTCCTGTCGGCCGGCACGCTGCTGCTCGGCCGCCGGCCGAACCCGGCCGCGATCGCGCACTCGATCGCCGCCGAGCGGCTGACCGCGCTGTGGGCGGGCTCCCCGGCCATGCTGCGGTCCATCGACGCGGTACTCAGCGAGGGCCCGGAACTGGACGTCACCAGCCTGAAGGTCGCCGTCTACGGGTGGGCGGCGCTGCCGCCCGCCACGCTGGACTCGCTGAAGCGGCACTGCGGGCCCGACCTGCTCGCGTTCGAGATCTTCGGGCAGACCGAGTCCATCAGCTGCCACCGGTTCTGGCCGGACAAGTGGCCCGAGCTGTACGCGCGCACGGCGCCGCAGCTGAACTACGTGGGCCTGCCGAGCCCGCTGCTCGCCTCCATGGTCATGGACCTCGACGGCGGTGACCTGGCGTCGTCTCCAGGGATCGCGGGGGAGGCGGTCTACCGCTCGCCGGCCCTGATGTCCGGCTACTACCGCGACGAGGCCGCCACCCGCGAGGCGTTCCGCTACGGCTGGTTCCACTCCGGCGACAGCTGCGCCTACGACAGCGAGGGCTTGCGGATCATGCTCGACCGCTACAAGGACATCATCAAGACCGGCGGGGAGAACGTGTCAAGCCTGCGGGTGGAGGCCGTGCTCGCCCAGCACCCGGACATCGACAAGTCGGTCGTCATCGGGCTGCCGCACGACCACTGGGGCGAGGCGGTCACCGCGGTGGTCATCCGCCGCCCCGGCCGCGAGCCGAGCCCGGAGGAGATCATCAAGTTCTCCCGGCAGACCCTCGCCGGGTACGAGGCGCCCAAGGACGTCATCTTCACCGACGCCCTGCCCGAGACCGTCGGCGGCAAGGTCCTGAAGTACAAGCTGCGCGCCAGCTACGCCGCCCACTACGCGGGCCAGCCCGCGGGTGAGCCCCAGTTCCATGATCATGAAGGGTTATCGGCGGGGCAGCGTCAGTGACTCCGAGACCCGGTAGCACTCTCCCCTGAGGGTATCGAACCGGGTAGCGAGCGCTGAAACGGTCCGGGCGTCGGTGAACACGTACCCGCCCGCTACGTGCTCGCACCATACGGCGTCGTCGGCGATCACGAAGCCGCTGGCGTTGGCGGGGTGCGCGATCGCCGGCATGACCTGGATGGTCACCTGCGGCATGGCTGCGGCGGCGGCCAGGTGCCGCATCTGCGCGGCCATCTCCTCGGTGGTGCCGACCTGCCTGTAGAGGGCCAGCTCGTCGACCAGGAAGGTGACCTTCGGCGGGTCGTCACGGGCGAGCACGCGCTGCTGCCGTTCGACGCGGCGGCCAGGCGGGCGGCGATCGTCTCCTGGGTGACGGCCGGAACGTCGCCAGGACGGCGCGGGCGTAGTCTCGGTGACTGGAGCAGCCCGGTGAGGGTGCCGGGCATCCAGTCGCACAGCCGGGCGGCCTTGTCCTCCAGTTCCGACCATGACCGGAACCCGCGGCGGCTTCTGCTATGAGCTCAACGGGGCCTTCGCGTGCCTGCTTGAGCGCCTGGGCGCTCAGGTGAGGCGTGTCTCCGCGCGGGTCTACGGCGACGACGGTACGCCCGGCCCGCCGTTCGACCACCTGGCGCTCGTCGTGCGGCTGCCGGACGGGACCGGGCCCTGGCTCGCCGACGTGGGGTTCGGCAGTCACAGCACCTACCCGCTGCTGGCCGATGCCCGGTCCGCGCAGGCCGACCCGGGCGGGCAGTTCCTGCTCGCCTGCCTGCCCGACGGGGACATAGACGTGGCCAAGGACGGCCGTCCGCAGTACCGGATCGAGACGCGCGAGCGGGCGCTGGACGACTTCGTGCTTACTTGCTGGTGGCAGCAGACCTCGCCCCGGTCGCACTTCACCAGGTCCGTCATCTGCTCGCGGCTTACCGGGGAGGGCCGGATCTCGATCAGCGGGCGCACGCTGATCCGCACCGCGGCAGGACAGCGCACCGAGGAGAACCTGCCCGACGACCAGGCCGTGCTCGCCGCCTACCGCGATCACTTCGGAATCGACCTCAGCAACGTGCCCGGGCCGCCTTCCGGGCGGCGCGCGATGCGCGCCGCCCGGAAGGGCTCAATGCCGGCTAGCGGGCTTCGAGCTGACTAGGAGGTCGCGACGTCGTCGTACTTGGTGAACGTGGGATCGCCGCTGAAGTTGTCATCGTGGCTGGTCAGGGTGAGGGTATAGGAGTGACCGGCCGTGATGGTGGCGGTCAGCTGCTTCCAGCCGCTGCTGGCGACGCAGGTCTTCGCCAGCATGGTCGCGGTGGTGCCGGAGGTGTTGTCCTTCAGCGTGACGGTCGCCCAGTCGAAGGTGACAGTATCGGGGCAGGTCACGTTGTACCACAAGGACACATGCGAGTCGCCCGCGGCGGCGGTGAACGTCTGGGCGACGGTCGAGCTGCCGTTGGTCGGTGAGGTGCTCCCCAGCAGGGCGGCGTAGGTCCCGCTGTGCGGCCCGGAGGTGGTAACGGAGTGCGCGGGGCCGGCTGCCGTCCAGCTGGACAGGCTGCCGGTTTCGAACCCGCCGTTGGCCACCACGTTGCCACCGCTGCCGCCCGCGGTGGCGACGGTCCAGGTGAAGCTGGCCGTCCCCGCGGCCCCGGTCGTATCGGTCGCGGTCACCGTGACGGAGTAGGTCGCGGCGGTCGTGGGCGTACCGGAGATCAGCCCGGAAGAACTGATGGACAGGCCCGCGGGCAGCCCGGATGCCTTGTAGGTGAGGGTCTGGCCGGACGCGGAGTCGGTGGCGCTGACCTGCAGGCTGACCGCCGTGCCCACCGTGCCGGACTGGTTGCCCGGACTGGTGACGGTGACCGTGTTGCCTGCGCTGCCGTTGGTCACGATCGCGTGGCTGCCCTGGCAGGCGCCCGCGCCGCCGGAACCGTCGTTGCCCCAGGTGGTCTGAACCGCGTAGGTGCCAGTGGTGAGCGACAGGTCGAAGGATCCGCCGCTGGTGCCCGGCGTGACCCAGGCGCACTTGTCGCCGTTCTCCGCACCGCTGGAGTCGGTCCAGCCGCCGGCCGGGTTCTGGTCGGTGACCGTCTCGGCGTACTCGTGGCCTTCCACGATGGTGACGCCGTTGAGCGGGCCATTGCTGTTGACGAAGTTCTGGCCGCAGGACGTGCCTGCGTCCGTGATGTACGGCAGGTTGGTGAAGGCGATGTCACCGAAGGAAGAGGAGACCGCCCCGCCGCTTAGCGTTGAGTCGCCGTTGTAGTCATGCCACGCGCAAAAGCCCTGGGTCAGCCAGTTGTCCGGGTTGGTCCCCTTCGGTGAGATGACGACGTACTGCGCGTCCCGGTTGGAAGCTGCCGTCGTGTTGCCGAAGTGCGCGGCGGCGTTGACCGCCTCGACCCCGAGCTGATGCCCGCTCGCCGTCGACGGCGACGCGGCGCTCTCGTCGACCCAGACGCCGGCCAGCGCGCCGCCGGTGGGGTAACCGACATGCGCGGTGTTGCTCGCGGGGCAGGTCTGCGCCCCGGCCGCGACCCCCTCGCAGTACTGGGTCATGACGCCGGACCACAGCTCGTTGCCGGTGCCGAGGCCCTTGAAGAAGCCCTGGAGGTCAGGGGCCTCCCCGCTCGGGTCGCCGGACAGCGTCGTGTAGCCGCTGCTGTTGGTGCCCTGCGTTCCCCACTGCGAGCCGTAGAAGACGAGGTAGACCTTCTCCGGACCACTCGTGACGCCGATCCCGTCGATCGCGCCGCCGTAGCTCAGGTTGTTCGCGGACGCGGCCCTGACGTTCGGGTGGGCCTGCGCCCAGCTCGCCATCTTCTGCGCGGTCTCGCGGGTTGGCGTCACGCCGTGCCGGTACGGGTGGCCGTAAGCAGGCGATTCCGGGTTCACCGTCCCTGCTGCTTGCGTAACTGTCGGTGCGGCCGACGCCGGGGCGCCGCTAGCCGCGACGGCCATGATTCCTGCGGTCCCAAGCGTGGTGAGCACAGCGATAGCACTGTGCATCACCCGCCTCATCCGGGGTCTGCGGGGCATTTCTGGTGTCCCTTCGGAGCGGGATGGTCCAGTGCGTCGCTGATTGCGCACTGTGAGCGCGGGGGGTGTCCCTACTCAGCGGTAACGCTAATCATCAGCCAAATATCAGTCAATACACGACAATGTATAACTTTATGCGAATCTTTCCACCAGGCATTATGGAGCAAAACCGCAGCCGCCCAGCAGAAGGCCGGCGGCGTGCTCACCCCGGATGGGGCTCGCCCAGGCGGACTTCGGGCGGGCCGGCCCGGCCGGGGGCGGGCTACTGCTCGCCGGGTGCCGTCTTCGGGATGGCCGCGCCGCCTTTTGCGTTCGAATGTCGGTGGTGGTCGGCAGAGTGGACACCATGAACAGAAGGAGGCAGCATGAGTGCTGTGACCATTGGCGAGGCGTGGCCCGGCTTCGGCGGTCCCTTCACCGTGGCCGAACTGGACCGGATGCCCAGTGACGGCCACCGGTACGAACTCGTGGACGGGGTGCTCGTCGTGAGCCCTCGGCCGACGACCGTGCACCAGGCCGTGGCCGGGCGACTGTACGGGGTGCTCAGCGCGGCATGTCCGGAAGACTTCCTCGTCGTCCCCGAGCCCGCCGTCCAGCTCGACTCGGTGACCGAGCTGGCCCCCGACTTGGTGGTGGTCCACCTGGATGACGTGGGTGACGCGAAGTTCACTGCGCCGCCGTTGCTGGTGGTTGAGGTCCGCTCGCCGAGCACCGCGCTCATCGACCTGAACAGGAAGAAGGCGGCATACGAGAAGTTCGGCGTTCCTGCGTACTGGGTCGTGGACCCTGAGCCTGCGCGTCCCGAGCTAACCGTCTTCGAACTGCGCGACGGCGGTTACGCCCTTGAGGCGACATCGACCCGGCCGCTCACGGTGTCGTGTCCGTTCACGGTGACCGTCATCCCGGCCGACCTGACCAAGGGTCTGCTTCGCTGACCCGGTGAGCTGCTTTCCGCTCAGCGGCCCTGGGTGAAGTCGATCCTCATCGCCGACTCGCCCCGGCCGACGAAGGCCATGGCCACCATATGCGGCGGGAACAGGCCGTGGTCGACGACCCCCGGTGTCGCTGACAGCCGGGCGGCCAGTTCCGCCGGGTCGCCGACCGGCCCGTGGTAGTCGGCGATCACGCCGCCGTCCGGGCTCAGCGGGACATCGCGCAGCGCGGCCGGGGCGACCAGGCGCATGGTGGCGCGCAGCCCGAAGGACATGAGCTCGAGGGGGACGGGGGCGCGCAGCGCCGGGACCGGCTTGGTGGAGTCGGCGATGACGACGAACCGGTCCGCCGCCCCGGCCACGATCTTCTCCCTGGTATGCGCGCCGCCGCCGCCCTTGACCAGCCAGCCGTCAGGGGAGATCTGGTCGGCGCCGTCGATGGTGATGTCGAACCGGTCGATGCTCGTCATGTCCTCTATCCGCAGGCCGAGTTCGCGCGCGGCGTGCTCGGTGGCCGGCGACGTGGCGGCGCACAGGATGTCGAGCGACCGTTTGGCCAGGGCCGGAAGCAGGTAGGCGACGGTCGAGCCGGTGCCGAGGCCGACGGTCATGCCGTTCTCCACGAGCAGCACGGCCGCTTCCGCGGCAACCTGCTTCTCCCGCTCGATGCTCATGTCCGAACGTTACCCCGGCCGAGGTACGGCGTTTCACGCGGTTGCTAGTGAGCGGCGAGCGCGCTGAAGCCGGCCGGAGGGTTGCGCGGTGGTCGCGATCGGCGGTAGGTGTTCACTAGTGCCACATAACGGGAGGTTGCGTTGCCGACACCGGAAGCGCTGTCCGGCGTGCGCGTGCTTGACCTCACCGGCAGCGTGGCCGGTGCCGTCGCCGGGATGCTGCTCGCCGACCTGGGCGCCGACGTGGTCAAGGTGCACCCGCCTGGACAGGATCCTCATCCGGGCCAGCGCGGAACGGCGATGTGGGACCGCGGCAAGCGCGCCGTCACCGCGGACCCGTCGAACGCCGGCGACCTGGCGGCGCTCGATGAGCTGATCGCCGGCGCGGACGTGCTGCTCGTCGGCACCAGCGGGCCCGGCATCAGCTACCGCGGCCTCCTCGATCGCGGCCGGCGTCCCGGCGAGCCGTGCTTCTGGGTGGTGATGCCGCCCTACCTGCTGGAGGAGACGCCATGGCCGGGCGGCCGGGAATCGGCGGGCCTGCTGTTCGCCTGGCTCGGTCATGCCTGGAACCAGTCGTCCTACGCCGACGTGCCGGTTGACTGCCTGTTCCCGCTGGCCCTGTACATGCAAGGCATCTGGGCCGCGCTCGTGGCGGTCGCGCTGCTGATCGGCCGCCAGCGCGGCCTCGCCCTGGCCCCGCTGGCGGTAGCGGGCGGCGCGCACGGCGCCCAGCTGGTCTCGCCAGGCAACTTCGCCGCGGGCCGCGACGAGCCGCACGTCCACCGGCCCGGAGGCCCCGGCGGGGCGCTGCCCAACTACCGCACCTACCGCTGCGGCGACGGCGAGTGGCTGTTTCTCGGCGCCTTCACCAACGCCTTCATCGAGCGCGGGCTGACCGCCGCCGGCGCCGGATGGATCTTCGATGACCCGCGCGTCGGCGGAAACCCGGGAAACCTGCGGCTCGGGAGGAACCTGACCTGGGTCACCCGCGAGCTGGCGAAGCTGTTCGCGACCCGGCCGAGGGACGAGTGGCTCGACCTGCTTGAGAAGGCGGACTGCCCCGCGGCGCCGGTTAACCAGCCGGGGACCTGGCTGGACCATGACCAGGTAAGGGCGCTCGGGCTGCGCCTTGAGACGGTCAGCGATGCCGGGCAGCCGGTCGTGATGCCCGGCCCGCTGATCGACCTGTCGCTGACGCCGGCCAGCGTCCGCGGCCCCGCGGCCAGCTCCTGGCCGGCCATCACCGAGCTGCGGCCGCCATGGTCCGCGGCGGCTCCGGTCACGGCGGGCCCGGTCACGGCCGGCCCGTCGGCCCAGCGCGGGCCCGGCCGGCCGTCATCGCCCCGGCCGCCGGAAGCCGGACCGGAGCCGCGGCCGCCGCTGTCCGGCCTTCGCGTGCTCGACCTCGGCACGATCATCGCGGGACCCTACGTCGGGACGCTGCTCGCCGACCTCGGCGCGGACGTCATCAAGATCGAGCGGCCGCCGTCGGGTGATGAGTTCCGGGTGGCGCACGGCGGCCGCGGCGGCTCCAGCTTCGAGGTGTACAACCGCGACCAGCGCAGCGCCCTGCTCGACCTGTCTACCGGCGAGGACCGGCTGCTGTTCGACCGCCTCGTCGGCTCGGCGGACGTCGTCGTCGACAACTACCGGGCCGGCGTCGCCAGCCGGCTCGGCATCACCCACGACCGGCTGGCCGCGATCAACCCGGCGGTGGTCACCGTGTCGATCAGCGCCTTCGGCGACACCGGCCCGCTCGGCCGCCGGCCCGGCTTCGACCCGATCATCCAGGCGATGAGCGGCATCATGCGCGCCCAGGGCGGGCCGGACCAGGCCGACAGCCCGGTGTTCCTGACCGTTCCCGTCAACGACGTGATCGCCGCGGGCCTCGCCGCCCTCGGCGCGTGCGCCGCGCTCCTTGCCCGCACCCGCCTCGGCCGGGGACAGCATGTCGGTGTCACGCTGTGCGCCGCCTCCTGCCTGCTCCAGTCCGAGTTCCTGACCCGGTCCGAAGCGCATGCCCAGCCCGAGTTCCCGGCCCGGTCCGAGGCGCATGCCCGGTCCGAGTTCCCGGCCCGGTCCGACGTGAGCAGCGGCTATCCGGCGGGCGGCCGGGACTTCGCCGGGCCCGGCCCGCTCGACCGGCTCTACCAGGCCGGCGACGGCTGGGTCAGGCTCGCCGCGACGCCCGGCCAGCTCCCCGCGCTGGCCGCCGCCGGGCTGGCCCCGCCACTTGGGCGGCTCCCCGCGCAGACCGGTGCCGGGCTCGCCCCGGCTCCCGGCGAGGCCGAGCCCGGCGGCGAGGCCCTCGCCGCCGCGATCGCGGCGCTGCTGGCGGAGCTGCCGGCGGCCGAAGTGATCACCCGCGCCCACGCGGCCGGCGTTCCCGCCGTCCACGCTCGTCAGGGACGGGAGCTAACCGCGGACGCATCGCTCATTCACCACGGCCTGCTGACCGTCATCGGCCAGGACGAAGCCGGCGTCACCGAGGTCGGCCCCGGCCGATGGCTGGAAATGCCCGGCCTGACCGCCCGCAAGCCGCGCGTCGCTCCCCAGGCCGGCGAGCACACCGACACGATCCGGCGCGAAGTCGGGCCGGGCTCCTGATCCGCGCCGGCTCGGCGGCACGAATGCTTCGCTGATCGCGGGAATTAATCCCCGGTATTCCGTGAGGGACAGGCCACGAGCACCACGCGCCCCCAAGTGCGCAGTCTTACCGGTAAATTCCTGTCAGTCGGTAAACTTTTCACTTGATGTAAACAAAAGCCGCTCTGGGCGCCATTTGTTTACCTGCCGTGAAATGTTTACCGGTAAATCCGGCGCCGGGCCGGCGTTGCCGCCACCTGGCCCGCGGTGACGGTACTTGTGAGGCCGACGGTGCGGAGGATGTTCCCCGCGCGACGCTTCCGGGTGCCCCGGCCCGCTAGGTCGCGACGGACACGGAACTGGCGGGCACGATGCTCCAGCGCGACGCGGTGATCGCGTGTTAGGGTCCCGTTCGTACACGTTCTCAGGGCGGGGTGAAAGTCCCCACCGGCGGTAATGGCATCTGGCTTTGCCCGGATGGCCGAGCCCGCGAGCGCCGCACCTTCCGCGGAGGGTGCGGGTCGAGCAGATTCCGGTGTGATCCCGGAGCCGACGGTCATAGTCCGGATGAAAGAGAACGCGATGCCGGAGCGCCCGCAACTGGGCTGCTCCTGTTCGCGTTGTCGGCCCTGGGTGACATAGCGAACAGGAGGAACCATGTCACCCGCTTCCAATCGCATCGCGCTCGTCGCCGCCCGCTGGCACGCCGATATCGTCGACAAGGCCGTGGCGGCCTGCCGTGCGGGCCTGGCGAAGCACGGGTTTACCGACGTCGACGTGATCGAGGTACCCGGCGCCTTCGAGATCCCGCTGCGCATCAAGAGACTGGCGTCCAGCGGCCGGTACGCCGCGCTCGCGGGCTGCGCCCTGGTGATCGACGGCGGCATCTACCGGCACGAGTTCGTGGCGGCGACCGTGGTGCAGGCGCTCATGCGCGTGCAACTCGACACCGATGTCCCGGTGTTCTCCGCCGTCCTCACCCCGCATCACTTCCATGAGCACGAGGAGCACCGGGCGTACTTCGCCAGTCACTTCGAGGTTAAGGGCGCGGAACTGGCCGAAGCGATCGCGGCCACGCTGAATCGGGGGGCCGTGGCCGCCTGATCCAAGCGGGACCTGATAGCCCCGATCGGCCACGGTCGCACCGGCGGCGTTCGGCGTGCTGCCCTATCCTTGCCAGCAACGCTTTCACTCAGCGGAAGGTTCTGCATTGGCGGGCAACACGTCGGTTCCCGGCGCGACCGTGACCTCGCGGGTTCTCGCCCTGCTCGGCGCGTTCGACGCGCGGCACCGCGAGCTTTCACTCAGCGACCTGGCGCGCCGCTCCGGCGTGCCGCTGGCGACGGCGCACCGGCTGGTCGCCGAGCTCGCCGAATGGGGCGCGCTAAACCGGACGGGGGAGGGCAGGTACGTCGTGGGCAGGCGGCTGTGGGACATCGGGCTGCTCGCCCCGGTCGCCCGCGAGCTGCGGGAGGTCGCGATCCCGTTCCTGCACGACCTGTACGGCGCGACGCTCGAGACGGTGCACCTGGCCGTCAGGGAGGACGACCACGTGCTGTACCTGGAGACGCTCTCCGGCACGCGCTCGGTTCCGGTCGTCAGCACGGTCGGCTCACGACTGCCGATGCACGCGACCGGGGTCGGCAAGGTCCTGCTCGCCTACGCGCCCGACGACGTACGCCAGCGGGTCCTGGCCGGGCCGCTGCCGCGGTTCCTCCCGCGCACGATCACGTCGCCGTCCCTGCTGGCCAGCCAGCTGGACCGGGTCCGCGCCGACGGGTACGCCACGACCGACGAGGAGATGACCTCCGGTGCCCGCTCGGTCGGCGTGCCGATCGTCACCGGCGACGGCGTGGTCGGGGCGCTCGGCTTCGTCGTCGCTGACCTGCGCCGGTCGCGGGTCAGGCTGGTCGCGGCCCTGCAGGTGGCCGCCCAGGGCATCGCGCGCAGCCTGCAGTCCGCCGGATAGGAACGGGGGCAGGCTCCGCCGTCTGACTCAGTGCGCGACCCGGCCGGAGCCGGCGGACCGGGCAGGCGGGTGCCACACCTGTACCGTCAGCGGGCTGCCCCGGCGTGCCTGCGCCGCCGGCCCGGGGGACTGGGCGACGACGAGGCCGTCGACCGGCATGGGGCGCGCGGTGAGCCTGACCGTGGTGACGCGCAGGCCGAGCTTGCCGGCGATCCCCAGGCACGCGCTGAAGAACAGCCCCCTGACGTCCGGCACCGTGACCCGTCGTGGCGGGCCCGGATGCGGCGCCAGCCAGTCGCCAAGCGCAAGCAGGGCGCCGAGCAACTCGGCGCCGTCGGAGCCCGCGATGAGCCCGGCACCGGGCTCAAGTCCCGGCTCGGAAGGGAAGCTACCGGGCCCGGGCCAGGCTGCCGCCGCGGCGCCGGATGCCGACGGCCTCGTCGTAGCGCGCGCGGCTGGCGGGATCGGCGAGCACACGGCGGGCCGCGTCGAGAATCTCCCGTGCCCGGGTGGCCGCCATGACGACCGGCGAGGGCGCGCCCGCCACGAGTTCCGGCCGCACCAGGCTCGCCTTGGCGTCGTGCTGGCTCTTGACCTGCTCGGCGGAGGCACCAGGCAGCACCCCGAGAACGTCGTACCAGGTGATGACCGCTCTGTTACCTGGCTGCGTCAAGGACCTGCTCCCTCCGGGCGGCCAGCGCTCGAGGAAATGGTCCCATAACGGACGGAGAAGTCTTAGTGGGCCGCGCACACCGGCTGGTAGTGGGCGAAGTCGGCGGACCAGAGCTTGCCGGTGCGGGAGTCGCGCCGCTCATTCGGGTCGAGACCGTCGTAGCTCCAGTCGGTGGCCGGCTCACCGCACCGGGCGCACGGGGTAACCTTCGGCGGCGGGACCGCGATGCCGTCCCCCTCGGTCCGCCGGACCCTGATCCAGATCATGACCGCGAGCGCGACGACGTGAATCACCGTCACCAGAATCGTGATCATGGTCAGGTTGCTGCTCACCCTGCTTCCTTTCCGGCCGGCGCGACACCGCGGCCGCAACGCTAGATGCCGTCCGTCGCGGGGCCGGGTAGCGGCTTCACGCCGGCCCGGCGCGCGGCGTCGTTGAGCGTCGTGAGGCCCCGGTGCAGTTCCTCGAGGTCGCCGAGGCTCATCCCCAGCTTCGCCACCACCGTGGGCGGGACGTTCAGCGCCTGCTCGCGCAGCGCGCGGCCCCGCTCCGTCAGGTCGACGCGCAGCTGCCGCTCGTCATGCGGGTCGCGGGTCCTGGTGACCAGGCCGGCGGCCGCAAGGCGCTTGAGCATCGGCGACAGCGTCGGGCCGTCGAGCTGGAGCATCTCGATCAGCTCCTTCACCGCGAGCGGCGACTGCCCCCAGAGCGCCAGCATCACCAGGTACTGCGGGTGCGTCAGCCCCATCGGCTCCAGGATCGGCCGGTAGATGCTCAGCACGCTGCGTGCCGCGACCGACAGGGCGAAGCAAACCTGGCGCTCCAGGGCCAGCGGGTCGCCCGGTATCTCGGGCCGCCCCTTCTCCGGCCGCCCCGCCGGGCTGCCGGAGTCCGCGGTGATCTCCATGGTGTGCCCCTCGTGGCCAAGGCCGGACATCGATGTGTGCTCGAACTGATAGGACAATATCAATTAACGCACGAACGAAGCAAGTGAGGGTGGCGCCTTGGCCTGGTCAGGAACGGGTAAGGCATCATTGCCTTCATGGATCGGCGGTCACGCTTGCTTGCCAGGCTCTTCGCCGTGTGCGGGGTGCTGCTCGGGCCATGGATCGGGCTGATGATCTGGCAGCTGCACGGGCAGGCCGGCCAGCGCAGCTTCCGCTCCTCCTGGGTGGGCCTCGACATCCTCGAGGTGATCTGCCTGCTCACCGTCGCGTTCCTGCTCTCCCGCAGGCACCGGGCGACGAGCCCGGTCGCGGCGGCGACCGCCGCGATCCTGTGCATGGACGCCTGGTTCGACACGATGTCGGCGGCACCGCAGCTGCCTTACGCCGAGTCGCTCGCCATGGCCTGCTTCGCCGAGCTGCCGCTCGCCGCGCTGCTCGCCTGACCGCCTGGCGCACCCTCGACTGGGCCGCGCCGGGCCGCCCAAGCACCCCGCCAGCGGGAGCGCGGGTCTAAGTCAGGTCGAGGGAAGTCAGCGGCGCCGGGGGTCGATCATCGTCATCCCGGCCGGCGATGCCTGGTCGAACTGCGGCAGCAGAGCGCACGCCTCGCCCAGCCCGACGACCCGCTCGATGAGCTCCTGCGGCCGCAGGTCGCCGCGCTCGATGAGGGACAGCATGCCCGGGTAGTCGGCGGCGGCCATGCCGTGCGCGCCGAGCAGGTCAAGTTCCCAGCCGATGACCCGGGCCATTGGCACGCGGGGGTGCCCGACGGCCGCCGGCAGCAGGCCGACCTGGACGTGCCTGCCCCGGCGGCGCAGCGAAAGGATCGAGTCCGCGCAGGTCTGCTCGCTGCCGACCGCGTCGACGGCGACATGGCTGCCGCCCCCGGTGAGCTCGCTGACCAGGCCGGGAATGGCGCGAGCGCCCCCGGCAGGCAGCACGTGGTCCGCGCCGAGCGCGGCGGCGGCCGCCAGGGCGCTGGGACTGCGGTCGACGGCGATGACGCGTGCGCCGAGCGCCTTGGCGATCATGACGGCGCTCAGCCCCACTCCGCCGGCGCCGATCACCGTCAGCCATTCGCCGGCGGCCAGCCCGGCGCGGCCGGTCAGCGCCCGGTAGGCGGTGGCGAACCGGCAGCCGAGCGACGCCGCGGCCTCGGCCGTGACGCCGTCCGGCACGGCGACCAGGTTGGTGTCGGCGGCGTGCAGCGCCACGTACTCGGCGAACGACCCCCAGTGCGTGAACCCGGGCTGCTGCTGGTCCGGGCAGACCTGCGCGTTCCCTGACCGGCACCATGCGCAGCGGCCGCACCCTTCCACGAACGGCACGGTGACCCGGTCCCCGGCCGACCAGCGCGACACCCCGGGCCCGGTCGC
The DNA here is from genome assembly GCA_963811335.1 of uncultured Actinomycetota bacterium. Taxonomy (GTDB): domain Bacteria; phylum Actinomycetota; class Actinomycetes; order Streptosporangiales; family Streptosporangiaceae; genus Trebonia. The sequence continues at coordinate 54,382 of CAWERB010000029.1, read as the reverse complement.
GACGACGACGCCCGCCAGCTCGTGCCCGGGCACGTGCGGCAGGCTGATCTCGTCGTGCCCCGCCCAGGCGTGCCAGTCGCTGCGGCACAGTCCGGTGGCGAGGACTCGGACCACCACGCCACCGTTCGGCGGAACGGGGTCGGGCACCTCCCGTACCGCAAGTGGCCCGCCGATCTCGTTAAGCACCATCGCACGCATGACCGCATTCAACCTGATTGCGATCCGCGCCTCGGCCAGGGTGCCCCCCGGGCGCGACCAGAAGCGGATGAGCGGAACCTACAAGGTGCCGGATCTCGTCCGCGACCCCGCCCGCGCCAACGCCGGGTCCCGTGCTTCCAGCGGTGCGGCGGCCGCAAGCAGCTCCCGGGCGGCACCGGGACCGCCAGCGGCCAGCGCGCTAAAGACCTGCGGCCGTGCCCAACAGTCCGGAGCTAGACCCGCTGCCTGCCAGCCAGCCTAGCTCTGGGATCCTGGGAGGGAATCCGTCCCCTGTTAGGAACGCATTAACGGAGCGACCCTGGATCTCAGGACCAGGGGTTTCCACGGGGGTGATCGCGCGCCTCGCGCGCGATTGTTAGGCAGGCAGTCCACGGACAGCTGTGAGAGGTGGTCATCCGATGCGTCCCGACATCAGGCCTGGCGGCACCTTCCCCGACTACGCGCTGCCGGACCACGCCGGCACGGTGCGCACGCTCAGCGAGCTGCAGGGCCGCGACCCGCTGATCCTCACCCTGGCGCGCGGCAACTACTGCCCCAAGGAGCACCAGCAGCACCTCGAGCTGGCGGCCAACTACCCGAAGATCGCGGTCGCCTACACCCAGGTCGCCACCATCGCCACCGACGACCACCACACCCTGCAGGAGTTCCGCGCGTCGGTCGGTGCCCAGTGGACCTTCCTGTCCGACCCCGGCCGGACCGTGCAGCAGGACCTGGACATCGCCGAGTACACCGACCCAGACCACAACCCGATGATCCCGCACACCTTGGTACTCAAGCCGGGTCTCGTCGTGCACAGCGTCTACAACGGCTACTGGTTCTGGGGCCGCCCGTCGTTCTCCGACCTGTGGGGTGACCTGCGCGCCGCCACGGCCGAGATCCGCCCGGACTGGGACCTGGGCGCGCCCGGGCTGCGCGCGGCCTGGGAAGCGGGCGATTTCTCGCACTTCCACGGCTGGGACCGGCGGTCGCCCACGACGACACCGACGTCGCACACCTAACCAACCCGGGAGGCGAAGCCAGAACTCCGCTCTGGGTCGCGCGGCGTCTCCCGGGACGACTGCCATAATCATTGGGTGGCAGACGAGGTGATCCGCCGGGTCCCGTTCGCCGGCGCGCTGAACTTCCGGGATATCGGCGGCTACCCGGTGGCCGACGGGGGCATGACGCGCTGGCGGGCGGTCTACCGGTCAGACTCGCTGCACTTCCTCACCGGCGACGACCTGGCGGCGTTCGACGCGCTTGGCGTCACCACCGTCTACGACCTGCGCCGGGACGATGAGATCGCATCCTTCCCTGGGCCGCGTGACCACGTGCGCCTGCAGATCCCGTGCGGTGACCTCGCCGAGTCGGCGGCCGGGCTGCAGACCCGCCGGGACGGCGAGGCGTGGCTGGCGGCGGACTACCGGTCCATGCTCGCCACGGCCGGGCCGGCCTTCGGCGACCTGCTCTCCCGCCTCGCCGATGACGCGGTACTTCCCGCGGTGATCCACTGCCTTGGCGGCAAGGACCGCACCGGGATGGTGATCGCCCTGCTCCTGTGCGCGCTCGGGGTCGACCGCGGCACCGTGCTCGACGATTACGAGCTGACCAGCCGCTGCCAGGCCGCCCGCGTACCGGAAGTGGTCGAGGCGTTCGCCCAGCTCGGCATCGGCCGCCCCGCGGGCGAGGCGGTCATGAGCACGCCCCGCTGGGCGATGGCCCAGGCGCTGCGGGCACTGGACCAGGAACACGGCGGCGTCCAGCGGTACCTGCTCGGTCCGGCCGGCATGACGCCGCAGACGCTGAGCGCGCTACGCGCGAACCTAGTCAGCTAAACCCGCGCCGCGAGCGAGCAGCACCAGGGCGCCGTCTTCGTCCAGGGCCTCGGTGAACCGCCGGTGGGACCTGGCCGTCCACGCCCTGCTCGCCGGCCTGAGAGGATCTTGCCTATGTCCGTAGAGATTCCGGCCGAAGCGCTCCAGTTGCGATCGCTGGTGAGGGCCGATCAGACGCTCGAGCTGTTCCTGGATATGGTCCCGGTGTCAGCGCCCGGACCCGACGAGGTCCTCATCAGGGTTGAGGCAGCGCCGCTCAACCCGTCAGACATGGGCCTGCTGTTCGGCGGGGCTGACATGGCCGCCGCGGTGGCTAGCGGGCCGCAGGAGCGCCCGGTCGTCACCGCGCCCATCTCCGATGCCGCCATGCGCGGACTCGCCGGCCGGGTGGGGACGCCCATGCCGGCGGGCAACGAGGGCGCGGGCACGGTCGTGGCGGCGGGCGAGTCTGCGGCCGCGCAGGCTTTGCTTGGCAAGGTCGTCGCCGCGGCGGGCGGCGGCATGTACTCGCAGTACCGGTCGGTAAACGTCGCCTTGTGCCTGGAGCTCCCGGCCGGAGCGACGGCGGTCGAAGGCGCGGCCTCGTTCGTGAACCCGATGACGGTGCTCGGCATGGTCGAGACCATGCGGATGGAGAAGCACAGCGCGCTGGTGCACACGGCCGCCGCCTCCAACCTCGGCCAGATGCTCAACCGGCTCTGCGTTGAGCGGCAGATTCCGTTGGTGAACATCGTGCGCAAGCCAGACCAGGAAGCGATCCTCCGCGCGGCCGGCGCCGTCCACGTCTGCAATTCGGCGTCCGCCGGCTTCATGACGGAGCTGATCGAGGCGCTCACGGCGACCGGCGCCACGCTTGCCTTCGACGCCATCGGCGGCGGCCGGCTGGCGAGCCAGATCCTGACGGGCATGGAAGCCGCCGCCAGCGCCGCCGCGGACGGCTACAGCAGGTACGGGTCGGCCGTGCACAAGCAGGTCTACATCTACGGATCGCTTGACCGCGGCCCAACCGAGCTGACCCGCGGCTACGGCATGGCCTGGGGCATCGGGGGATGGCTGCTGATGCCGTTCTTGCAGAAGGTCGGCCTGGCGCGCGCCGCGCAGCTGCGTGACCAGGTCGCTGCCGGGCTCACGACCACGTTCGCCAGCAGCTACACGGCCCAGGTGTCACTCCCGGGCGCGCTCTCCCTCGAAGCGATCGCCAGCTACGGCAGGCAGGCGACCGGCTCGAAGTACGCTCATCATCCCGAGCCGCGCCACCTGACCCAGGCGACCCCCGCACCGAGCCCGCCCCAGCTATGCAAACACGAGTGGCGGGCGTGCGGCCGCGCCGCGGCAGCCGGGACCTCAAACGTGCCTCACCGTTTTGAACCCCCGCCAGCATGACGGTATGCAGGCGTGATCGGTGTCCAGCCGCGGCGGGCGGCCGGGCGCAGTGCCCAGGACGTGACGGTCAGCGCGGTCATCACGCCGAGCACGGCCACCTCGGGAAGGCCGTAGCCGGTCGTGAGGTGGGAGGCCATCGCGCCGGTGTAGGCGAAGAACGCGCCGGCGTAGGCCCATTCCTTGAGCAGCGGCAGGCGGGGGGCTAGCAGGGCGGCCGCTCCCAGCACCTTCCAGGTGCCGAGCAGCACCAGGAAGTACGAGGGGTAGCCGAGGTGCGCTACGACGTCGGCGACGAACGGAAGCCGGGCGATGTCCCACACGCCGCCGACGCCAAGTTCGGCGGCCACGCACGCGGTGGCCGTCCAGTATCCCGCAGCCCGCAGCCGCGGTGACAGCGGCAGGGCCAATGGCTGATGCCAGGTACTCATGGTTTCTCCTTGTCGTTCCCGTCACATCCGGGATTCCGGGTGGTTCATGGCTATGAGCCCGGCAGGCAGGAGAATGTGACGCATGGACGACGCGGACTGGCTGGCGGCGCGGTTCGAGGAGAGCCGGCCGCGCCTGCGGCTTGTCGCCTACCGGATGCTCGGCTCGATGTCCGAGGCGGACGACGCCGTGCAGAACTGCTGGCTGCGGCTGAGCGGTGTCAACGCGAGCGAGCTGAAGAACCTGGCCGGGTGGCTGACCACGGTGGTGGCCCGGGAGTGCCTCAAGATGCTGCGTGCCCGTCGCCGTCGCCGCGAGGGGCCGCTCGGCGACGCTCTCATCGCGACGGCCGCCGGAGCGGACGACCCGGAAGCGGAGGCGCTGCTCACCGATACGGTGGGCCCGGCGCTCATGGTCGTACTCGACACCCTCGCCCCCGCGGAGCGCCTCGCCTTCGTCCTGCACGACATCTTCGCGCTGCCGTTCGACGAGATCGCTGCTATCGTCGAACGCTCGCCGGCCGCTACCCGGCAGCTGGCGAGCCGCGCCCGCCGCCGGGTAAGCGGGGTACCGCCCGCACGTGACCCCGACCTCGCCCGCCAGCGGCAGGCAGCCGGCGCGTTCCTCATCGCGCTCCGCCAGGGCGATCTCAGCGCGCTCATCGCGGTCCTTGACCCGGGCATCGTGCTCCGCGAGGCGCGTGCCGCGCCAGGCGCCGAGCCGGTTCGCCGCGGCCCGGCCGCGGTGGCCGGGTACGCGCTCAGGTACTCGCGCCAGGCCCGTTTCGTCCGGCCCGCACTGGTTGACGGCACCCCGGGACTCGCCATTGTCATGTTCGGGCGGGTCATCGGAGCGCTCGGGTTCACGTTCCGCGACGAGGCCATCATCGAGATCGAGATGATCGACATCCCTGACCGGCTCCGGCACGACGTCGCCGTTTCGCCCGCCGGGCGCCCGGCCTTACGCGCTGGCCTGGATGCGTTCGGTACCGATCGCACGCACGCCGCCGATGAACTCGGCCAGGTCACGCGCGAACGCCACGGACCGTCCGGCATGCATGTCCACTTTCCTCCCCGTTGACGGCATGGTGAAGATTGCATCATCCTGCCGGTAAGTGTGGGCGGCGGGCCGTTATCGCGGGCACCCGCGCGGTGCGGCAGAAAGGCCGGCAGAGGGATGTTCAAGAGATTCACCGACCGGGCGCGCCGGGTGGTCGTCCTGGCGCAAGAAGAAGCCAGGAGGCTCCGCCACGACTCCGTCGGTACCGAGCACATCCTGCTTGGCCTGATCCGCGAGGGACAGGGCGAGGATGTCGCGGCGCGGGCGCTCGAGTCGCTCGGCCTCGACCCGGATGCTGTCCGCCAGCAGGTCGAGGAGATCATCGGCCGGGGCGAGGGCGAGCAGGAGGCGACGGGGCACATGCCGTTCACCCCGCGGGCCAAGAAGGTGCTGGAGCTGTCGCTGCGTGAGGCGCTGCAGCTCGGTCATGAGCACATTGGCGCCGAGCACATCCTGCTCGGCCTCCTCCGCGAGGGCGACGGCGTCGCCGCCCAGGTCCTCGTCAGTATGGGCGCGGACCTGAACCGGGTCCGCGCTCAGGTTCTCCGGCTGATGGACAGCCCGCTTGCTGACGTGATCGCTACCGGCGAGGTCGAGTCGCGTCTGGTGGTGCTTTCCGATCAGGTCAGCCAGCTCAGCCAAGAGGTCGAGCGGCTCCGCGGGCTGCTCCGCCAGCACGGCCTCGAACCGGGCGAGAACACCGCCTGATCGTCCCGCGACGACGTCCCGGCGCAGGCCGCAACCACGCAAGATCCTCCCATCAGCGTGGCCATCCCCGAGTGATCTTCTTTGCCGGAGTCGCCTGACGTCCAGATATTGACCCGCACACAACAGTGCGTCATCATCGGTCAATAACAGTCAGAAGCCAGGCAACATGAGGCAGGCAACATGATGCCAACCCAGCGACGCCAGGCGATCCTCTCCGAGGTCCGCAAGGCGAGCGCCGTGTCGGCCGAGGACCTGGCCGGGATGTTCGGCGTGTCGGTGGAGACGATCCGCCGTGACCTGCGCGGGCTGCGCGACGCTGGGCTGCTGGAGCGGGTCTACGGCGGCGCGCTTTCCGTGCAGTCCACCGAGGGCACGTTCGCCGCGCGCAGCGGCAGGCACCACGACCGCAAGCGCGCTATCGCCGCGCTGGCGGCCGGCCTGGTGCAGTCGCAGGACACGATCGTCATCGACATCGGCACGACCGCCCTTGAGGTGGCCAGGGCGCTGCCCGCGGATTTCCGCGGCCGGGTGCTCACCAACTCGGTCCCCGTCGCCATGGAGCTGTCGGCCCGGGAAGAGATCGAGTTGCTGCTGTCCGGCGGCCAGGTCCGAGCGGGCGACGCGGCCTGTTACGGCGCGCAGGCCGACACCTTCTTCGCGCAGGTCTACGCGGACAAGGCGTTCCTCGGGTCCGGCGGCGTGCACGCCGAGGCCGGGCTGACCGATTACTACCCCCATGAGGTCGCGGCGCGGCGCGTGATGATCGCCCACGCCGGCGCCTCCTACGTGCTCGCCGACTCGAGCAAGCTCGGCAACGTCGCCGTGCACCGGGTCTGCGCGCTCACCCAGGTAACCGCCGTCATCACCAACGCTGATAACAGCAACATCGCCGCCAAGGCCGCGGACGCGCTCGCCGCCGCCGGCTGCGACCTGCTGCGCGCACCGCTCCCCGAGACAGCCGTCAGGGAAACCGCGCCGCAGCAACCCCGTTAACCCCCGTCCCGAGGCCAAGCGGCCCAAAGGAAGACGCGATACCCATGGATCAGGTCACCACGCCGCCTGCCGAAGACGCCGAGCTCAGCAAGTTCGGCTACCGGCAGCAGTTCACCCGCTCGCTGCACCACTTCGAGTCGTTCGCCGTCGCGTTCTCGTTCATCTCGATCACCACCGGCATCTTCACCACCTACGCGTTCGCCCTCGCGATCGGCGGCACCCGGTCCGTCTGGACCTGGCTGATCGTCGTGGTCGGCCAGGCGCTCGTCGCGCTGCTTTACGGGGCGCTCTCGTCGCGCATCCCGCTGTCCGGGTTCTCGTACCAGTGGGCGTCCCGGCTGGCCAGCCCGCACGCGGGCTGGTGGTTCGGCTGGACGTCGTTCGCGTTCCTGACCATTGTCACGGTGTCGGTCGACTACGGCCTCATCCAGGTCGCGTTCCAGCCGCTTATCGGCGAGGCCTACACGCCGACGAGCGCGGCGCTGGAAACCCTCGTCGTGCTGGCCATCCAGGCGGCGCTGATCATCACGTCCACCCGCGTCACCACCCGGGTGAACAACACCGCCGTGGCGACGGAGATCATCGGCATCGTCGGCCTCACCGTGGTGCTGCTCATCGTCGCCGCCATCCGCGGGCTCGGCCACTGGTCCAACCTGACGAGCACCGGCTCGGTGCCCGCCATCGGGTACTACGCCTGGCTCGGCCCGTTCATGCTGGCCACGCTGCTCGGCGCGTACACGATCGTCGGCTTCGAGTCGGCGAGCAACCTGGCCGAGGAAACCCACGAGCCGCACAAGGTCATCCCCAGGGCCATGGTCCGCGCCGTCCTGCTGTCCGGCGCCGTCGGGTTCGTGTTCCTGCTCGTCCTCGCGTTCGCCACCGACAAGGGCGCCTACTCGAGCTCGGCGCCCGTCGCGTACATCGTCGGCGCCGTGCTCGGCAGCGTGGTGCAGAAGATCTTCCTCATCTTCGTGGTCGTGTCGATCTTCGCCTGCGGCCTCGTCATCATGGTGACGAACGGCCGGCTGATCTTTTCCATGGCCCGCGACCGGCGGCTGCCCGGCCACCAGTTCCTCGCCGCGGTGCCGAGGCCCACCGGCGGCCCGTCCTGGGCCACCGTGCTGGCCGCCGCGCTCGGCGGCATCATCGTGCTCGTACTGCGAGACCACACGAACGCGCTGTTCACCCTGTTCACCGCCTCCACGATCATGCCCGCGCTGCTGTACGCGGGGACGACCCTGCTCTACATCGCGACAAGGCGCGGGCACACCGGAAGCTTCGGCCGGTGGGAGTGGCCGGTCATCGCCGGGGCCGTGATCTGGCTGACCTACGAGCTGATCGTGCTGATCGGCCCGGGGGCGTTCCGCGACGCGCAGTACTACGTGGCCGGCGCGCTCGGCCTTGGCCTGGTGTTCTACATCGTCCAGCTGGTGACCGAGCCGGCCGCGATGCGGGTGGAGCCCGGGGCCGACGGCCGAATGAACATCCTCGCCATCGACCAGGGCACGTCGGCGACGAAGGCCCTGCTTGTTGGCCCCGGCAACGAGATTCTCGGCCGGGCGGAGGTCCCGGTGGCCACCACGGCCGTCGACGGCGACGGCGTGGAGGCCGACCCGGAGGAGCTGTGGAGCTCCGTCGTCAGCGCGGGCGCGCGGGCCCTGGCCGCCGCCCGCGCCCCCGCCCATGTTCCCGTGCACGCCGTCGCGCTCGCCAACCAGGGCGAGACGGTCCTCGCCTGGGACAAGGCCAGCGGGCGCCCGCTGAGCAGGGCGATCGTCTGGCAGGACCGCCGCTCGGCGGGCATCTGCGAACGCCTCGAACCCTACGCAGGCGACCTGACCCGGCTCACCGGCCTGCCGCTTGACCCGTACTTCGCCGCGCCGAAGATGACGTGGCTGCGCGAACACGTCACGGCCGACGGCGTGGTCACCACCACCGACAGCTGGCTGCTGCGCCGGCTCGGCGCGAGTTACGTGACCGACGCCGCCACCGCCTCCCGCACGATGCTGCTCGACCTGGACGCGGTCGGCTGGTCGGACCGGGCGTGCGCGGCGTTCGGCATCGCGCGCGACGCCCTGCCGCGCGTCGCCGGCTGCGCCGAGGTTGTCGGTGAGACCACGGTGTTCGGCGGCCGCCCGCTGCCGGTCGCCGGGATCGCGGTGGACCAGCAGGCCGCGCTGTACGCGCACGGCTGCGTCCACGCGGGCGACGCCAAGTGCACCTACGGGACCGGCGCGTTCCTGCTGGTCACCACGGGGGAGAAGGCGGTGCGGTCCACCGCGGGCCTGTCCGCCTCGGTCGCCTGGCGGCTCGACGGCAGCACAACGTACTGCCTGGACGGGCAGGTCTACACGGCCGGGTCCGCGCTGCGCTGGCTCACGGAGGTCGGGGTGCTGGCCCGTCCCGCCGACCTCGACCCGGTCGCGGGCACGGTGAAAGACTCCGGCGGCGTCACGTTCGTGCCCGCGCTGGCCGGCCTCGGCGCACCGCACTGGGCGCCGCACGCCAGGGGCCAGCTCACCGGGCTCACGCTGGCGACAACCAAGGGGCACATCGCCAGGGCCGTCGCCGAGGGCATCGCCGCCTCGGTCGCGGTGCTGGCCGGCGCCGTCGCGGCCGACCTCGGCCGGCCGCTCACGTCGCTGCGCGTCGACGGCGGCCTGACCAGGTCGCGGGTGCTGCTGCAGGCGCAGGCCGACCTGCTGCAGGTGCCGGTCCTGGCCAGCCGCACCCCGGACGCCACCGCGCTCGGGGTCGCCGCGCTCGCGCGCCGCGCCCTCGGCGGGGCCGCCCAGGATGAGGCGGCAGCGTCGCCGCCGGCTGAGCTAGAGCTCGTCGTGCACCCCGTCATGACCGCTGCCGAAGCAGCCGAACGGATGGCGGGTTACTCCGACGCGCTAACCTCCTGCCTGTCATGAGCTGGGACGTCGCGATCATCGGCGGTGGCGTGGTCGGCGCCGCCATCGCCCGGGAGCTGGCCGGCTACCAGGTGCGCTGCGTCCTGCTCGAGGCCGGCGATGACGTCGGCACGGGCACGACCAAGGCCAACACGGCGATCCTGCACACCGGGTTCGACGCCACGCCCGGCACACTGGAAAGCCGCCTGGTGGCCCGGGGCAGCACGCTGCTTCGCGAGTACGCGCAGCGCGCCGGGATCGCCGTCGAGCCGACCGGGGCACTCCTGGTTGCCTGGTCGGACGATCAGGCGGGCAACCTGCAAGCCATCGCCGCGAAGTCGCGGGCGAACGGGTACACCCGCATACGTTCGGTACCGAAGTCCGAGGTCTACCAGCGGGAACCGCACCTGGGACCGGGCGCGGCCGGCGCACTGTGGGTGCCGGACGAGTGGGTCATCGACCCGTGGTCGGTACCGCTCGCGTACGCGACGGAGGCGGTGCGCGCGGGCGTGGAGTTGCGGCTCGGCACCCGGGTCACCGGGGTGTCGGCGCGGCCCGACGGGTTCGACCTGGCGGTCGGCCCGGGCGCGGCGCCGGTCCGCTGCCGGTTCGCGGTCAACGCGGCGGGGCTGGCGAGCGATGAGGTGGACCGGATGTTCGGCGGCGGCGGCTTCACGATCCGGCCGCGCAAGGGAGAGCTGATCGTCTACGACAAGCTGGCCAGGCCGCTGCTGTCGTCTATCATCCTGCCGGTGCCGACCGCGCGGACCAAGGGGGTGGTGGTCGCGCCCACCGTGTTCGGCAACGTGCTGCTCGGGCCGACCGCGCAAGACATCACGGACCGCGCGGACCGCTCGACGAGCGCCGCGGGGCTGTCGGCGCTGCTCGCCGACGGGCGGCGGATCCTGCCGGGCCTTTCCGGTGAAGAAGTAACCGCCACGTACGCGGGGCTGCGCGCCGCGACCGAGCACTCCGACTACCAGCTCGGGGTGTTCGGGCGGTACGTGCGCGTCGCCGGGATCAGGTCGACCGGGCTGACCGCGTTGCTCGGCATCGCCGAGCACGTGGCCGGCCTGCTCGGCGAGGCGGGACTGGCGCTGCCGCCGCGGGCGGGCTTCCGCCCGGGGACCGGCGCCGGGCCGGGGAGGGCGCCGGCCTTGCGCCGCCACGGATGCCGTACCTGGGGGAGGCCGGGACACGGCCGTACCAGGACGCGGCGCGGATCGCCGCGGACCCGGCCTACGGCGAGATCGCCTGCCACTGCGAGCGGGTCACCCGCGGCGAGATCCGCGACGCGCTCGCCAGCGACATCCCCCCGGCCGGCCTTGACGGGCTGCGGCGGCGCACCCGCGCGCTGAACGGCCGGTGCCAGGCGTTCTACTGCGGCGCGGCCGTGTCGGCGCTGTTTTCCCAGGCCCGGGGGTCCGTCGCGGGAGCGTCGGCCCAGTCCCGGCCGGCCCAGTCCGGTACCGCGGGGGTGCGCGATGGACGTTGACGCGCTCATCGTCGGGGCCGGCCCCGCCGGGCTCACCGCCGCCGCCGAGCTGCGCCGCCTCGGCGTGCGCCGCGTCCTCGTCGCCGACCGGGAGGCGGCACCGGGCGGGATCCCCCGGCACAGCAACCACCTCGGCTACGGGCTGCGCGACGTGCACCGGGTGCTGTCCGGCCCGTCCTACGCGCAAGCCCTCGCGGACACGGCGGCCCGGGCGGGCGCGGAACTGCGCACCGGGTGCACCGTCACCGGGCTGCGGGCCAGCGAGGGCGGACCACCGGGCGCCTGCGCGGCCCGCGGGCGGCGGCTGGTCGGCCGTGCTGACCAGCGCCGCGGGCATCGAACCGGTGCGCGCCGCCGCGGTCCTGCTCGCCACCGGCTGCCGGGAGCGGCCCCGCGCCGCCCGGCTGGTACCCGGCGACCGGCCGTCCGGCGTGCTCACCACCGGCGAGCTGCAGCAGCGCGTCTACCTGGGCGGGGAACGACTGACCGGGCGCGCGCTCGTGGTCGGCGCGGAGCACGTCAGCTTCTCCGCGGCGCTGACGCTCGCGCACGCGGGCGCCCGGGTGCTCGCCCTCGTCACCGACCAGCCGCGGCACGCCAGCTACGCCGCCTTCGCCTCGGCGCCGCGCTGCGCTGGCGCGTCCCCGTCTGGACATCGACCGCCGTGACCCGGGTGACCGGCGCGGACGGCCGGCTGACCGCGGTGGACCTGGCCGCCGTCACCGGCCCGGAGGCTCGGCTGGCCACGCCGGGCGCGGACGGGCGCGGCGGACGCGGCGGACGAGGCGGGCAGGCGGGCCCGGACGGTGGAGTGCGAATGGCTGGTGTTCACCGGCGACTGGATCTCCGACCACGTCCTCGCGCGGACCGCGGGCATCGCGCTCGACCCCGGCACCCGCGGCCCGGCGATCGACACGACCATGGCGACGTCGCGGCCCGGGGTGTTCGCGGCCGGGAACCTCGTGCACGCCGCCGAGACCGCCGACGTCGCCGCCCTGTCTGGCCGGCACGCCGCACGGCAGATCGCCGCCTACCTGGCCAGCTCGCCGGTCCAGCCGCGGTCACCGGCCCCGGCCTCCCCGGCCCGGGTCCCGGTGATCGCCGACCCGCCGCTGCGCTGGATCTCGCCGAACGCCATCACCATGGCACCCGGCACCGTGACCGGCGGCGGCCGCAGCGGCACCGGCAGCGGGAGCGGCGTCGTGCCGCCGCCGCTCGGCCGGTTCGCGGTCAGGGCGGCCGAGTTCCGTGACCGGGTCAGGCTGGAGGCCCGGCAAGACGGCAGGCTGCTCACCAGGTCACGCCCGCTGCGGCTAATCCCCGGCCGTCCCGTCCACCTGCGGGCGTCCTGGCTGGCCAACGTCGACCCGGACGGCGGCCCGGTCCGCGTCGGTGTGCAGGGGCTTGCGTGACCCGTCAAGCGAGGCCCGATGCCGTTCGGTGAGGCGAGGTGTCCGATTGGCAGGCGCGGCAACCTGAAGAAGGCGCAGCCTGTCCTCCGGGCCTCAACTTCCTATCACTTTCTGCGTTCCCGGAACCACTCTCTATCAGTTTCTGCTTCCATACCCGGACATACCGGACGCAGAAATGACCGAAACCGATAGGAAGTTGCCGACCGGGCACAGGCAAAGCCAGGTTCCGCGCCAGCCGGTCGCCTCGTGAGCCCCTGTTTTCACTCATTTCCGCGCGAACCGGGCCGGCGTCGCGGGGTCACGATGTCTTGGCATTGCCGATGAACACGGCGGTCATCGCGGCGCCTGCCAGGGCGACGGCCGCCGCGCCGATGAGCGCGGCATGCAGGCCGTGAGTCAGTGCCTGGGCGGCGTCACCGCTTCCGGCCCGCCGGCATCAGGGCGCCCGCCGACATCAGGGCACCGAGGACGGCGACGCCGAACACGCCGCCGACCAGCCGGGCGGTGAGATTGGTCGAGGAGGCCATGCCAGCCCGCTCGCGCGGCACAGCGCCGAGCACGGCGGCGGCCATCGGGGTGGACAGCAGCCCGTAGCCGAGCCCGGTGATCACGAACGGCCACCACACAGGCCCGTAACCGCTGTCCGGGCCGACGCGCAGCAGCGCGAGCGTGCCAACGGCGAGCAGCACGCAGCCGGCGGTCATCGGAATCCGGTGCCCTGTGCGGTCGATGACGCGGCCGACGAGCGGCCCGGCAAGCACGAACGCGGCGGTCAGCGGCACGAAGCGGAGTCCGGCCGCGATCGCCGAGTCGCCCTGGACCTGCTGGAAGTACAGCGCGAACAGGAACAGCAGGCCGATGACCACGAAGCCCATCACCACGCCCGCGGCGTTCGCGGCACAATAGGCGGCGCTGCGGAAGAACCGCAGCGGCAGCACCGGGTGCTCCTGCCTGTGCTCGACGGCGATGAAGGCGGCCAGGCAGGCCGCGCCGCAGGCGAAGAGCCCGAGCGGCAGCGCGGCGGAGAACCCGTGCTTGCCGCCCTCGATGGCGCCGCCCGCGAGCAGCGCGAGCGCCGCGGAGCCGAGCAGTTGGCCCGGCACGTCGAGTCCGCCGCCAGCGTCCTTCGGCGTCTCCCGCACGGTGCGGATGACCAGCACGCATATCGCCGCGGTGACCGGCAGGTTGACCAGGAACACCGACCGCCAGCCGAACGCGGCGACAAGCGCGCCGCCAAGCACCGGGCCGATGACAAGCGAACTGCCCGCCGCCGACGCCCAGATGCCCACCGCCTGCGCCCGTTCCCGCCGCCCGGTGAACGTGTGCGTCAGGATCGCCAGCGTGGCGGGCAGTTCGATCGCCGCGCCCGATTCCCTGCAGGACGCGGAAGGCGACAAGAGCACCCGGCCGTCGGTGCCGCCGCGCACAGCGCGGACCCGAGGGAGAAGAAAAGCACGCCGGCGAGATAGACCCGCCTGTGACCGGAGCGGTCGCCGATCCGGCCGCCGACGAGCAGCAGGCTCGCCAGCGCCAGGTTGTAGCCGTCCACCACCCACTGCAGTCCGGAAACGGACGTACAGAGGTCCCGGCCGATCGCTGGCAGCGCCACGTTCACGATGGTCAGGTCGAGCTGGATCAGGAATTGGCCCAGCGAGACCGCGAGCAAGACCCACGCCTTGCGCGGCCGAGCGGACGGCCGTTCCCGCTTGCTTGGTTGTTGCGGATATCAACATGCCGCCAGTGTCTCCCCGTGATGCTTCGGCCCAGGACCGAATCGTTGCCGGGCTACCGTGGAGGCATGCACGGCGACGCTGACATCTCCATCCCTGCCGCCCTGCTCAGCGACCCGGCGCGCGCCAGGGTGCTGCTCGCGCTTGCCGACGGGCGCGCGCTGCCCGCAAGCATGCTGGCCGCCGAGGCGGGCGTGGCGGCCTCCACCGCCTCGGCGCACCTGGGCAAGCTGTGCGCCGCTGGCATGCTGACCGTGGAAGCGCACGGCAGGCACCGCTACTACCGCATCGCCGACCCGCGGGTCATCACCGCCGTCGAGGCACTGGCGGAGATCTCACCGCGAGCCCAGGTCCGCTCGCTGCGCCAGGGCACACGGGCCAACGCGCTGCGGCGCGCCCGGCTGTGCTATGACCATCTCGCGGGCCAGCTCGGCGTCGCGCTGATGACCGCCCTCGTCGAGGGCGGGGCGCTCGACGGGGGCGACGGCGCTTACCACCCGGGCACCGCCCGCACGGACCGGCTGTCCGCCCCCGGCCACGACGTCGGCTACAAGCTCACCGGCCCCGGCGCGGCCCTCATCCGCGACTTCGGCGTCGATCTCGCCGGGCTGCGCGCCGGGCGGCGCCCGCTGATCCGCTACTGCCTGGACTGGACGGAGCAGCGCCATCACCTGGCCGGCGCGCTCGGCGCCGGTCTCGCCGGCCGGCTGTTCGAACTCGGCTGGGTGCGCCACGCCCCGTCCCCCACCCGGTCCGTCCGGCTCACCGGCGAAGGCCGCTCCGGCCTCGCCGACACCTTCGGCCTGCGCCTCACGACGACAGAGATCAGGCTCCTGGCGGCCCTGCCGTAACGTGAGGTCCCATGACCACGATTCTCGACCACCTCGCCGTCGGCGCACAGGACCTGTCCGGCGGCTGGGAGCTGTTCGCCGGCGTGCTCGGCGGTACCTGGGCCTACGGCGGCGACTCTCCCGGGTTCTGGTGGGGGCAGCTGAACTTCGCCGCGGGCCCGAAAATCGAGCTGCTGACACCAACCGGCGGCCCGGACGCGGCCTTCCTCGAACGCTTCCTTGACGCCCGCGGCGCGGGCCCGCACCACTTCAACTTCCTCGTCAGCGACATCGACGCCTCGCTGGCCCGGATCGCGGCGGCCGGCCTCGAGCCGGTCGGGGTCAACCTGGCGAGCCCGGACTGGAAGGAGGCCTTCCTGCACCCGCGCGCCGCGCACGGCATCGTCATCCAGGTCGCCCAGCAGGCCGGCGCGCCGGCCTCGGCGCCGCCGCGGGAGCTGCCAGAGCCGGGGCCGGCCAGCCGCCTTGACCTGATCGAGCATCACGTCAGCGACCTGGACGGCGCGGTGCGGCTGCTGCGTGACGTGCTTGACGGCCACCTCGAGGCGGTCGGCGCCGGGAGCGCCGAGCTGACCTGGCCCGGCGGCAAGCGGGTCAAGCTGGTGCGCGAGGACGGCCTGCCGCTGGGCGGCGCGCTGCACCACGTCCGGTTCACCCGCGTGGCCGGCGCGTTCACCGACCAGGACCGCGAGCGCGCTGGCCTGCTCGCCAAGCACCTCGGCCTGACCGTGGAACTGGCCAGCTAACGACGAGTACCGCGCCTGACGCGCGGGTAGCGGTCATCCCAAGGCCGGCCCGGACGGGGCCAGCCGTGGCTCATCCCGTCGCCGTCGCAGTCGCCGTCCCGGTGGCGGGGAGCGTCGGCGTGGGGAGCGTGACGGTGGGCGTCGGGGTGGCGTCGGCGTCGGGCGTGGGCGTGGGCGACGCCGTGGTGGGCTTCGGCGACGGAGACGCGCTCTTGCTCGCCGACGGGCTCACGGAAGCCTTGGCGGTCGGCGCGGCCTTCGTCGGCGCGGCCGCCTGAGTCGGGGACGGGCAGGTCACCTTGTACGCCAGCGCCACGGACGCCGCGACGGCCGGCTTGATCACCACGAGTTGCACCCCCCCGGACTCCGTCACCGAGGCCTGGAACGTCAGCGGCTTCACGGACTGCGTGCCAGCCTTGTTGAAGGTGAGCTGGGCCGGGGTGGACTTCGTCCCGTTGAAACGCTGCCAGTAGTAGGTGACCATTCCCGGGTTCTTGGTCGTGATCGTGCCGGTGGCGGTCAGCGTCGGTTGCGGTGCCGAGCAGGAGGACAGATTCAGCGTCGCCGGAGTTATCTTCGCCGACGCGGTGATGTCGCCGTTGGGCGTGCTGCACAGCAGCGAGTACGTGGCCTGGTCCGAGGACTTAGTGCCGGGGTTGAGCAGCAGGTTGAGCTGGGCCCACCCGTCGCCCGCCACATCGGTCGTGACGGCCCCGCTGGTCGACCTCCTGCGCCCCGGCCGCGGTGAAGTTCAGCGTCGCGACCGGGCTTAGCTTCCCCGAGGAGTACCGCCACTGGTAGGAGACCTTTCCCGGCTGCACGTCGGTGACCGAGCCCTTGAAGGTGAACGTGCTCGGCTTGTTGCACTTGGAGACCACCAGCGGCGGCGACGCCGTGAGCACTACGGAGACGTCCGCGGCGGACACGCTGCTCAGCGCGACGTTGACGTGGGACTTCTTGATCAGCGCGACCGCGCCCGCCGCGGCGAGCGCGACCACCAAGACGGCCGCGACCGACACGAAGGCCATCAGCTTGCGCCGGGCCTGCCGGGTCGCCAGTGCCGAGTCACCGCCGCCGTACGCCAGTTCCCTCAGCAGTTCCTCGGCGCGCCACGCGAGCTCACGGCGGCCCTCAACTTCCCAGTACGGCCCGTAGGCGGCGGCCGCTCGCGCGTCGACCTCGTCGGCGAATGCCCACGCGCTCGGCGGCCGCTGGTCCGAGTACTTGTCCATGCCCCAGCCGATGAGGTCCCGCATCGGCTGGTCATACTCGTCAAGCGGCACAGGCGCGTTCTCGTGCTGCTCGCGCAGCCGCCCCGGCCGCCCGGTGAACGGAGGCGTGCCGGCCAGGCTCTCGCCCAGCATGACGGCCGCGGCGTACATGTCGGTCGCCGGGAAGTTCGGCGCCCCGTTCCATAGTTCCGGCGCCATGTACTCCGGCGTTCCCGGGACGGGCACCTGCCTGTCCGTCTGCACCGCGATGCCGAAGTCGGTGAGCGTGCACCAGCCCTTGGCGTCGATCAGCACGTTGTCGGGCTTGACGTCGCGGTGGGCGACGTGGCGCGAGTGCGCGGCGGCCAGCCCGAGCAGTGAGTCCTTCAACACAACGAGCGCCGCCTTGGCGCCGAGCGGTCCGCGGCGCGCGATCATCCTGCGCAGCGAAACCCCCTCGACGAGTTCCGTTACGATGGCCGCGCCCGCGCCTGGCTGCTCCGCGTAATCGAACACGTCCGCCACGTGCGGGGCGTTCAGCGAGATCAGCCGCTCGGTGCCGGAACGAAACTCCCCGAGGAACTCGCTGTCGCGGACCAGGGCCTCGTCGAGGTACTTGATGGCCACGCGCTGGCCGGTCGCGTTGTTGACCGCGGCTACGACACTGCCGGATGCCCCATGGCCAAGCAGCCGGTCCTCGGTGTAGCCCGGCACCGCCCACTCGGCGTAGCCCGGTATTGCCCACGTGCCCACGGGAGAACTCCTTGCTCGGCCCGGTGCCTGATGCAGCGCTGCTGGATATCGACTCCCACGTCCGGCGAGACCACAATCGACAGGGTACGGCGAGTATGCGGCCTCCGCGTCCATGGTGGATAGTCCAGGCCAGCGCGGTAAGCCAATTGTAAGAAATGTTCGCAAATTGCCGTAATTCGATAGCTGACGGTAGGACGTCCGCCCGTGGCCAAAGGTTGCCGGGCGTGCCAGCGTGGCTCACGAGAATCGCGCGGGCACGGTGGCCGTCACGGTCGTGCCGAGCCCGGGCCGGGAGGTGACGGTGAGCCGGCCGCCGACGAGTTCGGCGCGCTCGGTCATGCTGCGCAGGCCGTAGGAGGCCTCGCCGTCCGGTCGCGCCCCCATGTCGAACCCCTGCCCGTCGTCGGTCACCCGCAGCAGCACGCGGGCGGCGTCGCACCGCAGTTCCACCTCCGCGTGGGTCGCCTGGGCGTGCTTGACCACGTTCTGCAGTGCTTCCTGCGCGATGCGGTACAAGGCGATCACCACGTGCTCGGGCATCGGGCAGTCGGTGCAGCCGGCGCCGGTGACCCGCACCGGCAGCTGCGCGATCGAGCGGGCGAGGCTGGCCAGCCCGTCGGCCAGCCCCAGGTCGTCGAGAACGGGCGGGCGCAGGGCCCCGATCGCCGCCCGGGCCTCGTCCAGCGTCAGGTCGGTCAGTTCCCTGGCCCGGGCCAGCTCGGCCGCCGCCAGGCTGGCGTCGCCGCGCACCGCGTCGCCGGCCGCGTCCAGGTGGAAGGCCAGGCTCACCAGCCGCTGCGATATCCCGTCATGGATGTCGCCGGCCAGCCTGCGCCGCTCGGCCTCCTGCGCCGCGATCACCTGCTCGGCGAACCGTTCCGCGGCATGTTCCCTGGCCGCGAGCCTGCGGTGCAGCCGGGCCTGGTGCACCGCGCCCGCGACCAGGCTGCCGATCGAGGTGAGCAGCCGGACGTCCCGTTCGGTGAAGTCGCGGCGCTGCCTGGTGTGCACGTTAAGCACCCCGACTAGCCCCGTCGGGCGGCTTTCCATCGGGACGGACACCATCGAGGTGTAGTCCTGGCCGCCGAGTTCCGGGAAGTAGCGGTAGCGCGGGTCGGTCGTCTTGTCCGCGGCGATCACGGCCGGCTCGCGGTGGCTGGCCACCCAGCCGCTGATCCCTTCGCCGACGGTGAGGCGGATCTGGCCCGCCTGGCGGTCGAACGGCGGCGTCGCGCCGGCCAGCGTCAGGGCTCCGCCGCCGTCGTCGAGCACGTGCACGAAGCAGACGTCTGTGGCCGTCGCATCCACGATGAGCCGCGCGACGCCCGCGGCGAGCGGGCCGAGTTCCGGGCCGGCGGATATCGCCTCGATGATGCCGACGAGCAGCGCGTTTTCCCGCTCGGGGTCCGCGAGGCCGAGGGGGCGGCTCACCGGTACAGCCCCTCGCGCAGCGCCGCCGCCACGGCGCCGGCCCGGTCGCCGACCCCGAGCTTGCGGTAGACGGCCCGGGTGTGGCTCTTGACCGTCTCCTCGCCGATCACCAGCCGGCTCGCGATCGCCCGGTTGGACAGGCCCGCGACGATCAGGCCGAGCACCTCGCTCTCCCGCTGGGACAGGCCCACCCGCGCGCCCGGCCAGAACTCCCCGCTGTCCAGCCGCGCCGCCGACGACGCGACGCGGGCCGCCATCGTGGCGTCGACCACCATCTCGCCGGCGTGGACCTGCTCGAGGGACCTGACCAGTTCCTCGCCGGTGACCCGCTTGAGCAGGTAGCCGGCGGCGCCCGCGCGCAGCGCCTGGTAGAGGTACTGCTCGTCGTCGTAGACGCTCAGCAGCAGCACCCGGCAGCCCGGGTTGGACTCGACGAGCCGCCGGCACAGGTCAAGGCCGCTTGACCCGCGCAGCCGCACGTCACACAGCACCACGTCGGGGGACAGCGCGGTCACCACCGGCTGCGCCTCCTCGGCGCTGCCCGCCTGCCCGACCACCCGGACCCGACCGGCGAACCGCGCCAGCATGGCCTTCAGTCCCTCCAGGACCATCTCATGGTCGTCGACAAGGACGACGCGCACGGGCCGGTTGTCCATGACGGACACGATAAGTGGTGATCGCGAAATACCACCAGCTAAGCGAGTTCCCATATCGTGGGGGTTTACCGAATGGCCGCCACGTCCTGCGACCGGCTGCCAGGCAGGTTGTAGAACAGGTCAAGGACGCCGCGGGCGACCGGGTCGTCTATTGTGCTGGCGTCCCAGAGGACATGCCCCCCGGCCAGGGTGATCGTGTTGGTCATGAAGGCACAGCAGGCGTTCTCCCGGGCGGCGAGATCCCGGGCCCAGGCCTCGATCCCCGGATCGGCCCTCAGCCGCCACTGGACACCGCCAGCGGTGCGCGCGCGAGAGACGAAGGCTGCGTCGAACAACCGGGCGTACTCGGCCAGGCGCTCCTCGGCGGAGTCCTGGGCGCTGGTCATGTCACACACCACCGCGGGGGTTGTCTTTGGGTCCGGCATCTGGCTGCTCCTTGGTCGTGGTCGCTCCTTGACGTCTTGACCATAGACTCTGGAGCATGGTCCAGAGTCAAGCACAGTGGCTGAAGATCGGGGCCGTCGCCCGGCTATCGGGGGTCAGCATCGACACCGTCCGCTACTACGAGCGGCGTGGCGTGATCAACCCCGCATACCGGCTCCCATCCGGGTACCGGCTCTACGATCAGCCCACCGTGGCCCGGATCCGGCTGGCTCGTCACCTGCAGAGCCTGGGAATGACCCTGGAAGAGATCGCGGGCGCCCTGCGCGCACATGGAAACAGCACGCAAGCCTGCGAGTCCGAACGGTGGCGGCTGGAAGCGGTGCGTGACCGGGTTGACGCACAACTGGCTGAGCTCACTACGCTCCGTAATTCCATCGAATCCGCGCTGGCCCTTTGCGCGGCGGGCCGGTGCGAACTGCTCGCCGAGCAGCCGGCCTCCGCTTCCCCCGGTGGTCCCCCCGCCAGGGGGATATGCCAGCGAGAAGCACATACGTAACGTGACCGCATGCCCCACAAGCTCTTGCGCATGCACCGGACGGGCCCGCCAGGTGCCGCGGGTAGCCGGCCGGTCATGCTCGCGATCGCTGGCGACAGCGCGGCAGGCAAGACGACGATCACGTCCGGCCTAGTCCGGGCGCTCGGCGCGGACCAGTGCACCGCGGTGTGCGTTGACGACTACCACCGTTTCGACCGGCTGGAACGCAAGGATCTCCCGTTCACGGCGCTGCATCCCGACTGCAACTACATCGAGATCATGGAGCAGCACCTGCAGCTGCTCGCCACCGGCCAGCCGGTACTTAAGCCGGTCTACGACCACCGCACCGGCCAGCTGGCCCGGCCCGAGTACGTCGTCCCGCGGCGGTTCGTCATCGTGGAGGGGCTGCTGCCGCTGCACACGAAGCTCGCCGCCGCGTGCTTCGACGTCACCGTCTACCTCAACCCGCCAGAGGACATCCGCCGGGAGTGGAAGGTCAGGCGGGACACCACCCAGCGCGGCTACCAGCCGGAGCAGGTGCTCGCCGAGCTGGACCGGCGGGAGAAGGAATCGGCGGCGTTCATCCGCCCGCAGCGCCGCCGCGCCGACATCGTCATCCGGTTCGCCCCTGTCGAGCAGCGCCCCGACCCGCCGGGCACGCCGCTGTCCGCCGAACTGCTGCTGCGCCCCACCATCCGCCATCCGGACCTGAGCGGGGTGCTCGCGGGCAGCGGCCAGTCGATGCACCTGCGGCTGACCCGCGACGAGGACGGCCGCCCGGTGGACGCGCTGCACGTCCACGGCTACGTGCCGCGCGAGGACAGCCGGATGATCGAGAAGGCCATCTGGGCCGGCCTCGGCGAGGGCACCGAGCTGCCAGGCTTCCTCGGCGAGCTGGACGGCGGCCAGCGCAGCGAGCCGCTGGCGATCACCCAGTTGCTCTTGCTTTACCACCTGATCGATGCCGCCCGGTAGCGTCTACCTCCTGATGGAGGCTGCGCTGAGCGCACTGTCCCTGGGGTCAAGCGGCATGGAACGCGGGAAGGCCGTTCCCTGCTGGGCCGGCGCGCCGAGCTCCGCGCTCAGCTGGGCGATCGCCCGTTCGACCTGCGCACGCGTGACCTGGTCGCCTGGCCGTCCCCGTCCCCGTCCCCGTCCGCCTACGCCGTCCCCTTCGCAGGTCACCGACCACAGCAGTTCCCCGGTCCCTGGCCGGCGCCGTGCCTCGATGTCGGCGCGCCGTCGGCCGCCAGCCAGCAGCTGCCACTGGCCAAGCCTGGTGTGGGCGACCCGCTCAAGCGCCAGTTCAGGAACGCTGCCGCGGCGGCGCAGCGGCACCACGACGCGCGGCGCCGTGACGACGCGCGACGCCGCGGCACCTGGCGCAGCGCCAGGCTCGGCACTGGCGCAGCACCAGGCTCGGCACCGGGCGCGGCGCCAGCCGGGCAGGCCACGCCGATCACGATGAGCTGGCCGCCCGCTGCGTCCCAGCCGACCCGCGCGACCCGCTCCCAGCCAAGCCGCGACCATCCGCCGTCCCGGCCGCCACACGGATCGCGGTGGTAAAGCGCCCGGTCCGTCGCGACCAGCGCCCACTCACCGTCCCGCCCCCCGTCCACCGACAGGACCCGCTCGCCACCTTCCAGCCCGAGCTCGGCCCGGACATCGGCAGGCAGCACCCGGCCCAGTACCAGGTCCTCCCACGCCGCCGCACCCCGTCGGCGCAGCCCGGACGCGAACCCAAGCCGCGCCCCGCCCGGTCCCGCCACCCGGCCCGGCAACCCAGCCCGGCCCGGTACCGCCGCCCCGCCCGCCACCGCCCGGGACCGCCGCCCCGCCCGGTACCGCCGCCCCGCCCGGTACCGCCGCCCGCCGCCCCGATTTCGCTGACAGCCTCATCGCTCGCCCCTCCCGGATCTGCCGGGGGATGGATGGTTCCACAGAACGTCAGGGTGCGCGCCGGGCCGCGCCGCGGCTTCCCCCGGCCGGGGGAGCGGTCGGGGGATGCGGTCCGGTTCAGCCCGACCCGCCACTACTGTTTCGACAGTTACGAATATCTCACCCGTCGCACATGCGGCGCCGGCACTCCGTGATTTTCATGAAGACATCCTTCGCCGGGACCGGCCGCGGGCTTTGGACGACGAGCCGGGCGCGGGGCAATACTTAAACGAATACTTCACCCATAGCTCTGACGAAGGAACCTCATGTCGACAGTCGCGCGGCTCCGGGCCCTGGTGACGGTCGCGGACGCGGGCTCGGTGCGGGAGGCGGCGCGCCGGCTGACCGTGACCGAGTCCGCGGTGTCGGCCGCGCTCGCGGCGCTCGCCCGCGAGGTCCGCGTCCCGCTTGTCGAGCGGGACGGCCGGGGGCTGCGGCTGACCGGCGCCGGGCAGGACTACGCGGGCTACGCGCGGCAGATACTCGGCCTGCACGAGGAGGCACTGGCGGCCGCCAGGTCCGGGCATGACCCGGAACGCGGGCGGGTCCGCGTCGCGGCCGTGACGACCGCGGGCGAGCACCTGCTGCCCGGCCAGCTCGCCTCGTTCCTCGGCGCGTACCCGGGTGTCGACCTGCGGCTCGAAGTCGGCAGCAGCGAGCGGATGTGGGCCATGTTCGCCGCCCACGAGGCCGACGTGATGATCGGCGGCCGGCCGCCCGCGCACATCGCGGGCGCGGTGATCAGGGCGACCCGGCCGAACCTGCTCGTGGTGGTGGCGTCGCCCGCCACGGCGGCCGGCTTCGACCCGGCGGCCACGCGGTGGCTGCAGCGTGAGGAAGGCTCGGCGACCCGCGCGCACGGCGAGGCGCTGCTGTCCGGGCTGGAGGCCGCACCGCCCCGGCTCACCCTCGGCTCGAACGGCGCCGTGGTGGCCTGCGCCGTGGCCGGGCTCGGCGCGACGCTCATCGCCCGCGAGGCCGTGCGGCACCACCTCGAAGCGGGTGAGCTCACCGAGCTCCCGGTGCCTGGAACGCCGCTGCGACGCCCGTGGCGCGCGGTGACGCACCCGCGGCCGCCTGCCGCGGCGGACCTCCTCGTCGGCCACCTCGTCAGCCGCGAAGGCTGGCGCGCGGTCAAGCCAGCACGGTAAGACAGTGAAGTAAAGCTTCAAGTATCACTCAAAACACTTGATTGATCATTTCAATACGGCAACTCATCATGGCTAGCAGGCAAGCAAGGCCAGCGAGCAATGCGAGCGAAGCGAGCGATGGGAGCCGTGACACATGGCGCAACGATGGAGCGCGGGCGTGCTCCAGTACGCCGAGATGGGCTACTGGCAACCGGACTACGAGCCGAAGCCGACGGACGTGCTCGCCGCGTTCCGGGTGACGCCGCAGCCGGGCGTACCGCCGGAGGAGGCGGGCGCCGCGGTGGCCGGCGAGTCGAGCACCGCCACCTGGACGGTGGTGTGGACCGACCGGCTCACCGCCTACGACCACTACCAGGGCAAGTGCTACCGGATCGACCCGGTCCCCGGCTCTGTTGGCCAGCACGGGGCTGGCCAACACGGGCCGGAGCAGTTCATCGCCTATATCGCCTACGACCTCGACCTGTTCGAGGAAGGCTCGATCGCCAACCTGTCGAGCAGCATCATCGGCAACGTCTTCGGCTTCAAGGCGCTCAAGGCGCTGCGCCTTGAGGACATGCGCATACCGCCGCACTACGCCAAGACGTTCCAGGGCCCCGCGCACGGCATCGTCATGGAACGCGAGTACCTGAACAAGTACGGCCGCCCGCTGCTCGGCGCCACCGTCAAGCCCAAGCTCGGGCTGAGCGCGAGGAACTACGGCCGCGTCGTCTACGAGGCCCTTCGCGGCGGCCTCGACTTCACCAAGGACGACGAGAACATCAACAGCCAGCCGTTCATGCGCTGGCGCGACCGGTTCGTGCACTGCATGGAGGCGGTCAAGAAAGCGGAAGCGGAGACCGGCGAGGTCAAGGGCCACTACCTCAACGTCACCGCGGCGACGATGGAGGACATGTACGAGCGGGCCGACTTCGCCAAGGAGATCGGCAGCATCATCGTGATGATCGACCTGACCGTCGGCTACGCCGCGATCCAGTCGATGGCCAAGTGGGCCAGGCGCAACGGCGTGCTGCTGCACCTGCACCGGGCCGGCCACTCCACCTACACGCGGCAGAAGAACCACGGCGTGAGCTTCCGCGTCATCGCCAAGTGGATGCGGCTGGCCGGCGTCGACCACATCCACGCCGGGACGGTAGTGGGGAAGCTGGAGGGGGACCCCGCCTCCGTTCGGGGATATTACGAGACGCTGCGCTGCGACAAGGCGGACCCAGACCCGCGGCTCGGCCTGTTCTTCGAGCAGGACTGGGTGTCCATGCCCGGCGTCATGCCGGTCGCGTCCGGCGGCATTCACGCCGGCCAGATGCACCAGCTGCTCGACATCCTCGGCGAGGACGTGGTGCTGCAGTTCGGCGGCGGCACGATCGGTCACCCGCTCGGCATCGCCGCGGGCGCGACGGCCAACCGCGTGGCGCTCGAGGCGATGGTGAAGGGACGGAACGAGGGCCGTGATATCGCGACCGAGGGACCGGACATCCTCCGGGCGGCCGCACGCCGCAGCCGCGAGCTCGACATGGCCCTGTCCACCTGGGGCGACGTCACCTTCAGCTACGAGTCGACCGACACGCCCGACCTGGTGGTGACCCCGTCATGAGGATCACCCAGGGCACCTTCTCCTACCTGCCCGACCTGACGGATGAGGAGATCGCGCTGCAGCTGCGCTACGCGATCGGCAACGGCTGGGCGGTCTCCGTCGAGTCCACCGGCGACCCGCGCCCCGACGGCAACCTGTGGGAGATGTGGGGCCTGCCGATGTTCGGCCTGCAGGACCCGGCCGGCGCGCTGCACGAGGTCAACGAGTGCCGCGCGGCCTACCCCGGCCGCCACATCCGGGTGTCCGCCTACGACGCGCGGCACGGCAGGCAGACGACCGCGCTGTCCTTCCTGGTGAACCGGCCGCCCGGTGAAGGGGACACCGGGCGGTGAACGGTGGCCGCCCAGGGTTCGCACTGCCCCGGCCGGGGGAGCCGCCGGACCCGGGCCAGGCCGGCCCCGAGCCGCTCGCCCCCGGCACCACGGTGGACCTGTCCGCCGAGCGGTCCGCGGCCGGCGTGGACGCGGTGCTCGACTCCCTCGACGCCGAGCTGGTCGGGCTCGTCCCGGTCAAGACCCGGGTGCGCGAGATCGCGGCGCTGCTGCTCGTCGACCGGGTGCGGGCCAGGTTCGGGCTCGCCGCCGAGCCGCCGAGCCTGCACATGTGCTTCACCGGCAACCCCGGCACCGGCAAGACCACGGTGGCGCTGCGGATGGCCGAGCTGCTGCACCGGCTCGGCTACCTGCGCGGCGACCGCGTGGTCTCCGTCACCCGGGATGACCTGGTGGGCCAGTACGTCGGCCACACCGCGCCGAAGACCAAGGACGTGCTGCAGCCGGGCGATGGGCGGCGTCCTGTTCATCGACGAGGCCTACCACCTGTACCGGGCGGAGAACGAACGCGACTACGGAGCCGAGTGCATCGAGATCCTGCTGCAGTACATGGAGAACCACCGCGACGACCTGGTGGTGATCCTGGCCGGCTACGCCGACCGGATGGAGACGTTCTTCACCGCCAACCCGGGGATGAGCTCGCGGATCGCCCATCACCTGGAGTTCCCCGACTACTCCCTCGACGAGCTCGCCGCGATCGGCGACCTGATGCTCGGCCGCCAGGGGTACCGGCTGTCGGACCAGGCGCAGGCGGTGTTCCGCGATTACCTCGCCCGGCGGATGGCCCAGCCGCGGTTCGCGAACGCGCGCAGCGTGCGCAACGCGCTGGAGCGGGCCCGCCTGCGGCAGGCCAGCAGGCTGGTCGCCGCCTCGGGGACGCTTGGCCGGGACGACTTCATGCGGCTTGAGCCCGCCGACTTCCTCGCGAGCCGCGTCTTCGGTGGCTTAGCTGGTCATTTACTCGGGTTGGCCGGGTTGCCCTGGCCGGCGATCCAGTCGCGCGCCGTGCCTCCCGTCAGTGAAATCACCCTCCGGAGGTCCTCAGTGATTGATGCGTCACCCGCCGTTAAGTGCAATGATCGGGACGGGGCCCGGGGCGGGGGGAGATCCGGTGCCTTGGCACCGGGGGCGCTGGGGGAGAAGTCACTGTGGCTGACAACGATATACAGAGCGGTCCGCCGCGCCCGGCACGGAAGCGGGGCGGGCGCGGCTTGCCGTGCCGCGGGCCGGGCCTGAAGAGGCCGGGCGCGGGCGCGCTCGGCGTCGTGGTCGCCTCGTCGGTCCTGGCCGCCTGCGCCAGCAGCAGCGCCGCGACCGGCCCGCCCACGCTCAACTTCTACAGCTTCAACGACCCCTCGGGCGCGGTCGCGACGGCCGTCAGCAACTGCAGCGCGGAAAGCGGCGGCAAGTACGTCATCAGCTACAACAAGCTGCCGGCCTCCGCCGACGACCAGCGGCTGCAGATGGTGCGGCGGCTCGCGGCGGCTGACACGTCGATGGACATCCTCGGCCTCGACGTGACCTGGGAGGCGGAGTTCGCCGAGGCGGGCTGGATCCTGCCGTGGACCGGCAGCGACAAGCAGCAGGCGGAGGCGGGCACCCTGGCGGTCCCGCTGGAGACCGCTACCTGGAACAACCAGCTCTACGCGGTGCCGTATAACAGCAACACGCAGCTGCTGTGGTACCGCGACGACCTGGTGAAGACCCCGCCCGCCACCTGGGACCAGATGATCGGCGACGCGCAGCGGCTCGCCAAGGAGGGCAAGCCGCACCTGATCGAGATCCAGGGCGCCCAGTACGAAGGCTCGACGGTCTGGTTCAACACGCTGGTCGCCAGCGCGGGCGGCAGCATCCTGACGCCGAACGGGCAGCAGGCCTCCCTGGGAGCGCCCGCGGTGGAGGCGCTGACGATCATGAAGCGGCTCGGCACCTCCGTGGCGGCCGACCCGTCGCTGCCGGTTCAGATGGAGGACCAGAACCGGCTGGCCATGGAGGCGGGCACGGCGGCGTTCGAGCTCAACTACCCGTTCGTCTACCCGTCGATGCAGGCCGGCCACCCGGACTCGTTCAAGCACTTCAAGTGGGCGCTGTACCCGCGGGTCAACGCCGGCGAGCCCGCGCACGTCACCATCGGCGGCATCGACCTGGCGGTCAGCAAGTACTCGCGCAACCCCGCGCTGGCCTTCCGGGCCGCGCTGTGCCTGCGGGACCGGGAGAACCAGCTGAACGCGGCGGTCAAGGGCGGCCTGCCGCCCACGCTGATGAGCCTGTACCACGACCCGGCGATGTTCGCCGCCTACCCGTTCCACGCCGACATCCTGAGCTCGCTGCAAACCGCCAGCGTGCGGCCCAAGACCCCGGCGTACCAGAACGTCTCCATCGTCATCTCGCACAACGTGTCGCCGCCCGCGGCCATCAACCCGGCGGGCACGGAACAGGCGCTGGTCGGCCAGATCAACCAGGCCCTGCAGTCGAAGGGACTGATCCCGTGACCGCGAAGACCGAGGTCGTCACCACCGGCGAGCCCGCACCAGCCAGGCACGGGCACCGCAAGCAGCTTTCCGAGGGTGCCAGGGCCGAGCGCCGGCTGGGCTGGCTGCTGTGCGCCCCGGCGGTGGTGGTGATGATCGTCGTGGCCGCGTTCCCGATCTTTTACGCCATCTACCTGTCGCTCCAGCGTTACGACCTGCGCTTTCCCTCCCAAGCCCACTTCGTCGGGCTGAGCAATTACGGCGATGTGCTGTCGTCGTACTACTGGTGGCACGCGCTGGTCGTCACGCTGATCATCACGGTGATCTCGGTCGCCGCCGAGATGGTCTTCGGCATGCTGCTCGCGCTCCTGATGTTCCGCACTATCTTCCTGCGCGGCACGATGCGCACCATCGCGCTGATCCCGTACGGGATCGTGACCGTGGCCGCCGCCTACGGCTGGCAGTACGCGTGGACACCGCACACCGGGTACCTGTCCGCGCTGCTCGGTGACAGCGCGCCGCTCACCAAGACGGGGACCGCGATCGCGATCATCATCCTGGCGGAGGTGTGGAAGACCACGCCGTTCATGGCGCTGCTGCTGATGGCGGGGCTGTCACTGGTGCCGGAAGACCTGACGAAGGCGGCGCGGATGGACGGCGCCTCCGCCTGGCAGCGGTTCACCCGGGTCACGCTGCCGCTGATGAAGCCCGCGATCCTGGTCGCGCTGCTGTTCCGGACGCTCGACGCGTTCCGGATATTCGACAACATCTACATCCTGACCACGGGCGGCAACGGCACCTACTCGGTGTCGATCCTGGGCTATGACAACCTGTTCCGGGCGCTGAACCTGGGCATCGGCTCGGCGATCTCCGTCTTGATCTTCGTCTGCGTCGCGATCATCGCCCTCATTTACATCAAGATCTTCGGCGCGGCCGCGCCCGGCATGGGGAAAGTGAGCTGACATGGCCGCCAGTGCCAAGCAGAAGTCCGGCTGGATCACCGCGAACATCGTCACGATGCTGGTGATGCTCATCCCGGTGGTGTGGATCTTCTCGCTGTCCTTCAAGGACCCGTCCACGATCACCGACCCGACGTTCTTCCCGAGGAAATGGACCTGGGCGAACTACAGCGGGATCTTCAGCACCTCGGACTTCACCCGTCCGCTGCTCAACTCCATCGGGATCGGCCTGATCGCCACCTTCATCTCGGTGCTCCTCGCCTCGCTGGCGGCGTACGCGGTGGCGCGCCTGACGTTCCCCGGCAAGACCGCGCTGGTCGGCATGTCGCTGATGATCGCGATGTTCCCGCTGATCTCGCTGGCGACGCCGCTGTTCAACATCGAACGGGCCCTCGGCCTGTTCAACACCTGGATCGGGCTGATCGTCCCGTACATCGCCTTCGGCCTGCCGCTGGGGATCTACACGCTGTCGGCCTTCTTCCGTGAGATCCCCTGGGAGCTTGAGAAGGCGGCCAAGATGGACGGCGCCTCACCGTTCCAGGCGTTCGTCAAGGTGATCGCGCCGCTGGCGGCGCCCGGCATGGTGACCACCGCCATCTTGGTGTTCCTGTTCTGCTGGAATGAGTTCCTGCTGGCCGTCACGCTCACGGCGACCATCGCCGCGCGGACCGCGCCCGCCGCGCTGGCCTTCTTCACCGGCAGCTCGCAGTTCGCCGTGCCCACCGGGTCGATCTCCGCCGCCGCGGTGGTCATCACCATCCCGATCATCATCTTCGTGCTGCTCTTCCAGCGGCGGATCGTCGCCGGGCTCACCTCCGGCGCGGTCAAGGGCTAGCCGGGCGAGCAGAAAGGAGCAAACCGTGGCCGAAATCATCCTGGACCACATCAGCAAGCGCTACCCCGACGGAGCGCTCGCGGTGCACGACGTCAGCCTTGACATCCGTGACGGTGAGTTCGTCATCCTGGTCGGCCCCTCCGGGTGCGGCAAGTCGACGACACTCAACATGATCGCGGGACTTGAGGACATCTCAGAAGGCGAACTGCGCATCGCCGGGAAGGTGGTGAACGACAAGGCGCCGAAGGACCGCGACATCGCCATGGTGTTCCAGAGCTATGCCCTGTACCCGCACATGACGGTCCGGGAGAACATGGGCTTCGCGCTGAAGCTGGCCAAGGCACCGAAGAACGTCATCGACGAGAAGGTGACCGAGGCCGCCCGCATCCTCGACCTGACCCAGCACCTGGACCGCAAGCCGGCCAACCTGTCCGGCGGCCAGCGGCAGCGGGTCGCGATGGGCCGCGCGATCGTCCGCGACCCGGCCGCCTTCCTCATGGACGAGCCGCTGTCCAACCTCGACGCGAAGCTGCGGGTCCAGATGCGCACCGAGGTCTCCAGGATCCAGCGCAGGCTCGGCACCACCATGGTCTACGTGACCCACGACCAGGTTGAGGCGATGACGCTCGGCGACCGGGTTGCGGTCATGCGCCTTGGAGTGCTCCAGCAGGTCGCGGCGCCGCAGGAACTGTACGACCACCCGGCCAACCTGTTCGTGGCGGGCTTCATCGGCTCGCCCGCGATGAACTTCGTGCCGGGCACCCTGGAGGAAGGCAGGCTGCGTACCGCGCTGGGGGACCTGACGCTGAGCGCCGCCCAGCGCCAGGCCGTCGAGAGCGCGGTGACGGCCAGGGACGTCATCGTGGGCGTCCGCCCCGAGCACTTCGAGGACTCATCGCTCGTGCCGGCCGATCTCGCGCCGAAGGGGCTGCAGTTCAACGCCACCATCGACGTGATCGAGTCGCTCGGCTCCGACAAGTTCGTCTACTTCAGCCAGCAGCTCGGCCAGGCCGCGAACGTGTCCGAACTCGAAGAGCTCGCCAGAGACTCGGGACGCGCGGACACCGGCGGCACCTCGGAAACCGTGGTCGCCCGGCTCGACCCGGCGAGCCGGATCACCGAGGGGGAGTACGCGCGACTGTGGATCGACGGACGGAAGCTGCACGTCTTCGATCCCGCCAGCGGCCGTAACCTCACGCTCGGCGCCGCGGACGGAGCGACGGACAAGGCGGGCGGCGTGACGGGCGGCGCGGCGGCCGCGGGGGCGGCCGAGGCCGGGGCCAACGCCGGGCGTGACTCCAGGATGGCCAATCCGTAACGACGCGGCCGTTTCCCTGACGTCGAGACCGCGCTCCCGCAGCGCCGTCTCCAGCCGGTAGATGTCGCTCCGCCGGAAGTTCTCCCGGCGCGCCGGCGCGCTGGCCAGCGGGGCGATGTCCAGCCGCCAGCACGCATCGCAGAGCGCGTCGACGTAGGCCGCCCGCACGGCCCGCAGCCGCATGTTCTTCGCCATCAGATCGCTGCGCGTCTCCGTGGACTCGAGCTCGGCCCGCAGCCTGACCAGGTTCGCGCGCACCCGCTGGATCGGCTCGGGAGCGCGAGCGTGGGCCTGATGGTCGCAGATCCAGTTGAGCAGGCGGCCGCCCCCGATCACGGCATAGACGGCCGCTATCGGCAATGCGATCGCCAGCGCGAACTCGAGGGGCGGGGTCATAACTTCAGTCTCACGTGTCAACAGTAGTTATTAGCAAGAAACATAGGGTAGTGCATCATTCTCAACGGGCGATCAGATACGAGACCCGACGTGGCTTTTTGCCCCCTGCTGCGCTGACCTTCTGCTCTAGCCCGCTGACCCGCCGGGGCGAACGCTGATGCTGACAGCGTTGTTGGCAGCCGACCCGCAGGTTAAGGCCAGTGTCGCGAGGTGCAAGGCAGATGACTGAGGCTGGACCAATCACGCCGGACTCTCCGGCGGCACTCATCAACCGGGAGCTCAGCTGGCTGAGTTTCGCCCGCCGCGTTCTCGCCCTGGCGGAAGACCCGGAGCAGCCGCTACTTGAGCGGGTCAAGTTCGCCGCGATCATGGGCATGATCCACGACGAATTCGCCATGAAGCGGATCGGAGGCCTGTTCCGGCAGGTCCAGAAGGGCGGGACCAAGCGCGGACCCGATGGGCTGACCCCGGCTGAAGTGCTCGACGCCTGCCGCGCGGAATTGCGGTCCCAGCAGCAGCGGGTGGCCAGGCTGGTGGACGAGCAGTTGCGTCCCGCACTGCGTGACCTGGGGCTCCCGGTCCTGGATGCCGACGAACTCGATCCAGCCCGGCGAGACTACCTCGCCCGGTATTGCCGGGATTCAGTGGAACCGATCCTCGTCCCACTGGCCGCTGACGCCGCGCACCCGTTCCCGTTCATCAGCAACCTCGGCCTCAACTTGGCGGTACTGGTAAGCGAGCCGGGTCGCGAGAACCCCCGCTTTGTGCGGATCAAGGCCCCGGCCAACCGGCCGCGCTGGGTACCGCTGCCCGACAAGGCGGGCTGGGTGCCCCTTGAGCAGGTGATCGCCGCGAACCTGAGCGCGATCTTCCCGGGGACATCGGCGCAGGCCTGCTTTTTCTTCCGCGCCACCAGGGGCGCGAAGGACGATCCGTGGGCCGATCAGGCGCAGGACAATGACGTGGAGTTCTCGCCGGGTGCGATCATCAGGATGGTCACGGCCGAGCTGACCGCCCGCAAGTACGCGGGCGTGGTGCGGCTGGAGGTCAGCGCCGACATGCCCGCGGGCCTGCGGAGCTGGCTCGCGGCCCAGCTCAACGCCGATCCGGCCGACGTAATCGCGGTTCCCGGGCTGTTCAGTCTCGGCGACCTCATGGACCTGCCGGTGGAAGGGCATGCCGAGCTGCGTGATGCCCCGCATCAGCCGGCGACTCACCCGCGGCTGCGCCACCTGGACCGCGGCGACCCCGCCGCGATATTCGACGAGATCCGTCGCGGTGACATGCTGGTGCACCTGCCGTACCACAGCTTCGACACCTCGATCTTGCGGTTCCTGCGGAGTGCCGCCGAGGACCCTGCTGTTCTGGCGATCAAGCTCACCATCTACCGCACCGGCCGCCGCTCCCCGATCATCGCGGCGCTCAAGGAGGCGGCTCACCGTGGCAAGCAGGTGGCGGTCCTGGTCGAGATCACCGCACGCTTCGACGAGGCGCCCAACATCAGCTGGGGCAAGGAGCTCGAAGAGGCGGGGGTCCACGTCGCGTACGGGGTGGAGCGGATAAAGACACACGTCAAGCTGGCGCTGGTGGTACGCGAGGAGCCAGACGGCATCCGCCGGTACGTTCACGTCGGCACGGGGAACTACCACGAGGGAACGGCCCGGCTGTATGAGGACCTCGGGCTGCTGAGCGCGGATCCCGAGCTCGCCGCCCACGCGGCGGCGGTGTTCAACGAGCTGACCGCCGGCATTCCCGCCCCGACCCCGGGCAAGCTCCTGATCGCGCCGCACGACCTGCGCGAACGGTTCACCGCGCTGATCAGGCGCGAGGCCGGCAACGCCCTGGCCGGGCGCCCGTGCGGTATCCGGGCCAAGATGAACCAGCTCCAGGACCCGCAGATGATCCAGGAGCTCTACCGCGCGAGCCTGGCCGGCGTCCCCATCGTCCTCAACGTCCGGGGGCTGTGCTGCCTGCGCGCCGGGGTCCCGGGGTTGTCGCCGACGATCAAGGTCTACAGCACCCTCGGCAGGTTCCTTGAGCACAGCCGGATCTACCGCTTCGAGAACGGCGGCTCGCCCGAGTTCTTCATCGGGTCGGCCGACTGGATGACGCGCAACCTCTCCCGGCGGATGGAAGCGGTTACCCCCGTCTGCGATCCGGCGATCAAGGCAGAACTTGAGGACATCCTGCGCACCTACGACGAGGACAACTGCTCGGCGTGGGACATGCAGCCCGGTGGCGAGTACCTCCTGCGGCACCCGGCCCCTGGCGAGGCCCGGCGAAATGCCCAGGCGGTGTTCATGAAGCGCTCGGAGTTGTCATGACGCCTGCGGTCAGGCATTCGTCCGCCGCCGAGGCAGTGCTCGCCTACCTGCGCGACCAGGCGGCCGCCATCGCCCGCTTTGACCCGCTGGTCCGCCGGGACGAGCCAGACGCGGTGCACCAGATGCGGGTGGCCACCCGCCGGGCGCGCAGCGCGCTGCGGGCATTCGGGAGCGTGCTCGACCGGGAGACGACCCGGCCGCTCTGCGAGGAGCTGAAGTGGCTCGCGGCCACGCTCGGACAGGCCCGTGATGCGGAGGTCATGCTTGACCTGCTCAGGGTCAGCCTTGCTGCCATCCCGCCCGCCCTGGTCGCCGGGCCGGTCGATGCCCGCATCGCGGCTCACTTCGCCACCGAGCTCGCACAGGCCGATAAGACCGTCGTGGCGGCACTGGACGGGCGGCGTTACCGGCGGCTTCGGGATGACCTGGACGGCCTGCTTGCCCAGCCGCCGCTGACACCACTGGCGGGACGCAAGGCGGGCGAGGTACTCACCAAGCCCGTCCGGCGGGCCGGGCGGCGGCTGCTGCACGCCCTGGCCGTCGTGCCCGAGGCACAGGAGCGTGACGCGGCGCTCCACGAGGCGCGCAAGGCCGCGAAACGGGCCAGGTACGCCGCCGAGGCGGCAGCGCCCGCCCTTGGCGGCGCGGCCTGCCGTCAGGCCGCCGCGGCCAAGGAACTGCAGCAGGTGCTCGGAGACCACCACGACAGCGTTGTCGCTCGTACGGTGCTGCTCGACCTGGCCGGAAAGGCCCGGCAGGCGGGGGAAGACACGTTCACGTACGGCCTGCTGTACCAGCGCCAGGCCGACCTGGCCGCCACCATGGAGCAAGCTCTGCCGCCGTTCACCGTCGAGTCGCTCGCGTGACGCCCGAACGGTGCTTCAGCCGGCCGGCTGCCCTGCTGTGACTGTCCCCATCCTGAACATGGTCAATGTTCGGGGGAAGTGACCGCAGTGGCGAGGCGGATGCTCACCTGGAAACCAAGTTCGCGGAATCCGAGAGCGTGGGCGATGCGCCGGGATGCCTGGGGGCGGGCCCGCCATTGTGGCAGCCTGCCTTCCTTGATCGCGTGGGCGACGGCGGCCGACGCGGCGGCACGCCCGAGGCCGCGGCCTCGGGCGGCAGAGGCTGTCAGCACGCTTAGGTGCGCTGTGCCGCAGGGCCAGTCCCGGTAGCCTGCGGCGGAAAGGACCTGGCCGCGTTCGCGGACCGCGAAGGCCGGCGTCGTGATTTCCCGGATGCCGCTTTCCTCGACGTCAGCGGTGTCGGATGCCAGCAGGAACTGCCTGAAGCCCGGGTGATCCAGGCCCGTCAGCGTGGTGACCGCGTCACCGGGCTGAGGGCGGAACTCCGCCGGGTCCAGGTAGGCCAGGGCAGCCGGGCCAAGGACCGCGGTGACAGGCAGGCGGCTGGTGAGCACTTCGGCGTCGGTGAGCGAGGCGGCCGGCAGGCCGCTGAGGGCCTCCTCAAGAAAGCGGGCGGCCTCGGGATCAGGCACTCCCACAGCTCCCTGGCCCTGGCGGGGGGTCAGCGTCGCCACTGGCGTGCGGTCAATACCCATGAACGATGACCGTACTGGAACGGGGCCGCAGTCACATCTGACGAGCAAGCGCGGTCAGCTCGCGGATCTGGCCGCAATTTGATGATCGGTTCGGCAGCGGCTAGCTCTTGGCTGTCGCGTGACAGTTTTCTCGGCCCGGGTTGATGCCTCTGGCTTGCTCGGGCCTTTTAAGTGGCAAGGAGCGAGTCGGAGGATTGTCATTGAAGCTGGCCGGAGGCCGCCGGGTCCCGGGCAGCACATCGTCACAACGCGGCGGCCAGTCCGCCCAGATCCTCGATCCGGGCAAGGGCCAGCTCTGCAGCCACCGTTCTGGCCTTCACGGGCGCTTCGCCTGTGAAGGGCTCCACCCCGCGGTCCAGCCAAATCCCGGCCAGCCCGGCGCGAGTCGCCGCGATGACATCACCTTCCAGCCAGTCCCCGACGCTGAGAACACGGCCGGGGCTGACGCCCAGTTGCCCGCAGGCGGCAGAGAAAGCAGCCGGGTCGGGCTTGGCGGCGCCGAGTTCCGCAGGGGTGAGCACCGCCTCGAAGTGCTCCAGCAGCCCGAGGCGCACCAGCTTGTCCCGCTGCTGCCCGGGATCGCCGTTGGTCAGCACGGCCCGCCTCGGCGGCCTCGGCTGCCCCGCGAGAACCTGCAGGGACGGAATCACGTCGGGGTAGCAGGTCCAGGCGGCCTCGAACAAGGGAAGGTAACGTCGCGAGAACCACGCGTCCAGGTCGCTGTCACCGGGAACTGGCTCGCCCAGAAACGGAAAGAACTCCCGGAGCCGGCACCGTCGCTGCTCGGCGAAGGAACACTCGCCGGCCAGGTACCGCCGCATGTGCGCGCGCTCGAGGTCCCACCACATCGCCACCAGGTCACCGGCCGGAAGGCATGCGCGGCCGGCGTCACGCACGATCTGGCCGATCGCGGCCAGCACCGCGCTCCGGTGATCGATCAGCGTGCCGTCAAGGTCGAACAAGATCAGATCGATCACCAGCGCATTGTCCCACGCTCATCGACCAGGAACGGGCCAGCCATAGTGACGAAACCAGGGAACAGGCCGCTTCATTGACGAGGAGAGGACCCAGCTGTCACAGGACGTTGGCGGTGAGCAGGACGCGCTTACGGAGGAGCGGAAGGCCGGCGTCCTGCTCTCCCTCCATCCCTTCAACCATGCCCCGGCTGCGGATCTCATCCGCGCCTACAAGCTTCGCCGCTACCGGCAGGTCAGCTGAAAACTGACAACGGGTCACAGTGCGGTAAACCTCGCCGCACGGCCTTGACGAGAATATGTAAGTACGGTGAACTAACAAAAACCTCTCCTAAGAGAAGAGACCCCGATGGACAAGAAGTTCACGCGGCGCCTCTCCGGCGCCGCGCTCGCGGCCACTGCCGCGCTTGCCCTGGCCGCGTGCAGCAGCGGCGGCGGCTCGTCGTCCGGTGGCGGCGGCAGCACCACCACACTCAAGCTCGTGGTCGCCGACTACGGCACCGGCCCGAGCAACGCGAGCGCGAAGTACTGGGACGGCATCGTCACCGCCTTCCAGAGCGCGCACCCCGACATCAAGGTCAACGTCACCTCGATCGCCTGGACGAACTTCGACCAGCAGGTCCAGACGATGATCCAGAACAAGCAGTACCCGGACATCACCGAGGGCGACTACTTCTCCAACTACGCCCAGGACGGCCTGCTCTACCCGGCCTCCGACGTGCTGTCGAACCCGGGCAACCTGCTGCCCGGGTTCAAGAACCAGGGCACCTACAACGGCACGCAGTACGGCATGCCGTTCACCACCTCGAGCCGCACCCTCTTCTACAACAAGAAGCTGTTCACGCAGGCGGGCATCACCTCCGCGCCGCAGACCTGGGCCGACGTCCAGGCCGACGCCGCGAAGGTCAAGGCGCTCGGCGACGTCGGCTTCGGCCTGCCGCTCGGTGCCGAGGAGGCGCAGGCCGAGTCGCTGCTGTGGATGCTCGGCGCCGGCGGCGGTTACACGACCGGCGGCAAGTACACGATCAACAGCGCGGCGAACGTCGAGGCCTTCACCTTCCTCAAGGGACTGGTCGCCGCGGGCGACACCCAGCCCAACCCGGGCACGGTCAACCGCACCGACCTGTGGCAGCAGTTCGCGCAGGGCAAGGTCGGCATGATCAACGGCTCGCCCGCCCTCATCCCGATCATCGCCAAGGCCGGCGTGCTGCAGGCCGCCGACTGGACCTCGGTGCCGATCGCGGGCAAGAGCGGCCCGCTGACCACGACCCTCGGCGTCTGCGACAACGTCGCGGCGTTCAAGCCGAACGGGCACGCGGCGCAGATCAAGGAGTTCCTCGACTTCGCCTACCAGGACAAGTACCAGCTGCAGTTCGACAAGGAGTACGACCTGCTCCCCGCGACGACCTCAGCGGCGAAGGCACTGTCCTCCGACCCGGTCTTCGCACCGTTCCTCACCGCGCTGCCGAACTCGGTGCAGTACCCGAGCGACACCTCGTGGGCGAACATCAAGACCAAGATCCAGCAGACGATCGGCACCGCGGTCACCGGCACCCCGGCGACCGAACTGGGCCAGCTGCAGCAGATCGCCAGCACGTCGGCTAGCTGAAATAGTCACAGCTAACCGATTCCGCGCGGGACCCGGGCGCCCCCCCGTCCGGGTCCCGCCCAACCCCTGCCCGCACTGGCCTACCCTGGGAGAAAGATGCCCGCCGCACTGCGTCGCCTTAACCTGGGCCGCCTGGCGCCGCTGCTCTGGCTCGGCCCCGCCATCGCGCTCATCGGCGTGGTCGTGCTCTGGCCGGTCGTGGTCATGGTGCAGTCGTCATTCCAGCAGATCGGCGGCGAAGGGTTCGTCGCCGGCTACAACGGCACCACGAACTACGCCCGCCTGTTCGACGAGCCCGACTTCGTCTCCGTCCTGCTGCGTACCCTGGTCTGGGTCGTGGTCGTGGTCGCCGTGACCGTGCTCATCTCGCTCGGCCTCGCCCAGCTCTTCAACCAGCGGTTCCCCGGCCGCCGGGTGGCCCGGTGGGCGCTCATCATCCCCTGGGCCGCCTCCGTGATGATGACCGCGCTGATCTTCAAGTGGGCGCTCGACCCGAACGTCGGCGTCATCAACGTGATCCTGCACCACCTCGGCGTGGTCAAGCAGCTCGGCTCCAATCAGGCCGACTGGCTCGGCAACCCGACAAGCGCGCTGGCCTGGATGATGGGCGTGGCGATCTTCGTATCGCTGCCGTTCACCACCTACGCCATCCTGTCCGGCCTGCAGGGCATCCCCCGGGACGTGTACGAGGCCGCCTCCATCGACGGCGCGACCTCGTGGAAGTCCTACCTGGCGGTCACGCTGCCGCTGCTGCGGCCGGCGATCCTGGTGGCGACGCTGATCAACGTCATCAACGTCTTCAACTCCTTCCCCATCATCTGGGAGATGACCCGCGGCGGCCCCGGCTACGAGACCGCCACCTCCACCATCTACATGGTCGAGCTCAAGCAGGGCGACGTCGGCCAGTCGGCGTCCATGTCGGTCATCAACTTCCTGCTCGTGATCGTCATCGTCCTGGTCTACCTGTCCACCACCCGCTGGAAAGAGCAGGTCGACCGATGATCACCACGACCAAGCCCGCCCCCCGGCTCGCCGCCAGGTCCGGGTCCGCGCCGCGAGCGCGCCGGCCGCTGCGCACCTGGTTCATCGCCGGCGCCGCCTACCTCGTCGCCCTCATCTTCCTGCTGCCGTACCTTGAGATGCTGGTGATGGCCGGGCGGCCGAACAACGAGCTCGGCCGGCCGACCATCTTCCCTTCGCACTTCACGTTCTCGAACTTCGCCACCCTGTGGTCGGGCGGCGGGCTTGGCGGCAGCATCGGCACCAGCCTGCAGATCGCCGCGGGCGCCACCGTCATCGTGCTGCTCGTCGCGCTGCCCGCCGGGTACTACACCGCGCGCCGCCGGTTCCGCGGCCGCACCGCGTTCCTGCTGCTCGTGCTCGCCACCCAGATGTTCCAGCCGGCGGCCATGCTGGTCGGCCTCCAGCGGGAGTTCATCAACTTCGGCCTGCCGCCGACGCTGTCGCTGATCATCGTCAACGCCGGCTTCAACCTCGCCTTCGCCGTGTGGATACTCAACGCCTTCTTCTCCTCGATCCCCGTCGAGCTGGAGGAGGCGTCCATGGTCGACGGGCTCGGCCGGATCGGCGCCCTCACCCGGATCACGCTGCCGCTGGCCGCTCCCGGCATCGTGACCGCGCTGATCTTCACCTTCATCTCGGCGTGGAATGAGTTCCTCGTCGCCCTCACGCTCAGCCTCGGGGAGTCCCCGACGCAGCAGCCGCTGACCGTTGCGATCAACAACTACATCGGCGAGTACACGGTCGACTGGGGGCACCTGTTCGCGGCTGGCCTGGTCGCCACCGTGCCGGTCATCATCCTGTTCGCCTTCATCGAGCGGCGCGTCGTCGGCGGCCTGACCGCGGGAGCGGTTAAGTGAACGCAGGCGGAGTGCGTCCCCGCCCGCTGCGCCCCATGGGCAAGCTGCTCGCCGAGGACACCAGGCGCCACCACCGTTCGCTCATCCTCCAGCACCTGTTCGCTGAGGGCCCCGCCTCCCGCGCCGACCTGGCCCGGGCCACCGGGCTCACCAGGGTGACCGTCTCCGACCTGGTGGGCGCGCTCATCAGCGACGGCCTGCTCAGCGAGCTCGGCTCGCCGGCCGAGGCCAAGGTCGGCAAGCCGCCGACGCTGGTCGGCCTGCTCGCCGACGCCGCGCACATCGTGGCACTCGACCTGTCGCCGGCCGACCGGATGACGGGGGCGGTGGTCAACCTGTTCGGCCAGGTCAAGGACCGCGCCGAGGTAGCACTCGACGGCGCGACCGGCGAGGAGGCGATCCGCCTCGCGGTCGGCCTCGCGGAGCAGCTGCGCGCGGCCGCCGGCGCGCCGGTGCTCGGCGTCGGCGTCGGCACGCCCGGCGTGGTCGACGGGCGCGGCGTGATCCTCGACGCGCACAACCTCCGCTGGGCCGGCGTCGACCTGACCGGCATTCTCCGCCGCAAGCTCGACCTGCCCGTCTACGTCGCCAACGACGCCAACACGGCGGTCCTGGCCGAGTACGCCTTCGGCGGGACCACGGCGGCGGACCTGATGCTGCTGCGGATCGGCATCGGCGTCGGCGCCGGGCTCGTCGTCGGCGGCGCGCTCGTCCAGGGGCACGCCTGGGCCGCGGGCGAGATCGGCCACGTCGTCGTCGACTCCGACGGCGTGCGCTGCGCCTGCGGCAAGACCGGCTGCCTGGAGACCATCCTGTCCGCCCCGCACCTGCGCGGCAGCCTGCGAGACGGGTACCGCACGCTCGCGTCCGTCGGCACCGTGCTCGGCGGGGTGCTCGCGCCGGTGGTCGCCGCGCTCAACCTGCATGAGGTCGTGCTCGCGGGACCGCCCGACCTGCTCGACGGCGAGCTGCGCCAGGCCCTCGACCGGTGCGTACGCGACCGGGTGATGGCCGCCTCGTCGGCCGACCTGGTGGTGCGGTTGTCGCCGCTCGGCGACGACGTGGTGCTGGTCGGGGCCGCGGTCCTTGTGCTCTCCGGCGAGCTCGGTGTCTCTTGACATCCTCCGTCGTCCTGACGGACGAAGATTCCAGCCACGGCATAACCGTGCTGTCGGTTCACGGTTCGCAGGCCCGGCAACCCGGTGGCCTCCCCGCGCTTCCACGGCATGCCCTGCCGCAGTTCTAAACGAAAGCTACTTGTACATCGACTTGTTCTCGCCGATAAATTCGATAGCACCACGGAACGGAACCCGAGAAGCAGTGAACGGTGACATGCGGGTGGGCCTCGATATCGGGGCGACCAAGGTGCTCGGCGCGGTCGTCGACGCCGACGGCGCCGTCGTCGCGCAGGCCCGGCAGGACACCCGTCCCGGCGCCGAAGGCGTCCTGGCCAGCGCGACGGCCGTGCTCGACGGCCTCGCGCTCCGCCTCGACGGCGCCCTGCCGCCGCACATCGGCATCGGGGTCTGCGGGATCGTCGACCGCGACCGCGGCGCCGTCAGTCACGCGGTCAACCTCGGCATCGGCGGTGACTGGTTCCCGCTCGCCGCCCGGCTAGCCGACCGCACCGGCGCCACCGTGCTGATCGACAACGACGTCAACGCCGCCACCTGGGGCGCGCACGTGCTCTGCGGCGCCGACGACATGGCCTACCTGAGCGTCGGCACCGGGCTCGCGGCCGGCTTCGTGCTGTCCGGGTCGCTGCGCCGCGGTGCCCACGGCGCGGCCGCCGAGATCGGGCACTTGCCGGGTAACCCGGATGGCCCGCGCTGCTCGTGCGGGCAGCGCGGCTGCCTTGAGCTGTACGCGTCCGGCTCCACGCTGGCCGCCGCCTGGCCGGGCGACGGGCGGGGAGGGCGGCGGGGCAATACCGCCGGCCGCGGCGCTGTTCGCCGCGGCCGCGGCCGGTAACACCGAGGCGGTCGTCATCCGTGACCGCTTCGCGGCGGCCCTGGCCGACGCCATCAGGATCGCCGGCCTGGCGGTCGGCCCGGCCGCGGTCATCATCGGCGGCGGCGTCGCGAACGTGGGGGAGCCGCTGCTTGCGGCGGTCACCGCGGCGCTGCGCGCCCAGGCCGCCGGGTCGCCGTTCCTCACCGCGCTTGA
Organism: uncultured Actinomycetota bacterium; assembly: GCA_963811335.1. GTDB lineage: Bacteria > Actinomycetota > Actinomycetes > Streptosporangiales > Streptosporangiaceae > Trebonia. Next base: position 12,177 of record CAWERB010000029.1, on the reverse strand, counting down.
CCTGGCCGGCCGGGTAAGCCTGCTGCCGGGCCGGGCGCCCGCCGGCGCGGTTGGCGCCGCCCTGCTCGGAAACGCTCGATGAAAGGGAGCCGCTGATGGAGGTCGTGCCGCTCGGATCGGCCGGCGAGATCGCCGCGGTCGCGGCGGACGTCATCGAGTCGCTGGTCCGCCGCAAGCCCGCCGCGGTGCTCGGGCTGGCGACCGGGTCGACGCCACTGCCGGCCTACCAGGAGCTGACCCGCCGCCACCAGGCGGGCACCGGCCCGTCCTATGCCGCGGTGACCTGCTTCACCCTTGATGAGTACGTCGGCCTGCCGGCCAGCGCGGACGGCGCGATGCCCGAGCAGAGCTACCGGGCGACCATCGCCCGTGAGCTGACCGACGGCCTTGGCATCAGCCCCGGCCAGGTCAACGGCCCGGACCCGAGTCCAGACGGGCTGCCGACGGCGGGGGAGCGCTACGAGGCGCTGATCGCGGCCGCCGGCGGCATCGACGTGCAGTTCCTCGGCATCGGCACCGACGGCCACCTGGCATTCAACGAGCCCGGGTCATCGCTGGCCAGCCGCACCCGGATCAAGACCCTCACCGCGCAGACCCGCAAGGACAACGCGCGGTTCTTCGGCTCGCCCGACGAGGTGCCCACCCACGTGCTCACCCAGGGACTCGCCACCATCCTCCGGGCCCGGCACCTGCTGCTCATCGTCACCGGGGAAAGCAAGGCCGGCGCGGTCGCCGCGGCCGTGGAGGGCCCGGTTTCCGCGTCCTGCCCGGCCTCGGTGCTTCAGTTGCACCCGCATGTCACGGTGCTCCTTGACCCGCCCGCGGCCTCCCGCCTCGGACCGCCTCGACTACTACAGCGAGGTATACGAGGCCAAGCCGGCCTGGCAGGGCCTGTAGGGCACAGCCGGGCGTGCCTGCCGGAGGCATTCGGCGGTACGCTTGCGACCCGGCATCCTCACCCGCCTCCGCTGCACACTGACACGTAGAGGAATCATCATGCCTGACCTCCACGCTTTCGCCGCGCACCTGGCCGACGGATCGATCGAGGTCATCGACCTCACGTCCCCGCTGCACGCAGGCACGCCAATCCTCGCCCTGCCACCGCAGTTCGGCCAGACCGCGACGTTCCAGCTGGAGGAGATCAGCCGCTACGACGACCGGGGCCCGGCCTGGTACTGGAACAACTTCACCACCGGCGAGCACACGGGCACCCACTTCGACGCGCCCAACCACTGGGTGACCGGGCAGGCCCTCGACGACGTCGCCGCGGTGCCGGCCAGCCGGCTCATCGCGCCGGCCGTGGTCATCGACCGGGCGGCCGAGTCCGCCGCCGACCCCGACTACCTGCTCGACGCGGCCGACATCACCGCATGGGAAGCCGAGCACGGCGCCCTGCCGGCCGGCGGCTGGCTGATCTACCGCACCGGCTGGTCATCCCGGGGCAACGACCCGGTGGCCTTCGCCAACGCCGACGCCAACGGGCCGCACACGCCGGGCATGACGGCCGACGCCGCCCGCTACCTGGCGCAGACCGCGATCGTGGGCCTGGGAGTGGAGACCGTGGGCACCGACGCCGGCGCCGCCCACAGCTTCGAGCCCGCCTTCCCCTGCCACCAGTTCCTCCTCGGCGCCGGCAAGTACGGCCTGACCCAGCTGCGCAACGTCGACCGGCTCCCGGTCACCGGCGCCATCGTGGTCGCCGCGCCGCTCCCGATCGTCAACGGATCCGGCAGCCCCTGCCGCGTCCTGGCCCTCGTGGCCCGCTGATCCACGGCTTGCTTGCCCCCGCCGTGACATCAGAGCCGCGCAAGGCCAGGGCCAGGCACCGAAAAGGCAGTCGGCTGCCCCGCCCCCGGCGCTTTGCCTGCCCGCCGGCCTTGCCTGGCTGCCGTGCCGGGCTGCCTGCCGGGCTTGCCGGGCTGCCCCGGCGGCCTCTTTGCCTGCCGGCGGCCTGGTTTGCATAGCTGGCGCCCATGGTCATCGCTCATTGCATAGCGGGAGCCCATGATCGCGATGGATTTGCGGCAAATGTCCAGCCCGCCGCTATGCAAGGCTGCCGATTCGTGGTCCCCGGCTATTTTTGGTTAGGGTCCCCGGTATGCCAGGGGCCACGCTGGCGTGATCGCGCGGACATCGCAAAGTCTGCTTTCCTGCTTGGCCTCTGATGTACCGGCACTTGGACCGGGGACGGCGCGTCGCAACGGGCCCGGTTCGTGGCAAAATGCTCCGTTGTGGCGGAGTTGACGTTTTACACCGGTGCGATGGACACGGGGAAAAGCACCCTGGCCTTGCAGGCTAACCACAACCGGCGGGCCCGCGGGCTCACCGGCCTGCTTTTCACCGCGCATGACCGGGCCGGCGACGCGGTGGTGTCTTCACGGCTGGGGCTGACGCACGAGGCGATCGAGGTCTCACCCGACTTCGACTTCTGGAAGTACACGGTCGGCGCGCTTAGCCGCGGCGCGCGGGTCGACTACTTCATCTGCGACGAGGCGCAGTTCTACACGTCCGGGCAAGTCGACGCGCTGGCCAGCATCGTGGACGACCTGGGCATCGACGTGTTCTGCTTCGGCATCCTGACGGACTTCCGCACCAGGCTGTTCCCCGGCTCCGCGCGGCTGGTGGAACTGGCCGACCGTACCGAGGTCCTGCAGGTGGAGGCGCTCTGCTGGTGCGGCAGGCGGGCGACGCACAACGCGCGGGTCGAGGACGGCGTAATGGTCACCGAGGGCGAGGTGATCGTGGTGGGCGACACCGGGCAGCCGACCCGCCGTCCCGGGCGGGTGTCATACGAGGTGCTGTGCCGCCAGCACCACCGCCGGGGCCTCATCGTGGGGAAGGCGGGCGGGTCGGGCGGCGCGCCCGCCGGCGAACAGCCGCTGCCGCTCGACCTGTCTTCCGCCGAGGAGCGCGCCTAGCGCCCGGGCACGGCCCGGAGCTTGACACCGACTACACCCGGTCCAAGTCAAGGCTGCCCGAAGCGGACCCGAAGGCCGCAGCGGCGCAGCATCCGGCCGAACCACAGCACGGACAACAGGGTGCCCGCGGCAACGCCGCCGATGGTTACCACGGTGGTGAGCAGGAGGAAGACCGGGGCCGGCTCAACGGCGAGCAGGATCACCAGGCCGATGGCCGAGGTCGCGAAGATCCCGGCCCACAGCCAGGTCACCCCGCGGAAGAAGCTGTCGAGGCCGGGGTGCGCGGCGGACGGCCGGCGCAGCGCTACGACCTCGGCCGCCAGCCTCGCCACCAGCGGCCTGCCGGTAGGCGCGGTCCGGGCGAATACGATGCACAGGGCCAGGTTGGCCACGGGGAACTGCAGCAGGAAGAGCAGCACGCTGCCGGTGGCGAGTACCAAGGCGGTCTGCAGCGTGAGGACCAGGCCCGAGATCATCAGCAGTCCGGGGACGCTGCCCGCCAGCACCTCCCTGGCCGCGGCGGTAAGCCATACCATCGCCGTCGCCGCCGCCATGCCCGTTCCCTGGCCGCCCAGCCGCTCGCCCCCCAGGTACGCGATGAGGGGAAGGCCGAGCGACTCGGCGAAGTTCCAGCCCGCGGTCAGTGCGAGCCAGGCCTGGCGCGGGCAGATCCAGGTGCCCGGCCGCGACCGGGACACCGGCAGCCGAGAGCAGAAGCGCACCGTCGGCCGCCGGGACGTCCGCGGACGCATCGTGCGGGACAAGCGCTCGCACTCTCATGTCGCTCCTTACTCATCCTCGGCAAGCCGGGTGACCGGCTGCCCGCGTCCGACGTTCCTGGCCCGCTACGCGGCGAGCAGCCGCTCGAAGAACGAGCGGTAGCGGCGCAGGCCCTGCCTGAGGTCCTCGGTAGAGACCTCGTTGCTGCCCGCCCAGCGGTTTTCTAGTTCGGCGCGCTCGGTGGCGAACATCACGGCTAGCCGCTGCATGAGCTCTGCGACGAGCGCGTCGGCCTGCTGGACCGCTGCTGTCGGCTCCTCAACGAACTCCGCCTGGATGTCCTTCCAGCGCGCCGTGATGCTCTGCAGTTCGCCTTCCTCAAGCAGGCGGGCGCGCTCCGTGGGGTCAGCTGCGGCGCTTGCGCCGTTGCCGGTGTGCGGGGCGCCGCGGCCAGGCTCGCCGAATGCCGCATGATCCGCGGCGAGGGTGGCCGCGTTGTCGCCTTCGGTAGAAGGGGGCGGGGTCGTTGTCTTCGGCGAAGGGGGTGGCGGTGTTGTCTTCGTGGCCTGGGTAACCAGTCGGCGCCTGCATGTCCTGCATGTCCTGCTGGTCCTGCGCGGTTACCCGCCGCGGCGATCTGCTCGGTGGTCAGCTCGCGGTCCTGGGTGCTTTCGTAGTCGCTCATTGTCTACCTCATCGCTCTATCTGCTGATCGCGGTATTCCGGGTCGGAAGCCGCCGGGTCGGAAGCCGCCGGGTCGGCGAGGCTGTCGCCTTCCCCGGCCGCTGGGCCGTCCGCCTGCCGGGTGGCACGGGCTTCGGGGAGCTGGGCGTCCAGCTCAGGTGTCACCCGCTGCCCGCCGTTGAGGCTGGCCGGCTGTGCCTGGCCCGCGGTGGTACCTGCTGCGTCTTCGCCTTCTGGGCGGAGCAGTTCATCGAACAGGGACCGGTACCGCAGCGTCGCCTCGCGCAGTTCCTCGGTGCTTGCCTGCTGAGTCTGGGAGCGCAGCTGCACTGCGTGCGCGAAGCGGTAATTCTCGACGGTCTCCGGGTAGTCGACCGAGACCAGCTCGGTCTGCGTGTCGAAGTCCCGCATCGGGTAGCCCCGCGCTTCCATGACGCGGGTGATGAGGGCATCGGCAGCACCCACGGATTGGGCAGGCTCGTCAAGGAAGCGCTCCTGCAGGTCACGCCATTCGGCGGCGAAACGCAGCCGGTCGGCTTCCGGAAGCGGCTTGACGTCGAACTGAGCACGCTGCTTCTGACGCGCGAGAAGCTCGGCCTCGCCCGCGCGCCGGTCGTCGCGGTGCTCTACCGTACGGTCGTATTCCGGACCGAAGCGGTCGCGGAGCATGGCCGTTCTGCGGTTCCTTGCCACCAGCGCGGCCAGCGCGACGACGGCAACCACAGCGATGATGATGACGATCCATATCCAGGCAGCCATCAGGTCCTCCTGTCATCGGAGCCCGCTTCCCTACCCGGCCGCAGACGTCCAAACGGGACCAGAGCAGACCAAAGAGCGTGATCATGGTGGTTTAAGTGACACAGGTACCGGCCTGGCCAGGTGTGGGGCAGCAGGCAGCCGAACCGTCGGCCGGCGAATCGCCAGCCGAGGAGGAGCCGACCGGCGACGAGCCCTGGGCTCCGGTGCTGCGCAGGAAAGGCTTACGTCGCTCCTGCGCGCGGCGGGACGGGAACCCGGTCCAGGTCGGCCGCCATGATGATGTCGCCGTCGAAGGCGGCGGACGCGTCGCGCAGCAGCTGCGTCATGCCTGCGTCGTCGTACCGCTGCGAGAAGTGGGTGAGGACCAGGCGGCGGACGCCGGCCGCGGCGGCGATCTGGCCGGCCTGGCCGGCGGTTAGGTGGCCGTAGTCGCCGGCCAGCGCGGCGTCGGCGTCGGCGAAGGTCGACTCGCAGACCAGCAGGTCGGCGTCGTCGGCCAGCTCGAAGGCGGCGTCGCACAGCCGGGTGTCCATGATGAAGGCGAACTTCTGGCCGCGGCGGTGGACGCTGACGTCGGCCAGGTGCACCACGCCCCCGTTCCGCTCGATAAAACCCGCGCGCTGCAGGCGCCCGACGTCCGGCCCGGTGATGCCGCGCGCCGTCAGCTCGGCCGGCAGCAGGTGGCGGCCGTCGGGCTCGGCCAGGCGGTAGCCGACGGCGGGGACGCGGTGCGACAGCGGACGGGCCTCCAGGCGGAAGGCCGGGCCGTCAAACAGGACGGCGCCCGCCGCCGGGACCGGGCGCTCGCGCAGGATGAGCGTGTCATCGAACAGCGACAGCTTCCGCATGCGGTCGAACATGTCCGCGCCGGAGGCGGGGTAGGCGACCTCGACGGTGCCGGTGACCTGGTCGAGCGCCATCCGCTGCAGCACGCCGGGCAGGCCCATGCAGTGGTCGCCGTGGAAGTGGGTGACGCAGATGCGGGTGACGTGGTGCGCGGTGATGTCGGCGAACAGCATCTGCCGCTGGGTGCCCTCGCCCGGGTCGAACAGCAGGCCCTCGTCGTCCCAGCGCAGGAAGTACCCGTTGTGGTTGCGGGCCCGGGTGGGCGCCTGGCTCGCGGTGCCGAGAACGACCAGCTCACGGTTGGACACGGCACCGACTCTAACGCCGTCACCCGTCGCGGCCGCGGCCGCCCTTCGGCGCGCCGGCGGCCTGACCGGATGGTTGTGGCAACGGGCCGCCTGTGACCGGCCCCGTTGCCGCAACCATCGCCCCGCGTCAGCCCGCACGAGGGTTCGCTGCGCTCAACGGTGACGGTGACCCGGCTGGCAGACGGGCCGCAGCGCGCTCGTGGTAGAGATGGTGCATGGGAACATCAGAAGCGGCCGGCGCCGGGCCGGCCGACAGCGGCCCGGCTGGGCAGCCGCCGCTGACCGTGCTCGAGGCGCTGCACTCGACCCCCTCCCGCCGCTACCTCGCTCCCGACCCGATCCCCGATGACGTGCTGTGGGCGATACTCGACGCGGCGATCCGCGGCCCGAGCGGCGGCAACATGCAGCACTGGGGCTGGGTCGTGGTCACCGACCAGCAGGTCAAGGACCGGGTCGCGGCCTGGTACCGCGACAACTGGGAGGCCGCCTACGGCTCGCGCCGTGAGCAGATCCTCAGCGGCGCGGCGGCATCGTCCGGCGGCCTGACCCCGCGCGGGTTCCTCGGCGCGGAGCACCTGGCGCACCACATCCACGAGGCCCCGGTGTGGGTCTTCCCTGTGCTGCGCGGCGCGGCCGACGCGACCAGCCCGCGCGTCGGCTCGTCCGTCTACGGCGCGGTGCAGCAGCTGTGCCTCGCCGCCCGCGCCTACGGCATCGGCACGTCGCTGACCACGCTGTACCACGGCCACGAGGAGGAACTGCGCGAACTGCTCGGCCTGCCGCCGGACGCGCTGACCATGGCGCTGATCCCGATGGGCTACCCGGCGCAGGGACGGTGGGCGCAGCCCAGGCGCAAGCCGGTCGAGGACGTCGTGCACTGGGACCACTGGGGCGCCAAGCGCCCGCGCCCCGAGCGCTGACGGCGCTGACCGGGGGCGGGGATATCAGGAGGCACTCATGGCGGGGGATAGGGGGACCGGGCCTGGCGGGGTCCGGTCCGCCACGCTTTACGACGTGGCGCGCATGGCCGGAGTGTCCACCGCCACGGTCTCGCGGGTCATCCACGACAGCGACCCGGTCCGCCCGGCTACGCGGCAGCGCGTACGTGAGGCCATCGAGGAGCTCGGCTACGTCCCCGACGGCTCGGCGCAGAGCCTGGCCCAGCGCCGCAAGGAGGTGATCGGGCTCCTCGCCGTCATAAGCCGGGGCCCGGAGACCGATGTCGAACGCCAGGGCTCCCTGTTCATCCAGGAAGTGCTGCGCGGCATCGAGTACACGGTCGGCGAGCTCGGCTGGTCGCTGCTGATCACCTTTCTGCGCGATTTCAACCCGGCCAGCGCGAATCAGCGGATGCTGCGGATGTCGGCCAAGGTCGACGGGCTGGTCATAGCGGAGGACATCGTCGGCAGGAAGCAGCTGGCGCGCCTGGCGGCGCGCGTCCCGGTCGCGCTGATCGCCGGCGATCCCAGTGGCGTGCATGCCGACGCCGTCGGCGTCGAGAACCGCTCGGGCATGGAGTCGATGGTCCGCCACGTGGTCGAGCAGCACGGCAGGACAAGGCTGTTCTACATAACCGGGCCGGAGGAAGCACTGGACGCGCAGGAGCGCCGCGCCGCGTTCCATGATGCTGTGGCCCGGTATCCGGGGGTGACCGTCGCCGGGTCCTTCGCTGGCCATTTCGGTGCCGTCAGCGGCCAGCTCGCCGTGCGCCAGATCCTGGCCGGGCCGCGGCGGGACATGCCGGACACGATCGTCTGCGCCAACGACCAGACCGCGATCGGGGCCATGCGAGACCTGCAGGCGGCTGGCGTACGCGTGCCGGCCGATGTCGCCGTGGTCGGCTTCGACGACATGCACATCAGCGCCCTGCTCACGCCGCCGCTCACCACGGTGCGGCAGCCGATGCGCGAGCTCGGCGAGCGCGCCTGCGCCCTGCTGCTGCGGCGGGTCGCCGACCCCGCCTTGCCGCCGCGGGCCGAGCGCCTGCCCACCGAGCTGATTGTCAGGGAAAGCTGCGGCTGCCCGCCGAATCCGCCGCGACCCTAGACTCAAGCGGATGCGTTAGGGTTGGGCGGACAAACGCTTCCCTCGTGAAGAGAAGGCCCATCATGTCTGGAAACCGGGCAAGCGGCGGACCCGGCCTCGATTCACCGGACGGGCAGGACGAGGCACCCGTCATCGACACCAGCGTCGCTCACTCCGCTCGCGTCTATGACTACTGGCTCGGCGGCAAGGACAATTACGCGGCCGACCGGGCCGCCGCCGAGGCCATCATCGCCGTCCGGCCGGCCATCGTCCGTGACATCAGGGCCAACCGCGACTTCATGCGCCGCGCGGGAGCGTTCCTTGCCGCGCAGGGCGTACGGCAGTTCCTCGACATCGGCACCGGCATTCCCACCAAGCCGAATCTGCATGAGGTGGTTCAGGAGATCGCCCCGGACGCGCAGATCGTCTACGCGGACAACGACCCGGTCGTGCTGGCGCACGCCCGCGCCCTGCTCGTCGGCACGCCCGAGGGCGAGACCGCGTACCTCCACGCTGACCTGCGTGACCCGGGCCTGATCCTCCAGGAGGCGGCACGGACGCTCGACTTCACCAAGCCGGCCGCCATCATGCTGGTTTCGATCCTGCAGCTCATCGGGGACGAGGAAGACCCGTACGGAATCGTCGCGCAGCTGCTGGACAGGTTCCCGCCCGGCAGCTACCTGGTGGTTACCCACCCGGCGAGTGACATCCTCAGTGAACTCGTCGCCGAGATCGCGCGGCGATACAACGAGTCGGTCGTCACCCCGGCGACCTTGCGCGGCTTCGGCCAGGTCGCCAGGTTCTTCGACGGCCTCGAGCTAGTCGACCCCGGGATCGTGCAGTGCCACCGGTGGCACCCCCGGCCGGGCGATGCGGTCAACGACTACGAGGTAGCGGGCTGGGCCGCGGTCGGCCGCAAGCTCTGACGACGGTATGCCGGGCACCCTGGAGGAAGGCAGGCCCATGACGTCCTCGCCGGGCACCATGCGCGCCGTCCAGCTCTCCGCCCCAGGTCCCGTGGACAACCTGCGGCTGATCACCCTACCGCTCCCGGCCCCGCGGTACGGCTGGGTGCGCATCCGGGTCGAGGCGTTCGGCCTCAACCGCTCGGAGCTGAAGCTCCGGCTTGGCCTGAGCACGGGCGTCAGCTTCCCTCGCGTGCCGGGCATCGAGGCGGCAGGCACCGTGGACGTGGCCCCGGCGGGCAGCGGGCTGGCCCCCGGACAGCAGGTCGTCGCGATGATGGGCGACATGGGGCGCACCTACGACGGCGGCTACGCCGAGTACACGTCGGTGCCGCTGTCGCAGGTCATCCCCGTCAACACCGACCTGCCGTGGGAGGTGCTCGGCGCCCTGCCCGAGATGGTGCAGACCGCCTACGGCTCGCTCACCGCCGGCCTAGACCTGCGGCCCGGTCAGTCCCTGCTGATCCGCGGCGGCACCTCTTCTGTAGGCCTGGCCGCCGCCGCGCTTGCCAGGTGGCGCGGCGCCACGGTGCTGTCCACCACCAGGCGACCCGACCGCCTCGCCGCGCTGCGGGAGCACGGCGTCGACTACCCGCTGCTCGACGCCGGCGAGGTCGCGCCCGCCGTGCGCGAGCTGTACCCGGACGGTGTCGACGCCGCCCTCGACCTCGTCGGTACCCCTACCCTGCCGGACACCCTGCGCGCGGTGCGCGTGCACGGCACGGCCTGCTTCGGCGGCAGCCTCTCCAACCAGTACACGGTGCGGGACTTCTCACCGAACGAGTACCTGCCCCGGGGCGTGCGCCTTGCGGGCTACTTCGGCGACGCCGCCGACCTGCCCCCGGAGGCCTTCCAGGAGATCCTCGATGCGGTCGCGGCCGGCGCTCTCCTTCCCCGTGGACCGGGTTTACGACGGCCTTGAACAAGTGCCGCAGGCTCACGACGACATGGAGCACAACCGCGCCACGGGCAAGCTCGTCGTCCGCGTCCGGCATTAGCCGATTCGACTGGGCGCTTTCCCAGTGCGGCAGATGCGCCAGCTGGGTGACCGCCCGCTGCTCGGCAGTGCACTCGCCGCCGGGAACCCTACCGGCTCCCTCGCCTTCACCGTCGCGGACTGGACCCGCAAGCTTCCGGAACCGATGCTCGACGAGACTGACCGCATCCTCCTCAAGGCCGCCACGGCCGGCGCCTCGCTGGACGACCTGGACGACCTGACGACCTGCCGCCATCGCGGCCTGCGCGATCGAGACGTGGCGGGCGCAGCAGCCCGACCCCGGCGACCGCTTCCTGCAGCTCGGCTACCTTTGGCGACGCCGGGGGTCATCCGCAGCGGACTGACCCCCGGGCGCGCCACCGCGGTCCGCGCGGTGCTGGAGGCCCCGGGCAAGAAGGCCGGCCCGGAGGACGACCGGACCGAGGGCCAGCGGTTCCACGACGCGCTCCAGCAGGCTTGAGTGCCGCAGCCCTGCGTCTACCCGACCCCAACAAGTTGTACGAGTTTTGGTACACTATCGGTATGGCCAACCCTGCGGTAGTCCAGGTACACCCGCTGTCAGAGGTGAGGGCACGGCTGTCGGGCATCCTTGCCCGGTTCCGGCGTGAGGGTGCGGCGGCCGAGCCGGTCGCCTTCGGGTCGCACCGGAAGCCGGAGGCCATCCTGATCCCGTATGAAGCCTACGAGCGGTACGAGGCGCTGGCACGCCAGCGCGCCCGCCTGGATGATGCCCTGTCTGCCGCGCAATCGGTGCAGGTGGAATTGCCGGGCGCCTTCAGTCCTGAGCATGACCGTGAGGTCTCGGCATACGTGGACGGGGACATGAGCGCCGCGGAGCTGTACCGCAGGACCGTCTCCCGGTACCGGCAGGCGTAGATGCCCGAGGACCCGTACGCCGACCCGGTGACGGGAGTGCTCCGCAACAAGCTCGGGCTGCACACAACCGGGGAGCTAGAGGCCGCGGAGCGGGAGATCACCCACGCCGCACTGATCTTCCTCAAAGAGTCACCCGTCAAGCCCAGCTATGACCTCAGGCACCTGTGCGCGATCCACCGCCGGATCTTCGGTGACATCTACGACTGGGCCGGGCAACTCCGGACCGTCGCCATCGCGAAGGGCAGCTGGTTCTGCCTGCCGCAGTACATCGAGTCCTCAGCGGCCGAGATCTTCCGGGCGCTGCACGCCGAGAGCCTCCTGCGCGGCCTGCCCCGGGACGCGTTCACCGAGCGGCTGACCCACTACCTCGGCGAGGTCAACGCCGTCCACCCGTTCCGCGAGGGCAACGGCCGGGCCCAGCGCGCCTTCTTCGAGCAGCTCGCCGGCGAAGCCCGCTTCATCCTCGACTGGCAGCACCTCGACGCTGACCGCAACGTCGCGGCATCCGCCGCAATCATGCGCGGGGACCCCACTCTCATGCGGAAGATGCTCGACGAACTCGTCAGAGAGCCTTAAGGCTGTCAGGCGCGGCGCGAACTGGATCAGGTCTCCGTCTGAGCCTCCAGATGCCTTTTCATGCTGGTCCAGATCCGCTCTTCCTGCCGGGTTCCCATCCATGTGATCAGCGGACCGAGTAGCTTGAGCGCGCCCTTGGGATGCACCTGGCCCGACCAGCGCATCCGCGTGCCGCCCGCTGTCGGCTGGAACCTCAGCGCGTACGTGAAATCGGCCTGCGGCATCGTGATGGTTGTCGCGAGCAACTGCGGCCTGCGATACCCGGTGCACTCGATCAGCATCTCCGCAGTGCGTCCCATGGACGCCACCGCTGACCTGAGTTCGACAGCCGACTCCGCCTAGAGCTTGTGCTCGACGACATCGCGGCGCGCGACCTAGGCAGGGTGCCCGCGATCGTCGAGGGGCCGCAGCTCATGCCGGGGTTCGCCGCTCAGCTTCCCCTCGGGTGGGGTGTCTGGCTGCTCCCCGATCCGGCTCGCACTCAGGTGACGCGGAAGGCACGC
>CAWERB010000028.1:0-172132 GCA_963811335.1 uncultured Actinomycetota bacterium | reverse complement strand
ACCGCCGCGCGTGACGCGGGAACGACCGTCACCGTCGATGCCGAGGATCACCGGACCACCCAGGCCGGGCTGCGGGTCGCGGCCTCGTGCTGCGGCCTCGGTTCGGCTCGCTCGGCAGCGTGCTGCAGGCCGCGCTGCGGCGCACCGAGGCCGACGCCCGCGAGCTGGCTTCGCCCGGGGTCCGGGTTCGGCTGTGCAAGGGCGCCTACGCCGAGCCCCCGTCGGAGGCATACGACGTGCGGCACGACATCGACAAGTCATTCGCGCGCTGCCTGCGCATCCTGATGGCCGGGCCCGGCTACCCGATGATCGCGACGCACGACCCCCGGCTGATCGCCATCACCCAGTCGCTCGGCATGGCCCGGCCGGCCGGCAGCTTCGAGTACCAGATGCTTTACGGCGTGCGGCCGGACGAGCAGCGGCGGCTCGCGGCCTCCGGTGCCAAGGTCCGGGTGTACGTGCCCTACGGCAGCGACTGGTACCCGTACCTGGTGCGGCGGCTCGCCGAGCGGCCTGCCAACCTCGCGCTCTTCCTGCGTTCGCTAGGGTCTGGTTCATGATCGCGATACTCGGCACCGGGAAGATGGGCGAGGCGATGCTCTCCGGGCTGCTCAAGGCGGGGCGGCCGACGGCGGAGGTGGCCGCGGTGGTGCGGCGGCCCGCCCGCGCGCAGGAGCTGCGCGCCGCGTACGGCATCGCGGTGCTGACCGCCGCCGAGGCCGCGGAGAAGGCGGAGACCCTCGTGCTCTCGGTCAAGCCGCAGGACATGGGGCGGATGCTCGACGAGATCGCCGACCTGGTCGCGCCGTCGCAACTGGTCATCTCGATCGCGGCGGGGATCACCACGTCGTTCATCGAGCGGCGCTTCACCGCCGAGGTCCCGGTGGTCCGGGTGATGTCCAACACCCCGGCCCTGGTGGACGAGGCGATGTCGGTCATCTCCGCCGGGTCGTTCGCGGGCGAGGAGCACCTGCGGCACACCGAGGAGCTGCTCACGCCGCTCGGTAAGGTGATCCGCATACCCGAGTACCTGCAGGACGCGGCGACCGCGCTCTCCGGCTCCGGGCCCGCGTACGTGTTCTACCTGGTCGAGGCGATGGTGGACGCCGCCATCCTGCTCGGCATGCCGCGCCAGACGGCGCTCGAGATGGTCACGCAGACCGTGTACGGTGCCGCGACCATGCTGCGTGACAAGGGAGAGCACCCGGTCATCCTCCGGGATGCGGTGACGTCTCCGGCCGGCACGACGATCGCGGCGATCCGCGAGCTTGAGAAGCACGGGGTGCGCGCCGCGTTCCTCGCGGCGATCGAAGCGGCCCGCGACCGCGGCCGCGAGCTCGGCGGCGACTAGCGGCCGGGGCCAGGCCGAATGTCCCTACTGCCGGGCGGCGCAGCGGCCGAACATGAATGGTGAGAACTAGCACGGAGGTGCACGGCGGTGAGCGGATCGACGGCTGTGGTGTGGGACGACGCGCTCACCAGGTACGACTTCGGCGCCGGGCACCCGTTCAACCCGGTCAGGATCAGGCTCACCATGGAACTGGCCGCCCAGCTCGGTGTGCTGGCGACTGACGGGGTGGCCATGATCTCACCTCCGCCTGCCACCGACGCGGAGCTCGAGACGGTGCATGACCCCGAGTACGTCGCGGTGGTGCGGCACGTGGGACGGGCCCTGGTGCCGGCCATCTGGTTCGGGCTCGGCACCGACGACGACCCGGTATTCGAGGGCATGCACGAGGCGGCCGCCCTGGTGGTCGGCGCGACGCTCGCCGCGGCGCGCTCGGTCTGGTCGGGCGGCACGACGCACGCGGTGAGCGTGGCCGGCGGCCTGCACCACGCGATGCGGGCGAACGCGAGCGGGTTCTGCGTGTACAACGACCTCGCCGTCGCGATCAAGTGGCTGCTTTCCGCCGGAGCGGAGCGGGTCGCCTACGTGGACCTCGACGTGCACCACGGTGACGGCGTGCAGGCGGCGTTCTACGACGACCCCCGGGTAATGACCATCAGCCTGCACGAGAATCCCGCGACGCTTTTCCCCGGCACCGGCCTGCCCGACGAGACGGGGCAGGGAGACGGTGACGGCTACGCCGTCAACGTCGCGCTTCCGGCGGGAACAGGGGACGCCGGGTGGCTGCGCGCCATCGACGGGGTGGTGCTGCCCCTGCTGCGCGCCTTCCGGCCGACGGTACTCGTCAGCCAGCACGGGTGCGACAGCCACCGGCTTGACCCGCTCGCGCACCTGGCCCTGAGCGTCGACGGGCAGCGGCACGCGCAGCTGATGATGCACGACCTGGCGCACGAGCTGTGCGACGGGCGCTGGATCGCGACGGGCGGCGGCGGGTACGCGCTCGTCCAGGTGGTACCGCGGACCTGGACGCACCTGCTCGCCGTCGCCGCCGGGGCGCCAATCGACCCGGAAATGGCGATCCCGGCCCAGTGGCGCGAACTCGCCAGCTCCCTGACTGGTGAAACGGCGCCGCGCACGATGACCGACGGCGCGGCGCCCTGCTATGTTTCATTCGCGTCGGGCACCGACCCCGGCGACCCGGTAGACCGGGCCATCATGCGCACGAGGACAGCGGTGTTTCCCTCGCACGGCCTGTCGCCGATGTAATTTTTTTCACGGGCGTAACCGGCCGTAGCACCGCGTGACGGGTCGCATCCACGAGCGTGGTTGACTGCGTGACGTGCTTCTTTCCTTCTTTTCTTAGAATCGTCTACGGGGTCGGCAGGTGCACGCGTCTGCTCACGACCGCAGAGTAAGAACAATGAGGCTATTCGGGGGACTTGCTCTTTTCCGTACGGGACTTACGCTGGGATACGTACGTGACTGGTGCGCTGAATCCGGTCAAGGCGTGCTCGGCTTCGCGCGGAAGAGGGCAATGATGGCAACCGAAACTCCCCTTAGCGACGTTAGATTCCTTACCGTCGCCGAAGTAGCCACGATCATGCGGGTATCAAAGATGACCGTCTATCGGCTGGTTCACTCCGGCGAGCTTGAGGCCATACGGGTGGGTCGTTCTTTCCGGGTCCCTGAGCAGGCAGTCAACCAGTACCTACGGGCAGCCTTCGTCGGCACCGCCTGAGCGCAGGCCCCGGCTGCCTGGCGCGGTTGACCGGAACCGCCGCCAGCATCCAGGGACTGCGCTTGATGGCGAGCCTGACGGTCTCGCGGGCGCCCGGCACCTAAGGGTCGGTGCCGGGCGCCCGGGAGGCCAGGGCAGCCTGGCATTTCGCGCTGTGGACATGGCGGGACGGGGGTCGTCCCGCCATGACGGCAGCGCCGGAGCCGACGGCGGCTCCGGCCCGGGGCGATGCCCGGCGGGCACCGCCGGCGGGGATAGCAGTCTCAACGTCTCGCGGGACCGGGTAGCCTAGATGATTGCGTGAGCGGTTGGCGTTCACGCTTCTTTCTAGATTTCGGGCGTGTGCCCAGCCTCCCGGCCGACGGTGAGCGATGGCGTGCCCGTCTGCCGTTGTGCCGAAGGGATAGTGGCCGTATGGGCTCAGTCATCAAGAAGCGCCGCAAGCGGATGGCGAAGAAGAAGCACCGCAAGCTGCTCAAGAAGACGCGTATCCAGCGCAGGAACAAGAAGTAGTTTCGCGGGCGCTGGGGTCTCGCGGGCGCGCCGGGCGCGTGCCCGCGGTCTCCGCCGCTGGCGACGGGCGCCTGGACGACGCGAGCGCGTCGTCGGGCGGCCCGCTGGGACGCCGGGGCTTTCACGGGGAGAGGACCGCCGGCCCGCGAACCCGCAGGGCTCCAGCTCACAACGGCGTGCGGACCGGAGGATCGCGCGGATGTCGGTAACCCGTCGCCACTACGGCTAACTTGACCGACAATGGAAGACGCGGGAAGCCCTATACCGAGATCGGAGCGGATATGAGCGGCAGACGGCGACGTGGCGATGGCTGGGATGGCGGTCACCGGGACGCGCAGGATGGTCGACGCGACCCCTGGGCGGACAGCAGTGCTGATGAGTGGGGCAAGGTGGATCCCGATTCAGCTCATGAGCCCGGGTGGACGGATTCAGTCGTTGACGCCGCGTGGTCGAACGCGTCCGCCCCTGGCCGCCGGGCAGGCGGCTACCCGGCACCGCAGGCGTTCCCGTCATCCCAGGTTGCGGACGGAAACGGCCGTGGCTCCTCGGCCGGCGGGCACGCGGGCGGCTACGAGTCCGCCAGGAACGCCGGAGACCGGTACGCCGCTGGCCCTGGTTACGATGGCCAGCGCGAGCGCGGCGCCGCCAGCGGGCATGGCGCTACCGGATACAGCGGTAACGGGTACCAGGACTCCGGCTACGGGCGCGCGGGCAACGGCGGGAGCAGGCGCGACGCGGCCGGTAGGTGTGCCCCGGGGGGCCAGCGGAACGGCTCCGGCTACGGCGGCAATGGCCGTCCCGGTGGCTCCGCCCATGCGCCAGAATTTATGCCTGCCGATAACGCTGACCTAGACGGAGGACGGCCCGGCCGGGGCGCCGCGGCCTTACGGGCAGCTTTCCATTTACACGCTGCATGAAGACAAAACGAGGGAATTCGACCGGCTTGCCGAGCGCGCCGCAGAAGGCGTAAGGGCGGCCGAGCCAGACACCTTGATATACGTCATTCATGTTGTGCCCAAGGCGCCGATGCAGCGAATCATCTACGAGGTCTACCGGGATCGCGCCGCGTTCTTGGCGCATGAGCGGCAGCCGCATATCCGGCAGTTCGCCGCGGATCGCGCCTCGTGCGTGCTGGCCACGAACATTATCGACTTGCGGCTCAAGTACGCGAAGGTGACGGCGCTCAGCCCGGCGGCTGAGTCTCCGATGCCGTCGCAGGCCGGCCGGGCGCCGCGCACGCCAGAACCCGCCGCGGGCAATGACCGTTACCAGTCGGCGGGCGCGCAGTACCAGGCCGCACAGCACCAGCCAACTCCAGTACTCGACGGCGCAGCAGCCCGGGGCGGCGAGCTTCACGCCAGCGAAGGACCAGCACGCAGACCTCGGCCAGCCCACGGTCGGCCGCGAAGCGTTCCGGGCCGCCACTCAGTACGGCAGCGGCAACGGCTCTGGCAAGTACGATGCCGCCAACGGGCAGTCCGGCGCCGGGTACGCGAATGGCGGAAGTTACTCAGGCGCCAACAGCTATCAGAGCCCTGACAACTATCAGAGCCCTAATGGCTACTCGGCGGGCAATGGTTACGGTGGCAGCGGTTACGCGAACGGTGACGATTACCCGGCTGCCAATGGATACTCGAATGGCGGTAGTGACCAACACGGCAGCGGTTACGGCGCGGCCAGCGGGCACGGGAGTAACGGCGCCGCGCCGAAAGGCCCGCAGTACACACCCCGCTACCGGGACCCGCAGTACACACCCCGCTTCCGGGAACTGACCAGCGGCGTGCCCAACGCGGGCACGGGCGGCTATCCAGGTAACGGCCGCCGCGACGCCGACAGCGGGCAGTCGAACCGGCCGCAGCCAACCGAGTCGGCACCGCGTCCGCAGGATCAGCGGTAGGGGCGAGCCACATGGCCGGGTCGCGGATCACGCTCTTGTCCCGTCCGGGATGTCACCTGTGCGACGACGCGCGGGAAGTGATAGCCAGTGTCGCCGGTGACCTGGGCGTGACCTGGGAAGAGCGTGACATTACGCAGTCGGAAGCGGACCTGCGCGAGTACTGGGAGAAGATCCCCGTCACCTTGGTGGACGGCGTGCAGCACGACTTCTGGCGGGTATCCGAGGATCGCCTGCGGAGGGCGCTGCGGTTACCTACCCCGGGCCGCCGATCCGCCTCCGGGGTGCGGCGAGCGATCCGTGGCCGCGGCGCCGGGGCGGGAGTCGACTTTGTGCACTTGTTCACAAACGACGTATGGTAGATGGGTCGCGTGTTGAGCACGTGCCTCCTAACCATCGCGGGCTGCGTCCTCGCCTGGCCCGCCACCGCGCCGAACCGTCCCCCGGGAGCGTCGCATGTCCAGTGCCGCCGAGCTGTCCGACCCAGAAGCTGAGCCCGGCAATACCGCAGACCGGCCGTACCCGAGCGGCATACCCGAAGCCACCGTGGCCAGGCTTCCCGTTTACCTGCGTGCCCTCTATGCCCTCGCCGAGCGCGGGGTGACGACCGTGGCGAGCGACGAGCTCGCCCGGGCGGCGGGCGTCAACTCGGCAAAGCTGCGCAAGGACCTGAGCCACCTGGGCTCGTACGGCATCAGGGGAGTTGGGTACGACGTCGAGTACCTGGTGTACCAGGTCTCCCGGGCCCTCGGGCTGACCCAGCGCTGGCCGGTGGTGATCATCGGTGCCGGTAACCTCGGCCGGGCCCTGGCCAACTACGGCGGGTTCCTCGCCAGGGGCTTCCGCATCGAGGCGGTACTGGACAGCGACCACTCGCTGGTCGGGGCCGAGCTCGGCGGGGTGGCCGTCAGGCACGTCAGCGAGCTCGAGACGGTCGTGACCGCGCACGGCATCGTGATCGGCGTGATCGCGGTGCCCGCGGGCGCGGCCCAGGCGATGTGCGACCGGCTGGTCGCCGCCAGGGTGACAAGCATCCTGAACTTCGCGCCCGTGGTGCTGAGCGTGCCTGAGGGCGTGGATGTGCGTAAAGTCGACCTATCGATCGAGCTGCAAATTCTCGCCTTCCACGCTCAGCGGCGTAACGCCGGGCGCTTCGGACAGGCAACGGATCAGGCAGCAGCGGAAGCGTAGGCGGTGCAAGAGTGAGCGTTCTGGTCGTCGGCCTCAGCCACAAGAGCGCGCCGGTGCCTGTACTCGAACGTGCCGCCGTCGGTGGTGACACGCTCAGCAAGCTGCTGCACGACGTCGTGCACCTGCCGGACATCGCGGAGACGTTCGTCGTCTCCACCTGCAACCGGGTCGAGGTCTACGCCGAGGTGAACCGGTTCCACAGCGGGGTCGCCGGGGTGTGCGAGCTGCTTTCCAGGCACTCAGGCATCCCCGCGCACGAGCTCACCGACAGCCTGTACGTGCACTACGAGGACCGTGCGGTCCAGCACCTGCTCGCGGTGGCCAGCGGGCTGGAGTCGATCGTTGTCGGCGAGGACCAGATACTCGGCCAGGTGCGGTCGGCGCTGCGGGTGGCCGGCGAGCAGGGGACGCTCGGCCGCTCGCTACGTGACCTCGGACGGCTCGCGCTGCGCACGGGCAAGCGGGCCCGCGCCGAGACGGGTATCGACCGGCTCGGCCTCAGCCTGGTCAGCGTGGGCATCGACCGCGCCGTCAGCATCCTGGCCAGCCCGCTCGACCGCCTTGACGTGCTCGTGGTGGGCGCGGGCGCGATGAGCGGGCTGGCCGTGGCCACCGCGGCCCGGGCCGGCGCGGCGCAGGTGACGGTGGCGAACCGGACGCGCGCGAAGGCGGAACGGCTGGCCGCCGGCGTGGGCGGCGCGGTGGCTGACTTCGACGGCCTGCCCGCCGCTATCGCGGCGGCCGACCTCGTCATCTCGTGCACCGGGGCGGCCAACCTGGTGGTCACCGAGGCGATCGTGGATGAGGTGCTCGCCGGACGGCAGCCCGGCAGGCCGCTCGTGCTGCTCGACCTGGCCATGCCGCGGGACGTCGACCCGGCGACCGGGAACCTGCCCGGGGTGACCGTCATCGGCATGGACACGCTGCGCGGCAGCGGCGAGGCCGCCGTGGGCGCCGGCGAGCTTGCCGCCGTCCGCGCGATCGTCGATGAGGAGTTCGCCGCCTACGGTTCCGCCGTCCGGGCCGCCAGCGTGACGCCGACGGTCGTGGCGCTGCGCGCGAAGGCGGCGACGGTCGTGGACGCGGAGCTGACCAGGCTGGCGGGGCGGCTGTCGGAGGAAGGCGTGAGCGGGCACGCACTAGAAGAAATGGCCCGCACCGTGCAGCGAGTGGTAGACAAGCTGTTGCACGCACCGACCGTCCGGGTGAAGGAACTCGCGTCGTCACCCGACGGGGAAGAATACGCGGCGGCACTGCGGGTCCTCTTCGACCTCGACCCGCGCACCGTGGACGCGGTGACCCGCGCCGAAATCGAATCCCCCAACCTCATCGACCCGGAGGGGAAGCAGTGATGACCGAGGGACCCGGGACGCTGCGCCTCGGCAGCCGCAAGAGCCCGATGGCCATCGCCCAGTCCGGGTACGTGGCCAGGCTGCTTACCGAGCGCACCGGCCGCCAGGTGGAGATCGTGGGGGTAACCACGCTCGGGGATGTCAGCAAGGAGCACCTCACGCAGATCGGCGGCACGGGCGTCTTCGTGAGCGGGGTGCGCGACTCGCTGCTCCGCGGCGAGGTCGACTTCGCCGTGCACTCGCTCAAGGACCTGCCGACCGGATCCGCTCAGGGGATCGCGCTCGCCGCCATCCCGGCGCGCGACGACCCGCGCGACGCGCTGGTGGCGCGGGACGGCGCCAAGCTCGCTGACCTGCCGTCCGGCGCCCGGATCGGCACCGGCTCGCCGCGCCGCGCCGCGCAGCTCCTGCTGCTCCGCTCCGACGTCACCTGCGTGCCCGTCAGGGGAAACGCGAACACCCGGCTGGCCAAGGTGCGCGACGGAGAGCTTGACGCGGTGGTGCTTGCCTATGCCGGGCTCGCGAGGATCGGGCATACCGACCTGGTGAGCGAGATCTTCGAGCCCGACGGCATGGTCCCCGCGCCGGGCCAGGGTGCGCTCGCCGTGGAGTGCCGGGCCGATGACAGCGAGCTCATCGAGCTGCTTGCCGCGATCGATCACCCGGTCACCCGGGCCGCGGTGACGGCGGAGCGGGGCCTGCTCGCCGCGCTCGAGGCGGGCTGCAGCGCGCCCGTCGGCGCCTACGCGGTCAGCGAGCAGCCCGGCCGGCTTCGCCTTGAAGGCGTTGTCCTGGGCATTCGTCCGGCGAGTTTCCCGCCGGGCGCGCTGGACTCGGGGCCGACCGAAGGCAGAATGGTGATACGGGAACGCGCCGAGGCTGACGCGACGGATGCCGCAGGCCTCGGTCGCGAGCTGGCGATACGGATGCTGACGCTCGGCGCGGCCGGCCTGATGCGCGCGGAGAGAACCGACGGGACTGATACGCATGACTGAGATGGAAGGCTGGGTCGCGTTCGTCGGCGCTGGCCCCGGCGACGAGGGGCTGCTGACCATCCGCGGTGCCCGGCTGCTCGGCGCGGCGAGCCTGGTAATCGCCGACGCCGAGGTAGCGGACCGGGTCCGGCACCTGCTCGCTGCGGACACCGCGGTGGCCGGCCCGTCGGACGCCACGGCGACGGCCAAGGCACTGGTGCAGGCGGCGAAGGACGGGCTGTTCGCCGTACGGCTGTTTAACGGCGACCCGCTGCTGTCCGGCGCGGCCGCCGAGGTACAGGCCTGCGCCAGGGCGCAGGTGCGGTTCGAGATCGTCCCAGGCGTGCCCGCCGCCACCGGCGTGCCGGCGTACGCGGGGATCTCGCTGAACGCCGACAGCGCGGGCGATCTGCGGATCATCCATGCCAACGAGGTGAGCCAGGTCGGCTACGGCCCAGGCACGCTGGTGGTCCTCGGCGCGGAGATCGCACCGGCCGACCTCGGCAAGATGCTGATCGCCGCGGGGTGGCCCGATGCCACGCCGTTCGCGATCACCTGGGACGGCACCACCACCGAGCAGCAGACGGTATTCACTTCGCTGGGCAGGATCGGGCCGGATCTCAAGGCGGCTGGAGTAACCGTCGCTACCACCCGCGGCGGCGCCATCGCCGTGGTTGGCGACGCGGCGGCGGCGAAGAGCAGGATGTCCTGGTATGAGACCAAGCCGCTGTTCGGCTGGCGGGTACTCGTGCCGCGGACCAGGGAGCAGGCGTCCGTTGTCTCCGAGCGGCTGCGCGAGTACGGCGCGGTGCCGCAGGAGGTGCCGACCATCGCGGTCGAGCCGCCGCGCACGCCGCAGCAGATGGAGCGCGCCGTCAAGGGCCTGGTCACCGGGCGCTACCAGTGGGTGGCCTTCACCTCGACCAACGCGGTCAAGGCGGTGCGCGAGAAACTCGAGGAGTACGGCCTTGACGCGCGTGCCTTCGCGGGCGTCAAGATCGCGGCGGTGGGCGATCAGACCACGGCGGCGCTGCTCGACTTCGGCATCCGGCCCGACCTGGTGCCAGACGGCCAGCAGTCGGCGGAGGGGCTGGCCGATGCCTGGCCGCCTTATGACGACCTGCTCGACCCGATCAACCGGGTCCTGCTGCCGCGGGCTGACATCGCGACGGAGACGCTGCTCGCCCGGCTGACCGAACTGGGCTGGGAAGCTGAAGACGTGACCGCGTACCGGACGGTGCGCGCCGCCCCGCCGCCCGCTCCGATCAGGGAGGCGATCAAGGGCGGCGGGTTCGACGCGGTCCTGTTCACCTCGTCGTCCACCGTGCGGAACCTGGTGGGCATCGCGGGCAAGCCGCACGCGGTCACCGTCATCGGGGTGATCGGCCCGCAGACGGCCAAGACCGCCGCGGACTTCGGGCTGCGGGTGGACGTGTCGGCCGCCAAGCCGTCGGTCACCGCTCTCGTCGACGCGCTCGCCGAGTTCGGTGCGGGGCAGCGCGACGCGGCCCTGGCGGCGGGCGAGCCGCTGCGCCGTCCGAGCGAGCGCCGCCGCGGCGGCCGCCGCCGGATCCGCTAGCCCAGGCAACGCGATGGTTGTGGCAACGAGCCGGTGACAGGCGGCTGGTTGCCGCAACCACACCGTCATGAGAAGCCAGAGAAGGTGTTGCTGTGAGTGCTGGGTTTCCTGAGGTGAGGGCGCGGCGGCTCCGCGGGACCAGGGCGCTGCGGGCGATGGTGGCGGAGACGTCACTGCGCCCGGCTGAACTCGTGCTCCCGGTATTCATCAAGGAGGGGATCGCCGACCCGCAGCCGATCGGCTCGATGCCCGGCGTCGTGCAGCACACCAGGAAGAGCCTGCGCAAGGCGGCGGCCGAGGCGGCCGAGGCGGGCGTGGGCGGCATCATCGTGTTCGGCGTCCCTGCGGACAAGGACAGCCTGGGCAGCGCCGCCGACGACCCGGAGGGGATCTCGCAGCTCGCCCTGTCCGGCATCAGGGCCGAGGTGGGCGACGACCTGGTGGTGATGGCCGACCTGTGCTTGTGCGAGTACACCGATCACGGGCACTGCGGCATCGTCACCCCGGCCGGAGTGGTGGACAACGACTCGACGCTGGACCGGTACGCGTCCACGGCCGTCGCGCAGGCCAGGGCGGGTGCCCACGTCATCGCGCCGAGCGGCATGATGGACGGCCAGGTCGGCGTGATCAGGAAGGCGCTTGACAGCGCGGGCTTCCGAGACGTGCCGATCTGCGCGTACTCGGCCAAGTACGCCTCCGCGTTCTACGGGCCGTTCCGCGAGGCCGCGGAGGGCGCGCCGAAGTTCGGTGACCGGGCCACCCATCAGCAGGACCCGGCCAATGCGCTCGAGGCGCTGCGCGAGGTCGCGCTCGACCTCGCGGAAGGCGCGGACATGGTCATGGTCAAGCCCGCGCTCAGCTACCTCGACGTCATCCGCCGGGTAGCGGACGCGGTCCAGGTCCCGGTCGCCGCCTACTCGGTGAGCGGCGAGTTCGCGATGGTCGAGGCGGCCGCGGCCAACGGCTGGGTGGACCGGGACAAGGCCATCATGGAGACCCTGACGTCGATCCGCCGGGCGGGCGCGAGCGTGATACTCACCTACTGGGCCACCGAGGTAGCCCGCAGGCTCTCTTAGCCCGCGCTGCTCCCACGCGGTTGCTGGGGTTAGAGCCCTGTGGTTGCTGTGGTGCGGGTACGATTTTCGCAATCCCAACAACCGGTCGGCGGGTGCTTTGGCATTCCGTGGCGGGATGTTGGGTACCACCAGCGATTCGGGGGCCTAATGGTAACGATGATGCGGCGACGAGGCCGCCGTTTGGCGGCGCAGCGGCCGCCGGCGCTTGGCGCGGCGGCCCAGGAGTACGCCGCGCTCGGCTGGCCGGTATGTCAGGGGGCAAGCCCGAGCCGGGGGCTCGACGGGATCGGGATGTCCGAGCCGGGGCGGGCGTGCTCGTGCGACCGGGTCGGCTGTCCGGCGCCGGGCGCGCACCCGGTCTCGCCGACCTGGCAAATGCAAGCGACCGTGGACGCGGCGGTCATCGGACAGTGGTGGGAAGCCCGTCCGGAGGCGAATGTAATACTCGCCACCGGGCGGGTTTTTGATGTTCTGGACGTCCCCGCGGTCGCCGGCGCGACCGCGCTGGCCCGGATGGCCGAGGCCGCGGTGGAAACCGGCCCCGTCGCGGTGCAGGGCACAGAGCGGATGCTCTTCTTCGTGCTGACCAGGGGCGCGCCCGACCACGAGGACGAATGGTGGTCCTGCGGCCTTGACGCGTCGCCCGACCTGTCCATGCAGAGCGAAGTGCTGCGCTGGCATTGCCGGGACAGTTACGTGCTCGCCCCGCCGTCCAGGTACGGGTCGGGCCAGGACGTACGCTGGGTCCGGCCGGCCGCCCGGGCGCTGCCGGACGCGCTGCGCCTGCTGGAGTACCTGGTTGATGCCTGTGAGGAAGAAGGCTAGTCCTGTGACTAACGACCGTTCCGCCGAGCTGTTCGCCCGCGCCCTCGAGGTGACCCCGGGCGGCGTGAACTCCCCGGTCCGCGCGTTCGGCCCGGTGGGCGGCGTCCCTAGGTTCATCGCGAGCGCCGCAGGCCCGTACCTGTTCGACGTGGACGGCCGGCAGTACGTCGACCTCGTGTGCTCCTGGGGGCCGATGATCCTCGGGCACGCTCACCCTTCGGTGGTGGCCGCGGTCTCTGCCGCGCTCACCCGCGGCACGTCGTTCGGTGCCGCCACACCCGGTGAGGTGGAGCTGGCCGCCGAGATCATCGCGCGGGCCCCCGTCGAGCAGGTCCGGCTGGTCAACTCGGGCACCGAGGCCACGATGTCCGCGCTCCGGCTGGCGCGCGGCTACACCGGCCGGGCACTCGTGGTGAAGTTCGCCGGCTGCTACCACGGGCACGTGGACGCGCTGCTCGTCGCGGCCGGGTCCGGCGTGGCCACCCTCGGCCTGCCGGACACGCCCGGGGTGACCGGCGCGTCCGCCGCCGACACGGTGGTGCTGCCGTACAACGACGCGGACGCCGTGACGGCGCTCTTCGCGGCGCGCGGCAACGAGATCGCCTGCGTGATCACTGAGGCGTGCCCGGCGAACATGGGCGTGGTGCCGCCTGCCCCCGGGTTCAACGAGCGGCTGCGCTCGCTGTGCGACGCGTCGGGCGCGCTACTGATCATGGACGAGGTGCTAACCGGGTTCCGCGTCACCGGCGCGGGCTGGTACGGGGTTGACCACGTCCGCGGCGACCTGGTGACGTTCGGCAAGGTGATGGGCGGCGGCCTGCCGTGCGCCGCGTTCGGCGGCCGGGCGGAGATCATGTCGCGGCTAGCCCCGGTCGGCCCGGTGTACCAGGCGGGCACCCTGTCGGGTAACCCGCTGGCCACGGCGGCCGGCCTCGCCACGCTGCGCGCCTGCACCCCCGAGGTGTACGCCGCGGTCGACGGGTTCGCGGAGGCGCTGCGCACGCACGTGTCGGCGGTCCTGGAGAAGGAAGGGGTACCGCACTACCTGTCGACGGCCGGGAACCTGTTCACCATCTTCCTCGGCCGGACCGGCCCGGTGCGCGACTTCACGGACGCCAAGGACCAGTCAACCGCCGCGTACTCCGCGTTCTTCCACGCCATGCTCGACGGCGGCGTCTACCTGCCGCCGTCCGCCTTCGAGGCCTGGTTCGTCTCGGCCGCCCACGACGACGAGGCGCTCTCCCGGGCCGCCGACGCCGTCCCCGCGGCCGCGCGGGCCGCCGCCCGGGCCCTTACGGCCTGACGTGCCGGCGGTCCCGGTAGGCTGGCGGAGCCATGGCTGAGATCACTGTGGTGCACCTGCTCAGGCACGGTGAGGTGCACAATCCGAATCACGTGCTGTACGGGCGGCTGCCCGGGTACCACCTGTCGGCGAACGGCCGGATGATGGCCGACGCCGCCGCCGACTACTTCGACGGCCGCCCGGTCGCCGCCGTCTTCGCGTCACCGCTTGAGCGGGCGCAGGAGACCGCGCAGCCGGTGGCTGAACGGCTGGGCATGCGGATCGTCACCGAGGACCGGCTCATCGAGTCGGTGAACGTGCTCGAGGGTAAGTCCGTCAGCCTGGCCAGCCTCGCGGTTAACCCGGCGAACTGGAAGTATCTCTGGAATCCGTTCCGGCCGTCGTGGGGCGAACCGTACACCGAGGTGGTCGCGCGGGTCAGGCAGGTGGTCGACCGGGCGCGGGAGGCGGCGCGCGGCCAGGAGGCCGTCTGCGTCAGTCACCAGCTGCCGATCTGGGTCAGCCGCCTCGCCGCCGAGCACCGGCGGCTGTGGCACAACCCGAATACGCGTCAGTGCGCGCTCGGGTCGGTGACCAGCCTGAGCTTCGACGGCGACGAGCTCACCGGCGTTTCCTACGCAGTGCCGCCCCGGCGGCCGGTGACCGATCCCGATAGGGCACAATAAGCTGAGTACTACCCCCCGTAGGAGTGCGGGGCCGGAATCACCCGAGCCCCTGGGTACGGGTCGCCCCCCGAGAGGCTGCACACCGTTAGGAACCCGCTGGTGTTCAGAGCCAAGCGCCGGACCGTCGTCACCGTGACGGCCGTGCTAGCCGTGCTGCTCGCCGCGGCACTCGCCGTGACCTTCCTGACCCAGGGCAAGGGGAACGTGAGCGCCGACAGCACCGTGCAGTACCAGCCCGGGCACCGGCCGCTCGCGCCGGACTTCTCGGCCGCGTCGCTGACCGGGACCACGATCAAGCTGTCCAGTTACCGCGGCAAGACCGTAGTGCTGAACTTCTGGGGATCCTGGTGCGCGCCCTGCCGCCAGGAGGCGCCCACCCTGGCGTTCCTCGCGCAGCAGTACCGCTCACAGGGAGTCGCCTTCCTCGGCGACGACGTGGGCGATACCCCGTCGAACGCGCTGGCCTTCACCCGCAGCGCCGCCATCAGCTACCCGAGCGTCAGCGACCCCAGCTACCTGATCGTCCAGAAGTTCTCCCAGGCCGCGCCCGTGAGTGACACCCCGACGACGGTGGTAATCGACAAGACCGGGCACGTGGCGGGCATGGTTCTCGGCGCGGTCAGCTACGGGCAGATGACAACGCTCCTGCGCAACGCGGCGGTGACCCAGTGACGGACGTGCACGCCCCTAAGTCCGGGCCGGACCCAGCGGCGGAGCACGACGAAGCCACGCGCTCGTTCGGAAGCCATCCGGATGTGGCGGACGGCGGTCCCAGCGCGGGCTCGCAGCCGTCGCCGGCGAGTAGCGGCTGGCTGCGGTGGGGGTGGCGGCAGCTCACCTCGATGCGGACGGCGCTGATCCTGCTGTTCCTGCTCGCGCTCGGCTCGATACCCGGGTCCGTGCTGCCGCAGCAGGGGGCCGACCCGGGCGCGGTTGAGCAGTACTTCGCCTCGCACCCGGCCATCGCGCCCTGGCTGAACCGCCTCGGGCTGTTCAACGTGTTCGCCGCGCCCTGGTTCGCCGCGATCTACCTGCTGCTCTTCGCGTCGCTTGTCGGGTGCGTAGTGCCGCGCACCTTCCGGCTCGTCGGCGCGGCGCGCACTCCGCCGCCGCGCGCGCCGCGCAACCTGGGCCGCCTGCCGCAATCGTCGTCCTACGCCTCCGCGCTGTCGCCGGCGGCGGCGGTCGAGAGCGCCGCCGCGGTGCTCGGCAGGCAGCGGTTCCGGCTGCGGCGGCCGGATGCCGACACGCGGCGAGCACTGGGTGTCGGCGGAGAAGGGGTACCTGCGCGAGGTCGGCAACCTGCTCTTCCACCTGTCGCTGCTCGGCGTCCTGCTCGCCATCGCGGCCGGCGGGCTGTTCGGCTACAAGGCCGACAAGCTGCTCGTGGAGGGGCAGTCGTTCGCCAACACGACCTCCGCGCTCGATGAGTTCCACCCAGGGCGGCTCGTCTCCGGGTCCGACCTCGCGCCGTTCACGATGACGCTCAACAAGTTCACCTCGAGCTACATCGAGTCCGGCGAGTCGCGCGGCCAGCCGTCGAACTTCGACGCCGACGTCACCTACGCGGCGTCGCCCGGCGCCACCCCGGGGACCTATCACATCAGGATCAACGACCCGCTCTCCGTGGACTCGCTCAAGATCTACCTGATCGGGCACGGGTACGCGCCGGAGTTCAAGGTCACCGGGGCCGACGGCCACGTGGCGTACCAGGAGGCGACCCCGTTCATCCCGGCTAACACGGGCACCTTCCTGTCCGACGGGGTGGTCAAGGCGCCGGATGCCGCCCTCGGCTTCATGGGGGTATTCGTCCCGACCGCGATCTCGGTCGGCGGGACGCTAGAGTCCATCTTCCCGGCGGCCGACGCGCCCGCGGTGTCGCTGATCGGCTACTCGGGGAACCTCGGCATGAACGCCGCGGCGTCGCAGTCGGTCTACTCGCTCGACACCACCGGGATGACTGAGGTGTCCGGCTCGCCGCACCTGCTGGTCCCCGGCCAGACGTGGAAGCTGCCCGATGGCAAGGGATCGATCACGTTTGTCGGCGTCAAGCAGTGGGTGTCGCTGGCGATCACCTACGATCCCGGGCAGGTGCCCGCGCTCGTCTGCGGCATCCTGGCGCTCGCCGGGCTGCTGCTCTCGTTCTTCGTGCGACGGCGGCGGGTATTCGTCCGGGCCGTTCCCGCGGCGTCCGGCACCGGGTCCGTCGTCACGGTGGGCGGGCTCACCAGGTCCGACGCCAGCGGCGGCTTCGAGGAAGAGTTCGCGGAACTGGCCGCCGAGATCGCCGCGGCGGAGCCGCGAAGTACCGGCCAGCCTGAGCCAAGCAATCAGTCAGAATCGGGAGCGTGAGGCTCGTGTCCGTCAACGTTGGCTTCGCCCATGTAAGCAACGACTTCCTCATCAGTGCGCTGCTGATCTACTCGGTCGCGGTGCTCACCTTCGCCGGTGACTACGCGTTCGGGCGCCCGCGCCGTGCGGCCGTCAAGGCCGCGAGGCCAGCCGAGGTCGCCCAGCTGGCGACGGTCGGCGCCGTGACCGCCGGCCCCGGGACGGGCGCGACAGCGGAGCCGCCCGGGTCCGCCGGGCCGTCCGAGGTCACGCCGGCTGGTCCCGGGACGCCGCCGGGCGGCGGCGCCGCGGTGAAGCCGGCCCGTCCGGCAGGCGCCTTCCGGTCCGTCTGGGCGGCGGGGCCGTGGGTCCGCGCCGCCGTGGCGTTCAGCGCGGCCGGCGCACTGGCGCACCTCGTGGCCGTGGTCACCCGCGGGCTCGCGGTGCACCGCGCGCCGTGGGGCAACATGTACGAGTTCATCACGGCGCTGACCTGCGTGGCGGCGATCTTCTTCGGCTACATCGTGGTGCGGTACCGTGCCTGGGCACTCGGCGTGTTCGTGATGGGCGCGGTAGTGCTCGCGCTCGGGCTGGCCGAGACCCTCATCTACACGCCGGCCGGGCCGCTTGTGCCTGCCCTGCAGTCCTACTGGCTGTCCATTCACGTCACCGCGATGACGCTGGCGACCGGCATCTTCTTCGTCGCGGCGGTGCTCGGCCTCATGTACCTGGTCGCCGGGCAGTACCGCAAGCGGGTGGAGGCCGGGCGCGTCAAGCCGGGTAACGGGCTGCTCGACCGGATCCCGTCAGCGCAGACGCTCGACAAGCTGACCTACCGGACGGTCGTCTTCGGCTTCCCCGTCTGGACCTTCGGCGTGATCGCCGGCGCCATCTGGGCGGACCAGGCCTGGGGCCGCTACTGGGGCTGGGACCCGGTCGAGACCTGGGCGTTCATCACGTGGGTGATCTACGCCGCCTACCTGCATGCCCGGGCCACGGCCGGCTGGCGCGGCGCCCGCGCGCACTACATCCAGCTGCTCGGCTTCGCCAGCCTGATCACCAACATGCTCCTCGTGCAGGTGTTCATCACCGGCATGCACTCTTACGCCGGCGTCAGCTAAGCGTCATCGAAACAACCTTCGATCGGTTTCCGCGCGACATGCCGGCGGGCCGGCTCGCTGGTCGCGCCTAGGTGCGCTTACTGGTTGCGGCGGATGCGCTCGGAGAGCTGGTGGAGGAACTCGGGGTCGTCGTCCGGGCCGACGGGCGTGGCCTGGACGGGGCCCTCGGCCCTCCTGGCCTGGCTGGCCGGGTGCCTGGCCAGGGCCGCCTCGGGCGTCATGGGCCTGCCGGGGTAAAAGCCGGCGCTGTCGTAGTTGCCGTACGTGACGTGGCTGGCCAGGACCTGCGGCCAGCTCCTGAGCCGCCTGCGGGTGCGGGTGAGGTACCAGGCGGCGGCACCCGCGACGAACGTCACGGCGATGATGGCGATCCAGCCGCGCTTGGACAGCCCGGGGAACTCCACCGCGGGCGTGGTGGCGACGTCGGTCAGGCAGAGAAGCCAACAGCCTGCCAGGAAAAGGATAAAAAGTGCACCTGACAGAACCATGGCGAAAGCCTAACCTCCTGGTTGCCGCCACGTAATCGGATTTCACATCTTTTCCACCTGCATGTTTAGTAGCGGTCTGTCACCTGGGGTGACGGCTTGGCCGATTCGGAATACTCTGGGCTCGGGAGCGAAAACAGGGAGTGCCAGTATGCGGCTACGCCTTTTCGAGCGGCTTGGCCGACTCGTCAGCTGGCGTTTCGGTTCGCAGCGGGCGGGCACCGGCGCGCCGGGCAATCCCCGATCCGCCGGACCTGAGGCCGGCGGCAGGCACCGGAGGCACTCGGGCCGCTCCCAGCCGCAGAACCGGGTAGCCGGAGGGCCCCGGGCGCCCCAGGCGGTTCCTCCGTTGCAGCCGCCGGCCGGGCTGCCCAGACGCGCCGCGCAGTCACCGGCGGGCGCGGCGAGCCCGCGCGCCGTCGGCCCCGTGCCGCGCTCCGTCGGCCGGGCCCCGGGCCCGGCCATGCCGCCACAGCCACGGAACTACACCCCGGGCGGCGGCGGTGGCATCGGGCGGGCGCGGATCAGGGAGGCGCCGTTCGGCGCTGCTCCACTCGACACGGCGGAACGCGCGCCTGGCGGCCCGAGCGGCCTGGCCGCCGATGCCGCGGCGCAACGGCAGGCACGAGGGCAAGCACACGCGCAGGGGCAGGCCGCCGCGTCGCCGCGGCAACCCTGGTACCAGGTGATCGGCGGCCCTCCCGCGGCCCGGCGCCTTGCCGGGCAGGCGGGCGTGGCCGCGGCCCGGGCCCAGGTGCCACCTGGGCAGGCAGCGGCGCAGCCCGGAAGTAACGGGTCCGCGGCGGCGCCCGACGCGCTGCTGCCGCTGGCGACCGGGCATCCGCACGGTTATCCCGTGACCGCCGACGGGCGGCGGAACTGCGGCCCGCTTGAGAGGGTCCTGTGGCGGCAGTGGGATGCCGCGGCGACCGTGCCGCCACCCGAGGTGGTCTCCGCGATCGACCGGCTCGCGGAGTTTCCCAGGCAGTTGCAGGAGAAGCTGGCCGCCGGGCTCGACGGCATCTACGTGGGCGCCGGCGGCGTGCCCGACCTCGACGACATGGCGGCGCTGCACGGCGTGCCGTTGCCGTCGGGCAAGGCGACCTGGGACGCCTGCGCGGGCGCGTACGGTGACCGCAAGATCGTGGTCGGGACCCGTCCGTCGCCGACACCTGACGTGATGTGCCACGAGGTCGGTCACGCGCTCGATGACCTGGACAGCCCGCCGGGAAAGTGGCAATCCGACTCGGCCGAGTTCAGGCTGATTTATGATCAGTGTCAGCCGTATATCGCAAGTGACTTCCACCGCCAGCGAGGCGGTCTCGGCCGCAAGGAGTTCTTCGCGGACGCATTCGCCGCGATCGCGTCGGCGCAGCGGCCCGCGCTCGTCGACATGCTGAGCGGTAACACCCGGGTAGCACTACGGGTGATGCTCTACTTCAATAGGCGTTATGGCATCTAGGTGATTCGCTGCGATGTTCGTTATCCGACTACCGAACGGGAACCTGCAGGTTCCGCAGACCGCCGTCCATACCGGGGACGGGCGGGTGATCGGCGATGTCTACGTGGAGATCGGGCCGGAGGACACCGACTACGCCCGGCTGGCCGAACACGCGCTGACCCCGGACCAGGTCGAGGAGCGCAAGCAGCGGTGGCGCGCGGGCGACGCCGCGCTGCTGCGGGAGTTCCAGGAGTTCGCCAGGCTCGTTGACGACGAGCCCTTCTCATCCTGAGCAGGCGGAAACCGCCGGGCGCGCCACGATCGGCGGCGCGCGGCCGGCGGAAAAGGGCTCCCGGCTAAGGTACGGGATGCCCCTCGGGTGCTGACTCACTGTCACCGCGCAGCAGTGCGCGCACCTCGGATTCCCGGAACCGCCGGTGCCCGCCTGGTGTGCGGATGCTGGTGATCCGTCCGGACGCGGCCCAGCGCGTCACGGTCTTCGGATCCACCCGGAACAGGGCGGCTACTTCCCCGGGGGTGAGCAGCCGCTCATTGTTGCCGTCCACGTTCCATCTCCTCGTATCGGTCGGAGTATGACCCTAGTTTGGCGACAAACGAGTACTTTCTGCCTAGATTTCGGGAAATTAGCGCAGCGATTCAGCGATTGCTCAGGGTGACCCGCGAGTAGTCCCGGTACGGGCGTGGTGCCGGGCTCGGCTAGGGTGGCGAGGTGGCTGAGCTTGTGTCGGTTGACGAGGTACGCGCTGCCGCGGTCAGGCTGCGCGGCGTCACGGTCCGTACCCCGCTGATTCCGTTCACCGGGCAGGCCAAATCGGCGGCCCGGCTGCTCGTCAAGCCGGAGTCGCTGCAACCGACCGGCGCGTTCAAGCTGCGCGGCGCGTACAACGCCGTCTACGCGGTCACCCGCGGCCTTGACTCGTGCGCGAAGCCCGAGGGGGTGGTCGCGCACTCGAGCGGCAATCACGGGTTCGCCGTCGCGTACGCGGCGCGGCTGCTCGGGGTCAGTGCCGCCATCGTGGTCCCGGAGAACGCGCCCGCGGTCAAGACCGCCGCGATCGAGTCGGCCGGGGCGGAGCTGGTCCGCGTCCCGCCGACGTTCGCCGCCCGGGTCGCGGCCACGGACGAGATCGCCAGGGTGCGGGGCTACCACCCGGTGGCGCCGTTCGATGACAAGGACGTGATCGCCGGGCAGGGAACGGCCGGCCTGGAGATCGCCGAGGACTTCATCGCCGGATACGTGTCCGGGGCGGCACGCCCGTCCGCGGTCCTCGTCCCGGTCAGCGGCGGCGGCCTCATCTCAGGTATCGCCGTCGCCGTTAAGGCGCTGTTGAAAGGCACGCGGGTGATCGGGGTCGAGCCGGAGCTCGCCGCCGACGCGCGCGACTCGCTGCACGCCGGCACCCGCGTGGCCTGGACGCCCGCGCAGACCGCGCGCACGCGGGCCGACGCGCTGCGCGTCGAGCAGGTCGGCGAGCTGACCTTCCCGCACCTGCAGGCGTACGTCGACGACATCGTCACGGTCACCGAGGACGAGATGCTCGACGCCATAAGAAGGCTCGCCAGGCAGGCCCGGCTGATCGCCGAGCCGGGCGGCGCGGCCGCCGTCGCGGCCGCCTTGTACCGCGATGCCAGCGAGCTCGGCATCACTTCAGCCGCTGGCGAGCCAGTAGTCGCATTGCTCTCCGGCGGCAACATCGATCCTGCCCTGCTGACCGAGATCCTCCGGGCAGAGTCCTACACTTGGTAGTGCTATGAAGCGCAGAACCTGGCCAAGCATCCTCGCCTACACGTCCGCCCGCATCCTGATCTTCGGGTGCGCGGTGATCCTGCTGTACGTCGCCGGGGCGCGCGGCCTGCTGCTGCTCTTCCTCGGCCTGGTCATCAGCGCGCTCGCCAGCTACATCCTGCTGAACAGGCAGCGGCAGCTCATCGCCGACAAGCTCAACGGCAGGCTCGGCAAGGCCGGCTCGAAGTTCACCGAGTTCCGCGAGCGCCTCGAAGAGGGCACCAAGGCGGAGGACGAACTGGACGAGACTCCGGCCGATGAAAGAGCCGCCCGCTAGGCGCGAACGCCTGCGGTCACAGCTGGCCCGGCGCGGTGGAACCTCGTCGGTATTTTTTGCCAGCTCGCGATGATCTGGCTAAGTGTGATGACGAGACAGCGGTGTGGGGACAACGGGCATGCCGTCATTTGATAATGATGTCGTTGTCATAGGGGGATGCGGGCACGTCGGCTTGCCTCTGGCGATTGCCTTTGCTGAGCGCGGCGCCCGCGTATCCATCTACGACCTCAGTGAGTCGGCCGTCGAACGCGTAAACGCCGCGCGGCTGCCGTTCGACGAACCAGGCGCCGAGGCGGTTCTTGAGCGGGTGGTGGCGCAGGGACGGTTGCGCGCCAGCGCAGATCCGGCGGTGGTAAGCAGCGCCGAGCACGTGGTCGTGGTGATCGGCACCCCGGTGGATGAACACCTCAACCCTCAGCAGCTGGTCATCTCGAGAGCACTCAGCGGCTGCGCCGAGCACCTGCGCGACGGCCAGCTGCTCGTGCTGCGCTCCACGGTCTTTCCAGGCTCCACCGCGCTGGTGGAGAAACTGATCGCCGACCTCGGCCTGCAGATCGAGGTGGCGTTCTGCCCCGAGCGGATCGCCGAGGGCAAGGCGATGACCGAGCTCTTCGAGCTCCCGCAGATCGTCTCGGCCCGCTCCGCGAGCGGCCTAGAGCGGGCGGCCAAGCTCTTCTCCATACTGACGAACAGCATCGTCGAGCTGTCGCCAGAGGAAGCGGAGCTCGCCAAGCTGTTCACGAACGTGTGGCGGTACATCAAGTTCGCGGCGGCGAACCAGTTCTACATGATGGCCAATGACCGCGGCCTTGACTTCGAGCGCATCAGGAAAGGCCTCTCACAGGACTACCCGCGCGCAGCGGACATGCCGGGTGCGGGGTTCGCCGCAGGGCCGTGCTTGTTCAAGGACACGATGCAGCTCGCCGCGTTCAACAACAACAACTTCGCCCTCGGGCACACGGCCATGACCATTAACGAGGGGCTACCCCTGTACCTGCTGGACCGGCTCGAGCGGAGGTTCGACCTGCGGGAGATGACGGTCGGCATCCTCGGAATGGCCTTCAAGGGGGGATCGGACGACATCAGGTCCAGTCTGTCCTACAAACTCAAGAGGGTTCTTGCGTTCAAGGCGGGCGACGTCCTCACCGCAGACCCGTACGTCACAGCAGACCCGCACCTCCTGCCGCAGGAGGAGGTCATTTCCCGCTCCGACCTGCTGATCATCGCCACCCCGCACCCGGAGTACCGCGAACTGGTGATGGACAAGCCGGTCATCGACATCTGGAACGTGCTCGGCGCGGGCGTACGGATATAGCTCGCTAGGGCGCCAGCCAGCCGCCGCGGGTGAGGTAGCCGAGCACCACGGCGACCGCGTCGCGGCGGGAGAGCTGCGACGTGTCGATCACCAGGTCCGCGTCGTCCGGCTCCTCGTACGGGTCGGAGATCCCGGTGAACGAGCCGATCACCCCGGCGCGCGCCTTCGCGTAGAGCCCCTTGCGGTCGCGGGCCTCGCACACCTCGAGCGGCGTCGACACGTGCACGAGGATGAAGTCGCCCGCCTCCGCTACCATCTGCCGGACCGCGCCGCGGGCCGCCGCGTAGGGGGCGATGGGCGCGCAGATAGCGATGCCGCCGTGCCTGGCGACCTCGGCGGCCACGTAGCCGATCCTGGCGATGTTCAGGTCCCTGTCTTCCCGCGAGAACGTGAGCCCCGCGGAAAGCAGCCGCCGCACCAGGTCGCCGTCGAGCAGCGACACCGTCCGGTCTCCCCGCTCGAGCAGCGCATCACGCAGGTCCCTGGCCAGGGTCGACTTTCCCGATCCCGATAGCCCGGTGCAGAACACGACCAGGCCGCGGCGTGACCGCGGCGGCCGCGCGCGGCGCAACTCCGCGGCCACGTCGGCGGGCATCAGCCAGCTGGGCACCGGCTCCCCCGAGTCGAGCAGCTCGCCGAGTTCGCCGTCGGTAAGCTCGCCGCGTTCCATGCCCGCTTCGATCAGCCGGAGCGGCCGCCACACCTCGGCGACCGGGTCAAAGGCCCACTCTCCCTCGGCCAGGATCTCCACGCCGAGCTTGGAAAAGTCGAAATCATCAGCAGAACGAGGGCGGGCGCCGCCATTACCCCCGCGCCGCCATCACCCGCCCCGCCCTCCCGGAGCAGGTGGGTCGCCCCGTAGGCGGCCGCGACCACGGTGCGGGCCCGCAGCTCCTCGGCGGGGACAGCGCGCGGCGGGAGCGGTACCGGGACGACGAGCGTGTCGCCGGGCAGCTGCCGCCCGGCGGCGAGCACCGCGCGGACAAGCGACTCGGGCCGGGTGACGAGCTCGGCCGGGCCCGCCACCAGCGGCAGCAGCAGGATCCTGGCGCGCAGCTGGCCGGCCAGGTGCCGCAGCTGGCCGATCTGCCGCTGGCCGAGCGGCCGCCGCGTCGCGTACGCGAGCACGGGGGACCCGCCGAGCCGCGCGCGGACCTCGGCCGGCGTCCGGCGCAGCGCGCGGAACGGCCCGTGCTCCGGCGGCCGCAGCGCGGTCACCGGGCCGGCCAGGCGCAGCGCGGCGCCCGAGGCGTCGGCGGGCACCCGCTCGGCGATGCTGAGGACGGCGAGCGGCGAGCCTTCCGGGTCCTGCAGCACCAGGTGGCCGGCGTCGGCGGGCACGGCGCCTGCCGGCACGGTCAGCGTGACGGGAACCGGCCACGGGGTTCCGTCGGCGAGCTGGCCGCGCGCGGCTGACCGCCGCGAGGTCGGCCGCGGTGAGATAGCCGGCCAGCGGCGTGAACGCGCCGGAGATGAGCAGCTCGAGCTCGCCGAGCTGCTCCTCGTCCGGGGTCCAGGCCGGCCACGTGGCCAGCTCCGCGGGCAGCACGTCGGCGGACGACTCCTCACCGGCCACGCGCGCCTCCGTCTCGGGGTATCGGCCACGCCGCGCGCTAAGACGACACGGGCGAAGCGGTCAAGCGGCTTGCGTATCACGTAAAGCAGCTCGTCGTGACTGTCGGCGTAGCGGCCTCTGCTCAGCCGGGCGATGGCCGCGCAGGTGATGCGCACCGACGATGATAGCCCGGCCGGGTGGTCGGGGCGGGTCAGCTCGCTGGCGCGGGCGGCGATCACGAGGCCGCGCATCAGGGCGTAGGAGGCGATGCCCTTCTGGCTGACGGTTTCCTCGTAGACGGCGGGGAACGGGCCCGGGGTGCCGGGGCGGAACCGGGACCAGACGGCCCGCCTGGCCGGCCCGGGCAGCACCCGGTCGAGCAGCGCCGTCGCGCTGTAGCGGTCGGCGGTCCTGACGAAGAGCAGTCCCCCCGGCTTGAGCGCGCCGTTCAGCCGGTCGAGCACGAGCTCGACGTGACGCACCCGCTCGAGCAGCGCGGCGCAGTAGACCACGTTGAAGGCGCGCTGCGGGATGGAGACCGTGCGCAGGTCGCCGGTGATCACGTCGTCGTAGACGCTGTGCGCTTCGAGCAGCACGCGCCGGGCGAGCGGCTGATCCGCGTCGACCGCGGTGACCGAGATCTCGAACCCGCCCTGCGCGAGCTCGGCGATGCCGAGCTCGCGCAGCGGGGCCAGGCAGCCCGCCTGGAGCACGCTGACCGGTCGGCCGAGGCACTGCAGGACGTACTCGCGCATCGGCTCGGCAAAGAACCGGCTCGCCGTCCGCTGCCTGTCCGGCGAGCCTCGTTCGGCAGTCGTCATGCATCGCATGGTAGTTGAGCAACTACAAATTGCCTTGAGTTTGATCGATATTGATCGCCTGGCGTGACGGGTTGCGCTCGCGGACCACGTGCCGCCGCGCTGTCAGGTGACATATTTCACGACTCAAGCAACCTCTCGGCGCTCTCTAACGATCCGCTTGGCGACCTGAACCCCGCGGCGACCTACTCGGTAAACTCGACGGCACTCTGCACTTGGCGCAGATGGCCAAGGAGGCCAGCATCCCGAGGTTCCTGTTCTCGTCCTCGTGCAGCCTTTACGGTTCGGCGGGGTCGACGGCGGTGGCCGAGGCCTTACGGAACGGGCCTGGCGGCCGGGTAAGCCGCCGGATTAGCCGTCCACGAAGACGTTGTACACGCTGACCTGGTAGTGGCCCTGCCCGTCGGGAGGCAGCCGGGTAAACCAGATGAGCACGTACCTGCCCGTGGCGGGAATCGTCAACGCCAGCCGGACCGTGCCGCCCACGCCTGACGCGCTGGCCACTACCGGCAGGTCCGGGGAAGGGCTGTTTCCTATGCGTACCTGGACGTCCGCGCCAGCTGCCGTGCCGAGCACCAGCCGTACGTCTCGCGCGACCGCGGTCTCGCCCAGGGTCAACAGCAGCCCGGTGCCCGATCGCAGGTTGCCGAACCTTGGCGTCGCGTACCACTGGCTGTACCACGGCTGGTCCGTGCTCACGTTGAGGAGCCGGGACGCGGTGCCTGGATTGTCGCCGTCCGCCGTTCCTTCAGGGCCGAAGGCGACCACCGCCGTCACGGTGAGCGGACGGGGTGCGCTGCTGCCTGACGGGGAGACCGATGCCGGTGCGGACGCCGTGGAGTGCGAAGCGGTGGGGGCACCGCTGACCGACGGTGTGGCCGCCTTTGCCGTCGTGGCACCGGCGCCCGCTCCGAGCTCGCCGGCGCTTGAGATGAGGTCATAGCAGGCCAGCGCGGCGAAGGTAGCGATGAGGCCGACAAGTGCCAGCTTCCATAGCTTGCCCGCCCGCTTTTCTGACTCCGCTTCCCGCTCGGCGGGATCATGCTCCGTCCCGAGGCTCACGGCGCTCCTCCCGGGCCGACGGACTGCGCACCGTCCTAGTTTTACGAATGAAAGGTGGCCATGCCCCAGGATAGTGTCATTTCCGTACACTGGATGATACTGATTGTGGCGGATCCCAGAGTTGAGGTTCGAGGGCGACTTAGGCGCCGCCAAGCCCGTCGTAAACTGGACGACGGAGTTGAGCGCTTAAAGCATCGACTTGGGTGCGTATGGGGATCCTGCGTCTGGGCCTGCCCCCGGGTGCGGGGCGGATGTCTCGCAGGTGCCCGTAATGCCCTTCCGCCACCGACATTGGGACAGCATGAGCCTCGCCGGACTACTTGCCGCCGTAGCCGAAGATCCCCAGCTCCGTACCGCACTCGACTCTCAGCCTGGCACGCCGGGAGCAGGCGAGCGCGACTTCGTCGCGCCGGCCGCGCTGCGGCCGCTGGTCTCCGCTCTTATCGCCCGGGGAGTCGACCTCCCGTGCCCCCGGCCGCGCGGGAAGACGCGGCCGGCGGCCGGTTCGTGCTCGCGGTGACCGCGACCGCACGGGAAGCGGACGACCTGACCGCGGCGCTGCGCTCGTTCCTGCCGCCGCACTCGGTCGCCACGTTCCCAGGCTGGGAGACCCTGCCGCATGAGCGGCTCTCGCCCCGTTCGGACACGGTCGGGCAGCGGATCGCCGTGCTGCGCCGGCTGGCGCATCCCGCCGCGGGCGACGCCCCGCTCGGCGGGCCGCTCAAGGCGGTCGTCGCGCCGATCCGCGCCGTGCTGCAGCCGATCGTGGCGGGGCTTGGCGACCTGGCGCCGGTCCGGCTGGCCGTCGGCGACGACGCCGACCCGGAGGACGTGATCGCGCGGCTGGTCGACATCGGCTACGCGCGCGTCGAGATGGTGTCCAAGCGCGGCGAGCTCGCGGTGCGCGGCGGCCTGATCGACGTGTTCCCGCCGACCGAGGAGCACCCGCTGCGGGTCGAGTTCTTCGGCGACACCGTTGAGGAGATCCGGGTATTCAAGGTCGCCGACCAGCGCTCGGCCGGCAACGCCGAGCACGGCCTCTGGGCGCCGCCCTGCCGGGAGCTGCTGCTCACCCCGTCGGTCAGGTCCACGGGCCAAGGAGCTGGCCGCCAAGCACCCCGGCGTGTCGGAGATCCTCGGCAAGATCGCCGACGGGATCACCGTCGAGGGCATGGAGGCGTTCTCCGCGGTCCTCGCCGACCGGATGGAGCTGCTGCTCGACTACCTGCCGCTCGGCGGCGTGGTGCTCGCCTGCGACCCGGAGCGGATCAGGACGCGGGCCATCGAGCTGGTCACGACCAGCCAGGAGTTCCTCGAGGCGTCCTGGGCGAGCGCCGCCTCCGGCGGCGAGGCCCCGGTCGACCTCGGCGGGTCGGCGTTCCAGCCGATAGAGAAGATCCGCGAGGCCGCCGCCGAGCTTGGCATCGCGTGGTGGACCCTGGCACCGTTCGGCGTGACCGACGAGGGCACTGCCGGAGAAGGCGTCGGCGAGGCGCATGGCGGGCGCTGACCAGGCGGCGGGGAACGGCCGGGCACGGGCGGAGCAGCGCACTCGTTCGGTATCACCATCAACGCCCTGCCCGCGGCGGCCTATCGCGGCGAGACCAGCCGCATGCTCGCCGACGTGCGCCAGTGGCTCGCCGAGGGCTGGCGGGTGGTGCTCGTCACCGAGGGGCACGGGCCCGCCAAGCGGCTCGCCGAGGTGCTGCGCGGCGAGGGCTTCGGCGCGCGGGCCGGCGACCTCGACGCCGAGCCGGAGGGCGGGGTGCCCTACGTGGCGACCGGGGAGCTGCGCCAGGGGTTCACCTGGCCGGCCGTGCGGCTCGCGGTGCTCACCGAGGCAGACTTCGCGGCGCGCGGGACATCCAGGGCGTCCTCGCGGGACGAGCGGCGGATGCCGTCCGCGCGGCGGCGCGGCGGGGTGGACCCGCTCCAGCTCAAGCCGGGCGACTACGTGGTGCACGAGCAGCACGGCGTGGGCCGGTTCGTGGAGATGACGTCGCGGACCGCGGCGGGCGCGACCCGCGACTACCTAGTGGTGGAGTACGCGCCGGGCAAGCGCGGGCACCCGCCCGACCGGCTGTACGTGCCGACCGACCAGCTCGACGAGGTCACCAGGTACGTGGGCGGCGAGGCGCCGGCGCTGCACCGGCTCGGCGGCGCGGACTGGGCCAAGACCAAGGGGCGGGCGCGCAAGGCGGTGCGCGAGATCGCCGCCGAGCTCATCCGGCTGTACTCG
Organism: uncultured Actinomycetota bacterium; assembly: GCA_963811335.1. GTDB lineage: Bacteria > Actinomycetota > Actinomycetes > Streptosporangiales > Streptosporangiaceae > Trebonia. The sequence continues at coordinate 143,223 of CAWERB010000028.1, read as the reverse complement.
GCGCGGATGGCCTCGCCGGGGCACGCGTTCGGTCCGGACACGCCGTGGCAGCGGGAGCTCGAGGACGCGTTCCCCTACGTGGAGACGCCCGACCAGCTCTCCGCCGTGGACGACGTCAAGCGTGACATGGAGAAGCCGGTGCCGATGGACCGGCTCATCTGCGGCGACGTCGGCTACGGCAAGACCGAGATCGCGGTGCGGGCCGCGTTCAAGGCGGTGCAGGACGGCAAGCAGGTCGCGATCCTCGTGCCGACCACCATCCTCGCGCAGCAGCACTTCAACACGTTCTCCGAGCGGTACGCGCCGTTCCCCGTCGCGGTGAAGCCGATGTCGCGGTTCCAGAGCGCGGGCGAGGTGGCGGAGACCCAGCGGGGCCTCGCCGACGGGACCGTGGACGTGGTGATCGGCACCCACCGGCTGCTGTCCCCGGAGACCAGGTTCAAGCGGCTCGGCCTGGTGATCATCGACGAGGAGCAGCGGTTCGGCGTCGAGCACAAGGAGTACCTCAAGCGGCTGCGCACCGAGGTGGACGTGCTTTCCATGTCCGCGACGCCGATCCCGCGGACCCTGGAGATGGGCGTCGCGGGCATCCGCGAGATGTCCACCATCCTGACGCCGCCGGAGGAGCGGCACCCGGTGCTGACCTTCGTCGGCGCGTACGACGAGAAGCAGATCGGCGCCGCGATCAGGCGCGAGCTGCTCCGCGACGGGCAGGTCTTCTTCGTGCACAACCGGGTGCAGTCGATCAAGAAGGTGGCCGCCCAGCTCGGCGGGCTGGTGCCCGAGGCACGGATCGCGGTCGCGCACGGGCAGATGAACGAGCACGAGCTCGAGCGGATCATGATCGGCTTCTGGGAGCGGTCGTTCGACATCCTGGTCGCGACCACGATCGTCGAGTCGGGACTCGACATACCGAACGCGAACACGCTGATCGTGGACCGGGCGGACGCGCAGGGGCTGTCCCAGCTGCACCAGCTGCGCGGCCGGGTCGGGCGCGGGCGGGAACGGGCGTACGCGTACTTCCTCTACCCGCAGGACAAGCCGCTCACCGAGACGGCGCACGAGCGGCTCGCGACGGTGGCGCAGCACACGGAGATCGGCGCGGGTATGTACGTCGCGCTCAAGGACCTGGAGATCCGCGGGGCGGGGAACCTGCTCGGCGGCGAGCAGTCCGGGCATATCGCCGGGGTCGGCTTCGACCTGTACGTGCGGATGATCGGCGAGGCGGTGCGCGAGCTCAAGGACGACGCGCCCGCCGAGCGTCCCGAGGTCCGGGTCGAGCTGCCGGTCAACGCGCACATCCCGCACGACTACATACCGGGCGAGCGGCTACGGCTCGCGGCCTACACGTCGATCGCCTCGATCGACTCCGAGGAGGACGTGGTATCCGTGCGTGACGAGCTGCGTGACCGGTACGGCGAGCTGCCGGTGCCCGTGGTGACGCTGCTCGACGTGGCCCGGCTGCGGTTCGCGGCGCGGCGGGCCGGGCTGACGGACATCACGCTGCAGGGGTCGCACGTGCGCTTCGCGCCCGTCGTCCTGCCGGATTCGCGGGTGGTCCGGGTTCAGCGGCTATACCCCAAGACGCTGCTCAAGCCGGCGGTGCGTACCATGCTGGTACCGGTGCCTAAGTCCGGAGCCTCAAGCGGGGGTTTCGGCGGGGAGCCGCTGCGTGACGCCGAGTTGCTCGCTTGGTGCGCGGAGGTTGTCCGTTCGGTGCTGTCCGAGTCGTAGATTTGCTGCTGTGGTGTTGTTGACGCGCTGGAAGGGATCGTCTGTGTCTCGCAAGGGTCTGTTCAAGAGGGGCCGCCGGGTGGCCGTGCTCGCCGCCGGCCTCGGCGCTTGCGCGCTGCTTGCCGCCTGCGCTCCGGTGCAGGCGGGCGCCGCGGCGGTCGTCGGCGACCAGCGGATCACCGTGTCCTCGCTGGACACCCAGGTGTCGAACCTGCAGGCGGCGGCCAAGCCGTACGGCAGCGCCGTCCAGATCAAGCCCGCGCAGCTGCCGGACGCGGTGCTTTCCTGGATGATCAGGTTCGAGGTCATGGACGAGATGGCCGCGGCGAACGGGATCAGCGTGACCGACGCGCAGGCGCAGGCGGCGCTCAACTCGCTGAAGCCGGTGGCCCAGCAGAACGGGCTTGCGAGCACCGCCGAGCTGCTTGTCGCGAACGGCGTGCCGCCGCAGATGTTCATGCAGGTGGGCCGCTGGGAGGCGCAGCAGGACGCCTTCGCGCTGAAGCACAATGGCGGCAAGCCGGTGACCAGCCAGACGGAGCAGGACGCCGTCACCAGCGCCATCTCGAAGGCGTCCTGCCAGGCAGCGAAGTCGCTGGACATCAAGGTGAGCCCGCAGTACGGCCGGCTTGACTTCACGCCGCCGTTCGCGGTGGTGGCGGCGCCGGACACGCTGTCCCGGCCGGCGGGCACCCCGTCACCCGCGAACCACCAAGGGCCTCGTCCCGGCGTGCTGACGGTCCTGCTGAGCAGCCCGCGGGTCGCCCCCGGGCTGCTCAGCTGGCAGGCATGGTCCGCGCTGCACGCGGCCGGCCGCGTGCTCGCGGGCTCGGCCGGGCACCCGCTCATTCCGGCGCTGGCCGCCGCCGGCGTGGTGACGGACATGGTTGACGGGCCGTCGTCCGCCGACGGCGCGGCCCTCGCCGCCTTCCTTTCCTCGGCGGTGTCGGCTTCCCCCGGCCCGGTGGTGTGGCTCGCCCCGCAGGGCGAGGCGGCGGACCCTGCCCTGCTCGGCTCGCTTTCCGTGCCGCACGAGGTGCTGAACGGGGCGCCCGACCTGCCCGGCGCGCACCTGCTCGACCTGGTGTCGATCATGGACAGGCTGCGGGTGGCCTGCCCCTGGGACCGCGAGCAGACGCACCAGTCGCTGCTGCCGTACCTGCTTGAAGAGGCGTACGAGGCGGCGGAGACGATCGAGACCGGCGACCTCGCGGCGCTGCGCGAGGAGATCGGCGACGTCATGTTCCAGGCGTTCTTTCACGCACGGATCGCCGCGGAGCGGCCGGTTTCTGAGGACGGGTTCACCATCGACGAGGTGGCGGACACCCTCGCCGCGAAGCTGGTGCGGCGGCACCCGCACGTCTTCGGGTCCGTCTCGGTGTCGTCGGCGGCGGACGTGAACGCGAACTGGGAAGAGATCAAGAAGGCGGAGCGCGCCGCCAAGGCGGCGTCCGCGACCGCGGGCTCGCCGGACGGCGCGGGCGGGCCGTCGGTGCTCGACGGTGTTTCGTTCGGCCAGCCCGCGCTCTCCCTGGCCGCTCAGCTGCAGCGGCGTGCGGAGCGGGCCGGGATCGTCGCTGCCGACGGCGGCAATGTGCCCGGCGTCGGCCTGGCGGCGGCCGCCGGTGACCAGACTTCCGGCGAGCGCCTCGGCGGCGCGCTGATGGCCCTGGTCGCCCGCGCAGGCGAAGCCGGACTTGACCCGGAGCTTGAGCTGCGGGCGGCGGCGCGCCGCTTCGCTGACTCGGTACGTGCGCGGGAGCGGCCCGCTGGCTAGCAGCGGCTCGCTGCCTGAGGCAGCCGAGCACAACTCGCGCCCGCCTGGGCGGCTATATCATGATCATCACCAAAATTCCCGCATGGGATGTAAACCGTCCCTACGGATCGTGCGTCATAATCTTGTCGCGATGAGTTCTGGCGATAGCAACCTAGAGTTAACGATGGCGCCATTTTGGGAGCGGGGACGGCGGCCTGGCTAGCCCGCTTCTCAGGGAGGGGGTCTGGTTGTCCATCAAGGTCAAGCAGACGCCTGAGGCCGCGCAGGACCTCCACGGAGCCCTCCGCGACGAGCGGCGGCTGGTCGCATCGGGCCGGCGTTCGCGGCAGCGGTCCCGGCTTGGCCCGGCCCGCCTGTCGCCGTCCGTGGCGCCTCAAACGGGTCCGAATGGCTGACCCGGTTCTATTCCTTCCTGCCTTGCGGCGCAAGGGCAGGAAGAGCCTTTTGCGAGCGGGAAACCGCATGACGGCCATCCACCTATCCAGCGTCGCGTAGTCGTATGCCGACCGGGGGCCTTGGTGAACGCTGCCGTCGGCATAAGGAGAAAGGATTGTGGCGATTACTCCGTGGAGCCTGGGTGCAGTGGGGATGGCAGGATGTCCTGTCGCTCGCGACGACTTCGCTCAGTTGTCAGCGCCAGGGGTGGCCGCTTCGGTCACGGCGGGCTTGTCGCTGCGCGAATTGTGTCATGACTTTATAGAGCTGACGGCGACGATCAGTGGCTCGCGCGCGCCGCCGAGGCCGAGTCGGGAGAAGAACTTCGCGATCGGCTGGAGGCCATCGGTGCCACGGCCGGGCAGATCGCCGCGATCTGCGCTGACATTCTCGACCCGCCGCAGCGCAGTCCGGGCGTCCGTCTTGACGAGATCGCCGCCGAAGCCGTCAAGAGTGCCAGCGCCCACTACGACGGAGTGATCGATATCGTGTCGCAGCCCGTCACCGCTTTGGTCCACACCGGCGACATCATGAGGATCCTTTGCAATGTCTTGGCTAACGCGTGCCGGGCGGCCGGGCCGACCGGCCGGATCATCGTGGAAGTCGACGAGGCCGACGGTCAGGCTCGGGTGACCATCGCCGACTCGGGGCATGGCGCCGCCCGCGCCGTGCCCGGCGGGCGGGCCGGCCTCGGCCTTGAGATCATCAGCGCGCTTGCGCTGAAGTATGGCGGCAGCGTTCACTTCGGCGCTAGCGACCTCGGCGGGCTCGCGGTCACCGTGCGGGTACCCGCCCAGAGGGGGTACTCCAAGTGAGAATCGTGGTCGCCGACGCGCACCGTGTCTTCGCCGCCGCCCTCGAGTCGCTGCTGAACAGGTCCGGTCACGATGTCGTCGGATGCGTGGCCGGCCTTGACGCCGCGGTGGAGTTGACCATGCGCGAGCAGGCCGACGCGTGCATCCTCGACGTCGGCCTGGCCGCGATCAGCCGGCCAGGCGCACTGCAAGAGGCCGTGGCCGGCTCGCCAAAGACCGTGTTCGTACTGCTCGCGGATGCGCCGAACTCGACCGGTTTCGCGGCGGCGCTGGCGGCCGGCGTCCATGGGGCGGCACTCAAGACCGACGACTTCGTCGAGGTGCTGCGGGTACTCACGGGGGCCACGGCACGGCTAGGCGCGACGCCCCGCGGGCGGGGTCGTCCTGTCACTGTCGGCTCAGGCCGTTCACCGGCCTGCCCGGCACAGCTCGCGCTATCCCGCCCTGGATCACCTGCTGACCCCGCGCGAGCGCGAGGTGCTCGCACGGCTCGTATACGGCGAGAACACGACGAGCATGGCCACATCGATGGGCGTGCGGCTGTCGACGCTCCGCACGCACATCGACTCCGTGCTCATCAAGCTCGGGGTGCATTCGCGGCTTGAGGCGGTGGCTTACGCCGTTAGGGAGGGGATCATCGAGGTGAGCGGCGGCCTTGAGGAGCGGATACCGGACTCGCTTAGCGGATGATGCGAAGCAAGCTCCTCATCGTCGATGATCATCGCGTCTTTTGCCAGGGCCTCGAGGCGGTCTTCCGGGCGGAAGCTGACTTCGATCCGCTGACCGTCAGCAATCCCGCTCACGCCCTGGGCGTCGTGATGTCATGGCAACCGGACGTGGTGCTCATGGATATGCGCCTCGGCGAGGTGAGCGGTGTCGATCTCACCAAGCAGATGACCGCGCTGCCGTTCGCGCCGATCGTCGTGGTGCTGACCGCCTACGCGGACACGTCCGTGGCCCTGGAGGCGATCCGGGCGGGCGCGGTTGGCTTCGTGCCGAAGGACGCCTCGGTCGAGCAGGTGATCGGCGCGGCGCGGGCCGCGGTGCTCGGCGGAAGCTGGCTGCCGCACGCAGCTGCTCGCCAAGCTGGCCTCCGAGCACCAGGACCCGGGCGGCGCGCCGCAGCTCATCACGCAGCTAACGGCGCGGGAGCGGCAGGTGCTCGGCCTGATGGTCAGCGGCCTCGACCGCAACGGCATCGCCGAGAAGCTGAACCAGTCACCCAACACCGTGCGCACGCATATCCGCAACGTGATCGTGAAGCTCAACTGCCACAGCGCCATCGAGGCTGTCGCGGTGGGTCTCAGGGCGGGCCTGCGGCCGAGTCGAAGCACCTGGCCGCCGATCGGCGGGAACCCGAACTCAGGATGAGCGGCGCCCCAGTTCCGGCCGAGCGGTCCCGGCGACCGCCGTGTCCGTGCATCACGGAAGCGCTGATCACGGGGAAGGGCACGTGATCTCGTCAGGCCGGTATGTCACGCTGCTGGTAGTGAACGTCGTCACGCATCGAGCCGTGCCGCGCGATCGTCCGCAGGCCCGCGACGGCAGGGTCATGGGAATGCGTCTTGTTGAGGCCGACGAGGAGCAGAACGGTGCGGAGCACGAGCGTCAGGTCGTACCCGAGGCTGCGGCGCCTGAGGTAGTCCAGGTCGAAGCCGAGCTTCGCGTGCAGCTCATGAGTTATGTAGTGCTGCTCGGGGTCCTCGGCGTCGCTGGCCGGTGCCTGCTGCATCTGCGTGTAGAGGATCTGCCCGGCGCCGGTCAGCCCAGGACGAACGTTCAGGGTCTCCATCTCGTCCCGGTGTACCACGGGATGTACCGCGGCACCTCTGGCCGGGGGCCGATGAGCGTCATGTCCCCCTTGATCACGTTGATGAGCTGCGGCAGCTCGTCCAGCTTGGTGGCCCGCAGCACGGCGCCGAGCCTGGTGACGCGGGAGTCGGCGTGGCTGGTCACCAGCGGGCCGGCCCGGTCCGCCCCTGCCCTCATCGAGCGAAGCTTGAAGATCGTGAACGGCTCACCGGCCCGGCCAATCCGCACCTGCCGGTAGAACGCCGGGCCCGGGCTGGTGAGCCGCACGGCGGCCGCGAGCACGATGAGGACACGGGGTGCTGACCGCGAGCGCGACGCCGGCACACGAGCAGTCCACGGCCCGGCGGGCCCAGGAGTCGGCGCCGATCTGCGCTCCTGCCGACGTGGCGCCGTCAGCCCGCGGCTGAGCGCGGAACCGGCCGCGCGCGAGCACGACGAGCGAACATGGTGGTGGTCAGGTACGTGACGCCGGAGGTGATGGCGCCGCCCATCGCGCCGAACCGGGGAATGAGGATGACGTCGAGCGTCACGGTGATCGACCGTGCCGATGCCCATCCCGATGGAGTTGAGCCCGGGCCGGCCGATGCCCACCAGGTACGCGGACGCGACCGCGGCCGCCCCCTCGACCGACAGGCCGATGATGATGATCTCGGCTGGCGCGATGGCGCCGCGGATACGCGTGCCCGTACAGGATCGGCAGCGCGACATACGGTGACCACCGCCAGGATGGGCGTCATCACCACGGTCAGCGCGGTGGACCGCGGCAGCAGCCGGCGGGCCTCGGCGGTCGCCTCCGCCCGGCCGATCCGCGCGAACCGCGGGTAGAGCACGTAATTGATCGGCCGTGGGAACCAGCCGCATCAGCTCGGCGAACTTGGACGCGACCGCGTAGACCCCGAGCACGGCGGGCCCGGCGAGCGCGCCGAGTAGCACGAAGTCGAACCGCAGGTTCACCAGCCACAGCATGTTCCCCAGCTGACCGCGGGCACCGAACGCGGCGATCCGCCTGGCCAGACGCGGCGACGGCAGCCCCCAGTCGGGGAAGAACCCGCGGCCGGTCAGCCGCACCAGCGCGGTCGCGGTGTACAAGGCGCCGGAAACGATCAGCGCGGCGACCATCAGCCGCCGAGCCGCCCTGCCCGGTCACCAGCCGCACGATGACTAGGTCGGGACGAACCAGAACTCCTCCGCCACGATCAGCAGGTTCGCCCCGGCGATGTCCCCGCTGCCCTGGCAGCAGGCCTTGGCCGTGACGTTCCACAGCGGGTGACCACGACCGAGATCGTCATGACCAAGACGAGCGCGAGCGGCATCTGCTTGAAGAACACGTGCTGGAACGGGATCGGCGCAGGCCAGCCAGGCCAGCGCGCTGATCGCCGCGCCGATCACGGCGAGCAGGACGATGGTGGGCCGTGACCGCCGGTCCTGGCCGTGCTCGCCGGCCATGAAGTAGGCCGCCGCGGTCGGCAGGCCGCAGGAAAGGATGACCCCGAACAGCCAGGGCAGCACGCGCAGCAGCGCGTAGTAGCCGAGGACGGTCGGGCCGCCTACCCGGGCGACGAGCAGGCTGGCGACGGAGACGCACGCCAGCGCGCCGCCTTGCGCCCGAGGTTCGTGATGACCTGCCGCGACATGGCCCGTGACGCGCTGCTCGCGGCGCCGTGGAGGCCGCGGCCACCGGCCTGACATACGGCCCGGCGGGGCGGCGGATGGTGCCCGCCGGCTTGCGGTCGGCGCCGTCCAGGTGGGCAGGTGCGCCGCGATGGCCGCCGGGCGCAGCCGGGCGAAGCGGCGCTGCCGGCCGATCGCTGCCGCTGCCACGCGTCCCGGCCGAGCACGGCGGTGATGCCGAGCAGCAGCCACAGCGAGCGGAAGTGCAGGACCTCCTCGAAGAAGGAGTTGACGCTGACCGCCAGCAGGGCCGCGACGATGCCCGGCCGGGGCGGGCACGGCCGCCGCCATCGGCGCCGACAGCGGCCGCCGGACACCGGCCCGGCCCGCGAGATCGACGCAGGCCGACCAGCAGCAGCAGCGCGAACAGGCCGAGCACGCCCCGCTCGCTCAGTGCCGCGAGCCAGTCGTTGTGCGCCTCGTTGGAGTAGGGGTACACCAGTTGCGCCAGCAGCTGCTTGGTGCTCATCGGGCCGAGGCCGAGCACGCCGTCGCTGCGCTGGTACAGCGCGATGCGATCTCCCTGTCGAGCTGGCTCCGCTCGCTGGCTGCTCTGCGCGCTGCGGCCGATCGAGTTGACCAGCAGCGGCTGGTTGCTGTTGAGCGCCCAGTGCCTGATCGAGTTGAGCGGGACGACGGTGAAGAACACGCGACCGCCAGGCCCGGCGACCAGCACGGTCGCGATCGCCCCGGCCCAGCCGTGCCGCCGGTAGTACCTGACCATCAGCAGGAACACGACGCCGATGCCGAGCGCGAGCGCGCCGCCGTTGGATTCGGTGAGCGCCAGCGCCCACAGCAGGATGACGTAGCCGACGAGCCGCATCCACCGCTTGCCGGTGCACGCGAGGCGAAGACCACGAAGATCGTGGCGATCCCAGTACCACGAGGCGTAGTTCGGGTCACCGAAGGTGAACGACAGCCGGTTGCCCTCGGCCGGGTTGATCCCCTCAAGCGGACGTGAGGTGCCCAGCCCAGGCGACCACGAACAGCGCCGCCCAGAAGATGCCGGACCAGCTCCAGGCCACCAGCGCGTAGCGCATGGCCCGCGGTGCGCTCACCACGTTGACCACGGTGGTGCACCAGGCGAACAGCAGGATGTCGATCATGACCGAGGTCAGCGCCGTGGTCGGCAGCGGCGAGACCAGGCCGGACGCCGCGCCGGCCCCGATGAACAGCAGGGCAGGGATGACGTAGGGCGCGCGCAGCTTGCGGTGCGTGGCGGCCAGCCAGACCATGGCCGTGACGATCGAGCGATCAGGAGCAGGTCCACCGGCGAGCTGTTGCCTGGACCGGTCGGGTGCAGCATCGGCTGGAAGATGACGGCGAGGACCAGCGTGATCACGGCGACGTCGCTGGGCGCTGCCGCGGGCCGGCCTTGGCGGGCGGCCTCCCGCCGTGCGGCGGCCACCGGGCGTGTCGCGGTCATCGTCATGGCTGCCCCCCTGTCAGGCGGCGGAACAGCAGCAGGTGCTTGCGGGCGAACTCGTCGTGATCCGCGCTGGCGGCGATGGTCGCCAGGTCGGCGAGCAGCACGTCACGCCAGCAGGCCGGGGACGCGCCGAGCCGCTCAAGCCCGCTCATCGACGAACGAGCGGACCAGGTCGGGATACCAGCCGGTCCCGTCGATCGCGTACTCCACGCCAGCCCCCCAGCGGGCGGCGCGCAGTCCCGGGTGACCGGCCACCCGGCGTCCCGGGACGCGTGTGACGGTCGAGGTACAGCGAGTACGACGTCGCGAACCTGGCCAGGTCACGGACGGGCGAGCCGGTCAGGCGGGCATGCTTCCCAGTCGATGACGCCGAGCACCCGGCCCGCCTCCGTCAGCAGGTTGCCCGCCCAGAAGTCGCCGTGCACCACGGTTTGCGGCGTCCGTTGGCCCTCCAGCCGCCCGCAGGGCGGCAGGCCGCCCAGGTCCGCATCGGTGCCGGGCTGGCCGCCGAACCGGCGGCCGAGCACGTCCGCGACTCCGTCCAGCATCTGCGCCACGCTGACCTGCGGTCGCCGCGCGGCCGGCGCTGCTGCAGCCTGGCCAGCCAGTCGCCGGCCGCGGCGAAGTCCGCGGCCACCGCGTCGCGGCGGGCCGTGTGCCGCCAGGCGTGGTACGCGGCGAGCATCGACTGGCCGGGCATCGCGGTCATGACCAGCACGGGCCTGCCGAGGTGCTCGACGGTAGCGACGAGTTTCGGTATCGTCGCGCGCACCGGCCCGAGCTCCCGGCCGCCGACCTCGGCCAGCCGTTCCGCCTCGCGTTCGACGCTGCGCGCCGCGGCGTCGGTGGTCGGCACCTTGGCCACGTAGGCCGGCCGTGCCGCCCCCGGCGGGAAGAGCAGGATGGTCACCTTGGCGTTGGGGTCCCTTGACATCGCCAGGCAGGCGGTACGGCCGCCCGCCTGGTCGATGAAGTCGGCCAGCGTCCGCGGCGGTGCCATCGTCATTCGGCTCTCCCCGACCAGCACGGCACCGCCGGCCCGGAGCGATCACCGCGAGCAGCCATGTCCCGCGGTAGCGCAGCAGGCGCAGCCCGGCCGTCACCACCGCGCTGAGCACCGGCCCGGCGCCCGGCGGTACGGACAGCACGCTGTCGGCCAGATAGCGCAGCACCGCAGCGGTCCCAGCTGGCCACGATCAGCGGGCGCTGCCGCGACGGCACCGCGACGTACGCCTTGACGCCGCGCCCGGGCCGCAGGCGCAGCGACCACGGCGTGGCGGCGGCGGCGAAACCGGCCCGCGGCGCCGGCCCGGCGCGGTGGCCGGGACAGCCAGACCGTCCCGCCCGGCAGCAGGGCGGACCAGGCGGCGTCGTCGGCCGGGCCCGCCGCGGTCATGACAGAACCGCGAACGGCCGCATCCTCGCGACCGGCCGCACCAGGTCGTATCCGGTGAGGATGCCGAGCGCCTCGTTGACGCCGTGGTCATCGAGGTGCGGCACCTCGGCGGGTGCGGTGCCGTTGTAGCGGTAGCGAAGGGTACTGCGCCCGAGCGGGTCCGGCCCGGAGCGCCCGGACGCCTCGAAGGCCGAGATGACGCTGCCGGAGCCGTGGCAGGAGCTGTAGAGGCTGCGGTGCGCTGAGTCCGCCGGCACGCACAGGTACGAGGAGGTGCGGTTGGTACCGGGCAGCAGCAGCGGCTGCCCGGTCTTGGCGAAGACGGGATGGTCCTTCATCTGCGCCGCCGGGTAGGCGCGGCAGGAGTTCTGGCGGTGCACGAACGCCCGCGTCCCGCCCACCTCTTCCTCGTAGATCGAGTTGTGCGGCGAATCGACCACGAGGCTCGAGGTTGCCCCGAACGCCGAGCGGGCCATACGGCACAGCGCGTCGTAGGTGGCCATCCGGTAGGCGAAGCCGTAGTTCATCGCGAGCCTGGTGGCCAGCAGGACACGCCGCCCGGCGTCACCGTCGACGGGGACCGCCGGGCAGCCCTCGGTGAAGTAGGCCGCCAGCCGCTGCCTGAGCCCGGATCGCGGTGTCAGCAGGTGGGTGAGCGGCTTCTGTATCGCCATCTCGGTGCGGAGCATCCGCGACGCGCTCTTGCGCCGGGCGTACAACTCGCCGAGCTGGCCGGTCAGTACGCCGCCGCCGTTGTGGAACTGGACGGTCACCTGCCCGGTGCGGATGCCGAGTTCTTCCGCCGCGGCGGGATCGAGGACCTCCTCGACCTCCTGCAGCTCAAGGAAATGAGTGCTCGGCCCGATACCGCCGAAGCGCAGGCGGCTCATCTGCACGACCAGCCACGGCAGTTCCTTGGCGGCGCGCTGGGCGCCGCCGTACGCGTCGATGTCGAGCCTGGCCGCGCTCCTCGATGTGGTCCAGGTCGTTTTCAGTGAGGCCGTATCGCTCGGCGGCGAAATCAGCGCCCTCGACGGCGGCCCGCAGCACCTCCTTGGCGGTCAGCTCCCGGCGCCAGGTCGGCGGGTTCGGGTACCGCTCGACGACCTGCCGGTAGAAGTCCGCCACCGCCTTGGCCGACGGCCGCTCGATATCGAGGGTCATCAGCGCCATCCCGCAGTTGAGGCCCGCGTCGGCGAGCGCCGGCCGGATCTCGCCGGCGGTCGCGACCGCGATGCTCGACGGCACCTCCAACTTCGCCTTGTGGCAGAAGTCGGGCAGCACCACGGGCGGCGCAGCGAGGCCCGCGCCGTCCGTGCCCTTGCTCAGGGAGTCGAGCAACCCGTGGTCGGCGGGAGCAGCTTCACTGTCGAATACGGTGAACTGGCGCTCCCCGTGGAGCCGCGACCCGCTGAGGACCGCTATGTCCATCTCGTTCTCTTCGAACGGCATTTCGTTCCCTTCAAGCGGCGAGGCCGGCGAGGGCCTCGCACACCCGGTCTACGTCGGAATCGGTGAGCCCCTGGTGCATGGGCAGAGACAGCAGGCGCGGGAAGATCCGGTCCGCCGCGGCCAGCTCGCCGCACGCTTCCAGGCCAAGCAGGTCGCGGAAGTACGGCAGGTGATGGACCGGGATGAAATGCACGGACGTGCCGACGCCTGCCTCGGCTAGCCGGTCGGACACCGTGTCCCGGTCCATGCCGAAGGCCCGGTCATCGATCTGCACGATGTACAGGTGCCAGGCGTGCGTGTCCGCCGCGGGACGCGGCGGCAGCTCAAGGCCGCGGATACCGCCCAGCTGCGCGTCGTAGCGCGCCGCGATGGCCGACCGCCGCTGCTGCCAGGACGTGAGGTGGTGCAGCTGTTCCCGGCCGATGGCCGCCTGCAGGTCGGTGAAGTTCGCCTTCATCCCGGCGTCCTCGACCGAGTACCGCCAGGAGCCTGACCGGTCGTAGCGCCGCCAGGCGTCACGGCTCATCCCGTGCAGCCGCATCCGCCGCCAGCGCTCGGCCAGCTCGCCGTCGGTTGTCGTGAGCGCGCCGCCCTCGCCGATCGGGAGGTTCTTGGTGGCGTAGAAGCTGAAGCACGCGGCGCGGGAGGAGCTGCCAACCGGCCGCCCGCCGACGGTGGCACCGAGGCCGTGCGCGGCGTCTTCCACCACGTTGTCCGCCGGTATGCCTGCCGCCGCGGCCAGCTCCGCCGTAGCGACGGGATAGCCGCCCATGTGCTGGGTGACCATCGCGGACGCGCCGTTCCTCGCCGCCTTGGCCACGCCTTCCGCGGACACGGTGAGCGTTTCCTCGTCCACGTCCACCAGGACGGGCCGCAGGCCGGCGTGGACGATCGCCTGGACGGCTCCGCAGAAGGTCAGCGTCGGCGTGAGCACCGGCGCACCTGGCGGCAGGCCGAGGGAGGCGAGCGCCAGCTGGATGGCCGCGGTGCACGAGCTGACCGAGACCGTGTGCGGCGCGCCTACCCACGTGCCGAACTCCTGCTCGAACGCGATGGACTCGGCGCCCATCGTCACCCAGCCGCTTGCGAGCACCCGGACCGCCGCCTGCTGCGCGCTTGGCACGATCTCGGTGCGGCAGAAGGGCACCGCCTGCTCGCTCATGAGGCCACCTCGCTGACGCTCGGAGTCCGCATTCGCGGACGCGCGGTACCTACCGACTCGCTCGCAAGCTCGCTCATGACGCGGCCAGTTCTGACCGCGCGGGCGGGCCGTGCGACATGCTGCCCCAGGTAGGCCTCGCTGAGTACGGTGCCAAGCGCGTCCGGCGACAGCTCAACCCCGAGCCGGTCCCGGCCCGCCGCGCCCAGTCGCGCGGCGTAGGCCGGGTTGTCGAGCAGGTGGCCGATGGCCCGGCCGAGCAGGTCCGGCATTCCCGGCGGCGCCAGCAGTCCGGTCTCCCCGGCGATGACCACGTTGGGCACCGCGTTGACCGCGGTCGCGACGACCGGCAGCCCGGCGCTCATCGCCTCGACGATGGCGCACGGCAGGCCTTCGTACCTGCTGGCCATCGCGAAGACGTCGATCCCTGGCAGCAGCGCCTCCACGTCGTTACGCTCCCCGGTGAAGAGCATCCGGTCGGCCAGGCCGAGCTTCCGCGCGGTCTGCTCGGTCTTCGCGCGCAGCGGGCCGTCGCCGATCCACACGCCGAACACATCGCTGCGGCGCAACCCGGCCAGCGCGCGGACGAAGTCCTCCGGCGCCTTCTGGAAGGCCAGCCGCCCGACCGTGCCGACCACGCGCATGCCGGGAGGCACGCCGAGTATCCTGCGGGCCTCCGCGCGGTCACGCTGACCGGGTGCGGTCAGCGCCTTGGCGAGGCCCACCCCGATCGTGCGGACCCGTTCCGGCGGCGCGATCCGCCGGGTAATCGCCTCGGCCGCCACAGCCGGGCCGACGGCGAGGAAGACGTCGGTGAACCGGCCGACCGAGCGCTCGACCTGGATATACGCCGACCGGCGCGGCCAGGACTGGAACTGGTGGAACGGGAAGCCGTGGAAGGTGTGCACGATGCGGCCGATCCCTAGCCGGTGTGCGGCCGTGCGGCCGAGTGCGCCCGCCTTGGAACTGTGCGTGTGTACCACGTCGAAGCCGTTGAGGCAGGCCCGCAGGTCGGCGAGGGCCCGGCGGTCGTCGACGGGAGCGATCTCGCTGCGCAGCCGGGGCAGCAGCACGACCTCGTGGCCGGCCGCGCGCGCCTTCGCGATCAGGTCGTCGCCCTCGCCGGTGACGAAGACGATCTCGTAGTGCTCGGGATCAAGCGCCAGGGCGCCGCGCAGCGCCACCCCGCCGGCGCCAGCCATAAACCTCGTGACGACCTGCGCCACTCGTACCCGGCCGGTCATGACGCCACCTCCTCGACGATCGGAGCGCTGAGCAGTTCGCGCAGCGGTGCCCCGGAGCGGTCCCCGAGGTTCACCTGCAGGCACGGCAGCCGGGCGCTGAGTTCTTGTGCGATGTGCTGTACGGGCGGGTGGGTGCCGCCGAGGCCGGTGCCGAGCGCCAGGGTCGCCGCGAGCGCCCAGTAGCGGCGCAGTTCCCCGGCCATGTAGGTGCCGGCCGTCAGGTGGCGCGCCGCCAGCGCTGGATCGCACCGGGTCACCCCGGGCGTGGCGCCGCGGGCCAGCACGACGAGCAGGTCGGGCGTCATCTGGCCGGTACGGCGCGGCCAGGCCGCCTCCCGCCGGCCGTGCGGCATGCGCCGGCCCGTGCCCGCGTGCGCCTCGGCAGGCAGCCGCAACGGCTCGACCAGGCCCCACGCGCGCTGCCCGTCGCTCACGCAAACGTTGTCGCAGGTGGAGACGGCCCCGCTGATCAGCTCACGATGGACGAGCGTTGACTTGCCGACGCCTCCAGGCCCGGCAAGCAGGACCGTCCGGCCGCCGGCGGCGTCAAGGCCGCAGACGGAGGCGTGCAGCGGGGCCCGGCCGCGCTGCTGACTCCGCCAGAGCGCCGGGTACTGCAGCAGGACGGCCCGCAGCAGCAGCCGGGACCGGGCGCGCAGCACCGCCGCCGCCGCCCGCCCCGTGGCGGAAGGCCGCCAGCGGGCGACCACCTCGACGGTCGGCTCGCCCACGGTGACCCGCAGGTCCAGGCCCGACGAACAGGCGTTGCCGATGACCACCTGGCCCTCGCGGTACCAGGCGTCGCGGGTGAGCACCTGCCAGCCGCTGACATCGAACGCGGCCGAGTCGCGTTCGACCGTGACCCGGACATCTGGCGTGGCGCCGTCGGCCGGGGTCAGCTGGCCGGCGGCGCCCTCGGCGATGACGTCGGCGATCCAGGGCACCGCGCACGTCAGTTCGACCCGCTCGCCGGCGGTGTCAAGCAGGCTCCGCATCAGAATTCGTCCGCGTAGGGGCTCGCCAGTGCCATCGCCGCCGGCGGCTGGTCGCTGGCATGGTGGTACTCAGGCACCAGGTCGGCGAGCTGGATCCGGACTAGGTCGTCGTCCCCGTCCGCGGCGTTGGCGTAGAGCAGGTCAAGGGAGCTGGCGAAGTCATCGGGCAACCGCCCCGGCCTGGTGGCCGAGATGGCCGGGTGGACGGTCGGCAGCGGATCCTCGAACTGGCTGAACAGCGTCTCGTGCAGCTTCTCTCCCGGCCGCAGGCCGGTGAACCGTATCTCCACGTCCGGCACCCGCAGTTGCTCGGCGTAGCGGCGGACCAGGTTGACGATCCGCACCGGCTCGCCCATGTCGAGCACGAACGTCTCGCCGGATTCGCCCATGGGCGCGGCCGACAGGACAAGTCCCACCGCTTCCTCGACCGTCATGAAGAACCGGGTCACGTCGGGGTCGGTCACGGTCACCGGCTCGCCGCGCTCGATCTGGTCGCGGACCACGGTGAGCAGCGAGCCGCGGCTGCCGAGCACGTTGCCGAACCGGACCGAGCAGGCCTGCATCTTGTCGTTCGCGTGCGCCTGCACGATCATCTCCGCGAGCCGCTTGGTCGCGCCGAGGATCGACCGGGGCTCGGCGGCCTTGTCCGTGGAGATCAGGAGAAGGCGCCGCGTCCCGCACTCGGCCGCCGCGCGCGCCACATTCTGGGTGCCGAGCACGTTCGACTTGACGCCCTCGCCGGGATGCTGCTCAAGCAGCGGCAGGTGCTTGTGCGCGGCGGCGTGGAAGACGACGTCGGGCCGGACCGACCGGAACACCTGCCGGATCCGGGTCTCGTCCCTGATGTCGGCGATGATGATCTCGGAGCTGTCGAGCAGCGCCCGGCCGTTCAGCTCAAGCTGGAGCGTGTGCATGTTCGACTCGTCATGGTCGAGCATGTGCAGCGACGCCGGGTCATGGCTCCTGATCTGGCGGCACAGCTCCTGGCCGATCGACCCGCCGGCCCCGGTAACCAGGACCCGGGCGCCGGCCGAGCATTTCCTGCACCGACGGCTCGAGGATCCGGCGCTCCGCCCGGCCGAGCAGGTCGCTGTAGCTCACCGTGCGCATGTCCGCCGCCCGGGCCACGCGTTCCAGGGCGGAAAGGAACGACGGCAGGTAGCGCACGTGGGCGCCGGTGTCGGCGGCGGCCCGGATGAGCAGGCTGTGCTTTGCCGGCGG
This sequence comes from uncultured Actinomycetota bacterium, assembly GCA_963811335.1. Lineage (GTDB taxonomy): Bacteria > Actinomycetota > Actinomycetes > Streptosporangiales > Streptosporangiaceae > Trebonia. The sequence goes on along the minus strand of CAWERB010000028.1, from coordinate 126,083 downwards.
CAGCGAGGGGATCGCGATGATGATCGCCTGGATGCGGTGGTCGCGGACGACGCGGCGCAGGTCCGCGAGTGCGCCGAGCACCGGCGTGCCGAACACGGACAGGATGCCGGGGTCGTCGTCGAGCAAGCCGACGGGGTGCAGCCCGTAATCCGGACAGTTCCGCAGGTCACGCATGAGCGTGCGGGCGGCGGACCCGGCACCGACTATCAGTGTCGCCAGCCCGGGTACTGCCTTGCTGCGGCGGTCCCGCGATCTCAAACCGCCATGCCAGCCGCGGCCGGCGAGCCATCCCTCAGTCATCGTCCCCCCTCTAGCGAGTTACTCCCGCTGATCCCTTACGTGCCTTGGTCCGCGACGCATCCCGGTCGATGAGCGCTCCCAGCCAGCTCACGCGCCGGATCCCGATGACCCCGAGGATGGGCCAGTCCGCGGTGACGCCCAGGTCGGCGGCCTGGTCCAGCGCGCTGTGCGGCGCGAACCGGGGCAGGACGACCACGAGGGCGGCGTCGGACGGCGGCGCGCCGAGCCGGATGTCGTTCAAGGTGACGACCGTCCGCTGCGTGTCCGGGGACTGGGCTGCCGTGACGCCGACCGGCCGGTCGGTGGTGGCCAGGCCGACCGTGCGGTGCTCGCTGCCGACGATGGACGGGCGTCGGCCGTCGCCGTTCCCGTTCTGGCTCGCGTCGTCGCCTCGCTCGGCATCGAGGCGGGCGGTGCCCAGGGACAGCCCGTCGGCGGGTACCGGCGACATCCGGCCGCGCAGCCGGACGGCCAGCGACGACAGCCGGCCGGTCGACCCAGGCCCGGTGAGCACCACGGTGCGTACCCCGGCCCGGTGCGCGGCCAGGTTAAGGCGCTCGGGCAGGTCACGGCCAAGCGCTACGATCGTCCCGCCGCGTTCCTCGGCGATGCCGAACAGCACCGCGCCCAGTTCCCTGGCCCCGGCGTCCGGCTGGGCCACGGTCGGCCGCAGCACCTCGCGAAGCGCGGCGAACAGCAGGCCGATAATCAGGCCGAGCAGCGCGGCGAGCGCTCCGTATACCGCGGCGTGCTGTGACGCCGCGACCGCGTCCGTGGGCAGGCTGACCACCGACGCGCCAGTCTCCGTGGTGAGAGTGGCCAGCACCTGCTGCTGCTGAGAATTGTTGTTGGCCAGTTCCGTCTCCGCCGCGGCCAGCTGCGACAGCAGGCTCTGCACCTGCACGCTGGTGGCCGCGTTGGCGGCACCGGCCGAGTTGAGCTGGGTTTGCAGGCGGTTAGTCCTGGCCGCGAGCTGCGCGTGGGTCTGGCTGAGCGAAGCCAGCTCGGGGCTTCCCTTGACGCCCAGCTGGTTCAGCTGGTCGACCACGATCGTGGCCAGGGTGGTGGACAGCGTCAGGGCCACCTGGGGGTCGTTGTCGGTGACGGTGACGTCCATGATGGCGGACGTACTCACCGGGGTCACCGAGATGTGGTGCTTGGCGACCTGAGGCGCGTCCCTGTTCACCTTGGCCTTGGTGAGGGCCAACTGCACCGTGGCCGGGTCGCTCGCCACCGAGGCCACCCTGCTCTGGATGGCCGACACCTGGGTCGTCGTGTCGGGTATGGTGCCCTGGCCCTGGACGACCGCGGTAGCCGCGTAGGTCACCGGCTGGTCATGTTTCAGCACCACGACGCCGGCCGCGGGCAGGATCACCAAGACCAGCAGCAGCCACCGGTGCCGCCAGAAAATGCGCCTGCCCGTCTCGCTGGCTTCCACAGTTCACCCCTTGTTTCCTTGTGGGTTGCTTGCGATAAGTCCTCACGTTATGGGCAGGCAAGGTTAGTTTCATCACCCAGGTGCGAGCTTCCTTCTACGTCGATTGCCGGAGGTGCCGCACTGCGGCGGCTGCCAGACTCGGCGGCATGAGCTACCAGGGGGGGCGGTTCTCCTGCCGCGCCTCGTCGCTGGCCCGTCCTTGCCGGCCGCGGTCCGCGCTGGCGCTCAAGGTGCTGGTCGGCGGCGCCCTGCTGGCCGGCTGCTCATCCGTCCCGACGGCCACCGCGCCCACGGCCACCGCGCCCACGGCCACGGCGAGCGCTCCCGCGCCCAAGCCCACGGCCAGCGCTCCCTCCAGCCCGGCCGGGAGCCTCGGCCACGTCCGCAAGATCCTGGTGATCATGGAAGAGAACCACAGCATCCAGCAGGTCTTTCCTGACGGCATGCCGTACCTGTGGAGCCTGGCGCAGCGGTATGCGTACGCGACCGATTGGAGTGACGTGGCCCATCCGAGCCTGCCCAACTACCTGGCCATCTTCGCCGGGTCGGCATTCGATGAACCGCAGGATTGCGCGCCCGGGCCCGGCTGTACCTATCCGGGGCCCTCGGTTTTCGGGCAGGCTCTTGCCCGCGGCGAGTCGGCGAAGGCCTACGAGGAATCCATGCCGGGGCCATGTGATCCCGGCTTCGTCGGCGATTACGACGTGAACCACAACCCGTGGGCGTATTTCCCGAGCGAGGCCGCCAGCTGCCGGGCGAATGACGTGCCCGCCGGTACCCCGGCAGGGGGCGCGCTCGCGGACGACGTGCGCGCCGGCGACCTGCCCGACGTCGGCCTCGTCACGCCGAACCTGCAGCACGACGGCCACAACGGCACGCCCGCCCAAGCGGACGCCTGGCTGCGGGCCTGGATTCCCGAGCTCATGTCCGGCCCTGACTGGCAGTCGGGGCGGCTCGCCATCACCGCGGTCTTCGACGAGGGGGAGACCACCGAGCAGGTGCCGTTCGTGCTCATGGCACCAGGGCTTTCCGGTGTCAGAATCTCCGAGCAGGCCAACCAGTACGCCCTGACCCGGCTGATCGACGCGGTCATCGGCGCGCCGCCGCTGCGATCCGCCAGCGCCGCGACCGATGTGGCGCCGCTGCTTGGGGCGTCCCGATGACCGGCGGCCGCGTGATCTTCGTCGGCGCCGTGCACGAGGCGGTCCCCGCCCTCGGCGCGCTGCTTGACAGCGGGGCCGAGGTAGCCGAAGTGGTGACGCTCCCGGTCGAGCGGTCGGCCGGCACGTCCGGCTTCGTGGACCTGGAACCGCTGGCCCGGGCGCACGGCATCCCCGTGCGCCGCTGCGCGAACATCAACTCCGCGGAGTCCGTGCGGCATACCGAGCAACTGCGGCCCGACCTGATGGTCGTGACCGGGTGGACGAGGCTGCTGTCCGCCGAGTTGCTCAGCGTCCCGCCGCGCGGGGTGATCGGGTTCCACGCCTCCCTGCTGCCGCACTACCGGGGCCGTGCCCCGGTCAACTGGGCCATCCTGCGCGGCGACGCCGTGACCGGGAACACGATGATGTACCTGAACGCGGGCACCGACACCGGCGACATCATCGACCAGCAGACCGTGCCGATCATGCCCGACGACACGTGCGCGACCGTGTACGCGCGGGTGGGCGAGGCCGGGGCGGAGATGCTCAGGCGTCAGCTGCCTGCGCTACTTGACGGCACCGCGCCCAGGCGACCGCAGGGCCCCGGCGACGGCCCGCTGCTGCCGAAGCGAACGCCGGAGATGGGCATCACTGACTGGAACCGCCCGGCCCGCTCGGTCCGCGACTGGATCCGCGCACTCACCGCGCCCTACCCCGGTGCCTTCACGTTCATCGCGGGACGGAAGCTGATGCTGTGGGCCGCGGCGGACGGCGGCACCTGCCCCGGGCGGGCGGCCGGGGAAGTGCTTGGCTGCGACGACGACGGCATCCGGGTCGCCACCGCGGACGGGGCCATCGTGCTGACGAGCGTTTCCGACGATGGCGGCGCGCCAGGCCCCGCCGCCGCCTGGGCCGGCCGGAACGGCCTTCGGCCTGGCGACGAGTTCGAAGCGGTTCCCCCAGAGACCGCGGCGTGGGCACTGGGCCTCGGACCCAGGCCAGCCGGCGACCGGACGGTGTGAGGCATGGAAAGGACACGAGTCGCGGTCATCGCGGCACACCCCGATGACGAGCTGCTCGGCGCGGGAGGCACGCTGGTCAGGCACGTGCGCGAGGGGGACGAGGTGCACGCCGTCATCGTCGCGGACGGCGCGGGCAGCCGTTACCCGGCCGAGCTGGTGGCCACGCTGGAAAAGCAGGCTCGCCGGGCCGCCGAGGTCATCGGCTTCACCTCGATCCAGTTTCTCTCGCTGCCAGACCAGCGGCTCGACACCGTTCCGCTCATCGAGCTGACCCAACGGCTCGAGGGCGTGCTCGACGACATCGAGCCGGGCACCGTGTACACGCATTTCCCTGAAGACGTGAACGCCGACCACCGGCTGGTGTCCAGGTGCGCGTGGACGGCCTGCCGCCCGTACGCCCGCCCGGCGCTGCGAAAGTTCGCGGTCTTCGAGACGCCGTCCTCCACCGAGTGGGCGTGGCCCATGACTGGGACCGAGTTCCGGCCCAACCTGTTCGTGGACGTGACGGATACGCTTGAGGTCAAGATCGCCGCCATGGAGTGCTACGAGACCGAGCTGCGGGATTACCCGCACCCGCGCTCGAGCCGGGCGCTCCGGGAGCGTGCCGCCTACTGGGGCAGCCACGTCGGGCGGCTGGCCGCTGAGCCGCTTGTCGTGCTCAGGGAGGTCACCTGATGGCCCGCGCCCGCATCGTCTCCGGCAATGAGCGTAGAAACAACTACGTCATCTGCGGGTTGGCGGTCCCAGGCCGACCGGAATGATGAAGCTATTCCGCTTTGTGGGCCCGGATGCCAAGCCGTCTGCGTCCTGACAAGCGTCAGCAGCAAGACCGTCGCCCGCCGGCAGGGCCGCAGGCGGCGGTAGGGGGATCGGGGGGGCCACGTGGCTCGAACATGGATGGGGCCAGGGCTGCGGCGTTTGGCTGTCGCTACCGGAGTGCTCAGTGCTGTCGCGGCGGGCAGCGTAGCGGTCTCGACGCAGGCGCTTGCCGCCACCTCGTGCACCACGGCGGCACTGATCTCGGCGATCACCACCGCCAACTCCACGAACGGCACGGTCACCCTCACCAGCGGCTGCACTTACACGCTGACGGCCATCAACAACACCACCGACAGCGGCGGGGTCGGCCTGCCGGTGATCAAGGGCAAGGTGACGATCCAGGGCAGCGGGGCCACCATCGCCCGGTCGACCGCGGCGGGCACGCCGGTGTTCCGCATCTTCGACGTGGCGACCACTGGCAGCCTCACGCTGAACGCGGTGACGATCAGCAACGGCCTGGCCAGCAACGGCACGTCGGGTGGCGGCGGCATCTACAACCACGGCACGCTGACGGTGACCGGCAGCACGTTCACCGGCAACGCCGCGCCGTCGGCGACCGGCACGTCAGGTGGCGCCATCAACAACAGCGGCACGCTGAACCTGTCGGCCAGCTCGTTCTCCGGCAACACGGCGCAGGAGGGCGGCGGGGTCTTCAACCAGAAGACGGCAACGATCGCCGCGAGCACCTTCACTGGCAACACGGCGACCGTCTTCGGCGGCGGCGCGCTGCTTAACGCGGCCGGCACGATGACGGTGAGCGGGGACACGTTCACCGGGAACACCGGGCCCGGCGGCGGCGCGATCGACAACGACACCACGCTCAACATCAGCGACAGCACGTTCAACGGCAACACGGGCGGGACCAACGGCGGCGGCGCCATCGACAACTTCGGCACCACCACGGTGACCCAGTCGACGTTCTCCGGCAACAGCTCGCCGTTCGGCGCGAACATCCTGAACTACACCGGGTTCACGCTCAGGATCGGCATGAGCATCGTGGCCAACGGCCAGGGCGGCGGCCCCAACTGCGGCGGCGCGCAGCCGGTCATCGACACCGGGTACAACATCGACACCGGGACCTCGTGCGGCTTCTCCGCCGCCAGCCACTCGCTGAGCAGCACGAGCCCGAACCTCGGCCCGCTGGCGAACAACGGCGGCCCGGCCCAGACGATGGCGCTGCCGGCCGGCAGCCCGGCGGTCGACGCCGTCCCGGCGGGCACGCCGGGCTGCACCGGCACCGCCGACCAGCGCGGCACCGCCAGGCCGCAGGGCACCGGCTGCGACATCGGCGCCTATGAACTGGTGCAGGCCGGCTCAGGGACGCCATCGGTGCCGACGGGCCTGAAGGTCACCGGCACGACGTCGAGCTCGGTGTCGCTGTCGTGGAACGCGTCGACCGGCGGCCCGACCGGCTACACCGTCTACCGGGCCGGCACGGCCGTCGGCACCACCGGCGGCCCCGGCGCCACCACGTACACCGACCTCACGGCGTCCCCGTCCACCACGTACAGCTACACGGTCGACGCCTTCAGCGGCGGCAACCACTCGGCGCAGTCCGCGGCGGTCCAGGCGACCACGCCCGCGCCCGGCGCCACGGCGGCGGTGCAGGGCGGCTCGGTGTCGACCGCCTCGCCGGTGACCAGCGCCACGATCACCCTGTCCGCGCCCGTGCACGCGGGTGACCTGCTCGTCGGCTGGTTCGGCGAGTACAACTCGCCCGGGCAGGTGAACGTCTCCAACAGCGTCAACGGCGCCTGGACCCGCAGCACCGCCTCGACCACGTTCAGCGGCGGCGGCGACGTCGCGCTGTACTACTTCCAGAACACCGCGCCGGCGCCGAACGGCCTGACCATCACGATCTCGGTACCGGCCGCGACCTACCTGGAAAGCGCGGCCGGCGAGTACAGCGGCGTGGCCACGGCCGGCGCCCTGGACCAGGTCGCGGTGGCCAAGGGCAACAGCGCCACGGCCGACTCCGGGCCGACCGGCTCGGCCGGCGCGGGCGAGCTCGTCGTCGGCGGCATCCTGACCGGCGGCTCGCCGGGGACCGTGACGGCCGGGACCTCGCAGGGCCAGAACTTCACCATGCTGACCCAGACCAGCGGCCAGTCGGCCAATCTTGAACACATCCTGTCCAGCGCCGCCGGGACGCAGGACGCGCGCGCCACGTTCAGCAGCGCCACCGACTGGTACGCGGTCGCGGCCACGTTCCACACGTTCGGGGCGGGCAACACCTCGCCGCCCACGGTCCCGACCGGCCTCACCGATCCCACGGACACGGCCAGCGCGGTCGGCCTGAGCTGGACCGCCTCGACCGATGCCACGGGCACGCTGGCGGGCTACACGGTCTACCGCAACGGCACGTCGATCGGCACCGCGAACGCCGGCACGACCACGTTCACCGACTCGACCGTGCAGCCGTCCACGACGTACTCCTACACGGTGGATGCCTTCGACACGGCGGGCAATCACTCCGCGCAGTCCACGGCGCTCCCGGTGACTACCCCGGCGGCGCCCCCGCCGAGCGCGCACTTCGTGCAGGCCGGCGTCGCGGGCACGGGCACCCAGGTCACGAGCACCACGATCACGTTGACCAAGGCGGTCAGCCCCGGCGACCTGCTCGTCGGCTGGTTCGGCCAGTACAACTCGACCGGGCAGGTCTCGGTGTCGGACAACATCAACGGGGCATGGACCCGCAGCAGTGCCGCCACCACGTTCGGCACCGGCAGCGGCCACGGTGACATCGCGCTGTTCTACGTGCAGAACTCGGCCGCGGCCCCGTCCGGCCTCACGATCACGATCACCTCCGCCGCCGCGACCTACCTCCAGGCCGCCGCGGCCGACTACTCGGGCATCGCGACCACAGGCGCGCTGGACCAGGCGGCGGTCGCGAAGGGCACAAGCACCACGGTCGACTCCGGGCCGACCGCCTCGGTCGGCGCGAGCGAACTCGTCATCGGCGGCATCATGACCGGCGGGTCGCCCGGTTCCATCACGGCGGGGTCGTCTCAGGGCCAGGCTTTCACGATACGCAGCCAGACCGGCTCGGGATCGATCGACATCGAGGACATCCTGGCCAGCGTTGCTGGAGCCCAGGACGCAACCGCTACCTTCTCATCCGCCACTGACTGGTATGCCGTTTCCGCGGTATTCCACCACGCTTGACCGGTAGGAGAACTTTAATGGAGAGTGTCCAGGCGGACCGGAACGCACTGACCAGGCCGGCCCCGTAACAAAAAGGGAATCCGGATGATCACGATGCCATACCCGGTCCGGCTGGTGCTCGCGGGGATAGTGGGCATGCTCGCGCTCGCGAGTTGCAGCAGCGGCGCGACGTACGCGCCGCCCGCAACCCCGGCGAGTACGCTGGCCACCACCCCCCCGCTACCGCCCGACGCCGCCCCCTGGCCGGCGACGAAGTGGCACTACGCGCCGAACAACAACTTCAGCGACTCCGGCGAGTACACGCCGGGGGCCGACGGGTTCAACATCGCCGACGTCGCCAGCTATCCCAGGAGCCAACTGGACGGGCTGCCGGCCGGAGTCCGCGGGCTGGTCTGGATCGGGACCTGCGATGGCGCGACCGCCGCCTTCAAGTCCACCGTGGACTCCTTCGCCGGCGACCCCAAGCTGTTCGGCTTCTACATCACGGATGAGCCCACCCCCAAGACCTGCCCGGCGGCGAACCTGCTCGAAGAAGACAACTATATTCACGCGCACGCTCCGGGCGCGAAGGCGTTCGCCATCCTGGAGAACCTCGGAAAATCGGCCACGCCGACTTTCACGGGCGCGTACACGCCACAGGACTGCGGGCTAGACCTGATCGGCATCGACCCGTACCCGGTGCGATCTGAGATACTCGGACCGCCACGTTACGAGATGATCGCCCAGTACGTACACGCGGTCGAGGCCATCGGCTGGCCGGCGTCCACGATCGTGCCCGTGTACCAGACGTTCGGCAACAGCTACCCCGATGACTCCAACGGCTACTGGGTGATGCCGAACGTGAAGCAGGAACGCAAGATGCTCGCCTACTGGGCCGTGGTCGTCCCGCATCCGGTATTCGACTACGCCTACAGCTGGGGCCCGCAGCGCAAAGACAACGCGCTCGACGGCTCCCCGTCCCTGCAGGCCCTCTTCGCGGAAAAGAACAAGTCGTCCTGATCAGTCACCTGGTCAGCGCCGGCTAATCGGGAGCGGCTCCGCTACCCGTCACTTGGTGCCGTACTTGTTGAGCGCGACGATGGCCGTCGTCATCTCCGCCGAGCCGGACTGCAGCGCCGCGATCGCCGTCTGAATGTCGCGCTGCGCGGTCCCGTAGTCGCCGCTGCCGGCCCCAGCGGCGGCACTGCCGAATCCGGCGACCGCTTTGCTCAGGTCCGTCAGCCCCTTGGCCTCCGTCGGCTGGGTACCCGTTACGCAGCCGGGGATCAGGTTCTTCGTGGCGGCCTGAGTGCTCGAGTCCAGCGACGTGGCCGCCGAGCGAAGGGCCGTGACGGCGTCCGGCGGGGCGGTCGGCGGGGCAGTCGGCGGAACCGTGCCGGTCCCCAGGTCCGCGCTCAGTGACGCTGCCGCCTGCGTCGCGATGTTGATGGAGGTGACCACGACCTGGAGCTGGCCGCCGGCTCCGGTACTGCGCCAGGACGCCAGCTGGCTCGGACAGCTGGTCGACGACCAGGGAGCCGAACCCGTGGAGTGCGGCGTCACTGGCGAGGCGAGGGATGCGTGCGACGGCGCTGACGAGGCCCGGGACGAGGCGGAGGATGACGACGAGGACGAGGAGGTCGAGGACGTGGAGGTCGAGGTCGAGGACGTGGAGGTTACCGGCGCATCCGCCGGGGCCTTCGCGTCCCCCGTCAGCGTGGTGCTGCCGCCGTGGCCTCCTGTGGCGACGAGGCCGACGGAAACGGCCACGGCCACGGCGAGGGTGCCGCCCACGATCAGCGGGCCGCGGCTCCACTTCCGTGGCCCGCTCCCGGCAGGCCGTGGCCGATCCGGCAGCTGGTCACTCATGGTGTTCTCCCCTCCCGGCGCGGGCGGATTCCGCGTCCCCAAATGTACGACGCGCACCGGCCGGTCACGGTGCACACGGCGGTCACGTTTTCGCTGCCCGGCACGGGCGTGATCAGCAAACAGCGGTCAACCGCGGGCACGCCGGTCTCGGCGTAAGTCGGCGTGCCAGTTAGGCCGGCCTGGCACCGCTCCGTTAGGCTCCATACCGGAACTTGAAGATAAAGCGCTCATGAGCGAGGAGCCGAGACGTGGCGTCCATTGAAGCGGTGCATGCCAGGCAGATCCTGGACTCCCGGGGTAACCCGACCGTCGAGGTTGAGGTCGTCCTTGACGACGGCTCCGTGGGACGGGCCGGCGTGCCGAGCGGCGCGTCCACCGGTGCTTTTGAGGCGGTGGAGCTGAGAGACGGCGGCGCCGAGTACGGCGGCAAGTCGGTCACCAAGGCCGTCGACGCGGTGACCGAGGAGATCCAGGACGAGCTGCTCGGCCACGAGGCCGACGACCAGCGGCTCGTGGACCAGGCGCTGATCGACCTCGACCGCACGCCGGGCAAGTCCAGGCTCGGCGCGAACGCGATCATCGGCGTGTCCATGGCGGTGGCGCGCGCCGCCGCGGACTCCGCCGGGCTGCAGCTGTTCCGTTACCTGGGCGGCCCCAACGCGCACGTGCTGCCGGTGCCGATGATGAACATCATGAACGGCGGCGCGCACGCGGACTCCAACGTGGACGTGCAGGAGTTCATGATCGCCCCGATCGGCGCGCCGACCTTCACCGAGGCGCTGCGCTGGGGCGCGGAGACGTACCACGCGCTGAAGGCGGTGCTCAAGCAGCACGGGCTGTCCACCGGCGTGGGCGACGAGGGCGGCTTCGCCCCGAACCTGGAGCACAACCGGGCCGCGCTTGACCTGATCATCGAGGCCATCGGCAAGGCCGGCTACGTCCCCGGCCGGGACATCGCGCTCGCCATCGACGCGGCGGCGACCGAGTTCTACCACGACGGCGCGTACCACTTCGACGGCAAGCCGCAGACGTCCGCGGGGATGTCCGCCATCTACGCCGACTGGCTGCGCAACTACCCGATCGTGTCGGTCGAGGACCCGCTGGCCGAGGAGGACTGGGCCGGCTGGCAGGCGTTCACCGCCGAGGTCGGCGACCGGGTCCAGGTGGTCGGCGACGACATCTTCGTCACCAACCCCGAGCGGCTGCGCCGCGGCATCGCGGAGAAGTCGGCGAACGCCCTGCTGGTCAAGGTGAACCAGATCGGCACGGTCAGCGAGACGTTCGACGCGGTCAGCCTCGCGCACCGCGCCGCGTTCGCCTGCATGATCAGCCACCGCTCCGGCGAGACCGACGACACGTTCATCGCCGACCTCGCCGTCGCCACCAACGCGGGCCAGATCAAGACCGGCGCCCCGGCCCGCGGCGAGCGGGTCGCCAAGTACAACCAGCTGCTGCGCATCGAGGAGCACCTCGCCGACGCGGCCAGCTACGCGGGCGCGTCCGCGTTCCCGAGGTTCACCCCCGCGTAGGAGATTCAGCCTGATCATGCCTACCCAGGGTCAGCCCTCCCCGGAGCAGTCCACGGCGCCAGGTCCGCCGTCTGCCGCGCAGGCCGCCGCCATGGCGGCGGCCGCGCGGTCCACCAGGCTGACCGGACGGGCCGCGTTGCTCGCCGTGGTGATCTGCGCGATCGCGCTGAGCCTCGCCTACCCGGTTCGCGAGTACATCGCGCAGCGGCAGCAGATCGATCAGCTGCTCGCCGCGCAGCAGACCATGTCCGCCCAGGTGAAGGCGCTGACCGAAAAGCGCACCAAGCTGTCGCAGGCCTGGTACATCGAGCAGCAGGCGCGAGACGAGCTGCACATGTGCTTCCCGCAGGAGCAGTGCTACGAGGTGATCTCCTCACCGTCGGCGAAGACGTCCGCCGGGCCGCAGGTCGTTGCCGACCCCTGGTACGCGAAGCTCTGGCAGTCGGTGCAGCGGGCCGACGCGCCCTCTTCCAGGTGAAGCACGGTTCTCCGATGAGCACGCCCCCCCGATGATCACGCACGTCGACGAGGCGGTCGTCGCCGGCAGCTTGGCCGCGCGCCGCGCGGCGTCCGGGCGGTCGCGCACCGCTGCCCGTGCGGGCAGCCGGACGTGGTGGAGACGGCGCCCCGGCTGCCTGACGGCACGCCGTTCCCGACGCTGTACTACCTGACCTGCCCGCGGGCGGCCGCGGCGATCAGCGCCCTTGAGGCGGCCGGCCTGATGCGCGAGATGACCGGGCGGCTCGCCGCCGACGGCGAGCTCCTGGCCGCGTACCAGCAGGCGCACCGCGACTACCTCGCCCGCAGGGATGCCGCCGCGGCGGCGGAGGGACTTGAGCCGCTCCCGGCCGGCACCCAGTCCGCGGGCGGCATGCCGGACCGGGTCAAGTGCCTGCACGCCCTCGCCGCGCACGAGCTCGCGGTGCCCGGCGCCAACCCGCTCGGCCGCGAGGCCCTCGACGCGGCCGGCCGCTGGTGGTCTCGCGGTCCGTGCGTGACCGCCCGAGATGAGGCTGGCCCGGATGAGGCTGGCCCGGATGAACCAGGCCGGGCCAGGGAGGCGGAGTGACCCACCGCGTGGCGGCCATCGACTGCGGCACGAACTCGATCCGGTTGCTGATCGCCGACATAACGCCGGAGTCCGGCGGTGCGCAGCGGGATACGGAACGAGGGCATGGTGCCACCGATACCGCCAAGCCCGCGCCGCTGACGGATGTCACCCGGCAGATGCGCATCGTCCGGCTCGGTGAGGGCGTGGACCGGACCGGGCGGCTGTCGCCCGCGGCACTGAGCGGACCATGGCCGCCCTGGCGGAGTACGCAGGGCTGATCGCCGAGGCAGGGCCGGAGGCCATCCGGATGGTCGCCACCAGCGCGACGCGGGACGCGGCGAACTCCCAGGAGTTCACCGACCGGGTCCGCGCGATCCTGGGCGTCGCGCCCGAGGTCATCTCCGGCGATGACGAGGCATGGCTGTCGTTCACCGGCGCGACCAGGGAACTGGCCGGGCACGCCGCTGGCCGCCGCGGGCTCCTGCCCGCCGCCTTACCTGGTCACCGACATCGGCGGCGGCTCCACGGAGTTCATACTCGGCGGCCAGGCGCGGCCGTCCGTGACGGGATGCCGCGCGGTCAGCTAAGCGGCCGGTCGGTGAACATCGGCTGCGTCCGGATGACCGAGCGGCACCTGCACGGCGACCCGCCGCTCCCGGCGGAGATCGCGGCCACCGATCAAGGACATCGACGCCGCGCTCGAGCTGGCCGCCGAGGCCGTGCCAGCGGAGAAGGCCAGGACGCTCGTCGGCCTGGCCGGATCGGTGACGACGGTCGCGGGGATCGCGCTCGGCCTGGGCGAGTACGATTCCGCCCGCATCCACCATTCCAGGATCAGCGCCGCGCGGGTCCATGAGATAGCCGGCGAGCTGCTCGCCATGACGCGCGCGGAGCGGGCGGCCATACCGGTCATGCACCCCGGCCGGGTGGACGTGATCGGCGCGGGCGCCCTCATCCTTGACCGGATCATGACCCGGTTCGGCTTCGCCGAGGTGCTGGTCAGCGAGCACGACATCCTCGACGGCATCGCCTGGTCCCTGGTCAAGCCATAACGGCTCCCCGGCCGGATCCAGGCGGCTGGTCGTGGCAACGGTGTGGCTCTTTTGGAATGAGCTGCGGCGGTGCGCGGCTCCTGTCGTTGCGCGTGCACGGGCGGAATGCGTGCGGTGAAGGGGTTGCCTGGCGGCCGGGGCGGCCTGCGGTCCGCGTCGGCGGCGTGCGGGCCGGAGGGCCGCCTCCCCGGGCGTGCCCGTCATCCGGCAAACGGTCATATCGGGCAAGGTCTCGCTTTGGCGCGGCGCGCCGGCGGCGCTGCCTGGTTTTCAGCGGTAAACATTTCACGACCTGTAAACAAAAGGCGGATAGAACGTCTTTGCTCTTACTCGGGTGTGAGAAGTTTACCTCGATCGTGAAAAATTTACCGTAAATCTGAGCGTGCCGGGGCGCGTGGTGCCGCGGTTGCCGCGGCCGGCGGCCGTCGTGGGGACGGACTCGCCGGGCGCCAGGCGTGCCGGGCGGCTGTCCCGGGCGTGGGCAGCTTCCCCGGGCACGCTAGGTTGCACGGCATTGCCGGCGGGACAGCTGAAAGCGGAAGCGCCGCTCGTCGGCCCGCACGCCGTTATCGTCAGGTCATGCCCAACTGGCCAGATGATCTCGCGACCGCGTCGACGCCGGCCGCCCGCGATGCTGCGGAGGTTCGCGAACTCGCGGCCACGGCTGGCACCCTGCCGGAGCTCACCGCGCGGCAGTCGGTGTGCCGCGCCTGCCCCCGCCTGGTCGCCTGGCGCGAGGACGTCGCCGCCGTCCGGCGCAAGTCCTTCATGGACGAGCCGTACTGGGGACGTCCGATCCCGGGCTGGGGTGATCCCGAGCCGGCGATCCTCATACTCGGGCTGGCGCCCGCCGCGCACGGCGGCAACCGGACCGGCCGGATCTTCACCGGGGACCGTAGCGGCGACTTCCTGTTCGCGTCGCTGTACCGGTGCGGCCTGGCCGCCCGGCCGACGAGCGTGGCGGCCGGGGACGGCCAGCGGCTGATCGGCGTGCGCATGGCCGCGGCCGTGCGCTGCGCGCCGCCGGAGAACAAGCCTCTACCGGAGGAGCGGGACACCTGCGCCCCCTGGCTCGCCGCCGAGTTCCGGCTGGTCGCCGCCGCCCTCCGGGTGGTGGTCTGCCTCGGCGGCTTTGCCTGGCAGGCGCTCTGGCCGGTACTCGCGCAGTGCGGTTACCAGGTGCCGCGGCCACGCCCGGCCTTCGGGCACGGCGTGCAGGCGCAGGTAGCGGGTCCCGGCGGCAGGCAACTGCGGCTGCTCGGCTGCTACCACCCGAGCCAGCAGAACACGTTCACCGGCCGGGTCACGCCCGCCATGACCGACGCGATCTTCCGCCTGGCGCGCGAGGCAGCAGGCCTCGGCTGAGCGGTGACGCCGGGACCTTTCGTGTGCACTGCTCCGAGAAGGCCCGCCTTCAGCATCAGGGCGGGGCGGGCAGTAATAACACTTTGCGAAAGAGAAAATCGTCAAGGATGCGACAGCCGGGCGCGGATAGCACCCTTTCCCGGCGGCGTATGCGCCATGACGCAAAGAGGCCATAGGGTGTCACGCCAGTTTCCGGCATTTGGCATTCGGGTCGAAAACTCTATATTTGTCGATCTAAGCGACAATAGCTCACATGTCGTATAGATGCCCCAGTTGGGTTAGGCTGAATCTGCCCCCGTAGCCCAAGGGCAGAGGCCGGCCCCTAAAAGGGTCCGCGGTGTCGGTTCGAGTCCGACCGGGGGTACTGCACGTGCATCTGAACTTTGCGTTCTTTATCGTTCCCGGCGGAATCAGCAGCTGCGGTTGACCACTTCAGCCTTAACCGTCGCCGCCCCATTGGTAAGCGATCTGGAATAGCCACTGGGACAGCGAGCGCGGCGTGGTGACGGCGAATATCTCGCCCCGGTAGCAGTGCCTGAACCGGGTCCTTGGAAGCACCAGGCCGTCGCGCTGCGACCGGCGAAGGCGTCGCCTTGGCTTAAGGGGAGTGACAGGGGCAGGTAAGTAGGCCGCTGTCACAGGCCAAGCCTGACCCGCGGCCATCCCAGGACGCCCGGGGTCACGACATGTGCGGAGCAGCCGGCTAGATGCCGAAAAGCCGGAGTTTACGGCGGATCTCGTACTCGTGGACGATGGCGGTCGCGTAGCGGTCGCAGATGCCGTGCTCGTCGGCGAGCCAGTTGGCTCGCTCTTCACGGCGGAAGAAGGCAGGGCCGGATTCGAGATGAGTGAACCACTCGGCCAGCTCGCGCCCCGTTTGGGTGGGGATGCGGGCGATGAGGCTCTTGTGCATGTCGGGGGAGTGCATCAGCGACATTGGCACCTCCGAGTAGGAAGCCGCTTTCAGTTGAGCCTGCCTCACCAGATGGCTGCTGGCAAGACCCAGGTCGCAACCTTCCGCAATGTCCTGTTTGTCATATCGTGATGATCCCTCCATCACCCGGGGGGCGCGGCGGGCGCCCCCCGGGGTGAGCGGCTCCTAGCCCAGCCGCTCGAAGATCATCGCCATGCCCTGGCCGCCGCCGACGCACATGGTTTCCAGGCCGGTCGTCTTGTCGTGGAACTGCAGGCTGTTGATCAGGGTGGTGGCGATCCGTGCCCCGGTCATGCCGAACGGGTGGCCGACGGCGATCGCCCCGCCGTTCACGTTCAGCCGCGCCTGGTCGATCCCCAGGTCCCGGAACGAGGGGATGACCTGCGCGGCGAAGGCCTCGTTGATCTCCACCAGGTCGATGTCGCTGATCGCCATCCCGGCCCGCCGCAGCGCCTGCCGTGACGCCTCCACCGGCCCGAGCCCCATGATCTCCGGTGAGAGCGCGCTGACCCCGGTGGCGACGATCCGCGCGAGCGGCGTGATGCCGAGTTCCGCCGCCTTCACGTCGCTCATCACGACCAGGGCGGCCGCGCCGTCGTTCAGCGGGCAGCAGTTCCCGGCCGTCACCGTGCCGTGCTCGCGGAACACCGGCTTGAGTGCGGCGACCTTGTCCAGCGTGGTACCCGGCCGCGGCCCGTCGTCCGCCGACACGACCGAGCCGTCGGGCAGCGTCACCGGGGTGATCTCGCGCTGCCAGAATCCGTTAGCGAGCGCCTTCTCCGCCAGGTTCTGCGAGCGGACGCCGAACTCGTCCTGCTCGGCCCGGCTGATGCCGCGCAGCGCCGCCACGTTCTCCGCGGTCTGCCCCATGGCGATGTAGATGTCGGGCACCTCGCCGTCCGCGCGCGGGTCGTGCCAGGGCGCCTCGGCCGCCGCCGTCGCCTCGGTCCGCTCTTTCGCCTGCTCGAACCGCGGGTTGCGCGTGTCGGGCAGGCTGTCGCTCGAGCCCTTGGCGAACCGGGAGACGGTCTCGACGCCGGCCGCGATGAACACGTCGCCCTCGCCCGCCTTGATCGCGTGATAGGCCATACGCGCGGCCTGCAGCGACGACGAGCAGTAGCGGTTGACCGTGGTGCCTGGCACGCCGTCGAGGCCGAGCAGCACGGCGGTAACCCGGGCGATGTTGAACCCCTGCTCGCCGCCTGGCAGGCCGCACCCGACGATCAGGTCCTCCACGGCGCCCGGCTCCAGCTGCGGGACCTTGGCCAGCGCGGCCGTGACGATCTGGGCGAGCAGGTCGTCTGGCCTGATCGAGCTCAGTGATCCCTTGAACGCCCGGCCGATGGGCGAGCGAGCGGTCGCGACGATTACTGCCTCAGGCATGACTGTGCCCTCCTTGGAAAAGCTGCGTGTCAACGCCACGGTAACAGCCATCATCGCACCGCAGCCGATAGCGTCTAGGTGTGGAGGTATACGACTCCTTGACCGATGCGATGGGCAACACCCCCCTGCTTCGGCTCAAGTCGGTGACGAAGGGCGTGGCCAGCCCGGCCGACGTGCTCGCCAAGATCGAGTACCTGAATCCCGGCGGCTCGGTCAAGGACCGCATCGCCCTGCGGATGATCGAGACCGCGGAACGGGAGGGCCGGCTCCGGCCGGGCGGCGTGATCGTCGAGCCGACCTCGGGCAACACGGGCGTCGGCCTGGCGATCATCGCGCAGGCCCGTGGCTACCGGTGCCTGTTCACCTGCCCGGACAAGGTGGCGGCCGACAAGATCGCGGTGCTCCGCGCGTACGGCGCCGAGGTGGTGGTGTGCCCCACCAGCGTGCCGCCCGATCACCCGGAGTCCTACTACAGCGTCGCGCGCCGCCTGGCCCGGGAGACGCCGGACGGCTGGCAGCCCGACCAGTACGCGAATCCGGACAACCCGGCCGCGCACTACCACTGGACCGGCCCGGAGATCTGGCGGCAGACCGACGGGCGGATCACCCATTTCGTGGCGGGCATCGGAACCGGCGGCACGATCTCAGGAACCGGCCGCTACCTCAAGGAGGTATCGGGCAACAAGGTCAAGGTCATCGGCGCGGACCCCGAGGGGAGCGTCTACTCAGGCGGGACCGGCCGTCCCTACCTGGTGGAGGGCGTCGGCGAGGACATCTGGCCCGCCACTTACGACGGGTCCGTCGTCGATGAGGTGATCGCGGTCAGCGACGCGGACTCGTTCGGCATGACGCGGCGGCTCGCCAAGGAAGAGGCGCTACTCGTCGGCGGCTCGTCAGGGCTTGCCGTCGCGGCCGCGCTGCGGGTCGCCGCGACGGCGGCGCCCGATGACGTCATCGTCGTCATCCTGCCCGACGGCGGCCGCGGCTACCTGTCGAAGATATTCAACGACGCCTGGATGTCCGACTACGGCTTCCTGCGGCAGCCCGCCGCGGGCCCGACCGTCGCCGACCTGCTCGCCGCCAGGCACCCCGACCTGCCCGCACTCGTCCACGTGCACCCGGACGAGACCGTCGCGCAGGCGATCGCCCTGCTGCGCGAGTACGACGTCTCCCAGCTCCCCGTGGTCCAGGAGGAGCCGCCGCTGATGGCCGCCGAGGTCGCCGGGGCCGTCGCGGAAAGGGACCTGCTCGATGCGCTGGTCAGCGGCCGGGCAAGCCCGCAGGACCCGGTCAGCAAGCACATGTCGCCGCCGCTGCCCGTGCTCGGCCAGGGCGAGCCGGTCAGCCGCGCCGCCGCGGTTCTCGAGAAGGCCGGCGCGGCGCTCGTTCACCTTGAGGGGAAGCCCGCCGCCGTGCTCACCCGGGCCGACCTGCTGGGTTACTACGCAGCGGGAGGTGGCCAGTGACCTCGGAAAGCCCAGTGACCTCGGAAAGCCCAGTGAACGTGGAGAAGCTGGGCTTCGAGACACAGGCCATTCACGCGGGACAGGAACCGGACCCGGTCACGGGCGCGGTGGTGCCGCCGATCTACCAGACCTCGACCTACAAGCAGGACGGCATCGGCGGGACCCGGGGCGGTTACGAGTACTCGCGGACCGCGAACCCCACCCGTACCGCCCTGGAGACCTGCCTCGCCGCGCTGGAGAACGGGGCGCGCGCGTTCGCTTTCGCGTCCGGCATGGCCGCGGAGGACTGCCTGGTCCGCACCCTGTGCCGGCCTGGGGACCGGGTGCTCATTCCCGGCGACGCGTACGGCGGGACGTTCCGGCTGTTCGACAAGGTGCACAAGGCGTGGGGGGTGACACACGCCCCCGTTATGCAGACCGACCTCGAGGCCGTCGCCACGGCCGCCGCTGCCCAGCGACCCCGCCTCATCTGGACGGAAACCCCCACGAACCCGCTGCTGTCCATCGTGGACATCCGGGCGCTCGCCGCGCTCGCGCACAGCCACGGCGCGCTGCTCGTGGTCGATAACACGTTCGCCTCGCCCTACCTGCAGCGCCCGCTAGACCTCGGCGCGGACATCGTGGTGCACTCCACCACCAAGTACCTCGGCGGTCACTCCGATGTGGTGGGCGGCGCCATCGTCATCAAGGACCCGGGCCACGCCGCGGACCTCGCGTTCAACCAGAACGCCACCGGCGCGGTGGCCGGCCCGTTCGATGCCTGGCTCACGCTGCGCGGCGTCAAGACCCTCGCCGTCCGCATGGACCGTCACTGCGGCAATGCCGCCCGCGTGGCCCGGGCGCTCGCGGACCATCCGGCGGTGACATCCGTGCTGTACCCGGGGCTGCCCGGTCATCCCGGTCACGAGGTCGCCAGGTCGCAGATGCGGGACTTCGGCGGCATGGTCTCCTTCCGGCTGGCCGGCGGCGAGCGGCAGGCCGTCGAGGTCTGCGCCCGTACCACGCTGTTCACGCTCGGCGAGTCGCTCGGCGGCGTGGAGTCGCTGATCGAGCATCCGGCGCGGATGACGCATGCCTCGGTCGCCGGGTCGCCGCTCGAGGTACCAGCGGACCTCGTCCGGCTGTCCGTGGGCATCGAGGACCCCGACGACCTGCTCGCTGACCTGTCCCAGGCGCTCGCCTAGGACCGCCCTGCCTAGTGCTTCACCGCCTAGTGCCACGCCATGAGCACCAGGATCGCCAGCCAGATCAGCGCGGTCACCCCGCCCATGGAGGCGATCCGGCCGCGCTCGACCGCGGCCGTTTGGAGGCTGGACGCGGCCGCGGTGAGCTGAGCGCCCCCGGTGGCTGGCTGGGCGCCGCCAGTGGCCGGCCGGTCGCCCTCGGTCGCGGGCGGCCCCGCGCCGGCATCCGCCGCCGTCCCGGAGTCAGCGGAACGTGCGCTTTCTTCGACACCATCCGCCACCGCGGCGCCCGCCGCGCGGTCAAGCGCGCTCAGTGCCTTGCGCTGGTCGCGCATGATCAGCAATAGCAGGACAAATGCGACGACAAAGAGCGTGAGTGAGACAGAAATCCACCATTGGCTGAATTTGTGCGTCATCCCGGTGAGAATGATGCCGAACACCAAGGTGAGCAGGGTTCCCAGGGAATAAATCCGCGTAGTTCGGAACAGGTAACCGACGATTACCGGATTCCGCTTGCGAATAAATCTTGGCGTCGACATAATCGCCGCGGTGCCCGGTCCTATCGTGAAGACCGCGGCAGAAACGTGCAGCCACAAGATTGCGTGGTCAGCGAATGACATGTAGTGATCCTAGAGGATCACTGAAGTACGTACTCATCGGCGCGGGTGTATGCGTGGCCGTAGTGGCGGCGCTCATGCTGTGGGCCGGCCCGGCGACCCGCCCGAGGACAGGCGGGTCCGGCGTCGTGACCAGCCCATTCGTGACCAGGTCGGGAGACATGCTCCTGCTAAACGGTAAGCCCTTCCGGTTCTCCGGCGCGAACATCTACTGGGGCGGGCTCGACAACAACGCGAGGACCGGGCTCAACTACCCGACCCCGTTCCGCGTGGACTCGTCCATGCGGACCATGTCCGATATGGGGGAGACGGTGGTCCGCTGCCAGACCTGCGGCATCTCTACGGGCAATCCGCTCAGCGTCGAGCCCTACCTCGGCGGGTTCAGCCAGACGGCGCTGCGGCACATCGACTACTTCATCGCGCAGGCGCAGCGGTACGGCCTCAAGGTGGTCATACCCTTCACCGACAGTTATGGCTACTACGTGGGCACTTACTGCGACTACATGAAATGGCTGCGCCTGTCGTCGCCGTCGGACTGCCCGTCGGCCCGCGCGGCATCGGCCTTCTACGACGACCAGACGGCGATCGCCGCCTTCGAGAAGTACATCAGCGTGCTGCTCAACCACGTGAACCACTACACCGGCGTGCCCAACAAGGACAACCCCGCCATCATGGCCTGGGAGACCGGCAACGAGCTGCAGTACGGCACCGGCGGGCCGGCGGAGCTCAGCCGGTGGACGGCCAAGATCTCGGCCTTCATCAGGTCGCAGGACAAGAACCACCTCATCATGGACGGGTCCTTCTACCCGGACTCCTACGACCTCAAGCTGCCCGACGTGGACGTCATCGACCGGCACTACTACCCGCTGAGCACCCGGAACCTCAGCCAGGACGCGTACCGGGCAGCCGCCGCAGGCAAGCCGTTGGTGGCCGGCGAGTACGCGTGGAACGACGCGTTCCAGCTCAAGGCGTTCCTCACCGAGATCCAGCAGACGCCGTCAATCGCAGGCGACATGTACTGGGACCTCCAGCCGCAGAACGACTTCTTCGGCTACGTCGAGCATTACGACGGCTACCAGATGCACTACCCGGGTGACAACTCCGACGTGAACGACCACGAGGGCGATCCGCTGCTAGCGACGTCAAGCGACGTGCCGGAGGTAACGTTGCTGCGCCTGCACGCCTACGCCATGTCAAGCCGGGCCATCTCCGCCTACCCGGTCCCGCCCCCGCCGGTCATGACCAACGTTGAGCGCGTGGCGGGCAGTACCGCGGGCGCGGGCAACCTGCTGGAATGGCGGGGCTCTCCCGGTGCCGCCTCCTACGTGGTACAGCGCGCCACGAAAAGCGCGAGCGGCCCGTGGACGACGGTGTCCAGGGTGAACGCCGGCACGCTCGAGCTGCCCTACCTGGACAGCAAGGCAGGCACCGGGCCCGACCTGTGGTACCGCGTTACCGCCGTCAGCGCGGGCGGAGCCCGGGGACCGGCCTCCGCGCCCTTCCGTGTCACCGACAAGACGCTCGACGACAACCTGAACAGCTTCGCGCTATCGGAGAGCCACGCCGCCGGGGTCGGCATCGACCGGAGCAACGCCGGGAAGTTCGGCGGCGACCCGTCCCGCACGGCGTTCCCAGCGGGTAGCGAGACGACGGCCGCCTGGACGGTGCCCGGCGACATCGACACCTTCGAGACCGTCGCCTACTACGGCAGCATCAACGACATGCACTTCACCTTTCAGGTGTCCGACAACGACGGGACATGGCAAGGGCTGCCGGCGTCAACCGTCCAGGCTATCCAGATAGGAGGGTCCAAGCGGGGCGACAGGATAGCCTTCATTTACACGCTCGACAATGTGCAACGGATATTTCCCGGTGCCGACCACGTGCGTATAGTGCGCCATGACGGGGGAAAGCAGGCAGCCGAGATCGGAGAGGTCCGAATTACGTATCGGTAGGTATCCCCAATTCCCAATCGATGAGGGGTGCTGCTCGTGATCGGGGGATTGAGTTGAAGTTGCGAGAGCTCACAGACGAGCGCGCGTACGAGGCGGAGCTAACGGAGTGCGCAGGGGTCACCGGGTACCATCGCTGGTTCTTTCTCACCGCGTTCGCCACGGCGCTCGGGCTGCGGTTGCGCGCCTTCGCCGTCGAGGGGGATGCCGGCCCGCTCGGGGTTGTACCGCTGCTGTTCCGCCGCCGCGGGCCGGTATCGACACTCAACTACCTGCCGGTCTCGCAGATCGGCCCGGTGCTGCGCGGGGAGGCGCTGCGGTCCGGGCGGGCAGCTGAGATGCTGCGGGCGGTCGAGCCCGTGCTGCGGCAAGAGCGGACCGTCGTGACCAGGTGGGCGTTCAGCCCCGGGCTTGACACGGGCGCGGGCTCGCTCGCCGCGCACGGCTTCACGCTGAGCCGCGCGGAGAGCTTCGTCGTGCCAGGAACCATGTCGGTGGAGGACTACCTCAAGCGGCTCGCGCCCAAGCAGCGCGCCGCGGTACGCCGCGGCGGGCTGCGCGGGCTGACGGCCGGCGCCGCCACCAGGGACGAGATCATCCGGTGGTTCCCCTGGCAGCTGAGCGCCTGGCCGGGACGCGGCGGCGCGCCCGGGTACAACCTCGCGGCGGCGCGGAGCCTCGCCGAGCGGCTTGCCGACCATCCGCGGATGTACTGGCGGTCGGTCCGCGCGGCGGACGGGCGCACCCTGGTGATGAACGCGAGCATCGTGGACACCGAGCGGCTCTGGGGGTGGCTGCTTGTCGGCGAGCCGGTCCCCGGGCCAAGCCCGCACGTCGCCGCCTACTGGGACGCGGTCCAGTGGTCGCTTGGCCGAGGCCTGGCCTGCGACTTCGGCGGCGTGCCGAGCAGCGGCATCCGGGACTTCAAGGCGGCCATGGGCGGCGAGGCCGAGGTGAGCACGGTGGCGGAGCGGGTCAGGCCACGGGCGTACCGGCTGGTGCGTGACCTGCACGAGCGGCTGGCCAGCTACCGTGCCGCCAGGAGCCGCTGACCGGTTCAGGTAAATTCGTCCGCCACCGGATGCCGATATTGATTTTCAGTGACGGCGCTAAACGGGACGCCGCAAACTTCCCAAGTAGACGAATGTCAAAATCACGATGCGTAGCGGAAAGATAGCGTAGAGTGTCGTGAGCAACGTGAGCCGGAGGAGACGACCGTCGGGGGGCGATCGGGGACTTTTCGCGGAATACGTGCGGACGGCGAGTGCGTCTGCTGCGGGGGGATGGCCTGCAGGGCGCGGGTGAGGCTTGCCGTCCGTTAGGCGCAAGGACCGTTTTGCGCAGTTCGTGCGCTCCAGTGCCCCTTTTCATCCTGATGGTCCTGGCCCGTCCAATCGTGCGGGCAAGGGCATGATGAAAAGACTTTACGCTGGTGCGCTGCCTTCGCCGGGGAGGAATTGGACCGCGCATTTAGGTCGCGCTAGGCATGTTTGATGGGATTGAGGTACCAGTCATGAGGGGGATTCATGCTGTGGTCTTCGGTATCCGTAGTCATTCCCGCGCTTAATGAGGAACGAAATATCAGACATGTCTTGGCCCGCATTCCCAGGGACGCCTATGAGGTGATCCTGGTAGACGGCAACTCCGTGGACAATACCGTGGAAGTCGCCAGGAAAGTGCGTCCCGACGTATGCGTGGTAAATCAGACAAGAAGCGGTAAGGGGAATGCGCTTGCCTGCGGATTCGAGGCGGCCACCGGCGACGTCATCGCCATGATCGACGCGGACGGGTCGACGGATCCCGGTGAGATCCCGAGGTTCATGGACGCGCTCACGGCAGGCGCCGACTTTGCGAAGGGGACCCGGTTCGCGCCAGGCGGCGGGTCAAGCGACATCACCCGGCTGCGACGCGTTGGCAACGACTGCCTGACCGGCGTGTTCAACCTCGCGTACCGGCGGCGCTACTCCGACCTCTGCTACGGCTACAACGTCTTCTGGCGAAGCTGCCTGCCGGTGCTGCGGCTTGACGCTGTCACGCCCGAGACGCCGGACGGCGCGAAGCTGCGGGGCGACGGCTTCGAGATCGAGGCGCTCATCCACGTGCGGGCCGCCCTGGCGGGCCTGCGCGTGGCGGAGGTCCCAAGTTATGAGTACCCGCGCCTGCACGGCGTGAGCAACCTCAAAACGGCACGGGACGGCATGCGCATCATCCGCACCATGGCGGCCGAGTGGCCCGGGCGGCGGCAGCTCCCCGTGCCGCAGCTGGTGACGGTGCCGCGGCGGGGCGGCCCCGTCACCACTCCCGGGCAGCGCTACGCCGCTCCCGAGGGGGAGTCCGTCCGATGACGGGACAGCCGCACCACGATACCCGGATCATGGTGGTCGGCTCTGGCTGGCACATGACATCGGGCATCAGTCATTACACCTACCGGCTCAGCACGGCACTCGCCGAGCGGCACCAGGTGAGCGCCCTGCTGATGCGACGCCTCATCCCGAGGCGCGTCTATCCAGGCGCCGCGCGCGTGGGCGCCGATGTCAGCGGCGCGTCGTACCCGGAGCACGTGCCCGTGTACGACGGGGTGGACTGGTACTGGGGCCGGTCGATGCGCGGCGCCATCGAGTTCATGGACCGCGAGCAGCCCCAGGTCGTCATCCTGCAGTGGTGGACCGGGGCCGTGCTCCACTCCTACCTGCGGCTGGCAAGTCACGCGGCGCGGCGCGGCGCGCGGGTCATCATGGAGTGGCACGAGGGCCAGGACGTCGGCGAGGCCGGACTGCCAGGCACGCGCAAGTACGTCGGCCGCCTCATGCCCTGGCTGCTCGCCTGGTCGGCCGCGCACGTCGTGCACTCCGATTTCGACCTGGGCGCGATCACCTCCGCCTATCCCCTTGGCATGGCCCCGGTGCGGGTCATCGGGCACGGTCCCTATGACCACCTGGCGCAGCCGGTGCGGCCGGCCAGCGCTTCGCGGCCGCCCGGCGACCCGGTGCGCCTGCTCTACCTGGGCCTCGTCCGCCCGTTCAAGGGCGTCGAGGACCTGGTGGCGGCGTTCAGCGGGCTTGACCGCGGCGATGCGGAGCGGTTCCGGCTGACGATCGTGGGCGAGACCTGGGAGGGCTGGAACGCGCCTGACGAGGCGATCGCGCGCAGCCCGCACGCCGACCTGATCGAGCGCGTGGACCGGTACGTGACGGACAAGGAGCTAGCGGAGCACTTCGCCGGCGCCGACGCCGTGGTGCTGCCGTACCACCGTTCGTCGGCGTCCGGGCCGCTGCAGATCGCGATGAGCGCCGGCCTGCCGGTCGTGGTCACCGCGGTCGGCGGCCTCGTGGAGGCCGTCCGCGACTACCCGGGCGCCCGGCTCGTGCCGCCGCGCGACGTGCCCGCGCTGCGCGGTGCGCTGCTCGGGCTGCCCGCGCTGCGCGGCCAGCGCTATCGCGACCCGCACTCATGGGAATCGGTGACCGACGAGTTCACCACGCTGATCGACCAGATCCGCGGCACGGCCGCTCCCCGGGCGGACGCCGTCCTCCCGGTGCCCGGCCAGGCCGGCCGGACCGCCAGGGCCGTGACGGGGGTGGGCGCGTCATGAGGGTCGCGCACGTTGTCGCGTCATACCACCCGAGGGTCGGCGGGGTCGAGACTTACGTCCGGCGAATCGCCGAGGCCTGCGCCATCGCCGGGGACGAGGTAACGGTCCTGACGCACGCGGCCGGCCCCGACCCCGCGACGGAGGACACCGGAGCCGTCCGGGTACTGCGGTTCCCGGAGACCGTGCGCTCGGCGCGCTACCCGCTGTCGCTGCCGCTGTTCCGCTACCTGGCGAGGCACGCCGGCGAGTTCGAGGTAGCGCACGCGCACAGCTACCACACGCTGGTCGGGCAGGCGGCGGTCCGCAGCGGCCTGCCGTTCGTGTTCACGCCGCACTACCACGGCACGGGCCACACGATGGCGGCCTCGCTCATGCACCGCCTCTACCGCCCGGCCGGCGCCCGGGTGCTGGCCGGCGCCGATGCCATCATCTGCGTGTCACAGGCCGAGCGCGACCTGGTGACGGGCGACTTTCCCGCCATCGCGCGGAAGGTCCGGGTGATTCCCAACGGCACCGATCCAAGGGCCGCCGCGGTGCGGGGGCCGGGCCGGCCGTCGGCGCCGCGGATAGTGCTGACGGTGGG
This sequence comes from uncultured Actinomycetota bacterium, assembly GCA_963811335.1. Taxonomy (GTDB): domain Bacteria; phylum Actinomycetota; class Actinomycetes; order Streptosporangiales; family Streptosporangiaceae; genus Trebonia. Next base: position 99,641 of record CAWERB010000028.1, on the reverse strand, counting down.
CCGCGTCGAGCGTTACAAGAACGTCGACCTCATCATCAGGGCGTTCAGCGGGGTGCGGGCCGAGGCCACCCTGGTCGTGGTCGGCGACGGCCCGGACAGGCCGCGCCTGGAACGGCTCGCCGCCGGCGTCGGGCGCGTCCGCTTCACCGGGCGGGTGAGCGACGCGGAGCTTGAGGCGCTGCTCTCCGCCGCCGACGTGGTGACCTCAGCGAGCGATCACGAGGCGTTCGGCCTCGTGGTGGCGGACGGCCTGACCGCCGGCGCCCAGGTCGTCGCGTCCGGGATCCCCGCGCACCGCGAGATCGGCCGGCTGGCGGGTCCCGCCGCGCCGATCAGCTACGTGGACCCGAGGAACACGACGGACTTCGCCGTCACGCTCGACACCGCGCTAGCCAAGGGCAGGGCCCCGGCCGGGCAGGCGTGGCTGCCCTCGTGGAGCGAGGTCGCGGACCAGACGCGTGACTTGTACGCGGCCGTCGCGCGGCAGGCGGGCACCCGCGGGCGGCGGGTCCGCCATGAGGAGCCCGCGTGATCGTCGAACCGCGCCTTGCGGCGCCCGCCGCGACTCGCTGGTCCGCGCGGCACGCCGCGAAGCCGCGCTGGCCCACGGGCCTCCTGGTCGCCGCCTGCGCGGCGGCGGGCATGGCGGCCATCGTGAAGTCCTACCTCGTCGCCGAGGCAACGGTGAGCAACGAGGCGGAGTTCATCTGGTTCTGGGCCGGCCTGGCCATGGTGGAAATCCCGCTGATCGCGATGATCGCCCGGCGCAGGACGGGTGCCGCCGCGAGGTCCGCGCTGCTGCTCATCATCGCGTTTGCCTCGTACGCGCCCAAGCTGCTGCGCGATCCTGGCGCGCCGATCTATCACGATGAGTTCGCGCACTGGCGCGCTACCTACGACATCGTCGCGAGCCGCCAGCTCTTCGAGTCCGCCCAGATCGTCCCGGTCATCGGCGGGTACCCGGGGCTGCACGCGGCGACCGCCGTCATCGTCGACGTCACCGGCCTGAGCATCTGGCAGGCCGCCACGGTCCTGCTGCTGCTCTGCCATGTCGCGCTGCTGGCCGGCATCGTGACGCTGGCCCGCGCGATGGGCCTGGACTCGAGGCCCGCCACGCTCGCGGCCGTCATCTACGGGTTCAACGCCTCCTTCCTCTACTTCGACACGCAGTTCGCCTACGAGTCGATGGCGATCACCCTCGTTATCTGGTCGCTCGCCGCCTTCACGCAGGCGATCCGGGCGCAGCCGGGCCCGCACCGCAGCGCGTGGCGCCGCCTGACCGTGATGCTCATCCTCGGCTGCACCATCACGCATCACCTGACGACAATCGAGCTGACCGTGGTGATGCTGATCGTCTCCGTGGCGCTGTCGCTGCCGCGGGCCGCGCGGTCCGACGGCTGGCGGGAGGCGGCCGCCACCGCGTGGCTCCTGACCGCGTTCACCCTTGTGGCCGTGGTCGGCTGGATCACCGGCGTGGCCCCGGCCACGGCGGCCTACCTGTCACCGTACCTGGGTACCGGGCTACGCCAGCTGGCGCAGATGCTGTCCGGCGCCTCCTCCGGCCGCCAGCTCTTCAGCGCGTCGCTTTCCCCCTGGTGGGAACATATCGCCGCGTTCGGCGTGACCCTGGTGGCGCTCGGCTTCGCGGCGGGCGGCCTGCTGCTGCTGCGGCGGTGGCGGCGGAGCGGCCGGCTGGCGGCCGGGCGGGAGCAGGCGCTGCTGCTCGGCTACGCCATCGTCGGCCTGGCGTACTTCCCGTCCACGGCCTTCATCTTCTCGCAGGCCGGGGCGGAAGGATCGCGACGTTCCTGGGCGGTCACCTGGATCGGCCTGGCCATCCTGGCCGCGCTGTCCGCGGCCTGGCTGGTTGACTGGGCCAGCCTGCGGCGCCGCGTGGTCGCCCGCTGGACGGCCGTGGGCGTGCTCACCGCCATGACGGCCACCGCGCTCGTCGGCGGCACCGCGGCGGGCCTTGACGCGTCCTACCGGTTTCCCGGCCCGTACCTGTACGGATCGGACGCGCGCTCGGACACGCCGGAGCTGCACGCCATGGCGCAGTGGTTCCGCGCGAGGTTCGGCCCCGGCCACAGGCTGGTAACCGACCGCTACACCGGGCTGGAAATGGCCTCGTTCGGCCTGCAGGACACCGCGATGCCGTCCGCGGCATTCCCCGTCTGGGACCTGTACACCGCGGCGCCCGGCCAGCCGCTCGGGCCGCCGCTCCTCTTCACGGTGCTGACGGAGGGCCACTACCGCTACCTGGTCGTGGACAAGCGCATCGCCACTGACGTGCCGCTGCTCGGCATCTACTTCGAGGGGAACGAGCCAGGCAACTTCGTGCGCCCCGACGGGCGGCCGATCTTCAGCGGGCGGCTCGCCAAATTCAACGGAGTGCCCTGGATGAGCGAGATATTCGAGTCAGACAACTACGCCGTGTACCGGATGAACCTGCCGGCGGGCAGCCAGCGGTACCAGGTCCTGCCGGTTTCGCTGCGCGGGATGCTGACGGTGAGCCAGTGAGGGGCCTGCCTTACCGGATCGGCCAGGGGCTCCGTCTCCGGTACCCGTGGTCGGACGCCTGGCCCTGGTACCTGCTCGCGGCCTTCGCGGCACTCGCGCTCACCGCGGTCGTGCCTGGCGGGATCGCGCGCGCCATCCTGGCGGTGCCCGTCCTGCTCGGGGTTCCCGGGGCGCTGACCCTGGGGGCGGCGCAGGCGCGGCGCCGCGTGGACGCGGTCGCGTTCTGCGCGCTGGCGGTCATGCTCAGCGCGCTGTGGCTCGCTTTCGCGACGCTGATCCTCACGGTGTTCCAGGTGCCGATCAGCGGCGTCAGCGTGTATGCCTGCCTGCTGCTCGTCTGCTGCGTGCTCGCGACGGGGGCCCGGCTGCAACTGCGCCGCCGTGCGGCGGGCGAAAGCATGACGCAGGCCGAGCGGGAGCCGGCGGACGTGCTCTGCGTCCCCGACGAGATCGGCGCCTCGCCGAAGCGCGGCGCCTGGTACGCCGTCGGCGGCGCGCTGGCCGGCGCTGCCCTGCTGGGCGGCGGCGCGCTCGCCTACGTGAGCGCGCCGCACCGGGCGCCGGCCGGGTACACCTGGCTGGCCTGGTCGGGAGCCAAGGCCAGCGGCGTCATCGCGGTGGGCGCGGACGGCATCGCGCTGCCCTTCGAGATCACCCACCAGGAGCCGGGCACGACAGAGTACCGGCTGACCGCTAGCTGGACGGGCGGGGGCAAGTCGCACGCGCTCGCCCCGCCGCGGACGCTGCGGGTCGTCGGCGACAAGACCGTAGCCGCCACGCTGAGCATCCCGCAGCCGCCGGGTGCCTACGCGTACCGCGTCGTGGTGACGCTGACGGAACTTGGCACCGCCCGCCCGCAGAGCTGGTCGATCAACGCCGGCGTGCGCGCCAACCTGGGCGCCGGAACGGCCCGATGACCACGCCGGCCTGGTCGCTGCGCCGGGCGCGCAGCTATGTCCGGGTTGCCCGGGGCGACAGCCTGGTCCGCAACAGCCTGTACATGATGTGCGCGACGGTCGCAACGGCCGTCCTCGGTTACGTCTTCTGGATTGTCGCCGCCAGGGTGTTCAGCACGGCGCAGGTCGGCATCGCGAGCGCGGTCATCTCACTGTGCTCCACCGTGGCGCTGTTCACCTACCTTGGCCCCGCGGCGATGCTCGTCGAGCGGCTGCACATCTACGAGCAGTCGCGCGCGTGGAACTCCTTCATCGTCCGGACGTGCGCGCCGACGGCGGTGGTCACCGCGGTACTCGCCGCGGTGGCGATCCCGCTGATCGCGCACGCCAAGGGGTACGGATCGTACTTCGGCGCGGGGGGAGCAGTGGTACTCGCGGTGATCGGCGCCGCCGCCTGGACCGTGGTCCAGATGTACTGCTCGGCGTTCGTCGCGGCCCGCCGCGCCGACGGGATATTCGCCGTCCAGGGCCTGATCAGCGTGTTCAAGGTGCTGCTCGTGGTGCCGCTGTGCGCGGCCGGGCTCGGCGCGCCGGGGATCGTCGTCGCCTGGGTAGCCAGTTCCGTCATCGGCGCGGCCGCGAGCGCGTTCTGGCTGCTGCCGCGGATCGGGCCAGCCGCCACCTCGGCCGCGGCCACCGGAGAGCGACGCGGACGACGCGCGCGGCACGCGCGGTTGCCAAGGAAGCGAGCCGACTACGTCTGGCACCTCGTCGGCCAGCACCTCACAAGCGTCGGCGGGCAGTTGACACCGCTGCTGCTGCCGGTCCTCGTCGTGGCGCGGCTCGGCGCGGGTTCCAACGCCTATTTCTACATTACCTGGATGATTGGCAGCGTGTTCTTCATGGTGAGTCCATCGATTTCACAAGCGCTATTCGCGGAGAGTGTCCGCTATGACGCAGGCCTGCGCCCGACGGTCGTGAAGGCTTTTCGTATTGCTTCGCTCCTATTGATTCCCGCCATGGTGGCCATGGTCGCCGGCGGAAAGCTGATCCTCGCCATTTTCGGCCACGCATATGTCAGCGCCGGTTACGGGCTGCTCGTGCTGCTCGCCATTTCCGCGATGCCCGACGCGGTGTCCAATGTCGCGGTCGCCATCTGCCGGGCGACGAACCGGCTTGGGTACTCCGCCTCGATCAACCTCGGGATCCTGGTCTTCACGGTGGTCAGCGCCTGGCTGCTGATGCCGCGGTTCGGGCTGCTCGGCGTGGGCATCGGCTGGCTCGCCGCGCAGGTGCTCGGCGCGCTTGCCTGCATCCCCGCGTTCCTGAAGCTGGACGGGAAGGCAGCGGCGTGAACCTCATCCAGGCGACCGCGCTTCCTGACCGGACGCCCATGCCGGCGCAACCAGTGCCGGGGCCGCCCGCGGCGGACGGCGCCGGCCGTCGCCGTAGGCGGCGCGACGGCACGTCGCTGACCGTGACGCACGTTCGCTCGCACGCCGAGGCGGCCGCCCTGGCCGAGGACTGGCAGGCGCTGTACCGCGTCGCGGGGAGAGACAACCCGTTCGCCGCGCCCGACTGGCTGCTCCCCTGGGCACGTCACTTCGTGCCCGAGTCCGACCTGGACATCCTCGCGGTGTACCGGGACCGGACGCTCGTCGGCGTCGCGCCCTGGTACTTCAAGCGCCATGCGCCGCTGCCACCGCGACTGCAACTGCTCGGCAGCGGCAGGCACGACGCGCTGACCGAGTTGCCGCAGGTGCTGACCACGCCGGGCGAGGCGCGGTCGGTGCTGCGCGCGGTGATCAGGGAATGGGCGCGGCAGGCGGGCGACTGGGCCTGGCTTGAGCTCCCGCTGACTATCGACCAGGGCTGGTTCGAGCCGGAATGGCTCGCGGGCACGCCCGCGGAGCGCGGCCTCGTGGAGCACAAGACGACCAGGGCCGCGGTGGTGCTCGACTTGCCTGCCGACGTGCCCGCGCTGCACCTCGGCCTGAAGCGGAACCTGCTTGAGTCCACGCACCGCGCCCGCAACCGGCTGGACCGGAGCGGCAAGCCATGGGCCATCACCGCGTATGAGGACGCGAGCGACATCGTGACCGCCCTGCCCGTGCTCGCGCGCCTGCACGCGGCGCGCGCGCAGCTCACGGGCCGCAGGAACCACCCGGACCAGCTCGGGCTCGCCGCGCGGCGCGCCTTCCTCGGCGAGGCGCTCTACGCCATGGCAGCCAGGCGGCAGGCCCGGATCCTGACGCTCGACGTCGCGGGCGCGCCGGTGGCGGCGCAGCTCGTGCTGGCCGCGCCGGACGGCAGCTACCTCGGCCTGAGCGGGGTTGACCCGGAGTGGTGGCATGTCAGCCCGGTGACGCTGCTGCAACTGCACGCGGCGCACCTGGCGGTGGAACAAGGGCATGCCGTGTTCAACCTCTCGGTCGGCCCGAGTGTCAGCAAGCTCCGCTGGAGCGAGCAGATCAGGCAGCACCCCGAGTTCCTCGTCTGCGGGCCGCGGTGGTCCTCGCGGATCGCCTACGCCGGCTACCGGATGGTGGCCGCCGCCGCGGCCGTGCACCGGGAGTCGCAGCGGCACCAGACGGCCGGGCCGGGCAAACCGGACAGCCGGCTAGCGGAAGGGGACGGCCCGTGCACATCCTCCAGCTGACCGACCTGTACACGCCGGTGATCGGCGGGCTTGAGCGGCACGTCGCCACGCTGTCCGCCGAGATGCAGCGGCACGGGCACACGGTCACGATCGTCACCATCAAGGCGGGCGGCCTGCCCGCCGAGGAAATCATCGACGGAGTCAAGGTCATCCGCATCCAGAGCCTCAGCGAGCGGATCTCCTGCCTGTACGCGGACAGCGCGCACCCGTTCCACCCCACGGCGCCCGACCCGGAGGTGGTAATGGCGCTGCGTGCGCTGGTCAAGCGCGAGCGGCCGGATGTCGTGCACAGCCATAGCTGGCTCCAGTACTCCTACTTCCCCCTGTATCACCGAACAAAGGGGCCGGCGCACGTAGTGACGCTGCACGACTACGGCCTCGCCTGCCCGCGCAAGACGCTTCAGCCGTCCAGCCATGCCGACACATGCCCGGGGCCGCGGCTGGACCGGTGCCTGACCTGCGCGCCACGGCAGTATGGCGCGGTCAAGGGCGTGGTGATCGCCAGCATGCACCTGAGCAGCCGGCTCCTGCACCGCCGCGCGGACCGCTACCTGGCGGTCAGCAGCTCGGTCGCCCGGCATTCCAAGTCGGCGCTGCCCGCGGGCAGCGAGATCCTGGTGATACCAAGCATGATCCCGAACGGCGTCAGCAACCTGGCCGCGGAGGCGCCGCGGCCTGCGTTCCTGCCGGCCGATGACGGCTACCTGATGTTCATCGGCGCGCTTGGCCCGCACAAGGGCGTGGACGTGCTGCTCGAGGCGCACCGCAGGATGCGGCATAAGGTCCCGGTGGTGCTGCTCGGCACGCCACGGTCCGATACGCCGCCGCTCACCCAGCCGGGCGTCATCACGTCGAGGAACGTCCCGCACGCGCAGGCGATGGCGGCCCTGCGGCACTCCTCCATCGCTGTCGTGCCGTCGACCTGGCACGAGCCGATGTCACAGGTCGCGGTGGAGGCCATGGTCGTCGGGCGCCCGGTGGTGGCCTCGGATGTCGGTGGCCTGCGGGACGTGGTACAGCACGACGTCACCGGGCTGCGCGTGCCGCCGGGCGATCCGGGCGCGCTCGCGATGGCGATCGACGGCCTGCTCGACGACCCGGAGCGCCGGGCGAAGATGGGGTGCGCGGGTCGCGTGCGCGCGCGCCTGTTCGAGGCGTCGGCGGTTACCCCGCGCATCCTTGAGGTATTCGAGGACGCGTTGCGCGACCGCGTTAGCGCGCGTAGCGCACCATGCGGCTAACATGCCAGTCCTATGCACTCGGACGAGGCGGGCGGCGCGGTCTGCCGGTGCGGCCACCCGCGGGACGCGCATGAGCACTACCGGCGCGGCACGGAGTGCGCGCTGTGCGCTGAGTGCCCGAGGTTCCGGTCGTCCGCCGGCCCGCTGCGCTGGTTCCTCGCCAGCGTGGCGCGCCGCGCCCGCTCCCGGTCCTGAGCGGTGCGCCAGGCCAGTTGGGCCTGACCCGCGACGCGGCTGACGGGCGGGTTACCCGCGGACCTGGCCGCCGCGGACCGTGTGGCCGGCGCTTGCGCGTCGGCGCAGGTCGTGCAGCAGGCAGAATAGCCGCGGCGGCAGCTTGGGCAGCAGCGGTGCCCGGCGGGCGTGCAGCACGGCAGCGAACTGGCGCGACGACAGGCCGGTGTAGCGCGGCACGTTCTCGAACCACAGCGCGCTGCGCTGCGCTTCCGTCGCGCGCGACCGCAGCTCGGCCAGGCGCTGCCCCTGGTAGGCCGCCAGGGCGGCGCCGATGCCGTCGGCCGTGCGGCTGTCTGCCCGCCGCAGCTGGCCGGCCAGCGCGATCACGTCCTGGAGGGCAAGCGTCGTGCCAAGGCCGACGGTGAAGTGCGCCGTGTGCGCGCTGTCGCCGGCCAGCACCACATTGCCGTGGTACCACCGCTCGTTGCTGACCGTGCGGAAGTTCAGCCAGCGCGCGTCCACGCCGTCAGGGAGCGTCCACAGCCGCCTGCCCTCGAGGTGGTCGGCGAAGATGTGCTCGAGCAGGTCGCAGGTGCGGCTCGGCGAGGCGTTGTCGAAGCCGAGCGCGGCCCACGTCCGCTCCTCGCATTCGGCGATGAACGTGCTGGTCATCGGCTCGTGCGGGTAGGCGTGGGCCCAGATCCAGCCCGCCTTCGTCGGGACGAAGAAGAAGTTGAACGCGTCCCACACCTTGCCGGTGCCGAGCCAGATGTACTTGTTCCGCCCTTCAGCTACCCGCGTACCGAACTGGGCCAGGCTGCCACGGAGCTGGCTGCTCACCCCGTCGGCCGCCAGGATCAGGTCCGCCTCCGGCAGCTGGGAAGGGCCACGGATGTCCTGCTCGTAGCGGATCTCCACCCCCAGCCCGACGGCCCGGGCGGCGAGGATGTCCACGAACCGCTGGCGGCTCACCCCGGTGGCGTCGCCGTTATCGCGGTTGACCTCACGACTGCCGTGGATCTCGACGGCCTGCTCGTCCCAGCCGACCGCGCGCACGGCGATCTCCGCGGCCGACTCGGCGTCGAGCCCGGCCAGCCTGTTCAGGAACTGGCGCTCCATGGTCACGCCCCAGCCGTGGGTGACGCCCTCCTTGTTGCGCTCAAATACTATGACCGAATTTGCCGGATTCCAGAGCTTCATCAAGATTGAGAAGTAAAGCCCGGCTGGACCCCCGCCAACGCATACGATTTTCACAATTCCCCCCAGTAGTTACTCGCGTAATAGGCAGAAAACCCTTGCCTGAACCGGCTGTTTAAACCGTTGAGCGAGTCGTGCAGAAGGCAGATCTTACTCTGCCAGCGCATTATTTTTGGGGGGAGCCTATTACCGTTGGCGGCGCGCGCCGCGAGTGCGCAGGAAGTCGCTGACCACGTATTCGCCGAGGCGTTCCGGCGTGGCCCGCAGCACCCGGCCGCCGTTTCGCTTGGCCACGTTATCGACAAACGCGGCAAGCCGGTCGTCGTCGGCCAGCATGAAGATGTTCAGCGCCGCGTGGCGCCTGGTCATCTTGTCCACTTCGGCCAGCGTCAGCTCGATGGTCTCCGGGGCCGGCGGCCAGTCGAACCACGGCCTGCCGTCCCGCATCAGGTGCGCGGTCGGCTCGCCGTCGGTGACAATCAGCACAACCGGCTCGTGCTCCGGGTGCTTGTCGAGGTGGCGCCCGGCGATCATCAGCGCGTGATGCAGGTTGGTGCCCTGGACCATGTCCCAGCCGAGCCCGGCCAGTTCGGTCTCGTGCAGTTCTCTCGCGTAGTTGGAGAACCCGACGACCTGGATGGCGTCCTGCGGGTACTTGGTGCGCAGCAGCGCGTGCAGTGCGAGCGCGGTCTGCTTGGCCACCGCCCAGGTGCCGCGCAGCGCCATCGAGTAGGAAAGGTCGACAAGCAGGCAGACCGCCGCAGCGGAGCGCCGCTCGGTTTCCGCCACCCGGAAGTCCCCAGCGGTCAGCCGAACGGATGCGCGCCCTCCCTGTTCCGCCGCCGACCGCAGCAGGGCGGAGCGGACGGTCGCGGGGACGTCGATCGGCTGCTCGTCGCCGAACACCCACTCCCGCGTCGACCCGGTCAGGTCACCGGCCTGCCCGGCGTCACGCCGGTCGTGGTCTCCGCCCTGCATGCCGTTCTCAAGCCCGGCGAACACCTGGCGCAACGCGGTGTCACCCAGCCTGCGGACCGCCTTGGGGGTGAGCTCGAGCTTGCCGCCCTCGCTCGTCAGGTAGCCCTGCTGCTGGAGCTCGCGCTCGAGCCGGCGCAGCGCCTGCAGGTCATCAACCGCCTGCCTGCCGAGTGCGCGGCGGACCGCTTCCTCGTCCACGTCCTCGAGGCTGGCGCCCGCGTACTCCTGGCCAAGTGCGGACTCCAGGTCGGCGAGGTCCGCGAGGTCGGCGACCGCGCTCGTCGCGTCGCCGAGGCCGAGCGGGGTGCCGCCGGACATCCGTACCCCGCGCTGCGGCTGGCCGAGCTCGGGCCGCCTGGCGCGCAGCGCGTCGCCGAGTGCGGAGAGCTCGGCCGCGAGGCCGGCATCCTCCATCGCCTGGGCCATGAGGTTGGCCAGTTCCTCGCGCTGCTCGTCGGACAGCGAGTCGAGCAGCCGCTCGGCCGCCATCATCCGGCGGACGAGCGAGTCGACGAGCTCCTCCAGGTTCTGCGGGTTGTCAGGGAACATGTCGCCGTACTGGGCCATGAAGTCGTCGAAGTCCTGTTGCGTGTGCTCGCCGCGCGTGTCGGCGTCGAGCATCTGCCGCAGGTCGGCGAGCATGTCCTTGACCCGCTGCATGGCCGCCGGATCGGGGTTCTCGAGCGCCTGCTTCATGCCGCGGAACTGGCTGTCGAGCACCTCCCGGCGCAGCAGCTCGCGCAACTCCTCGAACCGCTGACGTGCCTCGGGCGAGCGCCAGTCGTACTCCGCGAGCTGGCGGATTGCCCGCGAGGTGTCGCTTGGCAGCGTGTCGAGCTCAAGCTCCCGTTCCCTGGCCTCATCGCTCGGGTCAGGGAACAGGGCGCCGCGCTCGTACTCGAGGGCCTCGTCGAGCAGTTCGCGCGCCTGGTCGAGCATCCCGTCGAGCCGTCCCGAGTTCCGCAGCTCGCGCTGCCGCTCGCGGACGCGGCGCATCAGGTCGTCAAGGCCCCGCCTGTCCTGCCCGCCGCGCCGCAGCAGGTCGCGGAGCGCGTCCCGCGGGTTGTCGCCGGCCAGGATCCGCTCGCCCATGTCGTCGAGCGCTTCCCTTACGTCGTACGGCGGCGCCAGCGGGTCGGGTCCGTCGTCGTAAGCTCCGTACCGGTAATTGGACATCTGCCGTGCTCCTCGCCGCGTCCCAGCTGCCGTCTCGCCGCCGCCCGCGCTGCCTGGGCCGCCCGGGGAGGGGGAGGTCGACGCGGTCGTCCGGGATGGCTCTGGTCTTCTCTTTATGTCCGGTATGTGGATGTTCCATCCGCGGTGTCCTTGGAAAGCCGGCGGATCAGGTACAGGCCCTCGAGGACGAACTCAATGGCCGCCGCGGCCTCGCCGAAGGACTCCCTGCCCTCCATGCCGAGCCTTGCCATGATCCGGGCGAGGCCGGGGACCTCGCCGGTGCGGCGCAGCAGTTCCGTGGCCGAGACGAGCTCGCCCGACTCGATCGAGCCGCCCTCCTCGAACTTGGCGAGCAGCCCGGACAGGTCGGCGCCGCCGAGCCTGGCCCGGAACGTCTCCGCGATCGCGCGGCGCAGCAGGTGGTTGAGTATCTCCTCCTCGCGGCCCTCCTCGCTGACCTCGAACTCGACCTTGCCGCGCAGCGTCGGGACGATGCCAGGCAGGTCCGCCACCCGGGCGACCGGCGTCTCGTCCCTTGCCTCCGTCACGAGCGCGGTGCGGCGCACCGCGGCCGCCGCGGCGGACTCCGCCGCCGCGATCGCGAACCGGGCGGAGACCCCGGAGCGGCTGTCGACCGCGGGAGACTCGCGGACCAGGCGGGTGAACCGCGCGATGACCTCGATGAGGTGAACGGGCAGGTCGGCGCCGGGGTCCTGGCCGTCCCACGAGACGGCGGCCTCCTGGTTGATCAGCTCAAGCTCGTCGTCGAGCGACAGCGGGTAGTGCGTGCGGATCTCTGCGCCGAACCGGTCCTTGAGCGGGGTGATGATCCGGCCCCGGTTGGTGTAGTCCTCGGGGTTCGCGCTCGCCACCACGACGATGTCGAGGGGCAGCCGCAGCGAGTACCCGCGGACGCCGATGTCGCGCTCCTCGAGCACGTTGAGCAGCGCGACCTGGATCCGCTCGGCGAGGTCGGGCAGCTCGTTCAGGCAGAAGACACCGCGGTTGGTGCGCGGCACCTGACCGAAGTGCATGGTCTCCGGGTCCCCCAGGGTCCGGCCCTCCGCCACCTTGACCGGGTCGATGTCCCCGATCAGGTCGCCGACGCTGGTGTCTGGCGTGGCGAGCTTCTCGCCGTACCGGTCGGTCTGGTGCCGCCAGGAGACGGGCAGCTCCTCGCCGAGTTCCACCGCGAGGCGGCGGCAGCGCGCGCAGGCCGGCGCGTAGGGATGGTCATTGATCTCGCAGCCGGCGATGACCGGCGTCCACTCGTCCAGCAGCCCCGCGATGGTGCGGATGAGCCGCGTCTTCCCCTGGCCGCGCTCGCCGAGCAGGATGACGTCGTGCCCGGCGAGCAGTGCCCGTTCGAGGTGCGGCAGCACAGTCTGGTCGAAGCCGACGATGCCGGGAAACCTTTCCTGCCCCGTGCGCATCCGCGTGAGCAGGTTCTCTCTGATCTCTTGCTTGACGGTGCGGTAGAGGTGGCCGCTCGCCTTAAGCTCGCCCAGTGTGGCTGGCCGGCCATGCGGAGCGCTTGCGTTGAGTTCCTCACTGCTGTGCACGCTTATCAATCTACCTGCGGGGGGGCGACCCCCCTGCACCCCCCGATCATGGGGGGCCTGCGCGGCCCCCCATCGCCCCCGCGGTGGTGCGCTGGCGCATGACACACTCGGTCGCCGGCACGAAGCGCACAGCCGGTGTCGTGCCGGAGTAATGTTCGGTGGGTGATGCCCACGTCGTCCCCGCTGGTGCAGGCCGATGATGTCGTCGCGGCGCGCGAGCTGCTGCGCGACGTTATCTCGCCGACGCCGATGCTGTACTCGCGCGTGCTGTCTGACCAGGTGGGCGGGCCGGTCTACCTCAAGTGCGAGAACTTGCAGCGGACCGGGTCGTTCAAGGTCCGCGGTGCCTACACGAGGATCGCCCGGCTGTCGGGTGACGAGCGCGGGCACGGCGTGGTGGCGGCGAGCGCGGGCAACCACGCGCAGGGCGTGGCGTTCGCCGCGGGACTGCTCGGCACCTCGGCCACCGTCGTCATGCCGGAGCGGGCGGCGCTGCCTAAGGTCGAGGCGACCCGGTCCTACGGCGCGTCGGTGATCCTGCACGGGTCCACCGTGGAGGACGCGCTCGGTGAGGCACTGCGGTTCTCGGCGGAGACCGGGGCGGTGTTCATCCACCCGTTCGACCATCAGGACATCGTGGCCGGCCAGGGCACACTGGGCTTCGAGATCATCGAGCAGTGCCCGGGAGTGCGCACGGTCGTCGTCCCCGTCGGCGGCGGCGGGCTGGCGGCGGGGATCACCGTGGCGGTGCACTCACTCGACCCCGAGGTGCGCGTCGTCGGCGTGCAGACGGAGGCGGTGCCCGGGCTGGCCGCCTCGCTGGCGGCCGGCGAGCCTGTGCAGGTTGTCGGCGGGCCCACGATGGCCGACGGCATCGCCGTGCAGCGGCCAGGTGACATCCCCTTCCGCATCCTCGCGGCGTCGCTCGACCGGGTCGTCACGGTGTCGGAGGCTGCGCTCGCTCGCGCCCTGCTGCTCTGCCTTGAGCGCGCCAAGCAGGTGGTCGAGCCGGCCGGGGCGGCCGGGGTGGCGGCAATCCTGCAACAACTTGGCGATTTCGAGGCACCCGCCGTGGTCGTGCTCTCCGGCGGCAACATCGATCCGCTGCTGCTTTCCAAGCTGCTCCGTCACGGGCTGTCCGCCGCCGGGCGGTTCCTCGGCCTGCGCTGCCGCGTCCCCGACTACCCGGGCTCGCTCGCCGGGCTGCTCTCGCTGCTCGCCGGGCTTGGCGCCAACGTGCTCGAGGTGAGCCATGAGCGGCTGGCGCCGAGCCTGCGGGTAGATGAGGTGGAGGTGCTCCTGCAGGTCGAGACCAGGGGTCCCGAGCACTGCGAGCACGTCAAGGAGACGCTCAGGGGCGCGGGGTACGACCTGGTGTTCAGCTAGCGGGTCACGCCTCACCGGCGGCGCGGACCGGAACCCCGTCCCTGGCCATCGAGCGCACGGCCTTGCGCGCCTCCCTGGCCACCCGGCCGTTGGGATGGTAGGTACCGATCACGTCGAGAACGCGGACGGCATCCGGGTGGGAGATCTGGGCCATCGCGCCCACGATCCGCTGCTGCTGGCCCTCGGGCACGACCTCGGCGAACACCGCGGCGACCTCGTCCGGGTCCGGATCGTCGGCACTGCATGTCACCGCCAGCAGGTCCGTGGCCAGCCAGGCCATGTCGTCCGGGTCGGGCTCGAGGACGAGCGGCAGGGTGGACTTCGGCAGGTCACCTGCCATCATGGACAAGGAGGCTCGCGCGTACCCGCGTAGCTCGGGGCGTTTCATGGCGTCCTTCCACGCGCGATACGCGGGAGTCCCGATCCGCCGGGCGATGTCTACCGCGGTCAGCCGCCCTCGCGGATCGACCGACCCGGCGTAGATCAGCAGCTCCCGCGCCGCCTGCTCCGGATCGCGGCCGCGCATCCACTCGCCGAAGGCGTCATCGAACTCCGCCTCGCTGACGGCATCGGACAGCGCGACCAGGGCCGCGGCGGACATCTGCGGCGAAGGCAGGCGCAGGGCGGGCACGCTGATCTTGTCCAGCATGAACTGCTTGCGCAGCGCCCACACGGCAAGCGGAGTCAGTTCGACGGTCCCGTTGTCGTGCTGCGGCACGGTGACCGCGCCGACGCCCGCAAGCTCGCCGAGCAGGCGGTGCGCCGGGTGGCCGTGCTCCTGTACCCAGGCGTCCCATGCGCGCTTCCTGAAGACTGACGGGTAATCGCCGATCGTGCGGTCCCGCACCAGCTCCTCGATGTCCGGGATGGTCATCCCGCTCTGCCGGGCCGCGAACAGCGTCACGACGACGGCCACGCCCGGCCCCTCGAAGTGAAGCCTGCGGGCCCTGGCCAGGTCCGCTTCGGCCATGATGTCAAGTGCCCTGGCCGCCACGGCGGCGAACACGGCCGCCCACCCGTGCAGCGCGCCGCTGTCGTCGTCGTCCGCCCAGCGGACCGCGGTCTGCCCGATCACCGCCAGGGTGCGCCGGTCCGCGGAATCCGCCAGCTCGAACCAGCCCGAGATAAGGGCGTACTGCCACAGGAACGACAACCGCTCAGGCCCGATGCCGAGTTGCCCGCACGCGTCCGCCGCGTCGTCATCGGCCAGGTCGTCGGCGTCGGTGACGAGGCGGCCGTCCCGGCCGAGCCAGACGGCCAGCGAGGCGAGCCCGCCGATGACCGGAGCGGACCGGGTCAGTGCCGCCAGTTCCTGCTCCGGCAGCAGCCAGACACCGGGCAGTTTGTCCGGCAGCCGGAACGCGCGCTTGAGCGTGACCGGCGTCTCCGGCGCAATTTGCAGGCCGACTGTGCGGAAGGATCCGGTCAGGGCGGGGAGGGATCCGGTCAGGGCGGGGAGGGAGCCGGTGACCGCGGTGAAGGAACCGGTCGCGCCGAGGCCGCTCAGCATGCCCGTATCCCACGCTGAAAGGACAGGGCTAGGCTCCGGGCCCGGATCATAGAACCGAACCGCGTCCCGCAGGATCTCGGCCGCCATGTCCGTGAACCTTGCGTCGAGATCGACCGGCATGGGGGGATTCTATCGCTCAAGCAGGCCTTACGCCCTATAAGTGAAACTAGATACGAGGTCGTGACTGATGGGTAAACCCAGAACCATTCGCTAGGCGCGGGCGGGGACGCGATTCCTGGCCATGGCGCGCGCGGCCTTACGTGCCTCCCTGGCCACCCGGCGGTCGGGATGGTAGGTACCGAGCGCGCCGAGAACGCGGACGGCATCCGGATGCGAGCTGTGCGCCATCAGGCCCAGGATCTGCTCATGCTGGCCGTCGGGTACCGCCTCGGCGAACACGGCGGCGACCTCGTCGGGGTCAGGGTCGTCGGTACCGCATGCCATTGCCACCAGGTCGGCGGCCAGCCAGGCCATATCGTCCGGGTCGGGCTCGAGGACGAGCGGCAGGGTGGACTTCGGCAGGTCAGCTGCCATCATGGACAAAGAGGCTCGCGCGTACCCGCGTAGCTCGGGGCGCTTTACGGCATCCTTCCACGCGCGGTATCCGGGAGCCCCGATCCGCCGGGCGATGTCAACCGCGGCCAGCCGCCCGTGCGCGGTCGACCGACCCGGCGTAGATCAGCAGTTCCCGCGCCGCCTGCTCCGGATCGCGGCCGCGCATCCACTCGCCGAAGGCGTCATCGAACTCCGCCTCGCTGACGGCATCGGACAGCGCGACCAGGGCCGCGGCGGACATCTGCGGCGAAGGCGGGCGCAGGACGGGCACGCTGATCTTGTCGAGCATGAACTGCTTGCGCAGCGCCCACAGGGCAAGCGGAGTCAGCTGCACGGCTCCGGTGGCGCTGCGCGGCAAAGTGACGGCACCGATCGCCGCAAGCTCGCCGAGCAGGCGGTGCGCCGGGTGGCCGTGCTCCTGCACCCAGGCGTTCCATGCGCGCTTCCTGAAGAATGACGGGCGTTCGCCGATGGCGCCGTCCCGCACCAGGTCCTCGATGTCCACGCCGGTCATCCCGGTCCGCCGGGCCGCGAACAGTATCACGGCGAGCGCCACGCCCTGCCCCTCGAAGTCGAGCCTGCGGGCTCTGGACCGGTGATCCTCGGCCATGATGTCGAGCGCCCTGGCCGCCACGGCGGCGAACACGGCCGCCCACCCGTGCAGCGCGCCGCTGTCGTCGCCGTCCGCCCAGCGCCAAGCGGCCGGACCGATCACCGCCCAGGTGCGCCGCCGGTCCGCGGAATCCTCCAGCTCGAACCAGCCCGAGATAAGCGCGTACTGCCACAGGGACGACAACCGCTCCGGCCCGATCCCGAGTTGCCCGCACGCGTCCGCCGCGTCGTCATCGGCCAGGTCGTCGGTGCCGGTGACGAGGCGGCCGTCCCGGCCGAGCCAGCCGGCCAGCGCGTCGAGCCCGGCCGATGACCGGAGCGGACCGGGCCATGGCCGCGAGTTCCGGCTCCGGACGGCAGCCGGACGCCGGGCAGCTTGCCCGGCAGCCTGAACACGCGCTTGAGCGTGACCGGCGGTCTCCGCGCGCGGCGTCAGCGAGCCGGCGGCGCGGGGAAGGACTCCGGTACAGGCGCGGAGCGAAGGAGCCCGGTAAGGCGGCGAAGGACCCGGTAGCGCGGGAACGAGCCGGTAACGGCCGAGAAAGACCCAGTGGCATCGAAACCGCCCAGCATCGCGATATTGCGCGCGGCGAGGACCGGGCCAAGGGCGGAGACCGGATCATAGCCCGAACCGCATGCCGCAGAATCTTCGGCCGCCAGCTCCGGTAAGCTCCGCGTCGAAATCGACCGACATGGGAGGACTTTATAGCTTAAGTCAAGCCCGAGTGATACCACATAAATGCCGTTATACGTGGACGTCAGATTTCGTGACTCGGCAGGGAAGTCGTTTATGGCTAATTGCATCTTTACGATGGATTTTGCGTCGGCTATGTCGTCGGGCGCCCGGCTAGCGGGAGGGCAGCGCGCTCGCTGGTGAGATCGGTAGCAAGCTCGAGGACGATCTCGCGGAGCTCCTCCTGGCTCGGCGGCGCGGGCAGCACCGCGTCGAACTCGGCGTCCGGCGAATCCTTCATGAAGAACATGCAGGACGTACTGACGGCGAAAATGGCGGCGCCGGCCCGGATCCGGGACCGCGGCGGAGCGTCGGGGCCGGTGATGATCTCCATGAACGCGCTCAGCCTGGGCCGGAACTGGGTGAAGCGGTGCTTGCCATCCTCGGTCCCGTGGATGGTCGCCTGGTTGCGCTCGAGGAACCGGAAGACCTCGCCGCTCTCCAGCACGATGGTGATGTAGCGGTCGATCAGTTCCCTGGCGGTCTCGGCGCCCGGCGGCTGCTCAGCACCCCAGGCGATGAGCGCGTCGAGCCGGGCGAAGTAGTCCTCGGTGAAGCTGCGGACGATGTCTTCCTTAGACTTGAAGTGGTAGTACAGCGCGGCCTTCGTAACGCCGAGGCGCTCGGCGATCTCCCGCAGCGAAGTTCGCTCGTAGCCCTGCTCGGCGAAAAGCTCGAGCGCGACCTGCTGGATCCGCGCCCGGGTGTCACCGCGCCGGCCCGCGTTCGCGTGCTCGTCCATCGTTATGCCGTGCCTCCACGTGCCCGTGACCGCCAGTGCGGAATCTACTTGACGGCCGGTTAGTTAGGAATATAGCGTGCTTTGCGAGGCTATATCTAGCCGGGCGGCAAGTAAGTTCCGCCGACGAGGGCCGGCCGCGGGGGGCCGCGGCCGGTGACGGGCCTGAGGGAG
This sequence comes from uncultured Actinomycetota bacterium, assembly GCA_963811335.1. Lineage (GTDB taxonomy): Bacteria > Actinomycetota > Actinomycetes > Streptosporangiales > Streptosporangiaceae > Trebonia. Next base: position 81,526 of record CAWERB010000028.1, on the reverse strand, counting down.
ACAAAGTGAGTGAGGCAACGGGCGCGCGCGTCCCGGGATCGGCGGACGACAGCGGGCCAGGCGGGGACGCGTCCGGAGGGAGCACGTTCCTGTCCCACAAGCAGATCATGATCCTGCTGCCCGGCCTGCTGATGGCGATGCTGCTCGCCATGCTCGACCAGCTGGTGGTCGGCACGGCGCTGCCGCGCATCGTGGGCGACCTGGGCGGCGCCACGCACCTGTCGTGGGTGGTCACGGCCTACGTGCTCGCATCCACCATCACCACGCCCTTCTACGGCAAGCTCGGCGACATGTACGGCAGGAAGAAGCTGTTCATCTTCGCCATCGCCGTCTTCCTGCTCGGGTCGGTGCTGTCTGGCCTGTCGGCCACGATGCCGGAACTGATCACCTTCCGCGCCATCCAGGGCCTTGGCGCCGGCGGCCTGATCGTTGGCGCGATGGCCACGCTCGGCGAGATCGTCCCGCCCCGTGAGCGCGGCAAGTACATGAGCTACTTCATGGTCGTCATGATGGTCGCCACCATCGGCGGCCCGCTCGTCGGCGGCTGGATCACCTCGGCGATCTCCTGGCGCTGGATCTTCTACATCAACCTGCCGCTCGGCGGCGCCGCGCTCGTCTACCTGATCGCCGTGATGAAGCTGCCCGCCCGCCGGGTCGAGCACAAGATCGACTACCTGGGCGGCACCCTGCTCGGCGTGGTCTCTACCGCGATCATCCTGCTCGCGACCTGGGGCGGCACCCAGTACCAGTGGGGCTCGTGGCAGATCATCGCGCTCATGGCGCTGGCCGTCGGCGGCCTCGCCTGGTTCCTGATGACCGAGCGGCGGGCCGCGGAGCCGATGCTGCCGCTGCACGTGTTCAAGATCAGGAACTTCTCGGTCACGATGGCGCTGACCACGTTCGTTGGCCTCGGCCTGTTCGGGGCGATGACGTTCCTGCCGTTCTACCAGCAGACCGTGCAGGGTGCGTCGCCGACGGTGAGCGGCCTGCTGATGACCCCGCTGATGGTCGGCTCCATGGTCACCTCGGTGCTGGCCGGCACGCTGACCAGCAAGACCGGCAAGTACCGTATGTACCCGATCATCGGCGGCCTGCTCATGGCGGTCGGCATGTTCCTGCTCAGCAGGATCGGCGTGGACACGTCGCGGTTGACCACCGGCATCGACTACGTGGTCCTCGGTCTTGGCATGGGCTGCCTGATGCAGATGATGTCGCTCATCGCGCAGAACAGCGTCGAGCTCAAGGACATGGGCGTGGCGACCAGTTCCCGGATGTTCTTCCAGCAGATCGGCGGCTCGCTCGGGGTGGCGGCGTTCGGCGCGATCTTCGCGCACAAGCTGACCTCCTCGATGAGCAGCCTCGCGGCGGGCGGCAAGGTGCCGGTCAGCGGCGCGTCGCTCGACCCGACGGCGGTGGCCAGGCTGCAGGGCCCGGTCAGGGAGGCGGTGCTCTCGGGCATCGCCCAGGCGGTGCACACCGTGTTCCTCTGGACCATCCCGGCCACCGCGCTCGTCTTCCTGCTTGCCTTGTTCATCAAGGAAGTGCCGCTGCGCGGCCGGGCCGGGCCCGGCGAGGAGTCGGCCCCGGCGCCGGAGGCCGAGGCGCTGATCGGCTGAGTCACCCGGTACAACGAAGCGGCGCCCGGCGGCTTTCCTGCCGCCGGGCGCCCGCTCGTCGTCTCAGGCGCCGGCGTAGGGCACGGCCTCCAGGATCTCCACGGTCGTCGAGCGCCCGTTGGGCAGCGAGTACGTCGCCTGCTCGCCGACCTTCTTGCCGCTGATGGCCGCGCCGAGCGGCGACTTGGGCGAGTAAACGTCGATCGGCGACCCGCTCTCCTCCCGCGAGGCGAGCAGGAAGGTGACCTCCTCGTCATCACGGACGAAGCGGACAGTCACCGTCATACCGGGCCCGACGATGCCGTCGGTGCGCGGAGGCTCGCCCACCCGGGCGTTCTCCAGGATGTGCTGGAGCTGCAGGATGCGTCCCTCCTGCTTACCCTGCTCTTCCTTGGCCGCGTGGTAACCGCCGTTCTCGCGCAGGTCTCCCTCTTCGCGGGCCGCCTCGATCTTCTTAGCGATGTCGATGCGTCCCTGTCCGGAGAGGTAGTCGAACTCGGCCTTCAGCCGGTCGTACGCCTCCTGGGTAAGCCAGGTGACGCTATCGTCGCGCGTCTCGGTCACGGGCACTCCTCGGTGCTACGCAGGACTGTTCTGGCCGCTGCGGGTGCTGGCTATGTCCAGGGCGCAAGGGTTGCTCCTCTCCGCCACGGAGCCAGCCGGTCTCTGGGGGTAATCTTCTGAGGCTAACAAGAGTCGGCCACCGCCGCGAACTAGTCAAGTGCGGCAGGTAGGTGGCGTAGCATCTCGCAAGGCCTCCGGGCCAGCTTTCCCGTAGGGGAATTCGGCTAAACCGGGCCAACGTTCCGGTAAAGGAACTGAGAATAAACGGAGGACACCAGCTTGTCTGTCATCGACCGAGGGGACGAGCCCCCTTACTCCCCGGCTGCGCGCCCCGTCCCGGCCGAGGGCGCCAGCGACACCAGGCTGCGGCTCATGGCGGTGCACGCGCACCCGGACGATGAATCGAGCAAGGGCGCCGCCACGATGGCCAGATACGCCCGTGAGGGCGTCGAGGTCCTCGTCGCCACCATGACCGGCGGCGAACGCGGGAGCATACTGAACCCGGCGATGGACCGGCCCGAGGTGCTTGCCAGCCTGGCGGAGATCCGGCGCGAGGAGATGGCGCGGGCCAGGGAGATCCTCGGCGTGGAGCAGCGCTTCCTCGGCTTCGTCGACTCCGGCCTGCCGGAGGGCGACCCCAAGCCGCCGCTGCCCGAGGGCAGCTTCGGCCTGGTACCGAGAGCCGAGGCCGCCGCGCCGCTTGTCCGCCTGATGCGCGACTTCCGGCCGCACGTGATCCTCAGCTACGACGAGACCGGCGGCTACCCGCACCCGGACCACATCATGGCGCACCAGGTGGCGGTGGAGGCGTTCGAGGCGGCGGCCGACCCCGACCGGTACCCCGAGGCCGGGGGAGAGCCGTGGCAGCCGCTCAAGATGTACTATTTCGTCACCTTTCACCGGGCGAAGTACGTCGCCCTGCACGAGGAACTTGTCCGGCGCGGACTTGACTCGCCGTACTCGAAGATCTTCGCGGAGTGGGAGGAGCGCGCCCGCAAGCGGCTGGAGCGGGGTGACCGCCCCCTGGAGATCACCACCCGGGTGAATGCGGCCGACTACTTCGCGGTCCGTGACGACGCGCTGCGCGCGCACGCCACCCAGATTGACCCGAACAGCTCATGGTTCGCCTGCCCGCGCGACGTCGAGCGCGCCGCGTGGCCGACCGAGGACTATCATCTTGCTAGGTCGCTCGTGGATACCGAGCTGCCGGAAGAAGACCTTTTCGCGGGTATCAGGGAGAGTGTGACCCTTTGACCTTCCTCGTCGCGGCCAGCAACTCCTCCGCGCTGAACGACGTGGAGCCCGGCCTGCTCGGTTTCCTCGTCGTGGCCGCGCTCGGGGTCGCCCTGGTCTTCTTGCTCCGCTCGATGAACAAGCAGTTCCGTAAGCTCGGCCCGCCGCCAGCGGAGGAGGCGGACGCGGGCGAGCTCAGTGAGGTAGCGGGCCAGCGGCCGCTGCGAGGCCTGGCGGCACACCGGGCCGCGATGCGGGCAGCGGAAGCGGATGCCAGGCCCGCCGCCGAGCCGCCGGGCGCCGAGCGCGGCTAGGCGGGCGGCCACGCAATAGCTGAGCCTCGCGGCCCCGCTATTCCGTCCAGGCGCGGCGCATGGCCTCTGGCAGTCCCCACCAGCCGAGCGGGGTGAGCCGGTCGTCGGAGTCGAGGGCGCCGAGCACCGACCACATCGCGGTGACGTGCAGGAAGAGCCCCTCAACGCTCAGCTCGTCAAAGTCGTCGTCTTCGTCGTCTTCGTCGTCTTCGTCGTCTTCGTAGTTATCGAACTCGGCGTCATCCTCGCCGCCGGCCCAGTCCGGCGCGGCGGCGACCGGCGCGGGAAAACCGAACGGCCCGTCGTCCCCGTCCTGCGGCGCGTCGGCCGTGCCCGTTGGCGCGATGACCTCGTCAGGGTCAAAGTCCCTGACGTACCTGGCCAGGTCCGCGGCCGAGGCGGGAGTTCCCGGGCCGCCTGCGACCAGCGCCGACATGACCGCGAGCCAGTCGAAGTGGTCGAGGGCGCAGACGGCGGCGATGGCGGCGGACAGCTCGTCCGGCTCGCCGTCGGCACCGGGCTCGTCGAGTTCCTCGCCGAACTTGAGGTCCTCGTCCTCGGCCCACTCCATGGCGCGGGCGAACTCCCTGTCCTCGTCAGACAGCGGGCCGCCCTCCGGCGATGCCACCGACGTGGCGAGGGTGAGCCAGAGCTCCGCGTCGTCGGCCGGCAGCGCGGCGGCGGTGCGCCCGCTGAACGAGACGAGCATCTGCCCCGGCCATCCCGGCCTGGCGATGTCCGCGCGCAGCCGCCGCGCCGCGGACTTGAGCTCCGCGGCCGGCAGCGGACGAGGCCCGGCCCGGTCAAGCACGGACTGGAGCGTGGTGCGCGCCTCGGCGTCGGCCGCCGCCCAGTCAGCGAGAAAGGCCTCGTCCTGCTCATCGAGCAGGGCCGTCATCGGCACCCTGCCGTCCGGCAGCGGCGTGGTCATCCACCGCTCCTGCAAGGCCAGGTACTCCTGCCTGGCCGTCTTGTCGCAGGCAGCGAGCCTGTCCGGGTCGATTTCCCCGGCGGCAAGCCGTTCCTCGAGGAAGCTGACCAGCCTGGCGTGCATCTCCTCCTGCAGCGGGCTGCGGGCGGACGGCTCCTCCCACACGTGCAGGCCGATGATCCCGGTCGGCTCGGTGCCGGTCGCCTCAAGCCAGCCGTGCACGTCGCCGAACGTGGCGTCGTGCCCGCTGATCTTGTGCAGTATCGCTTCCGCCGACTTCCAGAACGGCGCGGACAGCGGGTTCCCCGCGGCAAGCATGCCGCGCCTGATCGCCGGCAGCGAGGTGAGCGCGTCCTCGGCGGGGACGCTGAGCAGTGCGATCGCGACGTCGCGCCGTCGCAGCTCGGCAACCGGGCGGTGGGCGATCTCGGCCACGCGATCAGCTTGGAGTTCCACGCCTCGCAGCGTATGACGCTCGCGTCCCACGGTGCACGGCCCTCCAGGTTTTCCTAGGTGACTTGGGCTACAGCTCGGTCCGGCCACCGAGGTACGGCTGCAGCACCTGCGGGACCCGGACCTTCTGGTCGGCTGTCTGGTAGTTCTCGACGACCGCCGCGAGCAGCCGCGGCGTCGCGATGGCGGTGTTGTTGAGCGTGTAGGCGAACTTCACCACGTTGTCTGTGTCGCGGTAGCGGATGCTCGCCCGGCGCGCCTGCCAGTCGTGCAGCGAGGAGCAGCTGTGCGTCTCACGGAACCGGCCGAGCGACGGGAACCAGGTGTTCACGTCGTTCATCCGGTACTTGCCCGCGCCCATGTCCCCTGTGGAGCACTCGACGACCTCGTAGTGCAGCTCAAGGCCCTGCAGCAGGTGCTCAGCGGCGCCGAGCAGGTCGGCGTGCCAGCGGTCCGACTCCTCGTCGTCGGCCGCGCAGATGACGAACTGCTCGACCTTCTCGAACTGGTGCACGCGCAGCAGCCCGCGAACATCACGGCCGGCGCTGCCCGCCTCCCGGCGGAAGCAGGGCGAGATGCCCGCGTAGCGGATCGGCAGGGCCTTGGCGTCCAGGATCTCCCCGGAGTGCAGGCCGACGAGGGCGACCTCGGCGGTGCCCGCCAGGTACAGGTCGTCGGCGGGCACCGCGTAGGTCTCCTCGCGGTGCGCCGGGAACTGGCCGGTACCGATCAGCGCGTCTTCCCTGACCATCACCGGGACCGAGATCACCGTGGAGCCGAGCGCGATGAGGTGGTCGAGCGCGTAGGACAGCAGCGCGCGCTCAAGCAGCACCATGTCCCCGGTGAGCGCGTAGGCCCGTTCGCCCGCGACCTTCCGCGCCCGGGCGAACTGGGCCCAGCCGCGGTTCTCCAGCAGCTCCACGTGGTCCTTGACCTCGAAGTCGAAGGACGGCTTGGTGCCCCACACCTTGATGGTGACGTTAGCCGAGTCGTCAGCCCCGACCGGCGTGCCTGTCCACGGGATCATCGGGGTGAGCAGCAGCAGCGCTTCCAGCTCCTCGTTGACCTTGCCGAGCTTGTCCCTCACCTCCTTGAGGTGCAGGTCCTGCTCGTCGTGCTCGGCCTTGAGCTTGGTCCGCGTCGCCTCGTCCGCCCTGGCGAACTCCTTGGCGAACTGCTTGCGCCTGGTCTGCGCCTCGTCGAGCTCACGCTGAAGTTCCCGGCTGGACTGGTCAAGGCTGAGCAGTTCGTCCACGTCCAGGCCGATGCCCTTGACCCGGACGGCGGCCTTTACCGCTTCCGGGTTATCCCTGATGAATCGTCTGTCCAGCATGGTGGAAACGCTACCAGGCGTGGCGCGTCGCGTGCTGAGGACAACATCACCCTGGGTACGGTATGCACATGCTGGTGACCAATCACGTGCTCTCCGGTGCGGTGATCGGCGCCGCCACCCGTCGCATCCTGCCCGCCTTCCTCCTCGGCATCGCGTCTCACTTCGCCCTTGACGCGGTACCGCACTGGGGGGATAGGAGCATGACCCTCATGCAGGTTGCCGTGCCCGACGGGCTGGCCGGGCTCGCGGTGATGGGCGCCATGACGGCGGTCGCGCCGCGCGGCAGCCGCGCGGCGGTACTCGCAGGAATGGCGGGCGCGGCGCTGCCCGACCTTAACAAGCCGGCCGTGGTCTTCTTCGGCCGCTCGCCCTTCCCGCGGGCGGTCGACCGCCTGCACAAGAGTGATACAGAACGAGGCGCCGCACCGCTTCAAGTACGAGCTGGCCGCGGCCGCGGCGTTCGGCGCTGCCGCGGTCGCGCTGCTGCGCGTGCCCAGCGGTGCGCCGCTGGAAGCGGCATCGGCTCACGGCGATGGAGTGCCACGCTGTGCGACGTAGAACATCCGCGGCTTTACGCCCGCTACGGGATCTCCGAGCGGGAAACCGAGACAGCACCGGTCCGCGTGTGATCACGCAGATGGACGCGCTGACCGCGTGCTCCTCTGGACGCGCTGACCGCGTGCTCCTCTGTTCTCTCACCTCGGGAAACTACCCGCGGAAGCTCAGGTGGCACCGAATCGGTAAGCCTCAGGCCTCATGCCACGGCGGCGTCCTGAACGGCGCTTGTGAGGCTCACGGTGTTCCCGGCGTCGGCGCTGGCCTTCAGGGTGTCGGCTAGGCGTATCGCAAGGGTAACGATCATTTGTGTCGGGTTAGCGTGAGCGCTGGTGGTGAAGACTGAACTCCCGCCGATGAAGAGACCAGCTACGCCATGGACCCGGCATTGCGCATCGACGACTCCCTTAGCCGGATCGTCCGCCATGCGCGTTGTTCCGATGGGGTGTGCGGCGTCCCGGATTGTCTGGGGGAACATCGCTCCGTCTCGTACCCAGTCCGCAAGCGTCAACGGGCAGTCAAGTCCCATTCGGGGAAGTGCCTCGATGGTGAGTTGCGTTATGCGTCGTAGCGTACGCGCTTCATCTTCTGACACACGCCAGTCGATGCGAGGTATCCGCATGCCGAAGTGATCACGGCGATCCGATAGGGTAACGCGGCTTTCATGGTTGGGGCGCTGCTCGCATATCGCGTCCAAGTTGAGTCCATCAAGCATCGAAGGCCAGTCTCTCCGCACGATTAGCTGCTCTTTCAAGTCGAAGGCAGCGAAGTCAGCCTTTGTCAGTGCTGTCCGCATGTAGTCACGGATCCTTGCCCCGTTCCGCGGAAGCCGGATAAGTGATTGCACGGGATTTCCTGGACTTCTAATCTCGCGTACCCATATCGCGCCGTTCAGTAGTTGTTCTGAGCGCTGAATGGCCGGGCTTAGCCGAAGTCCGGGCTGGAATATGCTTCCAGGCCGTTTTCTTTTGTCATCAGGCGAGCGCCATTTGAACTGGCCGAACCTACTGACTACCCCTTTAGCGTTATCGATATGAAAGCTGCCGACTGTGGTCCGCGGATGGTCCATTAGATAACGACCCACAAGATCCCTGTCATTTCCGAGGCCGCGCGTCATCACATTATCGGAGGAGAGCAGGAGCCTGGCGTTCTCTATCCCGCCGGCGCAAAGCACCACTGTCGACGTTGGAAGCACCCACCGGCGCCCGCGTGAATCAGCGAACTCCACAGATTCGACGCTCGCACCTGACGGTGCAGCATTTACCCGCAGCACGGTCGCGTTGGTCACGAGAGTGACATTCGGGCCGAGAGTGTCATCGAGTCCAGTGCCGAAGTTGGCGGGACTGCAGATCACGGGGTCATAGCTGTTTTGCCAGAAGAACGGGAGCAATTCGTCGGGATCAGCATGGAGATTCGTCCGGCCACCCCCGTGCCGAGCCCAGAAGTACCCCTCCGAATAGCCGCTGCCCACGGTGAGATCTAGATACTTCGCACTACGGTCGAGGTACGGAATCAGCTCATCTGCCGTGACTGGCCACCCAGAGCCAGGCACCCAATCGCGGAACTGAAGGTCGATTGCATCAAATGGCGCACAGCGCCCAGTCCAGGTATTAGAAGTTCCTCCAACGGCCCGGTTTCGAACCAGCCATTGATCCTCCACCCGAGGCCATCCGACGCTTTCAGCCTCATTGAGCGCGTCTGTCTCCACTTGGCGCGTCATGCCGCCACTCTCCAAGATGGTGACCTTGAGCGACCCGCCGGACAACTCTCGTGCGATTGTCATGCCTGCCGGCCCAGTCCCAACAATGCATACATCGCAGCGCATGAAATCCGGAAGCGAGTGGTTATCGGCAAAATCAGAAGAATCTAGGATCGGCATCTATTGTCCTTTCTTCGTCCCTTGAGTGTTCAGGCCACGGAGAACTGGCGGCATAAGGGATCCAGGCTAGCAAATCCGATCAAATGATTCGGCTAGGAAAATCTAACTTGTGACATAGTTGTGACTATTGGCGCATACGCCACGTGCAGGATCTTGGGCCACGTACTTCCCGGCCTGCAGGCCTCGTTTGGTCAGTCGCCGAAAGCCGAGTAACTCTAGGCATCTTCGCTCTCACCAGCCGCTCCGGAGTCGGCAGGTTTCTCACCCACCGGCACTGCCGTTCTCGATTAGCGGCAGTCAGGCTCACCGGTCCCTTCGCCTGGCGGCACGGCCAGTCACGTTTCGTAATTGTATGCGCACCTAGCGTGTTGAACGGGAACCGGAACCGCATCAGGCCGCGAGAAGCCGACCACAAGGATGCGTCCTGCCCGTCGCGCATCGCCAGGTGCTTGGCGAGGCCCGCGAACAGGACATCCCACCGCAGGGCTGCCTCCACTAATCGTGAATTTGAGTTCAGGCGCGGTAGGCGTCGCGGCGATGGCGAATCGAGGGGACTTCGACCTGGTGCTTCGCCTCGTCGATGCGGTAGATGATCCTGTAGGTCCCTCGGCGCGCCGAGTAGTAGCCGTCGAATGCTTCGTCAAGCGGCTTGCCTGCCCGGTAAGGGTTAACAGCGATCGATCCGTCGATGGTTTCCATGGCGGCAAGGGCGACCTCCAGGGGCAGGTTTTCCCGGATGTTCCGGCGTGCCTGCCCGGACAGGAGGACGGCGTAGGGCTCGCTGGCCGCGGGGTCGGTTCCGCTCACTGCTGGCCAAGGCGCCGGCGCTGCTCCAGTTCGGCGCGTACCTGTGCGGCGGTATAGGTGTCCCCGGCGGCGAAGTCCTCTCGGGACTGCCGGAGATCCGCGACCGCTTCCTGGTCCCCGAGGATGTCGAGCGTTTCCTGCATGGACTCGTACTCCGCCACCGAGATGAGCATGACGTCCGCGCGGCCGTTGCGGGTTATCGTGAAGTGATCGTGCTCGCGCGCGACTCGTTCGGCGAGTTCGGCTATCCGGGCTTTCGCCTCGGTGATAGGGATGGTCTCCATACTGGCCATCATACAGACCGGTCACAATTAAGGCTATTTTTCGGACCGCCCAGCTCCTGAGCCAGACTGAAAAGGTCAGGTACAGTCCGGCAAGCGGCCCTCACCGGCGCGGGGTGGTTCGGGGTGGTTCTACTTTTGCGTCGTGAACGCGCAATACGCGTGAGGCGAGGTAAGGCCAGCACCCGCGGCGGCGTGGGGTGGATGGGGGTCGGCAAGATCGTCATGTCCCGCAAGGCCGGCCAGTGCCGGCGAAACCGTCCATGACGATCTTCGCGGCCGCCCGGCCGCGCGCATGGATCCAGGCCTTCGTCTAGTCCCTGGGGACCGGGTAGTCGAGGCCGACGAGCGGGCCAGGTCGCTGAGGGTGTACTCGAACATCGGGGCAGGGTCCTCGAGCGCGAAGTGGAGGTGGCCGAAGGCCTCCATCGCCACCGCGCCGTAGAGCAGCACCCAGCAGCGCAGGAATACCAGCAGCACGCCGTCCGGCACGTCGGTGCGCAGGGTCGCGCGAAGCCGGCCGAGTTGCGCGAGCAGCCGCTCCTCGATCTCTCCCGGCCCCGGGACGGGGAAGCGGCTCGCGTTCCACAGCTCCATGAACAAGGTGTAGAACGTCCCGGCGAACTCCAGGGCGCATTCCTGCGCGACGTCGAACCGGCCGTCGTCGAACCCTGGCAGCGGCACCCCGAATAGCAGGGCGAACTCGTCCCTGTGCCCGAGTCCCCAGCGGCGGAACTCGCGGCAGGCCGCGACCACCTTGTCGGTGAGGTGCTGCCTGACCTGCTCGGGAGAAGCCGCCCCGCGCGCGACGGCGGCGCCCGCGGGGCCGAGTGCCGCCCGGTCGATCGCCCGGTGGATGTCACCGGACAACTCGCGGAACATCGTCGCGATCACGTGCCTGAGCAGTTCCTCGCGGCTGCCGTAGTACCGGTAGAGCCCGGGCGCGGTCATCCCCATCTCGCGGGCGATGGCCCGCAGCGACGCCGCGTCCGGTCCCTGCTCGACGAGCAGGCGGCGGGCGGTCGCGGTGATCTCGTCCATCGTCGCGGCGCGCATCCGGTCTCGCCGGGTCGGCGCCATGCGGCGTCGACTGGGTCGGCCTGCGCTGCCTGTGACGGGGATGGTGGCTGTGTCACGCATACCTCCTTTGACTCTGTCTTACAGGCAGGGGCCACCAAGTGGAAGAACTCTTGGCAAACACTCTTGACTGTGGTTAACGCCGTATGCAAAGTTAGCGATGTAATCAGTTTACAGTGTTCACTCGCCAGGGTCCGCGCCAAGCGGGGACCGTCCTGCTTGGAGGCATGATGTTTGAGTCATGGGGGCGCTCGCTCTACCGGGCCCGGCGGCTGACGATCGTCGCCGGCCTGCTGTTCGCCGTGGCCGCCGGAATCTGGGGGACCGGCGTGTTCGGCAAGCTCAACTCGGGCAACACGTTCAGCCCGCCGAACAGCCAGAGCAGCGCGGAGACCGCGCTGGCCGCCAGCGAGTTCGGCCGCGACGGCGCCGACGTCGTCGTCCTGTTCCGCGCCGCGGGGCACACGGTCTCCGACCCGGTCTACCGGCAGGCGGTGACGAGCTACCTGGCCGGCCTCCCCGCGGGCCAGGTGACCAGGGCAGTCACCTACTGGACCAGCGGGCAAAAGGACCTGGTCTCCGCCGACCGGCACTCGACCTACGCGGTTCTCCAGCTCGCCGGCGGCTCGGACCAGGCGCGGATAGATACGTACAAGGCGATCAAGGGTGACTTCCCTGGCCAGGCGGGCCCGCCGGGTGACGGCATAACCGCCCAGGTCGGCGGGGCCACCCCCACCGGGGTTGCCATCAACGAGGAAGTCAGCGCCAACATCGCGCGGGCCGAGTCGATCTCGTTCCCCGTCCTGCTCATCCTGCTTGTCCTCATCTTCGGCAGCGTGCTCGCCGCCCTGGCCCCGCTGGCGATCGGCGGCCTGGCGATCCTCGGCTCCTTCACCGTGCTCCGGCTGCTCACCACGGTCACCACGGTCTCCGTCTACTCGGTGAACATCACCACGATCTTGGGACTCGGCCTGGGCATCGACTACGGGCTGTTCATCGTGACCAGGTTCCGCGAGGAACTGCGCCGCCAGCCCAGCGTCGAGGCGGCCGTGGCGCGGACCGTGGCCACCGCGGGACGGACGGTCGTCGTCTCTGGCGTCACCGTCGCCCTGGCCCTGACCAGCCTGATCCTGTTCCAGCCGGTCTTCCTCCGGTCCATGGGCTACGGCGGCGTCGCCACCGTGGCCGTCGACGTCATCGCGGCGCTCACCGTGCTGCCCGCGCTGCTCGCCGTCCTCGGGCACCGGGTCAATGCCCTGGCGGTCAGGAAGAGCGTGCGTACGGGCGCCGTGACCCGCAACGATGCTGAGGGCGGCTGGTACCGGCTCGCGCGGCGCGTCATGCGCCGCCCGGTGGCCTTCGCCGTGGTGATCGTGGTTGTCCTGCTTTCGTTCGGTACTCCCTTCCTGCGTGTCTCCTGGGGCGGTACCGACGCCCGGGTGCTGCCGGCGGGTAACAGCGTCAGGCAGGTGCAGCAGGCGCTGACCACCGAGTTCCCGGCCAACTCGACCACCCCGATCGAGGCCGTCGTCACCGGCGTCGCCAGCCCGGCCGCGCTGACGGGCTACATCAGCAGGATCGACTCCGTCCCTGGCGTCACCGGCACCCAGGTCACCGGCGAGCACGGCACCGTGGCCCGGCTCGACATCGGCTTCCAGCCGCAGCCCGACTCGCCGCAGGCGCGCCAGGTCGTGACCTCGATCCGCGCGCTCGCGCCGCCGCCGCACGCCGCCGTCCTGGTCGGCGGCGAGAGCGCGATGCTGGTCGACGAGCTGTCCAGCCTCGGCGGCACGCTCCCGTGGATGGCGCTGCTCACCGCGGTCGCGACGTTCGTCCTGCTGTTCCTCGCCTTCGGCTCGGTCGTGCTGCCGCTCAAGGCCATCGTGATGAACATCCTGTCGCTGTCGGCGACGTTCGGCGTGATGGTGTGGGTGTTCCAGTGGGGCCACCTGTCCGGGCCGCTCGCCTTCACCGCCACCGGCACGATCGACCCGACGACGCCGATCCTGCTGCTCGCGATCGTCTTCGGCCTGTCCATGGACTACGAGGTCTTCCTGCTGTCGCGGATCCGCGAGCGGTACGACGAGACCGGCGACAACACGGTCGCGATCGCCGCGGGCCTGCAGCGGACCGGCGGCCTCATCACCAGCCTGGCGCTGCTGCTGATCATCGTCGTCGGGCTGTTCTCCGCCTCCGGGATCAGCTTCATCAAGCTGCTCGGCGTGGGCATGATCGTGGCGCTGCTCGTGGACGCGACGGTGGTCCGGATCCTGCTCGTGCCGGCCACGATGCGGCTGCTCGGGCGGGCGAACTGGTGGGCGCCTGGGCCGTTGCGGCGGCTTTACGCGCGGTACGGCATCAGCGAGCAGGAACCCGAGTCATCCCCGGTCCGCGTCTGACCACGCTCGGGACCGAAGCCTCACCGCTGCCTTCTCACTTGCTGGCACTGCCGCTATCGATTACCGGCAGTCGAGCTGCTCCGCCTTGTCGCCTGGCGGTACGCTATCGCGCACGGACAGTGTTGCCGACACTCCGTCCCCTAGATTTCCCCTCCCCCTGTGCGGCAAGGAGAACGACCATGTTCCACTCCGACGATGCCAGCCCCTCGGTCATGTCGACGGACCTGTCGGCCGGGGTGTACCTGCTCGACGTGCGCGAGGATGACGAGTGGGCCGCCGGGCACGCCCCGGAGGCCGTGCACATCCCCGTCGGCGCAATCGCCATGCGGGCGGGGGAGATCCCGCAGGACCGCGAGGTGTACGTGATCTGCCGGTCCGGTACCCGCTCTGCCTACGCCGCCCAGGCCCTGGCCGGCGGCGGCTGGAAGACGGTCAACGTGGCCGACGGCATGACCGGCTGGGCCGTCGCGGGCCGCCCGATGATCAGCGAGACCGGCGCGGAGCCGTACGTCGCCTGAAGGCGATTAACCGAAGATAGTGGACGTTTGGGCACACTCCGATGTGCCTAAATGTCATCATCTTTGTCAGCCGGCGGTGACGGCGAGAGCCAACGGCAAGACGCCGGACGCGCCCGCGTCGCGCAGCAGCGCCGCCGCGACCGTCATCGTCCAGCCGGAGTCGATCTGGTCGTCGACCAGCAGCACCGGCCCGCCCGCCCCGGCAAGCGCATCGCGAAGAGACTCAGGCACGACAAGCGCCCGCCACAGCGACGCCAGCCGCTGCGCGCTGTTGTGGCGCCGCGGCCCAGGCCCGTCGGGCGTGGCGTAGCCGAGCGACCCGAGGTAGGAAAGCCGCCCGATCTCGGCGATCCGCTGGCCGAGGCTCTCCACGAGCACCGGCCGCGTCCGGGACGGCAGCGTCACCACGGAAGTCGGCCGCGAAGACCAGTCCCAGGAGGCGAGTACCTTGACCACCGCGTCGGTCAGCTCCTTAGACACCACGCCGTCTGGTGCCCCCTCCGCGAGCAGCGGGCGCAGCGTGCCGCCCCAGCCCACGTCGGTCAGCCGCCCGAGCGCGCGACCCGGCTCGGCCACCCGAGAAACCGGAATCTTCCCTGAGGCGCCGCCGATCCCCAGCTCCTTCATGCCGGTCGGCCACATCTTCCGCGGTTCCACGGAAACGCCCGGCCGGGCGAGCCGGTCCTGCGCGACCGCCACGCCGGAAGGCATCACGTCCAAAGACCAGGACCGGCCGGTGCAGTTGTCGCACCGGCCGCACGGGGCCGCCTCTGGGTCGTCGAGCTCGCGGCGCAGGAACTCCATCCGGCACCCTTCGGCCGCCTGGTAGGCGAGCATCGCCTGCTGCTCGCGTGACCGCTCGGCGGCCACCCGCTCGTAGCGCTCACCGTCGTAGCTCCACGGATCGCCGGTGGCCAGCCACCCGCCGGCGGTGCGCGTCACCGCGCCGTCCACGTCGAGCACCTTGAGCATCGTCTCCAGCCGTCCCCGCGACAGGTCGACGTGCGTCTCGAGCGCGGCGGTGGACAGCGGCCGGCCGGCGTCGGACAGCACCTCAAGCGTCGCGCGGACCTGGCGCTCCGGCGGGAAGGCCAGCGAGGCGAAGTAGGCCCAGATGTCGCGGTCCTCCCGGCCGGGCAGCAGCACCACGTCGGCGCGCTCGACGGCGCGCCCGGCCCGGCCGATCTGCTGGTAGTAGGCGACCGGCGACTGCGGCGCGCCCAGGTGGACCACGAACCCCAGGTCCGGCTTGTCGAACCCCATGCCGAGCGCGCTGGTCGCGACGAGCGCCTTGACCCGGTTGTTCAGCAGGTCGTCCTCGGCCGCGAGCCGCTGGGCCTGGTCGTCCTTGCCGCTGTAGGCGGTGACGGCGATGCCCTGCTCGCGCAGGAACGCCGCGGTCTCGTACGCCGCGGCGACCGTCAGCGTGTAGATGATCCCCGAATCGCGCAACGCGCTGTTGCGCAATTGCTCGGCGAGCCAGGCCAGCCGCATCGGCGCGGCGGGCAGCCGCACCACCGCCAGGTGCAGCGACTCCCGGTCAAGCGCCCCGCGCAGCACGAGCACGTCCTCTTCAGCGGACTCGTCCGCGTTCGCGACGGACAGCTGCTCCGCCACGTCCGCGGTGACCCGGGCGTTAGCGGTGGCGGTGGTGGCCAGCACCGGGATGTCCGTCGGCAGGCCGGCGAGCAGCGTCCTGATCCGCCGGTAGTCCGGCCGGAAGTCATGACCCCAGTCGGAGATGCAGTGCGCCTCGTCGATCACGATCAGCCCGGCCGTCTTCGTCAGCTGCGGCAGCACGTTGTCACGGAACCCGGGGTTGTTCAGCCGCTCCGGGCTGACGAGCAGCACGTCCACCGCGCCAGAGCCGATTTCCGCGTGGACCTGCTCCCACTCCTCAAGGTTCGCCGAGTTGATGGTGCGGGCGTGGATGCCCGCCCGCACCGCCGCCTCGACCTGGTTGCGCATCAGCGCGAGCAGCGGCGAGACGATCACCGTGGGCCCGGCGCCGCGGGCTCGCAGCAGCGCCGTCGCGACGAAGTACACCGCCGACTTGCCCCAGCCGGTCCGCTGCACCACGAGCACCCGGCGCCGTCCGCTCACGAGCTCGCTGATCGCCGTCCACTGGTCGTCGCGCAGCCGCGCGCCGGCGCCGGCCAGCGCCCGCAGGTGCCCCTCGGCCGCCGCGCGCACCTCGGAGTCGGCGGAGCCTGGGCCAGTGGAGTCAGTGGAGTCGGTCATGCCTCAACAGCTATCACGAAGCAGGGCGCGCCGGGCCGGTGCGTAGCATCGGGAGCGTGACGGACACAGTGTCGATCAGGGACCTGAGGGTCTCCACGGTCATCGGGGTGTACGACTGGGAGCGCGAGATCGAGCAGGCGCTCACCTTCTCCATCGACATGGCCGCCGACGTCTCCAGGGCGGCCAGGAACGATGACATCGGGGACGCGCTCGACTACTCGGCGGTCGCGCAGGCGGTCAAGGCCGTGGTGACCGAGGGCAAGTTCCAGCTCATCGAGACCGCCGCCGAGCGGGTCGCGGAGCGACTACTCGCCGGCTACGGGCTGGAATGGGTGCGCGTCCAGGTCGTCAAGCCGATCCCGAGCGAGGGGTACGCGGCGGCGATCACCATCGAGCGGGGCAAAGGCCGCGCGCGGCTGTCTGACAAACGGGTGAAGTCTGACAAACGGGTGAAACCAGCCCTCGTTCGGGATGACCATAAAAGAGGACCATAAAAGCGGCAAACCTGTCCGCTCACAGCAGACAGGCGCCGGGGAACATCAGCGGACTCTAGAAGCTTGAGTGTAGGTGACTCAATCTTAGGAGGGGCTGATGAGCGAAACGCTCACGCTGGCGGTGCTGCCACTCGACGACGACGTGGTGCTGCCGGGCATGGTTGTCCCCATCGAGCTCACAGACAACGAGGTTCGCGGCGCCATCGACGCGGCTCGCAATAGCAAGGGTCTCGGGCGCGGGCCGGGGGTCAGGAGCGAAGAGCAGGCACGGGTCCTCATCGTGCCGCGGATCGGGGACCGGGGCCTGGCGGGCACCGGCACGCTCGCCGTCATCGAGCAGGTCGGCCGGCTGCCGGGCGGCGAGCCCGGCGCGGTGCTGCGCGGCGTCTCGCGGGTGAAGATCGGCCACGGGACCACCGGGACCGGCGCCGCGCTGTGGGTCGAGGGCACGGTCATCGAAGAGACCGGGACCGGCACGACGAAGGCACAGGAACTGGCCAAGGAGTACAAGTCGCTGGTCATCGCGACCCTGCAGAAGCGCGGCGCGTGGCAGGTCGTCGACATGATCCAGCAGCTCGACGACCCGTCGGCGATCGCCGACCGGGCCGGGTACGCGAGCTACCTGACCGCCGATCAGAAGCTGCAGCTGCTGGAAACCGCCGACGTGACCGAGCGGCTGACCAGCGCGATCCGCTGGATCAAGGACCACCTGGCCGAACTCGATGTCGCCGAGTCCATCCGCAAGGACGTGACCGAGGGCATGGAGAAGCAGCAGAAGGAGTTCCTGCTGCGCCAGCAGCTCGCCGCGGTCCGCAAGGAGCTGAACGAGCTGACCGGCAGCGGCAAGGGCACCGAGGAAGACGACTACCGGGCCCGGGTCGAAGAGGCCGACCTGCCAGAGGCAGTCAAGACGGCTGCGCTGCGCGAGGTCGACAAGCTGGAGCGCACCTCGGAGCAGTCGCCAGAGGTCGGCTGGATCCGCACCTGGCTGGACACGATCCTCGACATCCCGTGGAACGAGCGGACCGAGGACGCCTACGACATCGGGGGCGCGCGGCGCATCCTCGATGAGGACCACACCGGCCTTGACGACGTGAAGGACCGGATCATCGAGTACCTGGCGGTGCGCAAGCGGCGCAGCGACCGGGGCCTCGGCGTGGTCGGCGGCCGCCGTTCCGGCGCCGTGCTCGCCCTGGTCGGCCCGCCCGGCGTCGGCAAGACGTCGCTCGGCGAGTCGGTCGCCCGGGCCATGGACCGCAAGTTCGTGCGCGTCGCCCTGGGCGGCGTGCGGGACGAGGCGGAGATCCGCGGCCACCGGCGTACCTACGTCGGCGCGCTTCCCGGGCGCATCGTCAGGGCCATCCGCGAGGCGGGCACGATGAACCCGGTGGTGCTGCTCGACGAGGTGGACAAGATCGGCAGCGACTTCCGCGGCGACCCCGCGGCGGCGCTGCTCGAGGTGCTCGACCCGGCGCAGAACCACACGTTCCGCGACCACTACCTCGAGGTCGACCTTGACCTGTCCGACGTGGTCTTCCTGGCCACGGCGAACGTGCTCGACGGCATCCCCGGGCCGCTGCTCGACCGGATGGAGCTGGTCCAGCTCGACGGCTACACCGAGGACGAGAAGGTCGCCATCGGCCGGGACCACCTGCTGCCGAGGCAGCTGTCCAAGGCGGGCATGAACGCCGAAGAGGTCACCGTCGAGGACGATGCGCTGCGGCTCATCGCGGCCGAGTACACCCGCGAGGCGGGCGTCCGGTCGCTTGAGCGGGCGATCGCCCGGGTGCTGCGGAAGGTGGCGGCGAAGGAAGCGCTCGAGCCGGGCGCGCTGCCGATCGCGGTCGGCACTGCCAACCTGAAGGAGTTCCTCGGCCGCCCCCGGTTCACCCCGGAGACGAAGCTGACGTCGAGCGACCGCCGCACCGCGGTGCCCGGCGTGGCGACCGGCCTCGCGGTGACCGGCGCTGGCGGTGACGTGCTCTACATCGAGGCGTCGCTCGCCGACGCGGAGACCGGCGCGTCCGGCGTCACCCTCACCGGCCAGCTCGGCGACGTGATGAAGGAGTCCGCGCAGATCGCGCTGTCCTACCTGCGCTCGCACGGTGCGGAGCTCGAACTGCAGGTCACCGGCATGAAGGACCGGGGCGTGCACGTCCACGTGCCCGCGGGCGCGGTGCCCAAGGACGGCCCGTCGGCCGGCGTCACCATGACGACGGCGCTGGCGTCGCTGATCTCGGGACGCCCGGTGCGCTCCGACGTGGCGATGACCGGCGAGGTCTCGCTCACCGGCCGGGTGCTGCCGATCGGCGGCGTGAAGCAGAAGCTGCTCGCCGCGCACCGCGCCGGGATCACCACCGTGCTGATCCCGCAGCGGAACGAGCCCGACCTGGACGACGTGCCCGCCGAGGTGCTCGCGAAGCTGGACGTCCACCCGGTGAGCGACGTCCGCGAGGTGCTCGCGCTCGCCCTGGAGCCGGCTTCGGCCAGCGCGGCGGCGACCGCCGCGTGAGCTGGAAGGTCGAGCTAGTCAGTGGTAACGGCGGGCGGCCCAGTAGGGGTCGTCCGCCGTTGCTCTATTAGTCGAGCCCGAACGAAGGCGTGCTTCGCCACGCCCGGTCAGTCTCGCGGGTCGGGCCCGATACGATGGCGGTTTTTGCCATCGGGCTCGACGCGCGGGACATCGGGGGTACGGGGGGTCGTCCCCCCGGGGATTAACTGTGGTCGGGGCAGAGCCCGAACAGTTCGACGGTGTGGTTGACGGCGGTGAACCCCGCCTCGGTGGCCACCTCGCTCCGCCCACTGCTCCACGACGCGCCCCTCAACCTCGACGCTGCGGCCGCACTCGCGGCAGGTCAGGTGGTGATGGTGCGCGGTGGAGCCGCACTGCCGGTACAGGGCCTCACCGGACGGGTCCCGGATGGTATCGATCACGCCCTGCTCGCTGAGCACCTGCAGGTGACGGTAGACCGTGGTGAGGCCGACGGCCTCGCCCTGACGGCGCAGCTCGGCGTGGATCTCCTGCGCGCTGCGGAAGCCGGGCAGGCTGGCAAGCGCCGCGGCCACGGCCGACGCCTGCTTCGTGCCCCGTACCCGTGTGCCGCGCGGATGGTCCACAGTCACCCTTCGCACGGTAGCCGGCCTTCCTGGCGATCACCACGGACACGAGCCCGGCCGGCGGGCATAGGATCCGCGATCCGGTTGCTTACTGATAATAGAAACGATTATCATTAACATCGGGCGAGGCAAAAAGCTGCCCGGCCGGGCCGGCTGGCCTAGCCGGGCCGGCGCAGCCAGTCGGCGAGGAGCGTGGACATGCGCGCAGGCGCGGGAAGGGGCACCGGCAAGCGCCCGGTGTGGATCTTGCTGCTTGCCGTCCTCGCGGCGCTCGCCGCCACGGCCGTGGCGGCCTACTCAAGCCGCGCCACGGCCGCGCCGGACAACGGCAAGATCGCCGCGGTCGGCGCGGAAAGCCAGTACGCCGACGTGATCGGCCAGGTGGGCGGCAAGTACGTCCTGGCGAGCGCCGTCATGTCCAACCCGAACACCGACCCGCACTCCTTCGAGGCGTCCATCGCCGTCGCGCGCGAGGTGGGCAACGCCCGGCTCGTCGTGCAGAACGGCCTCGGCTACGACGGGTTCATGAGCACCATCGAGTCCGCGGTGCCCGGCGACGGGCGCACGGTCATCGACGCGCAGCGGCTGCTCGGCCTGCCGGACTCCACGCCCAATCCGCACCTGTGGTACGACCCGGCCACGATGCCCAAGGTGGCGGACGCGATTGCCGCCGCCCTGTCGGCCATCCAGCCGGCGCACGCGGCGTACTTCAGGGCCAACGCGGCGGCGTTTACCGCCAGCCTGAAGCCGCTTGACGCCGCGATCGCCGGCTTCAAGTCGGCCTACCCCGGGGTCCGCGTCGCCGTCACCGAGCCGGTGGCGGACTACCTGCTGACCGCGCTCGGCGCGGGCAGCCTGACGCCGTGGACGTTCCAGGCCGACATCATGAACGGCGTCGACCCCTCGCCGCAGGACGTGGCGGCGCAGCGCGCGCTGTTCACCGGGCGCAAGGTGACCGCGTTCCTCTACAACCAGCAGGTCAAGGATGCGCTCACCGAGTCGTTCATCGGCGCTCGCGGCCCGCAGATCACATCCCGGTGGTGGGCGTGTACGAGACCATGCCTGCCGGATACCACTACCAGACCTGGATGCTGGCCACCGTGCAGGACCTGCGCAAGGCGGTCGCCAGTACCGAGCACCGATGAGGAGACCAGCCACCATGCCGGAATTGACCACGCAGCCAGCGCGCGAGGCCGCGCGGCAGGCCGACCTGCTGCGACTGGACGGCGTGGGGGTCCGCCTGGGCGGCCGCCAGGTGCTCAGCGACGTGACGTTCTCACTCGGCAAGGGCGACTTCGCCGGGATCATCGGACCGAACGGCGCGGGCAAGACCACGCTGCTGCGCGTCATCCTCGGCCTGCTCGAGCCGTCGGGCGGCCGGGTGCTCATCGACGGCGAGCCCCGGCACTCGAAAGCACTGCACTCTAAAGCCCTGCACCACAAGAACAAGGGCAGCATCGGGTACGTGCCGCAGAAGCTGGTCATCGACCCCGACATGCCGCTGCGCGCCCGCGACGTGGTGTCGCTCGGCCTTGACGGGCACCGGCTCGGGTTCGCCTTCCCGTCGCGGCAGCGCAGGGAACTTGTCGAGCGGGCGCTGTGCGACGTCGGCGCGGCCGGGTACGCCGATGCCCGGGTGGGCGAGTTGTCCGGCGGTGAGCAGCAGCGCGTCCTCATCGCGCACGCGCTGATCTCCCGGCCCAAGCTGCTGCTGCTTGACGAGCCCCTCGCCAACCTCGACCTGCGCAGCGAGCAGGAGATCGTCGCGGTGCTCGGCAAGCTGGCCCGCGAGCAGGAGATCTCCGTGCTGCTCTCCGCGCACGACATGAACCCGCTGCTCGGCGTCATGGACCGGATCGTGTACGTCGCAGGAGGCCACGCCGCGGCCGGGGCGACCGACGAGGTGGTCACCTCAGACGGCCTCACCCGGCTGTACGGCCACCGGGTGGACGTGATCCGGGTGCACGGCCGCGTCCTGGTAGTCGCGGGCGAATGATGCACTACCTCTTCGAGCCCGGGCTGCTCAGCAGCGGCTCGGTCAGGACGGCCCTGGTCGTCGGCGCCGTGGTGGCCGTCACCTCGGGCGTGATCGGCGTGTTTACCGTGCTGCGCGGCCAGTCCTTCGCCGGCCACTCGCTCGCGGACGTAGCCACCACCGGCGGGTCGGGGGCGTTCCTCGTCGGGATCAACCAGTTCTGGGGGTTCCTCGCCGCCGGGATCGCCGCCGCCGCGCTGATGGAGGCCATCGGCGTGCAGCGGCGCCGGGGACGAGACGTGGCCACCGGCGTGGTGCTCGGCGCGGCACTCGGCGCGGCCGCCCTCTTCCTCTACCTGGGAACGCTGCACACGGCGACGACCGGCGCGTCGTTCACGGTGCTGTTCGGGTCCATCTTCGTAGTCAGCCCCGACACGGTTCCCGCGCTTGTCGCCTCGGGCGTCATCGCGCTGCTGGTGACCGCCGTGCTCGCCCGCGTGCTGCTGCTCACCTCCGTCTCGCCCGACCTGGCGCGGGCCCGCGGCGTCAACGTCCGGCTGGTCGGCATCGCCTACCTGGCGGCGCTCGCCGTATCGGTATCGCTCGCGGCCGTCGCTATCGGCGCGGTGCTGTCCACCGCGCTGCTCATCGGGCCGTCCGCGACCGCGCTGCGGGTGACGAAGAGCCCGGCCCGCGCCATGGCCGTCTCCGCGCTGACCGGGCTGGCCGTCACCTGGCTCGGCATCGTGCTCGCGTACGACTCGTACTACTGGCCGCCGCACGGCCACGGCTGGCCGGTCTCGTTCTTCGTCGTGGTCCTTGTCCTCGCCGCCTACCTGCTCAGCTACGTGCGGCCACGGACGCGGCTCGTGCCGCGCTCACCGCACGAGGAGGAGGGGTGCGAGCCCGTGTCCTCTCTCCTTGCCCCGGAGGTCTGAGCATGTTCACCGGCCTCATGCTGAACACCTGGGTCGCCGCGTCGGTCGTCGCGGTGATCGCGGGCATTACCGGCTTCTTCGCGGTGCTGCGCGGCTCCACCTTCGCCGCGCACGCCATACCGAACGGGGCGTTCGCTGGCGCGGCGGGCGCCAGCCTGCTCGGCATCAACGTCATCTGGGGCCTTGCCGTCTTCGCGGTCGGCGGCGCGCTCGGCATCGGCGCGCTGGGCGCGGAGGGGCGCGGCCGCAAGGCGAGGCACGACGTGGTGACCGCGCTCACCCTCGTCGTGATGCTCGGCCTCGGCGCCCTGTTCGTCAGCATGGGCAGCCAGTACGCGGAGGAGACCTACTCGCTGCTGTTCGGCGAGGTATTCGGCGTCAGCCGGGGCGAGGTGCTGCCGATCCTCGGCCTCGGCGTCGCGGCGGGCCTGGCGATCGGCGTGGCCTTCCGGCCGCTCATGCTCACCAGCGCCGTGCCGGAGGTCGCCGAGGCACGCGGCGTCTCGACCCGGCGGACCGAGCTGTACTTCCTTGTCGTGATGGCCCTGGCCACCTCGATGACCGTGCCCGTCGTCGGCGCGCTGCTGATGTTCAGCCTGATGATCGGCCCCGCCGCCGCTGCCCGCTCGGTCACCGCCCGGCCGGGCACCGCCCTTGCCCTCTCCGTGCTCATCGCCCTGGCCACCGTCTGGCTGTCGATCGCGCTGTCCTACGAGACGAACTGGCCGCTCGGCTTCTTCGTGGGCACTATCGGCGCCGTCTTCTACCTGACGGGCCTTTGTGCCCGGGCCTATGGCAGCGGCCGCATCCGTTCCGCGTGATAATTGACTCGTGGCAAACCGGCTTAAGGACGCGACAAGCCCGTACCTTCTGCAGCATGCCCGCAACCCGGTCGACTGGTGGCCCTGGTCGGACGAGGCGTTCGCCGAGGCGCGGCGCCGGGACGTGCCGGTGCTGCTCTCGGTCGGGTACGCGGCCTGCCACTGGTGCCATGTGATGGCGCACGAGTCGTTCGAGGACGAAGCGACCGCCAAGGTCGTGAATGACAGCGTTGTCGCCATCAAGGTTGACCGTGAGGAACGGCCCGACATCGACGCGGTCTACATGACCGCCACCCAGGCGATGACCGGGCAGGGCGGCTGGCCGATGACCGTGTTCATGACGCCGGACGGCGACCCGTTCCTCTGCGGGACCTATTTTCCGCGTGCCCGGTTCGTGCAGGTGGTGATCGCGGTCTCGGGTGCGTGGAAACAGGGCAAGGACAGGATCAAGGGCGAGTCTGAGCGGATCAGGAAGACGCTGGCGGACAACTCCGCGGCCATGTCCGCGCTCGGCGCAGGCGGCGAGCTCCACCCGGACTACGTGACGGCCACCGCGATGGAGGGCCTGGCGGCGACCTTCGACCGGGAATGCGGCGGCTTCGGCAGCGCGCCCAAGTTCCCGCCTTCGATGACGCTCGAGTACCTGCTCCGCTTCGACGAGCGGACCGGCGGCGAGCCGCCCGCCCTGGACATGGCCCAGGCGACCTGCGAGGCGATGGCCCGCGGCGGCCTGTACGACCAGCTCGGCGGCGGCTTCGCCAGGTACAGCGTGGACGCGACCTGGACCGTGCCGCACTTCGAGAAGATGCTCTACGACAACGCGCTGCTCGCGGGCGTCTATACGCACCTGTGGCGCAGGACAGGATCCTTGCTGGCCCGCCGGGTAGCCGAGGAGACCTGCGACTTCATGATCCGGGAGCTGCGCACGGCCGAGGGCGGCTTCGCCGCCTCGCTCGACGCGGACAGCGACGGCAGCGAGGGCGCGTTCTACGTCTGGACTCCGGAACAGCTGCGCGAGGTCCTCGGCGAGGATGACGGCGCGTTCGCGGCCAGCGCGTTCGGCGTCACCGAATCCGGGACATTCGAGCACGGTGCCTCCGTGCTGCAGCGCCGCACTCAACCGAAGGACCGGGAACGGTTCGACCGCATCCGCGGCGTGCTGCTGACGGCACGGGCGGAGCGCACCCGCCCAGCCCGCGACGACAAGGTGGTGGCCGCGTGGAACGGCATGGCGATCGGCGCGCTTGCCGAGGCCGGGGTGCTGTTCGACCGCCCCGACCTGCTGGCTGCCGCGACCGGGGCGGCCGAGTTGCTCTTCTCCGTCCACCTCCGCCAGCCCGCGAAGGCCACCCCGCTGGCCGGCCCGGCGCGCCTGCTGCGCACGTCGAGGGACGGCGTGGCCGGCCCGAGCGCGGGGCTCCTTGAGGACTACGCCTGCGTGGCGGCCGGCCTGATCCGGCTGTCCGGGATGACCGGCGAGGCCCGCTGGGCGGGCATGGCGGGCCTGCTGCTCGACACGGTGCTCACCGCGTTCGCCGACGGCAACGGCGGCTTCTACGACACCGCCGATGACGGGGAGCGGCTGATCTTCCGGCCCGCCGACCCGACGGACAACGCCACGCCGTCCGGCACCTTCGCGGCGGCCGACGCGCTGCTCAGCTACGGAGCGCTGACCGGCGTTGAGCGGTACCGGTCGGCGGCCACCGCCGCGCTCGCGGTGCTGCCGCCGATCGCGGGCAAGTACCCGCGGGCCGGCGGGATGGGCCTGGCGGTGACCGAGGCGCTGCTGTCCGGGCCGGCCGAGATCGCCATCATCGGCCCGGAGGACGACCCGCGCACCGGCGACCTGCTCCGCGCCGCGCTGCACGCGGCGCCGCCCGGCGCGGTCTTCGCCCGCGGCAGCGGCACGGACGAGTCGGTGATCCCGTTGCTCGCCGGCCGTCCGCTGGTCTCCGGCGCGCCCGCGGCCTACGTATGCCACGGGTTCACCTGCCTCGCGCCGGTCACCACGCTGGCCGAGCTGCGCGCGGCGCTCAGCCGTGCCTGATTTCCCCGGAGGCGGGTACCCAATGGACAGGGGGGCCGCGAAGGCGGGGAAGTTCAGCGAGCGGGGGCTTGGCGTGACTGGACTTATGGCCGTTTCCTGTGATCTGGTGGGTATGTGCGCCTGACCGGAACGGGCCGGCGGCGAGCGCGGGCAATCAGCGATGACGGCCGACGGCGGCTACTGCCGGTCGGCCTTATCGTGCTCGCGGCACTTGGCGCCGTTGCCGGCACCCTCGTCGCGGTGCTGAGCGGCCCGCCGCCCGGCCCGGCCGTCCCGCTAGGCTCCGCTCAGCTCGGGCTGCCCGCCGTCCGGCCGTCTACCGAGGGCGCCGCCGTCATCGGCGGGGTGCCGCTAACGGTCGGGGCCGGCGCCCGGCTGCTGCCCGGCTCGCCGGTACCGGCGGCCGCGCCGCAGGCCACCCGGCGGGCGACGGTGGCGCCGCTGCGCCGCACCGTCCAGCCGGACCTGCTGGTGGTCGCGCCGTTCTCACTGCCCGGCACGCTGCTCGCCGCGGTGGGCAAGCTGCCAGGCATGGTGCAGGCCGAGCGCATCGAGGCGTTCCGCATGCCGGTCAACGGGGCCGCGACCGCGGTGCTCGGCGTCGACCCGTCGCAGTTCCGGTCGTTCGCCGCGCGGCGTACCGGGGCGGCCAGCGGCCTGTGGCAGGGCGTGGCCGATGGCGGCATCGCCGTTTCCTACACGATGGGCGAGCTCGGCAAGATCCCGCTCGGCGGCTCCGTGCTCGCGTCCGGGCGGACGCCGCGACGGCTGCCCGTGGTGGCCTTCGGCACGCTGGGCATCGGCGGGGTGAACGCGGTGGTGTCGGACGCGACCGCCCAGGCGCTCGGCGCGCCGGCCGGCAACGCGATCGTGGTCAGCGTGCGGACGGACGACTTCAGCGCCGACGCGGCCGCCATCGGCCGCCTGCTGCCCAAGGGCGCCGCCGTGGAGCAACTCGTCACCCTGGTCAGCCAGGGCACGGCCGGCGCGGGTCCGGTCAAGTCGGCCGCGGCCCCCGCCACGGCGCTCGACGCCGCGCTCAGCGCCGCGATGAGCCGCCGCGGGCTCCCGTACGTCTGGGGCGCGGCCGGGCCCGCCTCCTTCGACTGCTCGGGCCTGGTGCAGTGGTCCTTCGCCCGGGCGGGCATCACCATGCCGCGCGTCGCCGCTGACCAGGCGCTGGCGGGCCCCGCCGTTCCCGTGAGCCAGCTACAGCCTGGCGACCTGCTCTTCTATCACACCGACCCGACCGCGCCCGGGTACATCTCGCACGTCGCGATCTACCTCGGCAACGGCTGGATGATCCAGGCGCCGCAGCCAGGGATGGACGTCCAGGTGGTACCGGCCGAATTCGGCGGGGAGTTCGCCGGCGCGATCCGGGTCAGCCCCGCCCAGGCCGCCGCCGTCGCCGCCCGCGTCGCGTAGCGTCGCGGTTTACCCCATGAACGCGGACTTGAAGGCCGCGCTCGCAGGCTCGCCTACCCGCTGCTCATCCTCGCGCTGACCCCCTCAGCGGTCCTCGCCGGACTGGCGGGGACCGCACAGGCGCTGACCGCGCTGTGCATGCAACTGCCCTCGGCCGGCTCCTGCCGGGCTTGCGGCAACCGGAACCCGAAGCCGGTTGACCCAGCGCGTTTGCAGTGTAATCATGATTACATGAGTACAGAAATTCGGTCCTGGTTCGCGGGACGGCTGCCCGATGAGTGGTTCTCCGGGCCGGCTGAGGTCACCGTGGACCGGGAAGAGATCACCATCATCGGGACGCTCCCCGAGCCGGAGTCGGAGGACGCCGACGCGGCCGCGGAGGGGCGGATCAAGCGGTTCCGCGAGGACACCCGCGCACGCCGGATCGAGATAGCGAGCGAGGCCGAGCGGAAGTTCGGCAAGAAGGTCTCCTGGGGCACGCGCTGCGGCACGGTAACCGAGATGTTCACCACGCTGTCCATCCCGGTCATGACCCGGCTCCGCCAGTCCGAGCGGCGGGTGCTCGACACGCTCGTCGACGCCGGCGTCGCCCGCTCGCGATCCGACGCGCTCGCCTGGTGCGTCCGGCTGACCGGTGAGCACTCGGACGCCTGGCTGGCCGAGCTGCGCGACGCGCTGCGGCGCGTCGAGGAGGTGCGTGAGCAGGGACCGCAAAGCCGGTAGGAAAGCCGGTAGCGAACGTCAGCCTAATAGCCGCATATCTCACAAACCTCCTGGGTAAAGCGTCATGTCACCAGCCCCCGGTCGGATACGGTGGGGACCGAGCCTTTTCCATCCCACCTTTCGCCGTGAAGACCTCACGGCCAGCGCCGCACGGATGGAATGGTTCGTGACAGGCTCTGACGCTCGGCGAGGAAGGTCGGTTCATGGGATACCGCGACCTGGGCTACCGGCTGTACGAGTGGCGGCTGGAGGCCTCCCTGGCTGGGAAGGCCGTTCCCCGGCACGTCGGCGTGATGTGCGATGGCAACAGGCGCTGGGCCAGGTCCGCGGGACACGCCGACGTCAGCAAGGGGCACCTCAAGGGCGCCGACAAGATCTTCGAGCTGCTTAGCTGGTGCCGGGAGACCGGCGTCGAGGTGGTAACGCTCTGGCTGCTGTCGACCGACAACCTCAGCCGCCACGAGGACGAACTCCGCCCGCTGCTCGCGATCATCGAGGACACGGTTAACGGCCTGGTCGAGGAGGGCTGGCACGTGAACCCGGTGGGCGCCCTCGACCTGCTCCCCGACCACACCGTGCGGGCGCTCAAGGACGCCGCCGAGGCGACCGCGGACAACCCCGGCCTGATCGTCAACGTCGCGGTCGGCTATGGCGGGCGGCGCGAGATCGCGGACGCGGTGCGCAGCCTCCTCATCGACCACGCGAGCAAGGGCACCACGATCGAGCAGCTCGCGGAGGTCCTGGACGTCGAGCACATCGCCGAGCACCTGTACACGGCCGGCCAGCCCGACCCGGACCTGGTGATCAGGACGAGCGGCGAGCAGCGGCTCGGCGGGTTCCTGCTGTGGCAATCAACACACTCGGAGTTCTACTTCTGCGACGCTTACTGGCCGGCCTTCCGCAAGGTGGACTTCCTGCGTGCACTGCGCTCGTACGCCGAACGCAACCGTCGCTTTGGCGCCTAGCTGTTGTCTTCCGGGGGGACGACCCCCCGTACCCCCCGATGTCCGTCCGGCCAGGCCTGATCGCAGAGACCGCGATCGTATCAGGCCCGCCCGCACGGACCAGAACAGCGCTGCAACCTCTCGTGCAAATTAGGGCTTTAAGAATGCCCTGATCACGGGTACTTTCAGAGATGGCGGGCACCTCCCCAGGGTGCCCCCGCGGGAGGCCCCCTGACCTCGCTACGTGCGACGAGAGGGCCGGCGCGGCCCTCGAAGGCGGGCAGCCCCGGTCCATCTCGACACGTTTGTCCCCGGAGGACCCGGGGCCGGGCGTGTCCTGTCCGCAGCGCCGGCCCTCACGGCCGGCGCCCAGGGGAGTATTGCGTGGCCAACTCTGTGCAGCGTCGTACCTACGTCCTCGACACCAGCGTCCTGCTCGCTGACCCGGCGGCGTTCGCCCGGTTCGACGAACACCACGTCGTCATCCCGGTCGTCGTCATCACCGAGCTCGAAGCCAAGCGTCACCACCCTGAGCTGGGCTTTTTTGCCCGTCAGGCCCTCCGTTACCTTGATGACCTCCGGATCACCCACGGCCGGCTAGACGACGAGATCCCGGTCGGGGACCTCGGCGGCACCTGCCACGTGGAGCTCAACCACATCGACGCGCAGGTTCTCCCGGCGGGATTCCGGCTGGGGGACAACGACACCCGGATCCTCTCGGTGGCGCGCTCCCTTGCCAACGAGGGCCACAACGTGGTCCTGGTCAGCAAGGACATGCCGCTGCGGATCAAGGCGGCGTCGATCGGTCTCGAGGCACAGGAGTACCGGGCCGAGCTTCCAGTCGATTCGGGCTGGACCGGCATGGCCGAACTGAGCGTGACGACGGCCGAGGTAGAGGAACTGTACGAGCGCGGCACGCTTGACTGCGCGGCAGCGCGCGACCTGCCCTGCCACACCGGGCTTGTGCTGCACACCGGCAGCGCGAGCGCCCTCGCCCGGGTGCTGCCGGATAAGCACATCCAGCTAGTGCGCGGCGACCGCGAGGCGTTCGGGCTGCACGGCCGGTCCGCCGAGCAGCGCATCGCGCTTGACCTGCTCCTCGACCCCGACATCGGCATCGTGAGCATGGGCGGCCGGGCCGGCACCGGCAAGTCGGCGCTCGCCCTGTGCGCCGGCCTCGAGGCGGTCATGGAGCGGCGCCAGCACCGCAAGGTCATCGTCTTCCGCCCGCTTTACCCGGTCGGCGGCCAGGACCTCGGCTACCTGCCCGGCTCCGAGGCGGAGAAGATGGGCCCGTGGGCGCAGGCGGTCTACGACACGCTCACCTCGGTCACCACCCAGGACGTGATCGACGAGCTGGTCGCCCGCGACATGTTCGAGGTGCTGCCGCTCACCCACATCAGGGGCCGCAGCCTGCACGACGCGTTCGTCATCGTCGACGAGGCACAGTCCCTGGAACGCGGCGTGCTGCTCACCGTGCTGTCGCGGATCGGCACCGGCTCCCGCGTGGTGCTCACCCACGACATCGCGCAGCGGGACAACCTGCGCGTCGGACGGCACGACGGCGTGATCGCGGTGATCGAGAAACTCAAGGGCCACCCGCTGTTCGCGCACGTGACCCTGACCCGCTCCGAGCGCTCCGCGATCGCCGCCCTGGTCACCGACCTCTTGGAGGACACGCAGCTATAGTCCGGGGGGACGACCCCCCGTACCCCGATGTCCGCGCCGGGCGGCCTGATCGCAAAAAGCGCGATCTTATCAGGCCGCCCGGCGAAGGGCTCGGAGGTTTCCCGGCAGGTCCGGGAGTTCGCAGCCAGCGGGGTCCGGGGTCGCCCCGGGAATACACTGCATCCGTGACCGGCGTCCTGCATAACGACCAGAACCGGCATCCGGAACGGACGGGGCCGGCTCCCCAGGCGAACGGCTACTCGCCAGGGGGGGCGGCCACGCTTCCGGCCGTCTCCGTTGTCATGCCGGTACTCAACGAGGAGAAGCACCTCGCTGAGTCGGTCGCGGCCGTCCTCGGCCAGCACTACCCCGGCGGGTTCGAGTTGGTGCTCGCCATCGGCCCGTCCAGGGACCGTACCGAGGCGATCGCCCGCGAGCTCGCCGCCGCCGACAGCAGGATCACCGTCGTGCCCAACCCCTCGGGCCAGATCGCCCCGGCGATGAACGCGGCGGTGCGGACGGCCCGGCACGACATCATCACCCGCATCGACGCGCACTCGATGCTGCCCGACGGCTACCTGCAGACCGCCGTGCGCACGCTGATGGACACCGGCGCGGCGGACGTCGGCGGCTGGATGGCCGCCGAGGGCATCACCCCGTTCCAGCGGGCCGTCGCCTGGGCGATGACCTCCCCCTTCGGGATGGGCGCCGCGGCCAACCACACCGGCGGCGACGCCGGGCCGGCCGATACCGTCTACCTCGGCGTCTACCGGCGGGCGGAGATCGAGCGGGTCGGCGGCTACGACGAGACCATGCTGATCGCCGAGGACTGGGAGCTCAACTACCGCATCCGCGCGGCGGGCGGCCTGATCTGGTTCACCCCGGACCTCAAGGTCACCTACCGGCCGAGAGACACGCTGCGCGCACTCGCCAGGCAGCAGTTCCGCTACGGGCGGTGGCGGCGGGTCGTCGCCCGCCGCTACCCGGAGACGGTCAGCCCGCGTTACCTGGCGGCGCCCGCGGCGACCGCGCTCAACGCCGCCGGCCTGGTCCTCGGCGTGGCCGGGCTCATCGGTGCGGTGACCGGAGCACCGGCCCCCGTTCCGTACCTGGTTCTCGGGTTCGCCGTGCCGGCCGCCTACCTGGCGGGGGTCGCCGGGGTCGCGGCGGCCTTCGCGCGGGACACGCCGGCCAGTGTCCGGGCCCGCGTGCCCGCGGCGCTCGCCGCGATGCACACCTGCTGGGGCGCCGGGTACCTCACCAGCCCCCGCCGCCTCGTCGGGCGACACGCGGGCACCCGCCGGGGCTGACGCGCTCGTCGGTTTGCGGCGGGCCCGGCCGCTTACCCGCCGATAGGATTCGGGCATGGGCTTTGATCTGGGCGCTGAACTCGCGGCCGTGCGAGGTCAGGGTTATGACCTGCACTCCAAGTACCTGAACCCGCAGCTGCCCCGCACGCTGCGCACCATCGGCTTCGACAAGGACTACGTGCGCGGCGAAGGCGCCTACCTGTACGACGCGGAGGGGAACGCCTACGCGGACTTCCTGTCCGGTTTCGGGGTGTTCGCCGCCGGCCGTTCGCACCCGGTGATCAAGAAGGCGCTCCAGGACGCGCTCGACCTCGACTTCGCCGCGTGGACCCAGTTCGACTGCCAGCCGATCATGGGGCTGCTCGGGCAGCGGCTGCTCGCCAAGGCCCCGGGCCTTGAGCGGGTGTTCTTCTGCAACAGCGGCACCGAGGCCGTCGAGTCCGCGCTCAAGTTCGCCCGCCACTCGACCGGCAAGGGCCGGATCGTCTACGCCAGGCACGGCTTCCACGGCCTCACCGCCGGGTCGCTGTCCGTCAACGGCGCGGAGGAGTTCAAGGCGGGCTTCGGCCCGCTGCTGCCCGGTACCGAGATCCCGCTCGGCGACATCGGCGCGCTCGAGGCCGAACTCCGCAAGGGCGACGTGGCCGCGCTGATCATCGAGCCGGTGCAGGGCCACGGCGTGATGATGACGCCGACTGGGTTCCTGCCGCAGGCCAAGGCGTTGCTTAAAAAGCACGGCGCCCTGCTGATCTGCGACGAGGTCCAGGTCGGCCTCGGCCGAACCGGCCGGTTCTTCTCCTACCAGTACGAGGACGTGCTGCCGGACATCGTCACCGTCGCCAAGGCGCTGTCCGGGGGTTACGTCCCGGTCGGCGCGATGCTGACGACGGACAAGATCTTCGGCTCCGTCTACTCCTCCATGGACAAGGTCATGGTCCACTCGGCCACGTTCAAGGGCGGCCCGCTCGCTATGGCCGCCGGGCTGGCGACCCTTGCCGTCATCGAGGACGAGGGCCTGGTCGAGAACGCGGAGCGCCGGGGCAACGAGCTCATGCGCGGCCTCGAGGGACTTGCGGCCAAGTACGACCTGATCAAGGACGTGCGCGGTAAGGGCCTCATCGTCGGCATCGAATTCGGCCGTCCGTCCGGCCTGAAGGCCAAGGCGGGCTGGGCCATGCTGCAGAAGGCCCGCGTCGGCCTGTTCGCCCAGATGGTCGTGGTGTCACTCTTCCAGCGGCACCGCATACTTACCCAGGTCTCCGGCGACCACATGGAAGTCATCAAGCTCATCCCGCCGCTGATGATCGGCGACGCGGAGGTCAAGCTCTTCATTGACGGGCTCGCCGACGTGCTCGACGACGCGTCCAAGGGGTCGGGGCTGATGTGGGACTTCGGCCGCACGCTGATCAAGCAGGCGGTTCGGTCTTAGGGTTCGCAAGTCCAGGTCCAGGTCCAGAGTCGAACCAAAAGCCAATCAAAATCCAAAGCCAAGTCAAAATCCAAAGCCAAATCAAAATCAAAAGACGCGGGGCGAGGCCCGCGGGGGAAGATTTTCGCCGGCGCTCCTTCGGAAGGCCGGCGAGAAATCTCCCCCGCGGTTCCTGCTCCTTGAGGTCGTGGTGACTCGAAGGCGCTGGCATGGGCTTATGGCCTTGGCCATAAGCCCACAAGCCACCACCCGGCCGTAAAGTTAGCCACGATTTTCTGCCGCAGGCCCGAAACCGCTAGTGATCTTCACGCCGACGCCAACCTGGCCTCTGATGATCTTGGCTTTGCATAGCCCAGGACCACGAATTCGCGACTTTGCATAGCGGCGGGCTGGACATTTGCCGCAAATCGATCCTGATCATGGGCCCCCGCTATGCAAAGCTGGGCGATCATGGGCCGCAGGAATGCAAAGCTGGGCGATCATGGGCCGCAGGTATGCAAAGCCAAGATCATCCAGGGGAAGGTCGCGCGGACGTGAAGATCTTTCGTGGTTGCGGGCCTGCGGCGGGAACTCGTGAGAATCTCTACGGTCAGACGAGCGGGGGGCAAAGAGCCATACCGGCACCACCGGACTCCCAGGCCCCAGGTGTCACCCGGTGCCCATGAACAAGGTAAGGGGGCGGGGGCAGGCGCGGGCGGGCGCGTTAGGCGGCCGTTATGACGGCTAGCGGGTGCGGAGGAGGGCTTCCGCGATTTCCAGGTCGCTTGGGTAGGTGACCTTGATGTTGGCTTCGCTGCCTGGGACTACGTGGACTGGGGTGTCTGGGAGGTAGCGGAGGACTACGCCGCAGTCGTCGGTGGGGGTGAAGGCGGGGTCGGCCGCGGCAAGCGCGTGCGCCTTCGCGATGACTTCCAGGCGGAAGCACTGGGGTGTCTGGGCCCGGTACAGGGTCTCGCGGGGCGGGACGTGCGCGATTGTGCCGTTCTCCACCTGGAGGATGGTGTCTGAAGTGGGGACGGCGGTGCCGATCGCGTCGTGTTCCCGCAGGGCGCGCGTGCAGTCGGCGATGATGCGCTGGGTGACCAGGGGGCGGGCGGCGTCGTGGATGAGGACGCCCGTGTCGGCGGGGTCGTGCCGCGCGCCGATGTGCGCGAGGGCGTTGCGTACCGAGTCCGGACGGGTGGTGCCGCCCTCGATGATCGCGCTGACCTGGCGGCCGACCAGTCGCTTCGCCTCATCGTGGTAAGCGGGGGGCATCACCAGGAGGATCTCGTCGATGCCGGGAGCGGCGGAGAACGCCGCGACGCAGTGCTCGACGAGGGTCTGGCCGTTAAGTACGAGCAACTGCTTGGGGAGTGCCGCACCGAAACGGGTGCCCGTGCCGCCGCCGAGTATCACCGCCACCATGCGTTTCACCGTCACAACAGCGGACTTTACCCGGTATTCGAGGCGTGGTTCCTCGAAGGAAACAGGGGTAGCGGGCTACGCTGACGTAACGGCTCCGTATCAATACAGCCGTACAGGCTAGGAGGGGCATGTCCGGCTACATGAGCACGCGGCAGTCCGTGCTCTACCGGTTGCCGCCCCTCACACTGTCCGGGATCTCCGTCGGCTTCGCGCTGATCGCGGCGCTGTGGCTGGTCGTCGCGTCGGTGCGCGGCGAGATCATCGCGCTCGTCGCGGCGGCCGCCGTTTTCGCCTGCGCCTATTTCGGCCGGGTGCTGGCCGGCCAGCGGTCCTCGGTCGCCGTGGAGTGGGGACTCGCGGGCTACGGCATGTTCGCCGAGTTCGTGATCTACGCGGGCCTCGCCGCGGCGGTCAGCCTGCACCCGGCCGCCCAGCCGGGCCTGGCGGGTAACTCGCTCCGCGGCACGTTCGTCGCAAGCCTAGGCGGCGCGGGCGCCGCCGGGGTGTGGCGGCTGGCGATCATCGCGGCGATCCTCGCGGTGCTGACGCCGATGGTGGACCTGTGCGTGCACGGCGCCTCGGGGCTGGCGGCCAGGCAGAGCCTGTTCGGTCCGCCGTGCGACGTCAGGCTGCCGCTGGCCTGCCTCACGGTCCTGGTGCTCGGTACCCGGGCGGCGTTTCTTGTCGTGCTCGTGCTTGGCGTGGCCGCGCTCGGCGCGGCCATCATCGACGGCACCCGCCAGCCGCGGGACCGCGGCCAGGTGCGCGGCTACCGCGGTGACGGGCGGATCTCCATCTGGATCGGTAAGTGGGTTGGCGGCCGGGTGCCGCCGTTGCCGCCGCTGGTCGTCGGGCTGCTCGTCACCGGCGTGCTGGCCGCGCTCGGCCTGCGTAACCTGTCTGGCATCCTGCTCCTCACCCCGGTTGAGGCGATGCTGCTCGCCGCGTTCGCGTCCTGGCACCCGCATGACGGGCGCGGCGACTGGGTTGTGCCACCGCTGCTGCAGGCGGCGGAGTACGTGTTCATCGCCGAGATCGGCTTCGTCGGCGGCGTCTGGCCGCCGCTGACCTTCGCGGTGGTCGCCGCCGTGGGGCTCAGGCACCTGGACCTGGCCTACCGGGTGCGCGGCGGGCTGGCGGCCGGCATTGACCGGCGGGGCCTCGGCTGGGAGGGGCGGATGATCGTCGCCGGCATCGCGGCGGCCATCGGCTTCGCCCCGGTTGCCTACGGTGCACTCGGGTTCTACCTGTGGTGGCGGGTGGCCAGGGACTGGCTGGTCGGCTGGTCAGCTCGACATGCCCCCGTCAACCGATAGCGTCGCCCCCGTCATGAACGAGCTGTCGTCGCTGGCCAGGAACAGCATCGCCCGCGCGATCTCCTCCGGCGCGGCGTGCCTGCCGAGCGGGATCATGCCGTTGAAGATCGTGGCCGCCGTGTCCCGGTCGGCGCCGGTGGCCGCCTCCTCCACGATGTGCTGGAACTCGTTGTCCACCGGGCCCGGGTGAATGGTGTTCACCCGGATGCCGCGCGGCGCGAGCTCGGCGGCGATGGTCCGCATCAGGCCGACCTGGGCGTGCTTGGCCGTCGAGTAGCCGGCGATCTCCGGGGCGGCGGTGAGGCCCACCACGCTCGAGGTGAAGATGACGGAAGCGCCGCTGGACAGG
The DNA here is from genome assembly GCA_963811335.1 of uncultured Actinomycetota bacterium. Classification (GTDB taxonomy): domain Bacteria; phylum Actinomycetota; class Actinomycetes; order Streptosporangiales; family Streptosporangiaceae; genus Trebonia. Next base: position 45,362 of record CAWERB010000028.1, on the reverse strand, counting down.
TACGGAATGGCGTGCTTGGCGAGCAGGAAGGCGCCCCGCACGTGCACCGCGAGCGACTGGTCGAAGGACTCCTCCGGATAGCTTGCGATCGGGCCGGTCGCGCCCTTGATCCCGGCGTTGGCGATCACCACGTCAAGCCGCCCGAACCGCTCAACCGCCGCCTCCACCGCGGCCTTGACCTGGGCCGAGTCGGTGACGTCGGTGACCGCCCAGGCCGACCGCGAGCCGAGTTCCGCCGCGCCGGCCTTCAGGTCGGGCTCGGAGAGGCCCGCGAGGAAGACGCTCGCTCCCTCCGCGGTCAGCGCGCGGGCGGTCGCCATGCCGATGGAACCCTCGCCGCCGGTGATGATCGCGACCTTGCCGTCCAGACGTCCCATGACGCAATCCTGGCATGCCTGGTCGCGATCATCACAGGGAAGCGGGGTTAACCCGGTTTGCGCCTGCTCGCCGGGTAGAATCTGCGGGTGATGGGTGGCGTACGGCCTGGCGCCGGCTTTCGAGTCACCGGCTGCCATGCGTCGCCGCTGGCTAGTCGGCATTTTCGCGGTTTCCGCACTCTGGGCGATCTTGGTCGCGGTTATCAGCAACGACCACGTGCATCAGCTCTGGGGCGAGATGTCGGCGGTCGGGTACGGCCTTGCCCTTGCTGTCGTGCTCGTCCTGCGGCACGCGCGGACTACGGACATCGCGCTCGGGGTGTCCTTCCTTGGCGGACTGATCATGCCGCTCGGCTGGCTGGCGGCCAGGGGACTATGGCAGCCCGAGGTAGGGGTAGTCGCCAACTCTGGCTGGACGCTCATCCACCAGGGCACGCCATATGCCGACCCGGCCGTGCTCGCCGGCACCATGGACGCCGACGCCTACAACCCTTACCTGCCGGTCATGTCGCTTTTCGGGCTGCCGCGCGCATTCTTCAACCTCGGCCTGCTCACCGATCCCCGGCTCTGGTTCGGTGCCGTGTTCCTCCTCGTGTTCTGGCTTGCCCTGCGCGAGGGCGGAGCGCGTGACCCCGGCCGCTGGGCCGTGCTCGCGGCGGGGAGCCCGGTAATCGCCTTCGAGCTCGCCGTCGGCGGGACCGACGTACCGATGGTCGCCTTCCTCTGCCTTGGGTTCGCCTACCTGTGGGTGCGCAAGCCCGTGCTGGCCGGCCTCGCGCTCGGCATCGGCGCCTCGATGAAGGCGACCGCGTGGCCGGGCGCTCCTCGTGGCCGTCGTGCTGCTCTGGGTCCGCGAAGGCGGGCGAACGGTCAGGCGCTTCACGCTCGCGGCGCTCGGCGTGGTCGCGGTGTGTATCGGCCCGTTCATCGTCGGCCATCCCAAGGCCATCGTGGTGAACACCATCGCGTTCCCGCTTGGCCTGGCCAGCGTTAAGTCCGCCGCGCGGAGCCCGCTCCCCGGGTACCTGATCGCGTCAACATGGCCGGGCATCGGGCATACGGTCGTCGTGGTGATGCTCGCGCTCGCCGGGCTGGCCGTCGCGGCATCCCTCGTCTTCAAGCCGCCGCGCTCGGTGCCGCGCGCGGTCGTGCTGCTCGCCGGGGCGATGACGCTCATGTTCGTGCTCGCCCCGTCAACCCGGGTCGGCTACTTCATCTACCCGGCCGGGCTGGCTATCTGGGTGTTCGCCTCGTGGGCTGGGCGGCGGGCGGACGCGGACGACCTAGGCGAGATCTCGGTGGACCTCCTGCCAGCTCGCGTACCAGACGTCCCACCATCCCCGTGACGCCGCAAGCGGCATGATGTAGCGAACGGTCTGCGCATAGTACTCACGCTGCTTGGGCAGGGAGGGCAGGTTGCGCAGCGTCTGCACGTTGGACGCCCGGTCGGCCAGCTTGACGAGGATCGCGTCGTCCGGCGCGTCCGCCAGGCGGCCGAGGTAGGCCTCCTTGGCCGCCTGCTTGTCCGCGCCGTCCTCCGGCTCGGGCTTGGTCACCCAGCCGACCATGTCCGCGACCCGGTCGCCGAACGCCGACCGAACGTCACCGAGGGTGCATGAGGTGTCCTCCACCACGTCGTGCAGCACGGCGGCGCACAGCACGGCGGGGTCAGTGACCCCGGCGCCGCGGACCAGGACCTCGAGCGCCTCAAGCAGGTGCTCCGCGTAGGGCGCCCCGGTGGGGCGCCGCTGGTCACCATGGAAGCGGAGCGCGAACTCCGTCGCTTGCGCCACAGTGTCACAGGTGGCCGGGGGCAGCAGGCGGCGCAGCTCGGGCTCCGTCCGCGGCCAGGTGTGCCAGTTGGTGAAGACTTCCACGCCCTCAGTGAACCGCATTCGGCGCGAGTTCGCACGTGAGCGGCGGGGCGCCAGGGTAGCCGCCGCGGCGATCGATACAGTTAAATCTGTGCGCCTACGACTACCGACCGTGCTTGCGCGAGGAGACGACGCGCCGTACGCAACCGCCTCTCCTGGCACTTCGGTTAACGGTGAGGGCCGCGCGGACGGGGAAGACGCCGAGAGTACGGGGAACCATGCCCCCGTTCTGGACGACCGGGAACCTGAGCCGCGGCAGCGGGCTAGCGGCAGGCGGGGCGCGGCCGGCGGCCTGCTCGCGCTCTACTCCGGTGCCGCCGCGCGGGGCGCGCGGCTGGCGCACCGCTCGTGGTGGCTGCCTGGCTGGGTGTTCGCCGCGATCACGCAGGCGCCGGCGGTGCTCGCGGCGGCCTGGCTGGTACCTGGTGCCGGGATGCTGCTGGCGGGCCGGCTCCTGCCGGTGCCGATGGTAATCATCTTCGTGCCGCTCGCGGTCGCGCTGTGCTACTTCGCGATGCGGCGGCTGCCGGTGAGCTGGCCGCGGGGCATGAACGCGGGCGAGGCCGGCGTCGCCAGGTGCCGGCCGGACGTGCCGGCCGCGGCGGTGGCGGCCATGATCGTGATCGCGGCCGTATTCGGCGTGTGGCAGGCGCTGCTGCGGTCCGAGCAGGTCTTCGTGGCCAGCGACCCGGGCGTGTACCTCCAGTACGGCTACTGGATCGCCGGGCACGGGACGGCGCGGATCCCGGAGTCGGCCGCCGCCTTCGGCGGCAGCGGCGGGCTGGACTTCGCGACGCCGGGGTTCATCGTGTCCGGCGGCTGGATCACGCCCGGGTACCTGCCCGGGCTGCCGTTGCTGCTGGCGGCGGGAACCTGGCTGGGCGGCCTCGGCGGCGCGCTGCTCATGCCGGCGGTGCTGGGCGGCTGCGCCGTACTCTCGTTCGCCGGGCTGGTGGGGCGGCTGTGCGGGATGTGGTGGGGCGTGGCCGGGGAGTTGCTGCTCGCGATCTGCCTGCCCGAGGTGTACGCGTCGCGGACCCCGTTCAGCGAGCCGCTCGTGCAGGTGCTGCTGTTCGGCGGGTTGTGCCTGTTCCTCGACTCGCTGGTGGTGCGGCACCGCGGCGTCGGCGGGTCTGGCGACCGCCACAGCAGGCCGGGCCGGTTCGACGGCGAGGTGGCGCTGGCCGCGCTTGGCCGGGCTCGCGCTCGGGCTCACCGTGCTGGCGTCCATCGGGTCGCTTGGCATGCTGCTGCCCGCGTTCCCCGTTGTCGCCGTGCTGTTCGTGGCGCGACGGCCCCAGGCGGGGCCGTTCGGCGGCGGTCTCATCTTCGGCATCGGGATGGGGCTGGTGACGGGCCTGGTGCTGGCCCGGCCCTACCTGGCGAGCGTGGCGGAGCAGTTGCACCTGATCGGCGTGTCCGCGGCCGTCTTCGGCGCGGTAACGGCCCTGATCGCGCCGCTTGCGTTGCCCGGCGCGCCATCGCGGGTACGGCGGGCGTGCGCCGTCCGGCTCAGCCTCCCGTGGTTCAACCGGGAGCGGGTGGTGCTGCCGTCGCTCGGGTCCCTGCTCACCGGGCTGGCCATGGTGCTGCCGGTGCTCGTGCTCGCCGCGCTGGCCGTCCGGCCGTACCTGCAGACCGTGCGCGGGCAGACCGATCCGGACGTGATCAGCCAGGTCGAGGCGCTGCAACGGCTGCAGCGGCTGCCGGTCGACGGGACGCGCCAGTACTACGAGTCCAGCCTGTCGTGGGTGGTGTGGTACATCGGGCTGCCCGTCCTGCTGCTGGCGTGCCTGGGGACGATGGCGCTCGGGCGGCGGCTGGTACGCGCGGTGTTTTCGCCGAGTGATCCGGCTGACTCGGGTGGCCTTGGTGACTCTGGCGACATTAGCGACTCCAGTAGCTTTAGTGATTTGGGGGTTTCAGCAAACGAAAGGTTGTGGCTCTGGGGGCTGCCGTTCCTGGTCATCGCCTGGTCGGTGCTAACCGCGCTGTGGGACCCGGCGGTGATCCCGTGGCAGCCGCTCGCCGCGCACCGGCTGGTGCCCGTGGTACTGCCGGGGCTCATCCTGCTCGCGCTATGGGCATCGACGCGGCTGACCGCGCGCGCCGCAGGGCTCGGCGCCTCGCGGACGGTGGTCGGGCTCGTCACGGCCTGCTGCGTGCTGGCGCTGGCGATCCCGCCGCTGATGACGACGCTGAACCCGGGCCTGGCCGGGAAGCCGTCGGTTGGACGCTACTCGTCGGTCGTGGCGAAGTACCTGAGCCGGGTGCGACTGCGCGGCGTGGGCGCTTCGGCCACCTACGACGGCTCGGCCGCCGCCGCCTCGTCGCTGTGCGCGGCCATCGGGCCGTCGGCAAGCGTTCTCTTCGACGACGAGCAGCTTGCGGAGACGTGGGCTCCCGTCGTCCGCGGCCTCTGCGGCCAGCCGGCCGCGTGGATGGTCCCCGGGGCAACGTCCAGGGCCTCGGTCACCGAGGCGGTGGAACTCATCGCACAGGCTGGACGTCGCCCGGTCGTGATCGGCCCGTCCCTGGCCGCGGTGACACTGCCCGGGCTGAAGCCCAGGCTGGCGGTCTCGCTCAGTACCTCCGCGGACGCGGAGGTCCTTACCGGACCGCCCGCGGGTACCTGGCCGGCCACCTACACCCTCTGGCTCGCCGCGCCATCCGGCAGTTGATTTGCTTCCGTCGCCAGGAGTTCATAGAGTAGAGCCATCGCCGCGGGGTGGAGCAGTTCGGTAGCTCGCTGGGCTCATAACCCAGAGGTCGTAGGTTCAAATCCTACCCCCGCTACCAAGGTCAGGCCCGGTTCTCGAACAGAGAGCCGGGCCTTTGACTTGTAGTTGTGCACGGATTTGTGCACGGCTCACGCTCCATAGGCGAGATCCCTGCCGCCGCTGGCCTCGATCAGCCACCTCAGTGAGCCGCTCCCAAACGGCCATCCGGTGGTGGCTACCTGAACCCAGCCGGTGTCGGGTTCCTCGGTTCCGGCGTCCCACCACCACCAGCTGCGATCGTTGCCCATCCCTGCCTCGGTCGGGTCGAAGTAGTAAAGCCAGCCCGATAGCGTCCACGGCCCCTCAGCGGCGGCTGCCTTCTGCTCGGTTGTCATCGCCCGCCACCGTCGCTGCCAGGCCTCGACATCGAAGGACTCGTCTGGTTCATGTTCGGGTGCAGACCTTTGCAGGAACCATCCCGGCAGCAACTGTGGCCATCGCTCGAACGCGGGCCAGTCGCCCGTCTGCTCAACCACGCTCGCTAGCACGGTCCGCGCATTGGCGATGACCTGCACCGGATTGTCGGCGAGGAACCGCACCTGGACAAGAAACGGACGTTCTTGGCTGTCTCCAGCATCCAACCCGAACCGAAGACGCCGCAGTTCGCCCTCCACAACGCCCATCCGAGAAAGTTTGCAGCACAACAGGGGTTGGCGCATCCAATTAGTCGGTGCCATCGGGACTGGCCCCGTTGGCTTGGTCGGGCGCGTCCGCCTGGTCGTCGATCTCGGTCACGAGCAGGCCGCCAATGATCAGGTCGGCGAGCGTGTTCGCAACCTCGCGGTCGGCTTCTAGGTCGGTCTGTACGTACTGCTTCATGGTGAACGCGACGTCGGCGTGACCGATCCGCTTGCTCAGCGCCTTCCAGTCGATCTTGGCGTTGCGGCCCGCGGTCGCGTAGCTGTGGCGCACGTCATGCAGGTCGATCTCTGGCAGGTCAGCCGCCTTGGCTAGCCGCTTGAATCGGCGGGTGATCGTGTCGGGATGCGGGGGCTTGCCGTTCTCCCAGCAGAACAGGAAGCCGAGACCGAGATAGTCGGGCCCGAGGTCGCGGCGCTCCTGGTCGAGCATGTCGACGTGTGCCTTGAGAACGGCCAGGGTGAATGGGTCAAGGCGACGGGGCTACGCGCCGCCGCGCCCGCCGCACTCGCGCCGGGCGTGCGGCCGTGGGCGGCCGACCCGGCGCGACACGGCGGGAGCGGTCAGGCGTAACCGCCACGCTCATCACGGGGCACCGCGAAGATACGGTGACTTGAGCGATTTAGCCCTTCCCGGAGGATACCTGCCATGACCTGGTCGCCCGCTCATAACGCGGTTGAGATGGAAGACCTGCCGAAGCTGCGAGATCTGCTAGACGCCGGTCATGACGTAGAGGATGACGACGGCTCCGGCTGGACACTGCTGCGCCATGCCATCGACATCGAGATCGACAGCCACGATCAGGGCAGGCTGCTGCACGTGGACGTGACCGCGTTCCTCCTTGCCCGGGGGGCTGACCCGATGCGGCCCTACAACGGCGTTCCCGCGATCGTTGCAGCCGAGACGCGCGGGCACTGGCTGGCCGTCGAGGTGATGCGAAGCTGGATCAGGCGCGGCGGTCAACCGTAGCTGGGGGCGCGCGAACAGCCACCGGCCACCGCCACCAGGGCGACGTGGTAACCGGCCTCACCGGGGAAAGATCAAAAGCAGACGCTCGCCGCTAGGCAGAGGGTGAGGGGGACATCACCCCTCACTCTCCGGTCAACGATGGAGGTCTCCGAGAACCTCTCAAGAGCGCTTCGCGTCCCTCCGGGATGGCCTGCGGCCACACTTGACAGAACCTCTCCGACCGGTGGCCGGGTTTGATCGGGGAGACGACGAGCACCCCGGCGACGAGGACATACACCGTGCCGCCCGTTGCGTGCCCGGTCGAGGGGGTAAACGGCGCGGTAGAACGGACAACGGCGGATAAGTCAAGCAGCGCGTTGACCAGTCAATATGAGGTCAGAGTGGATGACAAGCCAGTTCCCAGGCTGATGGTGCTCCACCTTGACCCGTGGCGCTTGCCCCGCTCCCCGTGGGTGGGCCGACGGTGCACTGGTGACCAGCCGGGCGATGATCGCTGGAGTCAGCTCTACCGGGAAGAATGCTCGGCGTGGATCGTTCGAGACCGAGAGCCTGGCACTTCTTCCCGGGCAGCAAGTGCGGGCCAGGATTCTCCGTCATGAGCCGTGGGGCGTGCTCGCGCAGATCATCGGCCATGAGCACGTTGGAGCGTCGGTGGACCTGATCGAGCAGTTCGGCGGAGCCTTGCACGGGGCTGAGCTTGACGCGATGTACCCGCCGGTCGGCACGGTAATCGAGGCAGTTGTAGAGCAGGTCCGCAGGCTGAACCCACCTGCCTGGGTGCGGCTCAGCATCCGGCCCCGGGACCTGGAGCTGTTCAGGTGGCCCTGCGACTTCTGCCGGGAACCGGCCACCTTGAGCCCGGGAGGTGGTGGCCTCGTCCTGGACTTGAGAAGCAACGATGGCCCAGGCAGCCATACCGTCATTTCTCACCGGCGATGTCTTGCCGACCGCTTGCATCCCGCCTCCTCTTGGACCTGTACCGGCAGGAGCCGCACTACACCCGTCCGCAAGAGGAGCTGAATGCTCATTTCGAGCGGATGGTTGCCTGCTGGGAGATCGTGCTTGGCCATATCGAGAGGATCGACACCGCCGTCCGCGCCGACGATCCGGGATCTCTCTGGAGATCGGTCGTCACCGATCTTTGACCGATGGCCCGGCGGCGGTCCCCAGGAGTCGACGAGCACCAGGACGCCTGCACCCGCGGCACGCCCCGGGCAGCGCGACAGGAGAAGAACAAACAAACGCTCGCCGCTGGGCAGAGGGTGAGGGGGCCATCACCCCTCACCCAGCGGTCAAGCGTTGGTGTCTCCCGGAACCTAATGAGCGCCTGCGGCGTCCCTTCGGGATCGGCTACGCCGCCACTTGACAGAACCCGTCCGACAGAGTGATGGGTGCTGGCCGTGCCCCCGAGGTGCCCCCGGACACCCCACAACAGCCACCGATCACCGCCACCAGCAGTTCACGAACCCAACGTCAGTCAGGGCATCGCTCCCCGGAACAACGCACGAAAACAGACTCGCAATGCGTGGGTCACTGGGCGACGACGAGGACCTGGACGACGTGGATTGGCACTGGTCAGGTCTGGCGAGTCGGGCCATTAGCGGGCCATTAACCCCGGTGATCAGGGGTGTCTCACGGTCACTCGCGGACCCGCCACGCCGCAGGTCAGCCGACATACGTGGTCAAACGGTGCAGATTCCCAAGCTGACAATCTGAACCTGTAGATTGATCTGGCTCATAGTCCTGGGCGAGCACGGTTGCTCCGGAGTTGCGTGAGGTGTGGGCCCTGCACATAACCCTGACCGATACGAGTCCGGCGGGTGACTTCCTCAAGGATGAAAGAAGAGGCTATGGCACTTGAGCTGATCGATCAGACCATCGCCTGGGTGGACCTCTTCGGCGCTCAGCGAGAGTACGAGGACGTGCGCCTGGCCGGGTGCACCCTTAAGGGGTGCAGGCTTGTCCAGGCCGACGATCCTGGGCTTAGCCTGGTTGTCCGGAATGTGGTCATGGATCGCTGCCGGATGGAGGGATGCGTGGCCGCAGGCGTCTATTTTGAGGATGTCACCGTTGACACCCTTCAGTTGGCTCGCCTGCACATACTGGGCGGGTGCGTATTCAAGCATGTCACGCTGCGGGGCAAGGTTGGTCCCGTGATGGCGATTCCGCCGCAGAAGTCGGAGTTCGTCGCGGGCATCGTGGAAAGGTACAAGGAGGTCGACTGGGCGCTCGACATCCGCGACGCCATCTTCTCGGACGCTGACTTCTTTTCCGTGCCGGGTGATCTTATCCGTCGCGATGAGAATACCCAGGTACTGCTACGGCGCGAGGCCTTCTCTGAAAGGGACTGGCGGGGGCTGCCCGGATACGCTGGCATCATGGCGAGCAGGTTCGAGTCGACGCCGTTTGACTCGATCGTGGGGATCGCCCCCAAAGGTTCTAAAGAGTTCGCAAAGGCCATGGCGGGCATCGAATGGCTTTACAGCCAGGGATTGGCCGGATAGCAGGACCGGACGCATTTTGACGATCGGGGCATGCCGCGAGATGGACGCAGTGCTTCCAGTTGACAAGACTACGGATCAGATGACGTGAGGCGTGTGCGGCCCGCACTAATGCAATAGTAGTAACTGCAGGTCAGAGACCGTTTTTGTAAACTGATCTGTAAACGAGACGCGGCGAGACAGGCCGAGACGCCGGAGACGGACGCCACCGCAGGCGACCACTGGCCGCACCACCGCCGAGGTCAGAACGCATGTCGGAGACGGGCCGAGACGCCGGAGACACATGTCTGATGCCTCATAACCCAGAGGTCGTAGGTTCAAATCCTACCCCCGCTACCAAGGTCAGAGGCCGGATCCGAATACGGGTCCGGCCTCTTTCTTGTAGTTTGTGCACGCCGCGTGTGCACGGCGGCCCGGCAAGCTCCAGACGGCTCGTTTGACCGCCCTTGGATTTTTGGTCATACTTCTGACTATGACTGTGCTTCCGTTGGGTGATGTCAAGTCACACCTGTCCGAGCTCGTCGGGCGCGTTCACGACCATCATGAGCGGGTTACCGTGACTGTCCATGGCAAGCCGTCAGCCGTCCTTATCGCTCCGGAGGACTTGGAAGCCCTTGAGGAAACCCTGGCGATCATGCGCGATGCTGCAACAATGAACCGGCTCGCCGAGTCCGATGCCGAGCTTGCCCGCGGCGAGTATGTCTCCGCTGACGAGCTTGCCGAGGCGATGAGGCGGCGCCAGGGGCAGTGAGCGACGAGCCTGCGGAAGATCCATACGAACTGCGAACCACATCTACCGTTCGTCGCGCATTGAGCGAGGCTCTCCCGGAGGCCGTAGCCGTTGCGGCATACGAATTCATCACAGGTCCTCTCTTGCGAGAGCCTTACCGTGTCGGCAAGAGACTTCTCCCGCCGATGGACGACAGGTTCAGCGCGCGTCGCGGCACCTACAGGATCATCTACCGGATCGACGACAAGAACCGGATCGTGACAGTGGTGGACGTTGACCACCGCCGCGACGTTTACCGAACTTAGAGCCACGGTTCTCTCGTTGCCGAATAGCGCTTTTTAGTTCTATCAAGGCGACGGCGCTCCGCGCCGTCGCGCCCGCCGCACTCGTGCCGGGCGTGCGGCCTTGAGGGCCGACCCGGCGCGGCGCGGCGGGTCAGCCGTCGATGCTGGATCCAACGTCAAACCGCCACCGTTACAGGCATGCCGGCCGTGCTGCAAGAGTCGTCGGTGCCGTTGCCGCGATCCGCCTGCGGGATCCCTACCGCTTGGTGCCAGACCACTCGCGCCTACGCGGTTCTTCGCCGATCTTGGTTGAGTACTTGGGCAGTTGGGAGAGCTTAGGTGTGCCGCACGTCGTGGTTATGCCGACGTTGGCATAACCACGATTATGCCGACACCTGCCTTATGCCGACGTCGGGCAGAAGTGCCTGTTCAGCGGTGGTGAGCAGGCTAAAGATGTCGGCATAACGACGAGGTTGTCTGTCATCGTTTCCCTTTCTTCCGGAAGAGAGAGCGAGGACGATGACCAGACCAGCAAGCAGGATCAGCAAGGTTGTGATGCCGGGGCCGCTGGCGCCCTTCGCCGAGTGTTACCGGCTTGAGTTGCTGGCGCGCGGTTATACCGCGCACTCGGCGGTGAACGAGTCCCGTCAGGTCGCCTGCCTGAGCCGCTGGCTTGAGGACCGGGGGCAGGAGGCCCGCGATGTCAGCGCCGATCTCATCGAGGAGTTCCTGGCCTGGCGGCGGCAGGCCGGCCATGTCCGGTCGCAGTCGCGTCCGGGCCTGCTGTGCCTGCTGGAGGTCCTTCGCTCGGCCGGCGTGGCAGCCGAGCCTGCTGCGCGGTCGGTTTCTGCGATGGACGCTCCACCCAGGCGACACCTGCACAAAGACGCGTGGCTCGACTCGAGGGTCGAGTCCAGCAACCGGGCTGTCGTTCTCTGCGAGCCGTTTCACAACTTCAACTTCCGTCGCCAACCTCGCTTGATACGCCTCCCCGCTGAGCCAACTCGACCTGGCGGTCACGGGTGCCAGAGCCTCTGGAGGCGTGACCCGCGCAACGACATCGCATGGCATCAGGCGGACGACAAGGCGGTTGGAGTCGTTGAGAACGACCGTGGCGTCGACCGGCAAGTCGAACGTCGAGGCGGTCGACCTCGCTGCAGCCACCGCACGCTGCGCTACCGATGCGTCGATGACTACTTGCGGACGCGGAAGCGAAGGATGGTGACGGCGCCCGCCTGCGTGCTGCTGACCGGTTCCAGGTCTATCCTCGCGAGACCCGGGGAGGAGAAGAACCGGGTGCCGTCGCCGAGCAGCACCGGCAGGACATACACCAGGATCTCGTCCACCAGTCCCTGCCGCAGGCACTGGGCGGCCACGTCAGCGCCGAGGATCTCCAGGTTCTTGCCGCCCGCGGCCTCCAGCGCTGTAGCGACCGCCTTCCCGATGTCACCGCTGAGGTACGTGACACCCGGGGCCGGCGGGTCCGGCGGCTTGTGGGTGAGGACGAACGTGGGTCCGGAAAAGGGGTAGCGCTGGTCGCTCGACGCTGACCCCCGCTCCTGGTTAGCGTCCATCCTGTCGCCTACCTCGTCGGTCCGCCGACCGACGAGCATCGCGCCGGTGGCCGCAGCGATCTCTGTCAGCCAGGCCGCGTCCGGCGGCATGAAGTCGAAGATCCAGTCCATCGCGTCACCGGGACCGGCGATGAAGCCGTCAAGCGACATCGACCTGTTCACGACGACCTTGCCGCTCACCTCGCGACCGCCAAGCTGCCGAACTCGATTGCCACAGTCGCGTCTCCCTTCCCTGCCGCGGGCTTGTCCCTGCGGTCAGTAGTGATGACGTTACTTGGGCCCGGATCTCGTCGGCTCCGGGCGGGCTTGGCGGTAGCCCTCAGTACGGTGAGGGCTGGTTGAAGATCACCGTCAGGCTGACGATCCTGCCGTCCCTGATGCTGAAGTAGCTGGTCATGACGAAATCGTCAGGCAGGTTGGCCTTGTCGTAGGTGCCGTCGTAGCGGGCGCGGACGAGGATGTCGCCGTAGTGGTCGACGACCTCGCGGACGTCCATCGTGACGTGGTTGCCGACGAACTCCTTGGCCATGAAGGCCCGGATGCTCTCCGTACCCCAGATTTCCCGCCGGTTGTCGTTGACGTACGCGTCCGGGGCGAAGGTGGCGACGATCCGGTCGGTGTCGAAGGCGTTCACGGCGGCGATGTGCTCGGCGACGATGGCGGGCAGTTCGGTGCTCATGCTGGTGATCCTCCGGTTGCATCAGGCCGGCCGCGGTGGCCGGCGTGATCCACCCTCGCCGCTGCCGCGGCGGGAGAGTCAACCGGCCCGGTCAGCCTTGACTCTCCCCTGAGGGGAGGCCGCAGACTGGGCAGGTGCCTGCTTCGCTGAGCATCGGGGACTTCTCCCGCGCCACGCACCTGAGCATCAAGACGCTGCGCCACTATCACCGCCTCGGGCTGCTCGAGCCGTCCGAGGTGGACCCGGACACCGGTTACCGGCGATACACGACGCTGCAGGTTCCCGCCGCGCAGGTCATCCGCCGCTTCCGGGACCTAGACATGCCGCTTGAGCAGATCCGCGCGGTACTGGACACGCCCGACCTGCGTACCAGGAACAAGCTCATCTCCGCGCACCTCGCGCGACTGGAGCAGGACCTGGCCCGGACGCAGCATGCCGTCGCGTCGCTCAGGGACCTGCTTGCCGACCCCGCGGACGTAGCGCCGATCAGTCACCGCCGGGTAGCGGCGGCGCAAGCCGCGGTCATCACCAGCGTCGTCAGCACCGCCGATCTGCTGCCCTGGTTCCTCGGTGCGCTCGGCGAGCTGTACGCGACCCTGGAGGCAGGCGGTATCTCCCCGGCCGGGCCCGCGGGCGCCAGCTATGCCACCGGGCTTTTCACGGACGAAAAGGGAGAGGCGACGGTGTTCGTGCCCACCGCGGCCAGGGTCCCGCTCGTCGGCCGGGTCGGCGCGGAGGTCATCCCGGCAGCCGAGTTGGCGGTCATCGTTCATGCGGGCACCCACCATGACGTGGACCGCTCGTACGGGGCGCTTGCCGCCTACGTGGCCGAGCACGCCTTGCAGGTCGACGGACCCATCCGCGAGTACTACCTGGTCGGCCGGCATGACACGCCCGACGATAAGGCGTGGCGCACCGAGATCTGCTGGCCCATCTTCAGCACCGGCCCGGCTTAGAAGAGGTCGCCGCCGGTGAGCACGTAAAGGAAGGGCACGAGCGGGATCAGCCCGAAGATGGCCCAGGCGAGCTTGCCGACCGTCCCCAGGTCCCTGCGCCCCAGCAGGTTAATCCACATGAGCACCACTGCCAGCGGGTGGAGAATACAGAGCAGCAGTTCCACCAGCTTCTTCATCAGCACCTCCATGGCCGAATCCAAACTGCCCGCAACTGCCCAACGGCTGAGGCCGCAAACGAGTTCCGGGCGTTGCCACGCTTTAGCCGGCCTGCCCGAGCGGCCAGGTGCGCAGCCGCCTGCAGTCGTGGTTGGCCCACCACTGCAGGTCGATTCGGTCGACGGTAACAGTCAGCGGGAGCAGGCGGGCGACGCTGGCGTAGACGGTCGCCGGGGTCACCGTCGCGGACCTTCGGTCCAGCGTGAGGTGCGGGATCACGTCGCCGTACTGCCCGCCGTAGGGCGGGCAGTACGGAAAGGCGGTTACCAGACGGGAGGTGAGCTCGCGGAGGGAGCCGTCGGGTTCGGGACGCAGGTAGAGCACGCCTCCCGGGAACTCGCCGACTTGCGCGAGCTTGACGTCGAACGGATCGGCCGCCTCCGTTATGTGTGCTACCTCGGCGATGTCCGCGGCGGCGGGCCGTTTCACCCACGGCGCGAGCAGCGTGATGTGCGCGTGCACGAAGTCCGGGTCGGCGGACAGGAACGACGCGTCGTAGAAGGCGGTGCGCTCCCTGACCACCTCCTCAAGGGCAGGGACGGGCGCCGCGAGTACGGTCTGCCCCCAGTTCACCCGGCGGCGCGCACGGTACGTACCACCTCGGCGTGCTCGCGCATCGTCTCCGTTCCGTCCTTGCCGGGCTGGCGGCCGAAGCCGCAGTACATCGCCACGCCGAAGTCGGAGATGTACCTGGAGGCGGTGTCCACGCGGCGGCGCAGCCCCGCGATCCCGTCGATCGGCAGCACGATCCCGAGGAAGACCCGGGCATCGAGCGGCTCCAGGTCGACCAGCGGCCGGAAGAAGGCAGCGGTCCTCGCTGCGCAGGTACCTGGGGCCCGCGAGGTGCAGCCAGTCCACGGTGCGCCCGGAGTTGGCGACTGCGAAGTTCGCCATCCGCACCAGCAGGTCCATGTCCCGCGCCTCGTACATCGGCCACTCGGGGAACGTCCCGTAGCACAGGTGGTAGCCGACAAGCGCCTCGGCCGGGATCAGCCGGGTCAGCCGCGTCACCGGGCCGGCGAAGCGCTCCCAGGCGCCCTCCGGCGTCCACGCGAGGACCCGCTCCAGGTCCTGCGTCTCATAGGCGAGGTCCCACTGCACGGCGACGTCGGCGGCCGGGACCGCTTCAAAGAGCCGCGCAAGTTCCCTGGCCACCAGGTCCTCGAACCCGCGGGCGGCGATCGGGTAGTCGTGCGCGAAGTTCGCCTTGAACGCGTTCAGCGCGCTGGCGGGGAACGGCAGGCAGACCTGGAAGCGGACCCCGGCGGGGATGGCGCCGACCGCGCGCAGCTCGTGGAATACCTCGTACGACGCGATGGCGTCGTCGATACGCGGCCACGACGCCCAGCGCAGCTCGCTGACGCCGGGCTTCACGCCGAATACCGGGGTCTCGTACGCGTGCCGCGGCAGCCCGGTGGGTGACGCGGTTTCCGACAGGGTCACGATGCCCTCGTTGGGGCGGACCAGCCGTTCCCGCTCGTAACTGACCCAGCCCGCGCGAGGGCCGGTCTCCCCGTCGGGCAGCGCGAACACCAGCTCACCGAAGAACCCCGCCGCCGACCGCAGCGCAGACTCCGCCGAATCCGCGGGCAGGCTTCCGACTAGCAGCAGTTCACTGTTCACCCGCCGCGGCATCGCGGCCTCCTTCGCTCGAACCGGCCCCGTAACACCTTCCCAGAAGCCCCTTATACCTCAGAACCGGTGCTCACGCGGTGTACCGCCAGGGTTCTGGATGTCGAGGCTGCGGCCGGTAGGTGGTGGTCCACAGAGGCCAGCCGCTGGACCTGACCAGCGCGTCGGCGCGCCGTGCCCGTGCGGCCAGGCTCCGCTCGGTGGCGACCGCCCTCGGTAAGTCAGCGCCGGCGTCAGCCCCGCAGGAGGCAGGAGGTGGCCCGCCGGATCTGCGAAGATCCTCCAGCCGCGGGTGTCGACGTGGAGCAGCGTGGCGCCGAAGCCGAGGACCTGCTCCCTGAGCCTGGTCAAGGTCCGGGACATCGAGATCCAGGTGAAACTGCTCGCGGACGTCACAGGTGGCTGTCCGGCCACCGCGGCGCCCGGTAATCCTTCACGCGCTGGAACCGCAAATACCAGGCCAGAGCACCGCCTCAGGAAGGGTCGAAGAAGCCCGGCATCGCCTGACTGCGCCGCCGGGAGCGCCAGGCTCGTTGCCGCGCCGCCAAGGAGCGACCGGTAAACCGGCGGGTTCAAGGACATCACCGGGCAGGGTCGCGGTGCGCGGGACGGCACCCATGCAACTTGCCGACAGCCGATGCTCCGTCGAGTCATCAGTGGCCTGACGACTGGAGGCGGACCTGTCGGGAGCAATCGTGGTCAGCTGCAGCGGGAGAGCACCTTGCGGTAGCGGACCTCGGTGATGGCAAAGCCGCGGCTGGCGTCGGTCTTGCTCGCGCCGTCTTCCGTCCACCCTGCGAGGGCGTAGAACCGGCGCGCCCGGTCGTTGGTGTCCAGCACCCACAAGATCGCGTCGGTGTAGCCGAGCCGGGCTAGTTCCGCGGCCGTCGCCGGCCATCAGCTGGCGCCCGGTGCCCGTGCCCCATGCGTCCGGGTCCACGTAGATGGCGAAGACCTCGCCGGTCCGCCGCGGATCGGTGTCGTGGTCCCGGGCGGGACCGAACGACGCGAACCCGGTGATGCCGCCGTCCGCTACCGCGGCCAGGACCCCGCCCCGTGACGGCTCGGTCTCGGCCATGATGCGCCGCCACGTCTCGCGCGCGGACGGCCGGGTCGAGGCCGTCGAGGTAGTCCTGGGGCATCTTTCCCCGGTAGGCAGACTGCCACGACCGGACGTGGGCCAAGCCGATGCCGTCGGTGTCCGCAAGGGTCGCCGGGCGGATGCGTGCAGCAGGCATGCGGCGATTGTTCCCGCGCGGCCCGGAGGGCGCCACCGGTTTACGCAGCGGAATGCATGAGACGTCATGCGAGTTGAACACCCGCGTGAAGAAGATCGGGTTTCTCTCGTTCGGGCACTGGTCGGACGCGCCTGGCTCGCAGGTGCGGTCCGGTTCCGACTCGCTGCTCCAGTCGATCGAGCTGGCCGTCGCGGCGGAAGAGCTCGGCGCGGACGGCGCCTACTTCCGCGTGCACCACTTCGCGCAGCAGCTCGGCTCGCCGTTTCCGCTGCTCGCGGCGGTAGGCGCGCGCACGAAGCGGATCGAGATCGGCACCGCGGTCATCGACATGCGCTATGAGAACCCGCTATATGCGGCCGAGGATGCCGGCGCCGCCGACCTCATCGCCGGCGGGCGGCTGCAGCTCGGCATCAGCCGCGGGTCACCCGAGCAGGTCATCGACGGCTGGCGCTACTTCGGCTACGAGCCGGGCGAGGGCAAGACCGACGCCGAGATGGCACGGGACCACGCCGCGGTGTTCCTCGAGGTGCTCAAGGGCGAGGGCTTCGCCCAGCCGAACCCGCGGCCGATGTTCCACAACCCGCCCGGCCTGCTGCGCGTCGAGCCCTACTCGGCAGGCCTACGCGAGCGCATCTGGTGGGGCGCCGCCTCCCAGGCCACGGCGCAGTGGGCGGCGCAGACGGGCATGAACCTGCAGAGCTCGACGCTGATAAGCAACGAGTCCGACGACCCGTTCCACGTGCAGCAGGCCAGGCAGATCCAGGCCTACCGCGCCGCGTGGAAGGAAGCCGGCCACGAGCGCGAGCCGCGCGTCTCGGTCAGCCGGTCCATCTTCGCGCTGACCGACAACCGCGACCGGATGTACTTCGGCTCACGCAACCAGGACGAGGACCACGTTGGCTACATCGACCAGGACATGCAGGCGATCTTCGGCCGCACCTACGCTGCCGAGCCGGACAAGCTCATCGAGCAGCTCAAGGAGGACGAGGCCATCGCCGCCGCCGACACCCTGCTGCTCACCGTCCCCAACCAGCTGGGCGTCGAGTACAACGCGCACGCGATCGAGTCCATCCTGACCCACGTCGCGCCCGCCCTCGGCTGGCGCTAAGAACATCAGCCAGAACGGAAGCGGCTTACTCTCGTCGCCGCCATGACCCTGAAAACGCCGCGGCGTTAGCTGGGGTCCCCGCCGCGCCGGAGGTCGCGCCGCTCCCGGTGATAGTCCCTGCGGTCCCGGCGGTAGTCCCGCCGGGCGTCGTTGCGGAGCTGGCGCGCCTCGCGTGCCGCCTGGAGGGTCGGCCTGCGCTTGACGTCGACACCGCCCATGAAGGCCAGGCCGTTGATGGTGATCACCGGGCCGTCCGGGCTGCCAGGGCCTGCGTCCGAGTGCTCGAAGGCGCCCAGGATGCCCACGCCGGTCACCCGGACCGTGGCGTCCTCGGGCACGACGATCTCGCAGCCGCCCATGATCGCCACGATGTGGATCGACACCTCGCGGTCCTCGAACCGGGCATCGCGCATGTCGATCTCGCCGCCGCCCATGAACAGGAACGCGTTGAAGGTCCTGGGCACCACCCAGTCGCCCTTGCGGGAGAAACCGCCGAGGATGGCCACCGCGCCGGCCGAACTCCCCTGGCCGCCGAACCGGGCCGGGTCGCGCGCCGGCGGCCGGCACCGGGACCGGGCTCTGCGCGTCGCCGTGCGCGGGCAGGTCGTGGGTGATCGGCTCAAGCTCCGCGTAGGTCTTTGCCGCGTACACGGCGTCGAGGCGCTCGTCGAGCTCGTCCATGGTCAGCCGCCCGTCTCCCGCGGCCTCGCGGAGCACGTTCGCGATGCGCTCCCGGTCGGCGTCGGAGGCGCGGAGGTTGCGGGGGTCTGGGACGGCTGGCGAGCTACTCATATCAGCCAAGCCTAGGCGGAGACGCGTGCGTAGGTACAGTCGCCCGCCCCGTTCTGGATCACCGCTCGCCGCCGCCGTGGGCAGACTCTAAAGCTGCGCCTGCGCCTTCGCGAGCACCCTGGTGATCTCCCGGCCAAAGCGCACGTCGCAGGGGTGCGCCGGGGCACCGGCCGAGGCCACCGCGATGAGGTCGGCGGCGGCGGTGCGCAGCGCCGCGACCGAGTTGACGAGGTCCACCGGCATGACCGAGCGGCCGGCCTCGCCCCAGACGAAGACGGTGACGCCCGCGGCCGCCTCCGGGGCACTCTGCGTGCAGGTTACCGTGGACGTCACGCCGGTATCGTGCCGCAGCACCAGGTGCGTCACGTCCGCCTTGCCCGCCACGGCGGTCACCTCGGTGACCGGGCCGAGGCACGCCCACAGCATGCCGACGAGGTGCGGGCCGAGGTCCCAGAGGGCGCCCTTCTCGCGCCGCCAGGGCGTATTGAACGGGCTGTCCTCCTGCAGCGAGGTGCCCAGCCAGATCGCGGCGCCGCCGGACCAGCCCTCGCGCGACCAGCCGCCGCGGGCTTGCTCGTCGGTGAGCCAGGCGCGGATCTCGGTGTTGAACCGCCAGGTGAAGAAGACGATCGAGGCGACGCCGGCCTCATCGACCGCGGTGACCAGCCGGTCCGCGTCGTCGAGGGACAGCGTGACCGGCTTCTCGAGCAGCAGGTGCTTGCCTGCTCGCGCGGCGCGGATCGCCAGCGGCGCCTGGACGTGCGGCGGCACCGCGAAAGCAACCGCGTCCACGCTGGCCAGGAAGGCGTCGATGTCCTGGTGGGCCGCCGCGCCGCAGGAGGCGGCGAGCGCCGCGGCGGCGGCCGGGTCGCGGCCCCACACGGCGGTCAGTTCCGCGCC
This sequence comes from uncultured Actinomycetota bacterium, assembly GCA_963811335.1. Classification (GTDB taxonomy): domain Bacteria; phylum Actinomycetota; class Actinomycetes; order Streptosporangiales; family Streptosporangiaceae; genus Trebonia. The sequence goes on along the minus strand of CAWERB010000028.1, from coordinate 26,113 downwards.
TGGGGTGCTGGCGAGGGCGGGCGCGTGCGTCGTCTTCGCCCAGTAACCGGTACCAACGAGGCCGAACCGCATGGCTTCGATCGTACCGCCGGGCGCGTGGACCGCACGATTCGCGTAAAGTTATGCGCCGTGCGTGTCGTTCTCGCTTCAGCGTCCCCCGCCCGGCTCGCCGTGCTGCGCGCGGCCGGCATCGATCCCGAGGTCATCGTCAGCGGCGTCGACGAGGACGCGTTCTCCGCGCCGGGTACCGGCGAGCTGACGCTGGTCCTCGCGAGGGCTAAGGCGTCGACGGTCGCCGCCGCCCTGAGCGACGGACTGGTGATCGGCTGCGACTCGATGCTCGACCTGGACGGGCATGGCTACAGCAAGCCGGCGTCGCCGGACGAGGCCGCCGCGCGCTGGCACCAGATGGCGGGCACGTCGCGCACGCTTTACACCGGGCACTGCGTGATCGACGCGGCCACCGGCAAGGAGGTGACCGCGGTCGCCGAGACGACGGTCCGGTTCGGCCGGCCAACAGAAGCCGAGCTCGCGGCCTACATCGCCACCGGCGAGCCGCTCAACATGGCGGGCGCCTTCACCATCGAGGGCCTGGGCGGCTGGTTCGTCGAGTCGATCGACGGCGACCACAACAACGTGATCGGCATCTCGGTGCCGCTGCTGCGCCACTCTGTTCCGCGAGCTCGGCGTCACGATCCCCGAGCTATGGGCCCGGTACCGGTAGTCAGTACAGCATGCGCTCGTAGTTCGACTTCGAGTAGTACGCCTCGAGTTCCTCGAGCGTCTCCGGCGTGTCCTGCACCGCCTTGCACAGCGCGGCGACCGACGGCATGTCCTCGATCGACGGCCACAACGACTGGTCCCACAACCCGGACCGCATGAACGCCTTCGCGCAGTGCGAGAAGACCTGCACGATCTCGATCTCGATCGCGAGGACCGGCCGCTTGCCCTTCACCGCCAGGTCGTCGAAGTACGGCGCGTCCCGCACCAGCCGGGCCCGCCCGTTGACCCGCAGCGTGTCGTTCCGCCCGGGGATCAGCGAGAGCACCCCGACGTGCGGGTTGGCCAGGATGTTCAGGTACCCGTCGGCCCGCTTGTTACCCGGCCGCTCCGCGATCACGATGGTCTGCGGGTCGAGCACGTGAATGAGCTGCCCCGCCGGGTCGCCCTTGGGCGACGCGTCGCAGTTGCCTTCGGCATCCGACGTCGCGATCACGCAGAACGGCGAGGTCTTGAGCCACTCGATCTGCAGCGGGTGCAGCGAGGTCCGTTCCTTGGTGACGGCCCGCCCGGACGCGTAACCGCCGAGCGCGTCGCGCAGTTCGGCTTCGGTGGTGATCTCTGTGACAGCGTTGATCGGAGTAACGGGGCCCGCGGCTGACATGTGCCTCACAATCTCGTGAACGACTGAACTGACGTCTTCTCCGACAGCAGTGCCGACGGCCCGATGATCCGCCTGTCCGGCTTGCCGACGATCTCCGCGTCCTTGCCGTCGTAGTCGAACTGCTCAAGGATGTGCCTGATCGCCTCGAGCCTGGCCCGCTTCTTGTCGTTGGACTTGACCACCGTCCAGGGCGCGTCGGCGGTATCGGTATAGAAGAACATCGCCTCCTTAGCCTCGGTGTAATCGTCCCATTTGTCCAGTGACTCGATATCCATCGGAGACAGCTTCCACTGCCGCACCGGGTCGACCTGCCGGATGACGAACCGCGTCCGCTGCTCGGACTTGGTCACGGAGAACCAGAACTTGGTCAGGTGCAGCTCGGAGTGCACCAGCATCCGCTCGAACTCCGGCGCCTGCCGCATGAACTCCAGGTACTCCTCGGGAGTGCAGAAACCCATCACGCGCTCGACCCCGGCCCGGTTGTACCAGGAGCGGTCGAACATCACGATCTCCCCGGCCGCTGGCAGGTGCGTCACGTACCGCTGGAAGTACCACTGTGTCCGCTCGCGCTCGCTGGGCTTCTCCAGCGCCACCGTGCGGCAGCCGCGCGGGTTCAGGTGCTCGGTGAACCGCTTGATCGTGCCGCCCTTGCCGGCCGCGTCCCGGCCCTCGAAGACGATGACGATCTTCTGGCCGGTGTCCTTCACCCAGTTCTGCAGCTTGACGAGCTCGATCTGCAGCAGCCGCTTGTGATGGTCGTAGTAGGCGCGGGTCATCCGCTCGTCGTACGGGTATTCCTCCCGCCAGGTGTCCACCGGCGTCCCGTCCGGCCACAGCAGCACCGGATCGTCGTCGTCGTTGTCCACTACCCGGAGCCCGGCGAGGATGGCGAGGTCTGCGGGGTCCTCCGACCCCGGCGAAGGCAGCGCATTGAACACGCTTTAAATACAACACATAAGAGGCGGCAGGTCACCGGCGGGGCACCGGTGTTCACCGGCGAGTCGGCGCACGGTTGGCTCTCCTTCATCGGGAACGGGGGCGGCTACCCTGGCCGGCCTCCCGTTACTCGTCTCCGTGCACCACCTTGCCGCCGGCGATCGTCAGCGCGACCGACGTGTCGCCGATCGCGCTCGACGCGATGGTGAACAGGTCCTGGTCCAGCACCGCGACATCGGCGACCTTGCCGGGCTCGAGCGTGCCCGCCGCGTCCTCCTCGTGGTTTACGTAGGCGACGCCCCGGGTGAAGGCTTCTACCGCGGCGTTCACCGCGATCGCCTCGGCGGCGAGCAGCGGTACGGTCGTCTCGGCCGAGCCCGGCTCCCCGAGGCGGGCGGAAAGCACCCGGTTCACCGCCACGTGCAGCTCCTGGAGCGGGTCGGCGCTCGATACCGGCCAGTCGCTGCCGAACGCCAGCCTGGTGCCGAGCCGGAGCAGCGACCCGATCCGGTACTGCCAGTTGGCCCGCGCGAGCCCGACGTACGGCAGGGTGAGCCGGTCGTTCTGCTCGTCCTTGCAGGCCCACAGCGGCTGAAAGTTCGCGATGACGCCGAGCTGCGCGAACCGCTCCAGGTCGGCGGGCCTGATGAACTGGAGGTGGGCGATGTGAGGCCGGCCGCTGGCCCGCAGCGGGTCCGGCAGCGCGGCGAGCGCGTCGAGTGCCGCGGTGACCGCGCGGTCACCGATCGCGTGGAAGTGCATCTGGAAGCCGAGGCCGGCGAGGCTGCTGGTGACCTCCGCGAGCTCGTCCGGCTCGATGAACAGGGACCCGGCGTGGCCGGTGGCGTTGCCATGGCCGTCCAGGTACGGCTCGCCCATCGCCGCGGTGAATGTCTCGCACACGCCGTCGAGCATCAGCTTTACCGAGGTGGCGCGGAAGTAGCCGCCGCCGTCCGCCGCCTCCCTGCGTTCCTGCAGCGTGTCGAGCTGGTGCAGGCCGCGGGACCGGTCCCACCAGAGCGCGCCGGTCACCCGGCAGGTCAGCAGCCGGTCCGTGGCGGCGGCCCGGTAGGTGGCGAAGGCGTCGGGGATGCTGATCTCGCCGGCCTCGCCGACGCAGGCGTCCTGGATGCTGGTGATGCCCAGTGCGTGCAGGTGCCGCTGCGCGGCGAGCAGCCCGGCGGTGAGCTCGGCCTGGCTCGGTGTTGGCACGTAGTCGGCGACCAGGCGCATGGCGCCGTCGTGCAGCGCACCCGTCGGGTTCCCGTCGTGGTCGCGCTCGATCCGCCCGTCGGCCGGGTCCCTGGTGTCCCTGGTCACGCCGGCGATGGCCAGTGCCGTGCTGTTCACCCAGGCACTGTGGTGGTCGCGGTTGGGCAGGAACGCGGGCCGCCCGCCGGTGACCGCGTCCAGGTCGGCCGCGGCGGGCGTGCCGCCCGGGAAGGCGGGCATCGACCAGCCGCCGCCGAGCACCCAGCCGGCTGGCTCGCCCGCGCAGTAGGCGGCCACCGCGTCGAGGTACCCGGCCTTGGTCTTAAGGCCGGTCAGGTCGCAGCGCAGCGATTCAAGTCCGCCCTGCACCGGGTGGACGTGGGCGTCGCCGAACGCGGGGATGGCGAGGCGGCCGCGCAGGTCGACCACCCGGGTGTACGGGCCGATGAAGTCGCGGATCTCGTCGTCGCCGCAGAGCGCGAGCACGGTGCCGCCGCTGATCGCGGCCGCCCGGGTGAAACCGGACGGATGCGCGGGCGTCCTGACCTTGCCGTTGACCAGGACAAGCTCCGCGAACCTCGGACTGCTGGTGCTCATAGACCGGGATGTTAGCGGCCCGTGGTCCCCGGCAGGCAGCCCCGTCGTCACGATCATGGCCTGCCCCGCCCCGGCGGTAGCCTTCGTGCATGAGCGCCGCTACCTCCCGCGGGGACGATCCCGCGCACTCGAAGGCCACCGTGATCTACACCGACGGCGCGTGCAGCGGCAACCCGGGTCCTGGCGGCTGGGGCGCGGTGCTCCGGTACGGCGGCGTGGTCAGGGAACTGCACGGCGGCGAGCGTTCGACCACCAACAACCGGATGGAGCTGCTCGCCGCCATCTCGGCGCTTGAGGCGCTGATCAGGCCAGTGCCGGTAGAGCTCTACACGGACAGCCGGTACGTGCTCGACGGGATCACCAAGTGGCTGCCTGGCTGGCAGCGGAACGGCTGGCTGACCGCGGCGAAGAAGCCGGTCAAGAACGTGGACCTGTGGCAGCGGCTCGCCGCCGCGATGGCGCGGCACGAGATCAGCTGGCGCTGGGTCAAGGGCCACAACGGCGACCCGGGCAACGAGCGCGCCGACGAGCTAGCCCGCCTCGGGATAAAAGAGCAGTGCTAGCCTGCGGCTAGCACTGGCCGTAGTAGGCGCCGATGCGGTAGGTGGTCCACGGGTTCCAGTTGGTGCCGTCGTGGGACAGGATGATCGCCGACCGGGCGTTCTGGTAGGCGTTGAGCGTCGCGAGCGAACCGTTCGACCCGTTGATCTGCCACAGGCCGAAGTCGTCGGTCGGGCTGATCGCGTTCGGGTTGCCGCCGGACTCGGCCCTGGCGATCTCGGCGGCCATTCGCGCGTGCGCGGGGCTGCCGCCCGCCTGCTCCCACAGGCTCTCCAGGGCGGAGCAGCCGTAGCGGCCCTGGGGTGCCGACTGGGTGATCTTGGTACCGCCCTCCAGGCGGCCGCCATGGCCGGTCGTCTTGCTGGTGGTGGTCACGCGCGGCGCGGACTTGGCGTGCCTGGGGGTGTAGCTGGGCAGCTTGTAGTGCGCGGGCGCGGTGGCCGGGATGAACAGGCGCTGGCCCACGTAGATCATGTCGGGGTTGGAGATCGCCTTGTGGTTCTCGTGGTAGAGGTACTGCCAGTCCCCGGCGTTGTGATAGAACCGCTCGGCGATCCGCGACAGCGAGTCGCCGCTGCGCACCTGGTAGTACGTGGACTTGGCGGCGTGCCGCGCCGTGCTGGTGGACGCGACGGTGACCGCCCGCGCCCCGAACGCGTCAAGCGTGGCCGTCCCCGTCGGGGTAACCGGCGCCTGGTGGCCCTGGGCCCCGGCCGTCACGGCCGGGGCGGCGGGGGCGGCGAGCGCCTGCTGCGCCTGCGGTACCGCGACCAGCGCGCCGGCAATGGCGACAGCGGGCGCCGCCCGGCCCGCCTGCTGCGCGACCTTCTCCACCGGTGATGGACTCGCGTGCCGGCCCCTGCGTCTGATCTTCACTGCCCGGCGCTCACTTTGCCCAGCGGTCATTGTTTCCCCCAACGTCGGTGCCTCGCCCGTCCTACGCGGCTGCCTGGAGCCTCTCGGCGGGCCTAGATGCGACGGCGGACGCCTTCTTCCCAAGCGCCCGCTCTGTTGCGGTCTCGAATGACCTGTGGGCTTTTCAGCTCTTTCGTCCGTACTGGACCGCTGGATGGAACTATTGCAGGGACCCGCCGCCGGCCGCAGGCAAACCGAGTTTTTTCCGTGATCATGTCGTGATCAAATACGGACAGGAAGGCACTGCCGGGGACGTTGAGCCTGGGCGTTACGCGATACTAGGGGAGTGAATGATCATCGCGAGCCCCGCTACTTCGAGGACTACGTCCCGGGCCTTACCGTGGACTGCGGCAGCTTCACCATGAACCAGGCGGACATCATCGCCTTCGCGACGGAGTACGACCCGCAGCCGTTCCACGTGGACCCGGTGGCGGCGAAGGACAGCCCGTACGGCGGCATCATCGCGAGCGGCTGGCATACCACCAGCATGATGATGCGCCAGCTCGTGGAGCACTTCATCAGCCCCGAGTCGAGCCTCGGCGCCGCTGGGGTCGAGGCGATCCGCTGGCTGCGGCCGGTCCGCCCCGGCGACACGCTGCACGTCCGCGCCACCGTCCGCGACGCGCGCCGGTCCGGCAGCAGGCCGGACCGCGGCATCATCACCACCACCGCCGAGCTGACCAACCAGGACGGCGGCGTGGCGATGCGGCTGACCGCGATCAACTTCGTCTCGCTACGCGACCCGGCGGCCTAAATCAGGACTCACCCTGCCGCTGCGGCGGCGAAGGCGCCGGAGACCGAGGCGGGAGCGTCAGAAACTGCGGCAAAGTACCGCCCGCAGCGGGCGAGCTAGCTGGCTGGGCATCGGCATTGCATAGCTGGGGCCCATAAGAATCCGTGTTTGCATAGCGCAGGCCCATGATCACCGGCGATTTGCGGCAAATGTCCAGCCCGCTACTATGCGAAGCTGCGGTTTCGTGGTCCCCAGCTATGCAAAGCCAAGATCATCCGGGGGAAGGTCGCGCGGACGTGAAGACCTTTCGTGGTGGCCCCGCGGCGGGAATTCGTGAGGAGCTCTCGGTCAGCTTTCTCACGTTCTACGGTCAGCTTCCACGTTAGGACGAGGCGGCGAGCCTCGAGACTCGCTCCGCGGCGGTGGCGAAGGCGCGGATGACGGGATGCGGCTGGGCGCCGTCGCCATGGAGTTCCGGCTGGAAAAGGGTGCAGAGGAAGAAGGGGTGACCAGGGAGCTCGGCGATCCGGACCTGCCCGCCGTCGTCGAAGCCGCTGAATCGCAGCCCGCCGCTGGTCAGGGCGTCTAGGTAGGCCGGGTTCAGCCCGTAGCTGCAGTGGTAGCGCTCGGTGCGCCTGCCCGCGCCCGAGATCTTCGCGGCGAGCGTTCCCGGCACGATCATGACCGCCTCCTCGTGCCCCTTGAGCGAGCACTCGAGCGGGACGATCAGCTGCTCGGCGGCGTCCGGTGCGACCTCGGCGTTCTCCACGCCAGCCAGCCCGCAGACGTCACGCGCGTACTCGATGAGGGCATGCTGGAACCCGCCGCACGTGCCAAGGAAGGGAATGCCGTGCTCGCGGGCGGTCCTTGACGGCGGCGTACGCCCCCTCGGCGCTGGCGTACGGGCTGCCGGGCATCAGCCAGATGGCGTCGAATCCGCTCAGGTCGCACCCGGCGGCGTCGGAAGTAGCGATCCAGTAGGGGTCAAGGGCGATGCCCTCGCGGCCGAGCAGCGCGTCGATGATTACCGGGATGCGGGCATGCGCCCTGACGTTCGCTGACCGGTCGCCGACGAGCGCGATCCGTGGAGTGTGCTGAGTCATGACCCCATCGTCGCCCGTCAGCGAAGTTAAGCACCAACGATGATTTCTTGTTGCCTGATAAGCGATGCTTATCTGGTGGAGGTTCAACTGCTCAGGACGTTCGTCGCGGTGGCCAGGCTCGGCTCTTTCTCCGCCGCCGCGAGCGAGCTCGGCTACACCCAGGCGGCGGTGTCCCAGCAGGTTGCCGCCCTGGAGAACGACCTCAAGACCCGGCTGCTGCGCCGTCGCCCGGTCGAGCCGACCGAGGCAGGCGTACGGCTGCTCGAGCACGCGGAGCCGATCCTGCTCCGCCTCGATGCCGCGAGGGCGGACGTTACCCGCCTGACGAGTGCCCCCGCGGCGACCCTCGTCGTGGGCCTCACGCCGCTGGCGGGCGCGAGTCCAGCGCTCGCGACGGCGCTCGCCGAACTGCGGATGCGGATGCCGCGCCTTGACGTCACCGTGCGGACGGGAACCAGGACCGCCGTCGCGCTCGGCGTGGCGCGCGGGGAGACGGACCTCGCGCTGACCGACGGCCTGACCGCGCCCGGTGACCCCCTCCCAGAGCAGGCCCCGGTAACCGCCACGGGCCTGAGCGAGACGGACATCGCGGTCGTCCTGCCCGTCGGTCATCCCCTGGCCGCCCGCCAGGCGCTACGGCTGCCGGACCTAGCCGACGCCCGATGGATCGAAGCCGACCAGGTGGCCCCGCCACTAGCCGAGATCCGCCGCCACGCCGGCGTCGAGGGATTCCGTCCCGCCCTGTGCTATGACGGCGAAGACGTCATGACCTTGATTAACCTGGCAGCCGCCGGTCACGGCCTAACCCTGCTGCCAGAGCCAGTACTTCGCGCCCCAGGAATAACGACCGTCCGCGTTACGCAACCAAGGGTGAGTCATCGCGTGGAGCTGCTACACGCAGCGCTGCACGCCGATTCCCCGGCCGCCGCCCTGGCAGACATCCTCACGCAACGCTAGGAGAACCAGCGTCGGTGCTGCTTAAGACGGGATCACGAGCAAGGGGTCGCGGGAGATTAGCCGTCGGCCTTCCGAAGGAGTGCCGACGGTAATCTTCCGTGACTCCTAGCCAAACCTGGGGGTTTGATTTTGGCTTTGACTCTTGGTCTGACCTCGGTTACGGAACGCTAAGCCGAGGGCCCCTGGCCGTTGCGCAGCGCGTTCTGGCCGCCGTCGACCGGCGGGACGCCGACGCCCTTGCGCACCGCCTCCAGGATGGTCAGCCCCTGGCTGACCAGGCCGGCGGCGATCTCGCCGAGGCCGTCCGCGCCGTTGAGCACGGTGACGCTGGCGCCGTTGAGCCCGGCGGCCGCCTCCTTGACGATCTGCGGGAGCTGGGCGATCAGCAGCTGGTCGAGCGCCACCCGGTTGTTGGACGCGGCGGCCTCGGCCGCGATCCTGGTCCGCTCCGCGTCGGCGATGGCGAGGATCTTCACCTTCTGCGCCTCGGCCTCGGCGGGCCGGATCACCTCGGAGACCAGCTGCTGCTGGCGGAGCGCGGCCTGATGCTGCGCCAGCTCCGCCTGGGCGGAGATGACCGCACGCTGCGCCGAGGCCTGGGCGAGGGGACCTGCCTGTGCCGCCTCGGCCTGCGCCTTGTCGATCTCGGCCTTGTACTGGGCCTGGACGACCGCGGTCTGGCGCGCGAACTCGGCCTGCTTGCGGGCCGATGCCTGCTGCGCCTCGGCCGACGCCTGGTCGGCCGCCGCCTGGGCGATCTTCGCCTGCCGCTGGATCGCCGCGTTGTTCGGCGCGGCCATCGCCGCGATGTACCCGGCGCCCATGTCGTCGATTGACTGGATCTGCAGCGAGTCGACGGTCAGGCCGATGGTGGCCATCTCCGCCTTGGACCCGTCGAGCACCTCGGAGGCCAGCTTCTGCCGCTCGGTCACGATCTCCTCGACGGTCATCGAGCCGATGATCGAGCGCAGGTGGCCGGCGAAGATCCGGCCGGTCAGCACGGACATCTGGTCCTGGTCGGACAGGAACCGCTGCCCCGCGTTGACGATGGACTCCGGGTCGTAGCCGACCTTGAAGGCGATCACGGAGCGGACGTTAAGCGAGATGCCCTGCTTGGTCACGCAGGTCTCCGATACCTCGGCCTCCTGCATGGAAAGCGTCAGGTACCTGACCTTGCGGAAGAACGGCGCGACGAACGCGCCGTGCCCGGTGACTACCCGGAACGGCGCGCCACTAGCCCCGCGACCACCGGAAATAAGCATTGCCTCGTCGGGGGCGGGAACACGGTAACCGAACATGATTTCACTCTCCTGAGCGGGGGACTTCGTTAAATCCTGGGGTGGCGGGGGCCTCGCCGAGCGGGTCGTCCCATGGCATCACGTTAACCGTTCGGGGGCCCGGGCAGTCGATGACGAGGACCGTGGTCCCCTTCGGCAGCGGTGTCGCGGACCAGGCCAGGAAGCTCTCTGACCCGCCGCGGATCCTGACCCGTACCTCGCCCGGGCCTGCCGCGCCGCGCGTGGCAACGATGAGCACGCCCACCGTCCCGATCACGGATTCGTCGCGAGCCACAACCAGCCGCCCCTCAAATGCGAACGCCGGATAGACAGCCTAGTGACGTCTGGCGGAAAAACTACCTTTCGTTAGGCTAATAAAATGACGTTCCCCGGAACCGCGCGCGATACCCCAGCTCAGACGCCACCCGAGGGGACCAGCAAAACCGGTCTAGCCCTGATGGTGATCATGGCCGGCGTGCTGATGACCGCGGTGGACACGACGATCGTGGTGCTCGCGCTCCCCGAGATCCAGCGCAGCCTGCACGTGGCGCTGACCAACGTGGTCTGGGTGATCACCAGCTTCCTGCTCGTCATCACGCTACTGTCCACGCAGGTCGGCCGGCTTGGCGACATGTTCGGGCGGGTGCGGATGTACGAGACCGGCTTCGGCGTCTTCGTCTTCGGCTCGCTGCTGTGCGCGCTGGCGTGGGATGAGATGTCGATCATCGTGTTCCGGGTCGTGCAGGGCATCGGCGGCGCGCTGATCATGGCCAACAGCGGCGCGGTCATCGCCGACCTGTACCCGAGGGAGCAGCGCGGCCGGGCCTACGGGTTCACCTCGCTCGGCTGGACGATCGGCGCCGTGCTCGGCGTGGTGCTCGGCGGGCTGATCGTGACCTACATGTCGTGGCGCTGGATCTTCTGGATCAACGTGCCGACCGGGGTCGTCGCCATCGGCGTGGCGCTGCGGGTGCTGCACGACCAGGGGGAGCGGGTCAGGCAGCGGCTCGACCCGCTTGGCATGGTCACGCTCGGCCTGGGCCTGTTCGGCGTGCTGTGGGCGATCACCAGGCTGACCAACGGGCCGTTCGACGCCTCGACCGCCGGCTACCTGATCGGCGGCCTGGTGCTCATCGCGGTGTTCGTCTTCGTCGAGTCGCGGGTGGCCGCGCCGATGCTGCCGCTGCGGATCTTCAAGGTCCCGACGATGGCGGCCTCGCTATGCGCGTCCATGTTCCAGGGCCTGGCCAGCTTCGCGGTGCTTTTCCTTGTGCTGATGTACCTGCAGGGCCCGCGCGGCCTGTCGCCGATCCACGCGTCGCTGCTGCTGCTGCCCGGCTACCTGATCTCCGCCGGCGTCAGCCTTTACGCGGGCCGCCTGTCGGACAAGTACGGCGCCGTGCGGCCCGCGACTGCCGGGCTCGCCCTCCAGGTCGTCGCGCTCGTGCTGTACGCCCAGCTCAGCAACGCGACACCGCTGTGGTGGATCGTCTGCATCGGCGCGATAAGCGCGGTCGGCGCGTGCTTCTTCTTCCCCGCCAACAGCTCGGCCATCATGAAGGCGGCACCGCCGGACATGTTCGGCATCGCGTCGGGCATGCTGCGGACCTTCTCGAACGTCGGCATGGTGTTCTCGTTCGCGGTGGCCATCCTGGTGGCGTCCCGGTCGGTCTCCCGGCAGCTCGCCTTCGCGATCTTCGTGGGCACCACGTCGCTGCACGGCCCGGCCGCCGCGGCGTTCACCTCCGGCCTGCACGCCGCCTTCTACGAGTCGGTCGGCTTCATGGTGATCGCCGCGGTCCTGTCCGCGCTGCGCGGCGGCAGGCGCAGTTCGTGACCTTACAGCCAGCCGCTCCTGATTGCGTCGGCCGCGTCGTCCTGCGCCCCCCGGCCGAGCTCGATGGAACGGACCTTGTCCAGCACCATGCCCGCCGTGTCCCTGACCGCGGGCACCATCTCCTTCAACCAGCCGCTCCTGACCGGGGCGGCCGCGCCGTCCTGCGGCGGCCGGCCGAGCTCGTCGGCCCGGACCTTGTCCAGCATCATGCTCGCCGCGCTCACGATCACGGGCGCCATCTCCTTCAGGCTGGCCGCGTCGGACGGGTCGGCGATCGCCGCGGGCGCCTGCGCGCGGTCGAGGATGCCCGGCAGGTCGGCGAGCTGGCTGCCAAGCCAGCCGAGCGGGTCCGCGGACAGCTCGCGCTCGAAGTGGCGCGAAACGGGGTCCCACGTGCGGGTGAACCTGGGATGGTGGTGGGTGCGGTTGAAGCTGCCCGGCTTGCCGTCCACCGCCTCGAGCAGGTCCACCCGCCAGATCGGCGTGCCCGCCGAGATCGGGACCGCCGAGTAGATGGAGCCTTTCAGCTTGCCCCGGTCGAAGGCGCGGAGCTCGAGCCGGACACCATGCTCAGGACCCTCCTGCCCGGGCTGCGGGTGGGGGTCGACGAAGTAGATGTCGCCGACGGCGACGCCGACCTTCTCGAAGACAAACGCCTGGAGCATGCGCTCACAGTAATCCCGGGCAGGTACGCGGGCTCTTTGTTCTATCCCGATCCTGACATTACGCATAGCTTACGTGTGCCATTTCTTACGCTATGCAGAGGTTACTTCTGCCACTGCGGCTTGCCGTAGACGTGGACCTGGGTGCCCGGCGCCTTGACCATCTTGTGGAAGAACGCCGCGACGTCCATCGGGATCCGGACGCAGCCGTGCGACGCCGGCCCCCGCGGCACGTAGGTGTCGCCGTGGATGGCGAACACCGTGCTGATGAAGAACACCGGGTTGTACATCTCGCCGAGCGGCACCTTGACCCAGCCGGGCATGTAGACCGTGGTGTTGTACGTCCCGTTGGGGGTGACCGCCTGTGAGCAGCCGCCGCCGCCGCAGTTGTAGAAGTAGCCGCCGCCGCTTGAGACGTGGCTGATCAGCATGATCTTGTTGTTCTGGAACAGCACCAGGACCTCGAGCGCCTGGCTGATCTCAATGCGCGTGGCGCGCTTGCCCGCGTAGGAGGGGGACTTGTACGCCTTCGGGTTCACCAGCGCCCGCTTCGTCGCGGCGTCAACCACGCCGCTCACGTGAATGCCGTTGATCGCCTGGAATGCCCACAGCGCCGCGAGCGTGTCGCCGCCGAACTTTCCGTCAATCGTGCCCGGGTAGTACTTGACCGCGGAGAGCCGCTGCTGCAGTGCCTTGACATCCGCGCCCGACATGCCGACGGCCAGGTTGCGGGCGGGCGGCGTGTAGGCGGGTGCCGTAAAGCTGGTGGTCTCCGCCTTCGCGACGGCTCCCGTGGTGGCCGCGGGCGCGGCGCTGGCGGCGGGCGCCGCGGGCGCGGCGGGGGCCGACGACGGGGCGACGGGCGCGGTTGCCGTCGCGCACCCGGTTACCACGAGCGCGGTGGCCGCCATCGCGAGCGCACCCCTCTTAGCCCATCTGGTCTTATTCTGTGCCATGTCCGTCACGCCCCTCATAACTTGATCATCCAGTAATGAGGACGACTCAGCCAAGGGTGAGGTTGCAGCCGTGACAATAAAGTGACAGGGCTCTTACTGCAGGCCAGCCCGCACCGAGGTGATGCGCTCCGTGTTGAAGCCGAGCCAGTGCATGCGGCCCACGTAGCGGGCGTGCTCCACCTTGATGCAGCGGTCCATGATCACCGTCAGGCCGCCGTCGGTGGCGATCTTCGCGCCCTCGGCGTTGATCACGCCGAACTGGCACCACAGGGCGCCCGCGCCGATGGCGACGGCGTCCTGCGCGATCGAGGGCAGTGCGTCCGGTGCGCGGAAGACGTTCACCACGTCGACCGGGACGGGGACGTCGGGCAGGCTCGGGTACGACTTCTCGCCGAGGATCTCCGTCTCCCGCGGATTCACCGGGATCACCCGGTAGCCGTGCCGCTTGAGGTAATAGCCGACGAAGTAGCTGGCCCGGAGCTGGTTGTTCGACAGTCCGACGATCGCGATCGTCCGGGCGGTGTGCAGCACGCGCTGGATGGTCAGCGGGTCCTGGTACTGCGTGAGGTCGAGGTCGCTCATGCCGTCGCCACCTTTCCCGCCGTCGCGGCCACAAGCGCGAAACCCTGCTTCAGGTCCCAGATCAGGTCGCGCGACCGACTCGGTGCCGACAGAGAGCCGGACCGTGCCAGGCCCGACGCCCGCCGCCCGCAGCTCATCGTCGCTCAGCTGGCGGTGCGTCGTGCTCGCGGGGTGGATGATCAGGCTCTTCGCGTCTCCGACGTTCGCGAGGTGGGACCAGAGGGACACGCCGCGGATGAGGTCCTGCCCGCCGGCCCGGCCGCCGGCGCAGTCGAACGAGAACACCGCGCCCGCGCCGCGCGGCAGGTACTTCGCCACCAGCGGCCGGTACTTGCTCGACGGGCAGGCCGGCGTAGCTCACCTGCGACGCGAGCTCGTGCGACTCGAGGAACGCGGCGACCGCGAGCGCGTTCTGCACGTGGCGTTCCATCCGCAGCGACAGCGTCTCGAGCCCCTGCAGGAACAGGAAGGCGTTGAACGGGGAGAGCGCGGCGCCGAGGTCGCGCAGCGTTTCCGCGCGCAGCTTCATCAGGTAGCCGTAGGTGCCGAACGTCTCGTGGAACTGCAGGCCGTGATAGGCCGGCGACGGGTCGGCGACCACGGGGAACCGCCCGTTGGACCAGTTGAACGTGCCGGCCTCGACCACCACGCCGCCGATGCTCGTGCCGTGGCCGCCGATGAACTTGGTGGCCGAGTGGATCACGATGTCGGCGCCCCACTCGATCGGGCGGCACAGGTACGGCGTCGCGAACGTGTTGTCCACGATCAGCGGCAGCTCGTGCTCGTGCGCGATGCCCGCCAGCGCCTCGATGTCGAGCACGTTCCCGCCCGGGTTGCCGATCGTCTCGCCGAAGAACGCCTTCGTGGCCGGCCGCACCGCGGCCCGCCACGCGTCGGGATCGTCGGGATCCACCCAGGTCAGGTCCACGTTCATCTTGCGCAGCAGGTGCTTGAGCTGGTTGACGGTCCCGCCGTAAAGCGCCGACGAGGAGACCACGTGGTCACCCGGCTGGAGCAGCGTGAACAGCGCGGCTGCCTGCGCCGCGATCCCGCTGGCGAACGCCACCGCGCCGGCCCCGCCCTCGAGGTTCGCCACCCGCTCCTCGAAGACGGCCACCGTGGGGTTCATGATGCGCGAGTACGTGTTCCCGTACTCCTGCAGGTTGAAGTACGCGGCCGCCGACTCCGGGTCCTCGAACACGTAGCTGGTCGTCTGGAAGATCGGCACTGCGCGCGCGCCCGTGTTCGGGTCGGGCCGCTGCCCGGCGTGCAGCTGCCGGGTCTCGAATCCGAACGTGCGGTCTTGCTCTATCCGCGGGGGATTATCGGTCACCAGGACCCCTTTCCTGCTGGCGAAGGAACCGGCGGATGATGGGCGTCTGCGTCGCCTCTTCCAGCAGGAAGCAGTCGTGCCCGTACGGCGCCTCGATGATGTGGAACTCGACCGGTTTGCCGAGGGCGAGGAGCGCCCGCTCGATGTCGCTGGACGCGGACGGCGGGTACAGCCAGTCGGAACTGAACGCTATCAGCAGCGTCCGCGCCGAGACGCCTTCGAGGGCCCGCGATAGTGACCCGTCGCCGTGCTGGCGGGCCAGGTCGAAGTACGTCAGCGCGCGCGACATGTAGAGGTAGGTGTTGGCGTCGAAGCGCCTGACGAAAGAGTCCGCCTGGTGGCGCAGGTAGCTCTCGACCTCGAACTCCGGCTCGGTGATCGTGTAGCGGATGCCGTCGCCGCCATTCGAAACTGGCCGCTGCAGGCGGCGGGCGAACTTGTCGTCGAGGGCCGGCGAGGACAGGTAGGTGACATGGCCGACCATCCGCGCCACGCCCATGCCGGCCTCCGGCGCGCGGCCCGTGCCGTAGTACTGGCCGCCCTGCCAGTCCGCGTCGCGCATGATCGACTCACGCGCGATGGCGTTCCACGCCATGCCCTGTGACTGCAGCGCGTGCGTGCTCGCGATCGCCACGACGGCGTCTACCCGGTCGGGGAACAGGATCGCCCACTCGAACGCCTGCATCCCCCCGAGCGAGCCCCCGGTGACCGCCGCGAGCCGTTCGATGCCCAGCTCGTCGAGGAGCGCGCGCTGGGTCCGCACCATGTCGGCCACGGTGATCACGGGAAAGTCCGCGCCGTAGGGCAGGCCGGTCGCCGGGTTGACCGACCACGGGCCCGTCGTGCCGCGGCAGCCGCCGAGGAGGTTCGTGGCGACGACGTAGTACCGGTCGGTGTCGAACGCCTTGCCCGGCCCGATCATCCCGTCCCACCAGCCGAGCCCCTTGCCGGCGCTGCCGTCGCGGTCGGTGGCGCCGAACCCGTCCCGCGTGCTCTCCGCGGGCTGCGTCTTCGCGATGCCCGCGGCGTGGGCGTCGCCGCTGAGCGCGTGGCACACGAGGATTACGTTGTCCCGCCGGGGTGAGAGGGTGCCGTAGGTCTCGTAGGCTACGCGGACCGGGTAAAGCTCCCGGCCGCAATCCAGGCGTACCGGGGCCGGCAGGTCAAGGTACTGGGTCTCGACAACGCCGACCGAGCCGGCCGCGAGCGTCGGGGCTGGCTCTGCCATGGGGCTATGTTAGCTCGCCCGGCACGGTGTATTGTCAATTAGATCCATAGGAAATATGGGAAGCGAAGGGACATCACGAGATATGACCACTGTTGCCGACAACGGCGTCAACGTGCAGGCGCTGCTCGACGCGCGTGAAGTGCTCAAGGGCGCGCCCGAGGCCGCGCAGTTCACCTGGCGCGCGTCCTCCAAGTGGCAGGGCGGCGTGCACACCACCATCACGGTCAAGGACTTCTTCGGGCTCGGCCAGGAGCAGGAGCACAAGGCGTCGTCGGTCTTCGAGGCCGACCACCCGGCGGTCTTCGCGGCGACCGACGACGGCATCACGCCGATCGAGTACCTTCTTGTCGGGCTGGCGAGCTGCCTGAGCGCGGGCGTCGCGTCCGTCGCGCAGAACCGCGGCATCCAGCTGCGCTCGGTCGAGGCGGTCGTCGAGGGCGCGCACGACATCCGGGGCATCCTCGGCGCGGACAGCGACGTGCGCAACGGCTTCAACGACGTCAAGGTCACCTTCAACATCGACGCGGACGCCTCCAAGGAGGAGATCGAGGCGCTGGTGGCCCAGTCGCAGAAGCGTTCAGCCGTCTTCGACGCGCTCAGCAACCCCACGAACATCAGCGTCGAAGTGGCCTGAGGGGCATAGTCATCGAACGCACCACCACGGTCGTCATCGGCGCGGGCCACGCCGGCCTCGCCGCGAGCCATTTCCTCAGCGACCAGGGGATCGACCACGTCGTGCTTGAGCGCGGGGAGGTGGCGAACTCCTGGCGCCGCGAGCGCTGGGACTCGCTGCGGCTGCTCACGCCCAACTGGCAGAGCCGCCTGCCGGGCCTGCGCTACGAGGGCCCGGATCCCGACGGCTACATGAGCGCGCCCGAGGTCGCCGAGTTCGTCGAGCTCTTCGCCAAGGTGTCCCGCGCCCCGGTGCGCACCGGCGTGAACGTCACGTCGGTGCGCATGGCCGGCGACGGCTACCTGGTGACGACGACCGACGGCGAGATCGCCTGCCGCGCCGTGGTCATCGCGAGCGGCGCATGCAACCGGCCGTCCGTGCCGCCGCTGTCCCAGGCGGTGCCACGGGAGGTCGAGCAGCTGACCCCGTTCGACTACCGCGGCCCCGGCCAGCTTCCCGAGGGCGGGGTGCTCGTGGTGGGCGCGTCGGCGACCGGCGTGCAGCTGGCCGCGGAGATCAAGCGGTCAGGCAGGCCGGTGACCCTCTCCGTCGGGGAGCACGTGCGGCTGCCCCGCGTGTACCGGGACCGCGACGTGCTGTGGTGGATGGACGCCGCGGGCGTGTGGGACCAGCGCTACGACGAGGTCGACGACCTCGCCAGGGCCAGGCGGCTGCCCTCGCCGCAGCTCGTCGGGACTCCCGAGCGGTCGGCCCTCGACCTTAACGCGCTCACCGCGCTTGGCGTGGAGCTTGTCGGACGGCTCGCGATGGTCAGGGACGGCAGCGCGCTGTTCTCCGGCGGCCTGCGCAACGTCTTCTCGCTCGCGGACCTCAAGATGAACCGCCTGCTCGACACGTTTGACGAGTGGGCGCTCACGAGCGGGCGCGACGCTGAGTTCGGGTCTCCGATGCGTCCCGCGCCGACCAGCGCGCCAGCGTCACCCCGCCTGGCGGCCGACCTGCGCAGCGGCGAGATCCGGTCGGTGGTGTGGGCGACCGGCTTCCGGCCCGACTACGGATGGCTCGACGTGCCCGTGGTCGATGGGAAGGGCCGGCTGCGGCACGAGGGCGGCGTGGTGGGCGCGCCCGGGCTCTACGCGCTCGGCCTGCCGGTGCTGCGACGGCGCAGGTCAACGTTCATCTGCGGCATCGAGGACGACGCCCGCGCGGTGACCGCGCACCTCGCCGGGTACCTCGCGGGAGCGTGATATTCCGCTTTCCCGGGTTTCTCATAAATGCAGAGGCGATGCACAGGATCCGCGTGAATGCAGAACTCCGGCATAGCGCAATCCCTGCGTGGGCTGATATCTGGCGGGCAGTCTAGGACATGACAACGAAAGGCCTGCGGAAAGCCAAGCGGGCCGAGGGAGGTAATCATGTCCGCCGTCCTGTGGATGAATATCCCGCTGATGGTGCTCGCGTTCGGTCTTATGGCCGGCATTCCGCTGTGGCTGGTGATCCGCCGCAGGGACTGGCACCACAAGCCTGAAGCGCGTTCCCTGCCGGCCTACCTGGAGCGCCGCGTCGTCCCGGCCAGGGTGCATGTTTCCCGGCCCGCCGGGTACGCGAGCCGTCGCCCGATGCGGCCTGCGACCGGCGGCGCGAACAGCTAATTCATCCAGGTAAACGCGTCGGCCAAGTGCTGATACCAGCCACTTAGCCACGGCCGCGTAAACCGCGCCCCGTGACCTCGAAGACTTTGTTTCGCGGGACCTTGCTAGCGTGATGAACGTCACAAGGACCTTGCGGCGCGAATTATCTTCGATGTCACGGCGGCGCGGTTTCGTATTTGCCTGGGTGAAATGCCGGGCAGTGCCGACGCGACCTGCGCCTATCGCGGTCAACCGCGCGCCGAATGATGTTCGGCCGGACCGGGAGAGCCGCCTGGCGCGGCTTATGCCAAGCTTCGGGTGTGCTTGTACTCGCCATCGCCTGTGTTGTCAGCGCCGCCGCGTGGGTGTACCTCGTGGCAGGCCACGGGGGCTTCTGGCTGACCAGCCAGCGGCTGCCGGCCGCCAGCGGCAGGCTCGCTGACGGCCACGCCGGCGCCGGAACCGGCGCCGTAAGCTGGCCGGCGGTCGCCGCCGTGGTCCCGGCGCGGAACGAGGCGGAGTCCCTCCCGGTGACGCTGCCCGCATTGCTGGCCCAGGATTACCCGGGCGAGTTCCGCGTCTACCTGGTCGATGACAACAGCGACGACGGGACGGGCCAGATCGCGGCCGAGCTCGGCGAGAAGGCGGCCCGCGAGGGCGGCGCGCCGCTGACCGTCGTCCGGGGCCGGCCGCGGCCCGAGGGCTGGGCGGGCAAGGTCTGGGCGATGGCGCAGGGCCTGGCGGAAGCGACGGGACGAGGCGCCGCCGGGCTGCCTGACTACCTGCTGTTCACCGACGCGGACATCGCATCGGCCCCGAACGCGCTGCGCGACCTGGTGCGGGGCGCGGAGGCCGACGACCGGGCCATGGTCTCGCAGATGGCCCTGCTGCGCGCGCGGACACGGTGGGAACGGGTGGTCGTGCCCGCCTTCGTCTACTTCTTCGCGCAGCTGTACCCGTTCCGCAAGGTGAACGACCCGCGTCGCGGTACCGCCGCGGCGGCGGGCGGGTGCATGCTGGTCAGCAGGCCCGCGCTGGAGGCGGCCGGGGGCCTTGAGCCGATCAAGGGAGCGCTGATCGACGACGTGGCGCTGGGCACGCTGCTCAAGCGGGGCGGCAACCGCACCTGGCTCGGCCTGACCACGGACATCAGGAGCGCGCGTCCCTACCCGACCCTGGGCAGCCTCTGGCACATGATCGCCAGGTCGGCGTACGTGCAGCTCAGGTACAGCCCGCTGCTGCTCGCCGGGACCATCGCCGGCCTGCTGCTGCTCTACGTCGCGCCGCCGGCCGGGGCGATCACCGCTCTCATCGCCGCGTCGGCGGGAAGCGCCGGCCCCGTCACGGCGCTCGCCGGGGCCGCGGGCCTGGCCGGCTGGGCGCTGCTGACCGTCAGCTACCTGCCCATGCTCCGGCTGTACCGGCTGTCGCCGCTGCGCGCGCCCGGGCTACCGCTGATCGCCGTGCTGTACGCGGCGATGACCGCCGACTCGGCGCGCCGTTACTACTCCGGGCGCGCCGTCTCCTGGCGCGGCCGCACCGCCGGCCGCCTCTGAGGCCGCGGACACGAGGCCGCGCGGCCCCGGCGAGTACCGGGCGGAGTGCTGTACGCGGTACCCCCGCCGGGCAGAGAATGCGGTAGGCGGATGAGGCGGAGCACTTCTCCGTTCGGGATGGCGGTTGGACTTATCAACGAGGAGAGGGACCGCGGAATGGCGATCAGCGTGCAGGGTGTGGTGTCGCGCGGCAAGGGCGAGCCGGTCGAGGTCACCGAGATTCTCGTGCCCGAGCCCGGGCCGGGGGAGGCGCTCGTCCGCGTCCAGGCGTGTGGCGTCTGTCACACGGACCTGCACTACAAGATGGGCGGCATCGGCGACAACTACCCGTACCTGCTGGGGCACGAGGCCGCCGGGATCGTCGAAGCGGTCGGTGACAACGTGACCGAGGTGGAGCCCGGGGACTTCGTCATCCTCAACTGGCGCGCCGTCTGCGGCCAGTGCCGGGCGTGCGAGCGAGGCCGCCCCTGGTACTGCTTCAACACCCACAACGCGAAGCAGAAGATGACGCTGGCCGACGGCACCGAGCTGTCGCCGGCCCTCGGTATCGGCGCGTTCGCGGAGAAGACGCTGGTCGCGGCCGGGCAGTGCACCAAGGTCAACCCGGGCATCGCGCCGGCGACCGCGGGGCTGCTCGGCTGTGGTGTCATGGCCGGGATCGGCGCGGCGATCAACACCGGCGGCGTCACCCGCGGGGACACGGTCGCGGTGATCGGCTGCGGCGGCGTGGGCGACGGTGCGGTGCTCGGCGCACGGCTGGCGGGCGCGAAGACGATCATCGCCGTGGACGTTGACGACAGGAAGCTGGAGTGGGCGCGCGAGTTCGGCGCGACGCACGCGATCAACTCGCGCAACGCCGACCCGGTCGAGGGGATCCGCGAGCTGACCGGCGGGTTCGGCGCCGACGTGGTAGTGGAGGCGATCGGCCGCCCCGAGACCTACAACCAGGCGTTCTTCGCCCGCGACCTGGCCGGCGTGGTCGTGCTCGTGGGCGTGCCCACCCCGGACATGAAGCTTGAACTGCCGCTGCTCGAGGTGTTCGGCCGGGGCGGCGCGCTCAAGTCCTCCTGGTACGGCGACTGCCTGCCCTCGCGCGACTTCCCGATGCTCGTCGACCTGCACCTCGACGGCCGGCTGCCGCTGGAGAAGTTCGTCTCTGAGACGATCGGCATCGGTGACATTGAGGCGGCGTTCGCCAAGATGGAGCACGGCGACGTGCTGCGCAGCGTGGTGGTCTTCTGAACGTGAGCACCGGCGCGGCCCGGATCGCGATGTGGTCCGGGCCGCGCACCGTCTCCACGGCGATGATGCGCGCCTGGGAGAACCGGCCGGACACCGTGGTGAGCGACGAGCCGCTTTACGCGTTCTACCTGTCGTCGACCGGCATTGAGCACCCGGGCCGGGACGAGGTGATCGCCAGCCAGCCGACGTCGTGGCAGGCCGTGCTGTCGTCGCTGGCGGAAGACCCGCTGCCGCCCGGCGTGAGCATCTCGTACGCCAAGCACATGACGCACCACGTGCTGCCGTCGGTAGACCTGGCTGCGTTCGCGCCGTTCCGGCACGCGTTCCTGATCAGGGACCCGCGCTCGCTGCTCGCCTCCTACGCGAGGGTCCGCTCCGCGCCGACCCTGGCCGACCTGGGCCTGCGGCAGCAGGCGTGGCTGTACGAGGAGTTCGGCGGCCCGGTCATCGACTCGACCGACCTGCTCGCCGCGCCCGAGGCGGGGCTGCGGGCGCTGTGCGCGGCGCTCGGCGTGCCGTTCTCCGCGTCGATGCTGTCCTGGCCGGCCGGGCCGCGCCCGTCGGACGGCGTGTGGGCCCCGTACTGGTACGACAGCGTGTGGCGGTCGACCGGGTTCACCCCCCGCGACCCGGGCCCGCCGCCGCCGCTCGACCCGGCGCTCGAGCCGCTGCTCGATGAGTGCCTGCCGTACTACGAGCGGCTCAGCAAAAATAAGATCAAGATCGATGTACCGAACGACCGAATTCTTGGTTCCTGACTTTGCTGTAAAGAGTTGACTTGACTCGAAATCGCAGGGAGCAAGAGTTCGGGCCGCGCTTAATCCCGGGAGCGTCCATTGCTGCAGAGGTTCGACGAGCGCAACCGTGACCTGATCGTCAACGTCGGCGGGCGGCTTGCGCACCGGGACGAGGCGGGGGTGTCGCCGTTCGACTCCGTGGTGCAGGGCGGCGACGCGGTTCGGGAGGGCCTGCGGCTCACCAACGGGCGGATCTTCGCCCTGGAGGAGCACCTGGCGCGGCTGCGCAGGTCCGCGCACGCGCTCGGCTTTGACTCTGTGCCGGCGGACGCCTTGGTCATCGAGGAGATCAGGCGCACGCTCGCCGCCAACGCCATGGTGACCGGCGTGCACATCCGGCTGACGCTGACCCGCGGCGTCAAGGTCACCTCGGGCATGGACCCGCGGCTGAACGCATCCGGGCCGACGCTGATCGTCCTGGCCGAGTTCAAGGACCCGGTTTACGACCAGTCGGGGATCCGGCTGATCACCTCAAGCGTCCGCCGCCACGCTCCCGACTCGCTTGACCCGAAGATCCACCACAACAACCTGCTGACCTCGATCCTGGCGAAGATCGAGGCGAACGTGGCGGGCGCGGACGACGCGGTCATGCTGGACAGCCGCGGCTTCATCGCGGAAACGAACGCGACGCACCTGTTCATGGTGTTCCCCGGCGATACCCGTGACCCTTACCGCTTGGCCGGGCCGGTGCTCGCGACGCCCACCACGGTCGCCTGTCCCGAGGGCATCACCCGGGCGACGGTGCTGCGGCTGGCCGCGTCGGCCGGCCTCGCCTGCGCCGAGGGCGACTACACGCTGACGCAGCTTTACAACGCGCGCGGAGGTGTTCGTCACCGGCACGATGGGCGGCCTCGCGCCGGTCGATCTCGGTAGACGGGCGCGTCCATCGGCGCCGGCGCGATCGGCCCGGTCACGAAGCAACTCACCGAGCTATACACCAGCCTCACTGCCACCACGGGCACCACAGTCGCATGAGCATGAATCGGCGCGAGGCCGGGCAGCCATCATAGTGGATAGTTAGTGCACACCCGGGTGTGCAGGACTATCCACTATCTCGCGACCGGCGTGGGGTCACCCGGCGACCGGCGTTGCGATCTTGCTCCTCGAGGAGGAGGACCTCGTCGGCCAGTTCGATGAGGGTGGGGTCGTGCGTCGCCACCAGGGCGGTGACGCCCTCGGAGCGGACCACGGCGCGCAGCAGCCGCATGATCTGCTTGCTTGTCTCGGTGTCGAGCTGGCCGGTTGGCTCGTCGGCGAGCAGCAGGGCGGGGCGGCTGCGCGAGCGCGCGGGCGATGGCGACCCGCTGCTGCTGGCCGCCGGAAAGCTCGCCAGGACGCTGCCTGGCGTGATCGGCGAGGCCGACGATGGACAGCATGAGCGCGACGCGCTCGTCGCGCTCGCGCGGCGCGACGCCCGCGATGCGCAGCGGCACGCCGACGTTCTCCGCGGCGGACAGCACGGGCAGCAGGCCGAACGACTGGAAGATGTAGGACACCGTTTCCCTGCGCAGCCGCATCCTCATCCGCTCGCCCATCGCCGTCACGTCCTGGCCGGCGACGTGCACGGTGCCCGAGTCGGGCGAGTCGAGCCCTCCGACGACGTTGAGCAGGGTGGTCTTGCCCGACCCTGACCGGCCGCGCAGCGCGACCAGCTTGCCCTCGCCGACGGAGAACGTCACGCCGCGCAGGGCCGCGGTCGCGGTCGCGCCGCTGCCGTAGGTGCGGGTCACCTCCCGCACGTCCACCATGCTCACGCGCCGCCTCCCCGCCGGGACCGCCCTGGTCCACGGCGTTCCTTGTATCGGGCCAGACGCCGATGTGGTCGACCTCGCCCTCCAGCCGCACCCGGTCCCGCATACGAAGCGCCTCGGTCATCTCGCGCGGCAGCTGGAGCCGCCCGGCCCGGTCGAGCACGGCGTACTCGACGGCGTGGCTGAGCGCGCCCGAGTCGTCGGCCGCGCCGTGCCGCAGCGTCTCGGTCGCCGTCCTGCCGTCGCGGATCGCGATCGTCCGGCGCACCATAGACGACACCGCCGGGTCGTGCGTCACGACGAGCACCGTCACGCCGAGCTCGCTGTTGGCCGTCTGCAGCGCGCCGAACACCGACGCCGCCGTTTCACTGTCGAGTTCCCCGGTCGGCTCGTCGGCGAGCAGCACGGACGGCGAATTGGCCAGCGCCACCCCGATGGCGACCCGCTGCTGCTCGCCGCCGGACATCTGGTCGGGCCGCCGTCCCGCGCAGTGCGACACGCCGAGCAGGCCGAGCAGCTCGCCGGTCCTGGCCCGCCGGACGGCCCGCCCGGCGCCGGCCAGCCGGAGCGGCAGGTCGACGTTCTGCGCGGCCGTCAGGTACGGCAGCAGGTTGCGCGCCGTCTGCTGCCAGACGAACCCGACCACAGAGCGCCGGTAGCCGAGCCGCTGCCGCGCGGACATCGTCGCCAGGTCACGCCCGGCGACCCGGACAGAGCCTGCCGTGGGTATGTCGAGCCCGGCGAGGATGTTCATCAGCGTGGACTTGCCGCTGCCCGACGCGCCGACGAGCGCGGTGAGCTCCCCGGTCCCGATCACGAGGTCGAGGCCCTGCAGCGCCTGCACCTCGATGCCCTCGGCGGCGTAGATCCGCACCAGCCGGTCGCAGACGATCAGCGCGCCCGCTCCGTAGTCGTCGTGGACCCGGGCGGCCGCGGCGAGGGTGCTGATAGTGCCGGACGGCTCCGCCGACTCCAGTGGCTGCGGAAGTCCCACGTTCGTCACCATATTCTCCCGTTCATCCGCCGACCCGCAGGGCTGCCGTGACGCGGCGCCGCCGTCCCGACCGGATCTCGACCCATAGCGCCAGGCCCGCGAGCACCACGAGGCCAGCGAGCGGCAGCGCCACCGCGGCCAGGTCGGGTACGAGCGGCGCGGTCGCTGAGAAGCTGACGCCGGGTGCGAGCGGGACCGATACCGGCGTGCTCGTGAACACGGACAGGTCGATAGCCGGGCTCACTACCCGCGGCAGCACCAGCGCGCACGCGCAGGCGGCGAGTGCGGCCGCGATCACGGCGGGCAGCACCTCAACAGCGACGACCCGTGCCCGCTGCCGCTCACCGAGGCCCATGGTGGCCAGCCTGGCGAGGGTCGCCTCGCGCTCGGCCACGCCGAGCGCCAGCTCGAGGATCATCACCGCGATGCCGAGGATCGCGGCGAGCCCGACGGAGAGCGTGAGCAGGGTGAACGCCCCGTGCTGCAGCGGCGCGCCGGCCAGCCCGGCGAGCACGTCGGAACGGAAGATGGCGCCGCCGCCCGGCGGCAGGTCGTCCTTCATCACCGCGGCCAGGCGGGCCCGGTCGATGCCCGGCCCGGTGAGCATGATCTCGGTCACCGACGCGGGCACCGGCGGCGTGGTGGTGGAGTGCAGCGCGGTGAACGGCATGATCAAGAACATGCCGCCCGCGGGCCATGCGGGGGTGGCGGATACCGTGGCCGCCACCCGGATGGTGACCGACCGCTCGCCGGCCGTGGTGCTTATCGAGGTAATGCCGCTGCCGAGGGCCGCGGCGGCTTGCGGTGAGGCGATCACGGGCTGCGCCGCACCCGGCCCACGAGGCACGGCGAGCTGCCCGGCGCGGAACCGGGGGTAGCCCTCGGTGGCCGCGACAAGCGCAGCGTAGCTCGCCGGGTCCACGGCGATGACGGTGAGCTGCACGCCGTCCGCCGACACCCAGCCGGTCGGCCACGCCTGCGCGGCGTGCGTCACGCCGGGCACGTCGGCGATGGCCCGGGCGGCGGCGGGCGGCACGGTGAAGTCAGGGAAGCCGGGCAGGCCGGAGATCGTGGCGTCGGCGCCGGCGGCCCTCCACGACGCGGCCACGTCCCCGTTGGTCACCGCGTCGCGCACCATGCCCGCGAACGCCGCTACGGTCAGCGCGAGCACCAGGGCGAACGCGGGCAGCGCCGGGGTAGCAAGCACGTACTGGCGCCGAGACGTGAACATAACA
>CAWERB010000027.1:0-176635 GCA_963811335.1 uncultured Actinomycetota bacterium | reverse complement strand
GGCGAGTTCGTCGGCGGCTTCGCGCACCCGGGCCGAGCAGGGGGCGGCGCCCGGCTCATCGACCCAGCGCCCGAACGCGGTCCGGAAGATGGCGACGCCGACGTTCGCCAGTAGGCCTGCCGTCGACGGGGCGGCCCCGCGCTGCCGAAGAGCTGCTTCCAGAGCGTCGGCCACGGCGGCGAACTTGGTGCGGCCGCGCTCCTGGAGTTCGGTGCTGCTGTCGACGATCGCCTGTCGCTGCGCGGCGTGCGGGGCGACCCGAACCGCGAGCACGTCGCCGACCCGCTCCAGGGCGTCAAGCAACGCTTCGAACGGAGTGAGCCCGGCGTCGGCCTTCAGCACAGCTTCGGCGAGCGCGGCCGGAAGCTGATCAGAGCCGGCAAAGAGCACGTCGCGCTTGTCGGCGAAGTAGCGGGAGAACGTGCGACGCGTCAGCCCTGCGCGCTCAGTGATCTGCGCGACGGTGACGTTCTCGTACCCGTGCTCAAGGAACAGCGCCAGCGCGGCCTCTCGCAGCCGGTCCTCCGCTCCCTGCTCCCAACGCGGCATAGCCGGGATTCTAGCAGTGATGACCCATTGAGACATCACTGTGCTAAAGTGATGTCTCAATGGGTCATCAACTTAACGGATCTAAGAGGGGCACCATGGCACTTACCGGTCAGCGCATCGTCGTCATCGGCGGCAGTTCCGGCATGGGACTGGCCACGGCCCACGCGGCCGCGGGAGCCGGCGCTGTCGTCACCATCGCCTCAAGCAGCAAGGAGCGCGTCGACGCCGCGCTCGCCGAACTCCCGGACTCGTGCGACGGCGCCGCACTCGACGTGCGCGACGAGGCGGCCGTCGCCGACCTGTTCGCCCGCGTCGGCGAACTCGATCACGTGGTGTTCACCGCCGGCGACCAGGCTGATCGCCGCGCGCTCAAGGAACTCCCGCTCGACGAGGCCCGCCGCGCCTTCGACGTACGGTTCTGGGGAGCCGTCGCCGTCGCCAAGCAGGCGGCCCACCGCATCCGCCCCGGCGGCTCGATCACCCTCACCTCGGGGACGGTCGGCGTCCGCCCGGTCCCTGGTGCCGCCCTCGCCTCCGCCGGATCCGCGGCCACCGAGGGGCTTACCCGCGGGCTGGCCGTCGACCTCGCCCCCGTTCGCGTCAACGCCGTCCGCTCCGGCGCCGTCCGTACCCCGCTGTGGGACGCCGTTCCCGAACCCCAGCGGGCGGCGGTATTCGACAACTTCGCGCGGCGCGCCCTCACCGGCGCGATCGGTGAGCCGCAGCAGATCGCCGCGGCACACCTCTACCTGATGGAGAACCAGTTCGTCACTGGCACCGTGCTCACTGTCGACGGCGGCCTGATGCTGACCGGAAACTAACGGCAACGGCTCCGCCGCCGCGGCCACCAGGACGGGCGTAGGCAGCAAGGCGACGAACGTGCCGACCAGCGGCGCCGGCCGCGGCCAGTCCTGCGTCGCGGACGCGGACGGGAAAGCAGATTTGACATTGTGAGGTTCCGCGCGAGTTCGACCGGCGTTAACCAACTGACGGCAGTTGATTTGGGTGACGTACGTAGGTTCGTCAGGTCCCAGTACCCAGTACCTCAGTGCCTGAGCACGAACCTGGAGGTCATCCCCCATGCCCGAGATCTCGCGCCGAAACCTCATCCGCAGCGCGGCTGTCGTCGGTGGCGCCGCGGCCACCGGGGCTGTGTCCACCGCAGCGACGTCCGAGGCGGCGAAGGCCGCCCCGCTTTCGGCCGCCGCCAGCAACCCCCGCCCCAAGTACGGGGATCTCCGCGACATCAAGCATGTGATCGTCATGATGCAGGAGAACCGCAGCTTCGACATGTACTTCGGCTCCATGAAGGGTGTCATCGGCTACGGCGACACCGCCACGATCACGCTGCCCGGCGGCCGAGGAGTCTTCCAGCAGCCCACCACCCCGCCCGGCGAGCCGGTCACCCGCACCCAGTACCCGTTCTCGCTGTCCGACGGCATCGTCACCAGCTCTCCGCAGCCGCCGAACGCCGAGCAGGGCGCGCAGAACGCCAACGGCACCGACCACAGCTGGGAGACCCAGCACGCCGCCTGGTACGGCGGCCTGATGAACGCCTGGCTCTACGCCAAGGGCGTCGAAACCCTCGGCTACTTCACGCGCAGCGACATCCCGTTCCAGTACGCCCTCGCCGACGCTTACACGGTCGGCGACGGCTACCACTGCTCGGTGCTGTCGGCCACCGGCCCGAACCGCACCTACCTGTGGAGCGGCACGGTCAACGCCGACAAGGAGAACGGCACCTTCGTCGCCTACAGCGGCGGCGACGAGCTTGGCCGCTTCCTGCCGTGGCAGTGCTACCCGGTCACCCTGCAGAACGCCGGCGTCACCTGGAAGATCTACCAGGGCAGCGACAACTACGGCGACAACGGCGCGCAGTACTTCGCCACGTTCGCCGACCTCGACCCGTCGCAGGGCGGCACCGCCCCGGCGCCGGGCACGAACGTCTACTACGACAACGGCCTGGCGATCGTGCCCGAGCCGCTCGACCCGGAGAATTTCAACGGCGACAACCTCGCTAACGCTGTCCTCGCCGACGTCAAGGCCGGCACGCTGCCGCAGGTCTCCTGGATCGTCACCAACCAGCAGTACTCCGAGCACCCGGACGGCGCGCCGACCGACGGCGCGTACTACGTCGGCAAGGTGCTGCAGGCTCTGGCGACCGACCCGGACACCCTCAACTCCACGCTCGTGATCATCGACTACGACGAGAACGACGGCGCGTTCGACCACGTCCCGCCGCCCATCCCGCCGCAGGGCACCACCGACGAGTTCTACACCGAAACCGGCTCGTCGGAAGTGCCGCCGATCCCGCTGCCGGTCGGCTTCGGCTTCCGCGTGCCGCTGTTCCTCATCTCGCCGTGGACCCGCGGCGGCTGGGTGACCTCGGAGGTCTCCGACCACACCTCGGTGCTGCAGTTCCTTGAGAAGTGGACCACCGCGATCGGCAAGCCGGCGATCTGCCCGAACATCAGCGAGTGGCGCCGTTCGGTCTCCGGTGACCTGCAGAACGCGTTCGACTTCAAGCACCCGGTCTACGGCCTGCCCGACCTGCCGTTCGTGTCCGCCCCGGTCGGCGAGGCGAACAGCTACGAGGTGCTGCCGTCTAACAACGCGCTGCCCGCGCAGGAGCCCGGCAACAAGCTGGCCCGGCCGCTGCCGTACCAGGCGAACGCCAGCCTGACCGGGTTTACCACTAGCGGCGGCACGGTCACCGCCAACCTGGCACTGTCCAACAACGCACCGTTCGCCACGAAGTCCAGCGTCTTCGCGGTCTACAACAACCTGGCGGCCATCCCGGCGGTCACGGCGTACCCGGCCGGGTTTCCCGGCCAGTACACAGTCGCCCCGACGCAGAAGGTGACCGCGAAGACCGCGGCGACGCTGGCCATCGGCGCGGCCGGGGCGTACGACATCACCGTGGTGAGCGCGAACCGGTTCCTGCGCCGGTTCACCGGTGACACCACGAAGGCGGGCGCGGCCGCCCGCGTCGCGGCCTCCTTCTACACCGGCGGCTTCGCCCGGCAGCCGAAGCTGAACCTGGAGCTCAGCAACGGCGGCAACTCGAATGTTACGTTCACGGTCACACACAACCACTACTCCAAGGCGAAGCCGGCTACCTACAAGGTTCGCCCGGGCGACTCGGCGACGTTCACGTTCGAGGCGATCGCCCGGACGGGCGGCTGGTACGACGTGACCGTCACGATCAGCGGCGACAGCACGTGGTCCCAGCGGTTCACCGGTCACATCGAGAACGGCAGCAACAGCGTCACCGGCTCGACGGTCACCGCGTAACGCGGCACCTCCGAAGCGCGGCACCGGCTCCACCTAGCCCAGAGTTGCTCTCCTTGAGGTGAGGTCCCGGCCCCGGCCGGGACCTCGCACGGCCCAGATCGTTGAGGTGAGCGGCACGGACTGTCATGCGTCCGTGCCGCCCGGCGCGTGCCGGGCTTGCTGATCAGCCCACACTCGCCTTTGCCATGCGGGTGACAGTGATGCCCTGCGCGAAGCTGACGATCTGGGCGTCGGTAAGGCCCAGCGATGTGGGGACCTGAACCAGGACCTTGTGGCCCGCGGCGTCGGGGAAGATCAGCCACCTGGCCCCAGTCGCCGTGTTCCCGTCGGCGGTGAGACCTAGCTGACCCTCCTTCCCGTTGACCGTGACTTGCGTTACATGCGAGTCGCCTGAAAACTCGGACATTCCCTGCAGCATAGACCACAATCCGGCCCACGAAGCTGTTGGGCTGGCTGACGGGAGCGCCGGGCGGGGCGAGCACGAACGAGTAATCGTCAGACGCAATGACCTGCCAGCCCGCCGGCACGGTGCTGACCGTGAAGCTCGCCGGCTGAGCGCCTGTATAGGCGACAAGCCGCACCTTCGCCGTCTGTGCCGTCACACTAGAGCTTCCCCGGCCGAGACCTCGGGCGCGGAGCGGCCGAGGTGGGCGGCCGGGATGACGGCTACCGCCACGGCGGCCGCGGCGGCGGTAGCCGCTCCCAGGCCCGCGAACCGGCGGCGGCGCTTCCTCTTCATGGCCTGATGCCCGCGGGTGACATCCGCGGCGACGACATCCGCCCCGGCCGGGCCGGGTGTAACGGCGTGCGGCAACGTCGCCAGCATGTCCTGTACATCTCGCATATGAATACTCCTTCGAACAGCTGAGTCGTGTCGCTCAGGTGATGCTGCCCGCATGCAGGGGAATAGCCTCGCGCAGGCGGTCAAGCCCGCGCGCGCACTGACTTTTGACATTGCCTTCGCTGCACCGCATGGCCTCCGCGGTCTCCGTGATGCTGAGCCCTTCGACGTACCGCAGCACGACCGCTGCCCGCATGCCGGCAGCCAGGGTGGCGAGCAGCGCCAGGAGCGCGGCCGCGTCTACGTGTTGGGGATCAACCGCAGCGACATCGGGGAGTTGCGCCGAACCTGCTCACGCCGCCTGAATAGGCTCCGCCGATCGTCCATCGCCGCGTTCACGACACAGCGCCGCGCGTAGGCGCCCGCGGTTTCCGGCCGCACCCGCGGCCACGCCAGGTACAGGCGGGTCAGCGCCGTCTGCACCACGTCTTCGGCCCTGGCCAGATCACCAGACACCAGCAGCGCTGCCACGCGCACAAGCGCGGCACGCTGACCGTAACGAACTCGGTGAACTCGCGATCCTCGATCCGCAGGCCATCTCACTGGCACCGACCTGAGACCAGCTTCGGGCTGCTGCCCGACATGGGGGCAACCATCCGACTGCCCCGGATTATCGGTGAGGCCCGGGCCCGCGAGCTGATCCTGCTCGGTGACGCCATCGACGCGGACGAGGCACTGCGGATCGGGCTGGCCAGCCAGGTGGTCCCCGGTCCCGGCCTCGAGGCCGCCGCAGCCAAGTTCGCCGGACGGTTGGCCGCGCAGCCGCCGCTGGCGGTACGGGGCGCCAGGCAGGCAATAGACGCGGCGTGGCACCGCGCACCGCGGGAAGGCCTCCGCGTGGCTCTCGAAGCGCAGCTCCGCTGCCTGAAGTCCGAAGACTTCAAGGAAGCGCGCCAGGCCATGGCCGAAGGCAGGCCCCCGCGCTGGCAGGGGCGCTGACTGCCGCAAAGTCATCCGGTGCCGCGTCTTAACGGTGACCGGCACGAGGAAACACGAGGAATGGGAGACACGATGAGTGCCGCGTTCGCATCAGTTAGGGCCGCGAAGACGATTGTCCTGACTACCTACAAGCGTGACGGCACGGCGGTCGCCACGCCGGTAAGCATCGCTTGCACTACGAGCTTCGACCCGATCCGGGTCAGGCCCTCACCTGACCTGTCCGCGCATGCGGCCTACCGGTGAAGGAGAACGTTCCGTGCAGCCTGACCCCGACAATGTCGGCAACTACGTGATGGCCAGATTCTCTTTCCCGTCAGCCCGGGGCCATGTCGACGAAGCGGCTGTAGTGCCCCTGGAAGGCCACCGTCACCGTCGCGGTCGGGCCGTTCCTGTGCTTGGCGACGATCAGGTCCGCCTCACCCGCTCTTGGCGATTCACGCTCGTATGCGTCTTCTCTGTGCAAAAGTATGACAACATCGGCATCTTGTTCGATAGAGCCCGATTCGCGCAGGTCGGAAAGCATCGGCTTCTTGTCCTGGCGCTGCTCGGGACCGCGGTTGAGCTGAGAGAGCGCCACCACGGGCACCTCAAGCTCCTTGGCCAGCAGCTTGAGCGACCGGGACATCTCGGAGACTTCCTGCTGTCGGCTCTCAGTCCGTTTCGGCGAGGACATCAGCTGCAGGTAGTCGATGATCACCAGCTTGAGGTCGTGGCGCTGCTTGAGCCGACGGCACTTGGCCCTGATCTCCATCAGCGACATGTTCGGCGAGTCGTCGATGAAGAGCGGCGCGTCGGCGACCTCGCTCATCCGCTTGGCGAGTCGCCCCCAGTCATCGTCGCTCATCTGCCCGGTCCGCATGACGTGCATGGGCACTCGTGCCTCGGCCGACAGCAGCCGCATCGTGATCTCGTTGCGCCCCATCTCCAGCGAGAACACCACGGTCGGCAGCCCATGCTTGATCGTCGCCGAGCGCGCGAAGTCGAGCGCGAGCGCGGAGTTGTGCGTCGGGATCATCCCCGGCCGGCCAGGTACAACTGGTCCTCGTTGTCCACCTGTACGCAGCGGACGGGCCGGGGGAACACGGGCCGGATGCCGGTGATGAACCGCCAGCGCGTGTCCTGTGGCGCGCGGCGGCAGGTCCGCCGAGTGAGTAAGCGCGACCGCATGCCGCGGCAGCGAGCCCGCGATCTGGCCGGTGGTCACGATGCTCGCCGACTCGCGCGCATCGGGACGTCCCCAGGTCTGCCACTGGTGATTCTCGTCGGCGATGATGACCGAGCCGTCGGAGAACTCGACCTCGTAGCACGGGCGTCCGTGCAGCACCCCGGTCGCGGCCACTACTCGCGTTGGCTTGCCGTTCGCGTCGATAAGGTAGTCGCCGACCCGGACCTCGCCCATGGTGGTCCAGCCGTCCGGTGTGGGCAGCGGCGTGTCGAGCGCGAGCGCCTTGCCGACGGCGGGGCGGGCGGCGATGACGACCATCTGGCCGGCGTGCAGGCCGTTGGTGAGGGCGTCTAGGTCGGCGAAGCCGGTGGGGACGCCGCTGATGCCGCCGCCGTGCGCGCCGATCGCCTCGATCTCCTCGAGGGCGGCGGGCATGATCTCGGACAACGGATGGTAGTCCTCGGCGATGCGGCGGTCGGTGACCGCGTACACCTCGGCCTGGGCCCGGTCGACGAGCTCATCGGCGTCGCCGTCGCCCGCGTAGCCGAACTGGACGATCCGCGTGCCCGCCTCCACCAGCCGCCGCAGGATGGCACGCTCCCTGACGATCCGCGCGTAGTAGCCGGCGTTGGCGGCCGTGGGCACCGACGCGATAAGCGTGTGCAGGTAGGGAGCGCCACCGATGCGACTGAGCTCGCCTCGCCTCGTGAGCTCGTTGGCGACCATGATCGGGTCGGCGGGCTCGCCGCGCGCGTACAGGTCGAGGATGGCCTCGTGCACGAGCTGGTGGGCCGGCCGGTAGTGATCGGTGGGCCTGATCACCTCGATGACATCGGAGATGGCGTCCTTGGACAGCAGCATGCCGCCGAGCACGCACTGCTCCGCGGCGACGTCATGCGGCGGCATCCGCTCGAATTCCTCGCCGCGCTGCGGCAACTCGGTAATGCTCACCGGACGCCTCCTCCCCACGCGTAACGCCCCACCCAAGCGTCGACTCCGTTCTACCAAAGGGGTCTGACGATCGACGGCTGTCTAAGGGGCCTGTCACCGACGGCTCTGACATTCTGCCGACCCGCGGCCCGCATGCCAACACGATCGTGTGGATACGCTGTTGAGAACCTGTGGCAAGGCTGTGCGCAGCCGGTGGATACCTTGTGGACAGCTAACCGGCGGGTCGGCCGTACAGCGCTGGGAACTGCACGAACACAATCCACCGGGTGTGCAGAACAAAAAGTCGGCCACTTTTTGGCAGGGTTATCCACAGGCTAAATCCACAGGCGGCATCCGGTTGCCTGTGGAAAAACTGTGCGGACCGGCGGCCGGCCTGGGCTTTTCCCCAGCTGCAGAACGAGGGCGGCCAGCTTGTCCACAGGCATGCGGAAACAGGCGGGCGGGCAGCGCCGCTACGGCTTTCTGGCCATCGAGAACAACCGGGTCCCTGGCCCATGAGCCGGCTATCATTCGCCTGTGCGTTCGAACACGGGGGATGAGATCGGCCGCATCGCGACAGCGATTGACCAGCTAGAATCCGATGTCCGTAACGGGGCAGGCGAGGCCGAGCTGACCACCCGGATTGCCGCTCTGTGGCAAATGGTCAGCGCGATTGACCCTGAGCTCGCCCGGCGCGCGCAACGGTACACAGCACCGCCCGGCGGCACGCCGTCTGCGTGACGACGCGCCGCCGGGCGGATCACTGTGGAAACTGGGCTTTTCCTGTGGACAACGAATTGCCTGTGGAAAGCGCTGTGGAAACAGCCTGTGGAGACTGCTTAGGCGCCGGTGACCTCGATGCCCACCGAGGCGGTCACCTCGGGGTGCAGCCGGACCTGGACCTTGTACGAGCCGGCCGCCTTGATCGGGTCGGGCACGAAGATCTTCCTGCGGTCGATCTCCGGGCCGCCCGCGGTCCGCACCGCCTCGGCGATGTCGGTCGCGCCGACTGAGCCGAACAGCCGGCCGTTGGACCCGGCGCGCCGCTTGAGCCGGACGTTCAGCCGCTGCAACTGGCCGGCCACCGCCTGCGCGTCCTCAAGGGTGCGGATCTCACGCGCCGCACGGGCCCGCTTGATCAGTTCGACCTGCTTCTCCCCGCCGCGCGTCCACGAGATCGCGAACCCGCGGGGCAGCAGGTAGTTGCGGCCGTAGCCCGCGGCCACGTCCACGACGTCGCCCGGGGTGCCGAGGCCGTCGACCTCCTGCGTCAGGATCAGCTTCATGCGAGACATTGGTCAGTCCTCCCTCGCCCTAGCGCGCCGTGCTGGTGTACGGGAGCAGCGCCATCTCGCGCGCGTTCTTGACCGCGGTCGCGACGTCGCGCTGGTGCCGGGTGCAGTTACCGGAAACCCGGCGCGCGCGGATCTTGCCGCGGTCGGAGATGTACTTGCGAAGCAGGCCGGTGTCCTTGTAGTCGACGTAGCTGATGCGCTCCTGGCAGAAGACGCAAACCTTCTTCTTGGGCTTGCGAATCGGAGGCTTCGCCATCGTGGTGCTCCTTAGGAGAGCCCCGCGTTTAATGCGGGGATGGTCGGTTTTTGCTTGCTGTCTGTTAGAAGGGCGGTTCGTCGGAGTAGCCGCCGCCGGAGTCGGACGCCCACGGGTCCTCGTTCTTGGCACCGTTGCCGCCGCCGGACGATGACCCCTGGCCGCCGCTGTAGCTGCCGCCCCGGTTGGTGCCGCCGCCGCCGAACCCGCCCTCACCGCTGCCGCGGCTGGCCCGGTTGACCTTGGCAGAAGCGTTCCGCAGCGAGGGACCGACGTCGTCGACCTCGACCTCGTAGACGGTGCGCTTCTCGCCTTCCTTGGTCTCATAGTTCCGCTGCTTGAGCCGGCCGGTCACGATGACCCGCATGCCGCGCTGCAGTGACTCCGCGACGTTCTCCGCCGCCTGCCGCCAGACGTTGCAGGTGAGGAACAGGCTGTCGCCGTCCCGCCACTCGTTCGTCTGTCGGTCCATCACCCGCGGCGTCGAGGCGACCCGGAAGGTCGCCACCGGCTGACCGGCTGGGGTGAATCGGAGTTCCGGGTCGGCTACAAGGTTGCCGACGACCGTGATGGGGGTGTCTCCTGCCGCCATAGTGGCGCTCCCGGTCCTAGCAGAACTGATGGATAAGGCTGTGACTTAGCGGTGCTCGGGCCGCAGGACCTTGGTCCGCAGCACGCCCTCGTTGAGGTTGAGCTGGCGGTCGAGTTCCTGGACGGCGGCGGGGTTCGCGGTCAGGTCGACGATGGCGTAGATGCCTTCCGGCTTCTTGTCGATCGGGTAGGAAAGCCTGCGCTTCCCCCAGATGTCAAGCTTGCCGACCTTGCCGCCGTCGTCGGTCACGACCTTGAGGAACCCCTCAAGGGATGGCTGGACGGTCCGCTCCTCGAGGTTCGGGTCGAGGATGATCATGATTTCGTAGTGGCGCATAGCGCGCTCCTCCTCTGGACTGACGCGGTCACGGGCGTTCCGTGACAGGAGGCACGGCGGGGTTTAGGTCCCCGTCCGCAGCCACTAACTGTACCAAGGCCCAACGACATTCCGAGCCGGTTCCTGACCCGCGGGCCTGTTCATCCAGCGCCAAAAGGGGAACAGTGGAGTTGAACCCGGACCATGGAGTCCTCCTGGGAGGCCGTCGTGACCACGATCCGCACCCGCGGGCACGCACCGCACTTCACGCTCAACTCGGACGGTCAGCGTCACCCGCTGCTCAACGTGGCGGCGTTCTTCACGCTCATCGTCGGCTTCGTCTCGTTCGCACTCGGACTGCTGCTTAGGACCGGCCCGAGCGGTTCGCACGGCTGGGCGGTCGTGGCCGCGGCCACCGGCCTCGCGGCCTTGGTCGTCGGGCTCGTCTCCCAGATGCTGTCTGCGACCAGGGAGGAGCGGGTCATCATCGTGGCCGGCATCATCGCCGGCTTCGTCGGCCTGGCCCTCGGCCTCGCCCACGGCGGCTTCTCGGGCTAACGGCGTCTCGGCCCTCCCGGGGGGGCGGCCCGCATTAGGCTCTAGCCATGATGCGTATTGGCGGGCACTTCCACTCCGATCATCCGCTGGACGATGCCGTTGAGTGCGGGGCGCGCGTGGCGCAGTTCTTCCTCGGTGACCCGCAGGGGTGGAAGGGGCCGGTAATCCCCGGCGGTGATCCCGGTGCGCTCCGCGACGCCTACGCCGCGGCGGACGTGGACGTCTACATTCACGCCCCGTACGTGATCAACGTGGCGTCGACCAACAACCGGATCCGCATCCCGAGCAGGAAGCTGCTCGGCCAGCAGCTCAAGGCCGCCGCGTCCATCGGCGCCAAGGGGCTCATCGTGCACGGCGGGCACGTCACCGCCGACGTCGACCCGGCGGTTGGCGTCGAGAACTGGATCAAGGCCCTCGAGCAGATCGAACGGCCGCTGCCGATGCTCATCGAGAACACCGCGGGCGGCGCCGGCGCGATGGCCCGGTCACTCGAGGCGATCGCCCGGCTCTGGGAGGGCGTGAGCTCGGTGGCGGGCGGTGCCAGTGCCGGAGGGACGGGAGGGAACAGTACTGTCGGGTTCTGCCTGGATACCTGCCACGCCAACTCGGCCGGCATCGACCTGGCCGACGCGGTTGACCGGGTGAAGGCCGTCACCGGCCGGATCGACCTGGTGCACTGCAACAACTCGCGCGACGAGTTCGGCTCGGGTGCGGACCGGCACGCTAACTTCGAATCGGGCACGATCGACGCGCAGGCGCTGCTCGACGTGGTCCGCGCGGCCGGCGCTTCCGTTGTCTGCGAGACGCCGGAGACGGGCCTGGCCGCCGACATCGCCTGGCTCCGCGACCGGGTCGGCTGACCGCCGGGCGGCCGCGGCTAGCCTGCCGCGGCCTCGGCCGGACGGCGGGCTACCCGGCGCCAGCCGAGGACCAGCCGGTCGGGAGCCCCGTCAAGCACCCCGCCCGCGGGGTCGTCGTTGAGCCCGGACGCCCGGACACGATCACGGGCCGGCTGCAGGATGTCCACCACCACGGTGGACGCGAGCAGGGCGACGGTGAGCAGCCGGACGGCGAGAATGACGAAGTACCAGCCGGTGGTGATGCCGTCGTAGCCGCCCTGCCCTGGCTTGCTGTACAGGTAGACGAAGTAACCCCAGATGCCGATGAAGTAGGCGACCTCGGCGACCTGCCAGAGCACGTAGGCCCATATCCGGGGCCTGGCGAGCACCGCGAGCGGTACCAGCCAGATCACGTACTGCGGTGACCACACCTTGTTCAGGATCAGGAACGACGCGAGCAGCAGGAAACCGAGTTGCGGCAGCCGTGGCCTGCGCGGCGCGGCGAGCGCGAGCACGGCGATGAGCACGCACGCGACGGCGAACGACCCCGAGGTGATGAGGTTCAGCTGGCCGAGCGAGGAGTTGCCTACCACCGGCACGTTGTAGTGCTCGAACAGGTACCAGACCGATCCCCAGTCGGCCCCGCGGGACCGGCTGAACGCGTAGAACTCGGCCCAGCCGGAGGTGGCGGTCAGCGCCACAGGCACGTTGATGACTAGCCAGGCGATCACCCCGCCCGCCAGCGCCTTGCCGAACTCGGCCAGCTTCCCGGCGCGCAGGCACAGCAGGAACAACGCCGCGAACAGCAGCAGCGGGTAGAACTTCGTCGCGACCGCGAGCCCGAGCAGCGCCCCGGCAAGCCACGGCCGGCGCGCCGCCCAGGCGGCCATGCCACACGCGGTGAGCGCCATCGCGAACAGGTCCCAGTTGATGTAAGCGGCGAGGATGAGGCCGGGTGACAGCGCGAGCAGCAGCGCCGCTTTCCAGCCCGCTCCGCCCCCCTCCCGGTGCGCGGTGGCCGCGGTCGCGAGCACCCCGGCAAGCAGGCAGACGGCCAGCATCAGCACCGATACGTAGTAGAAGTCCCGGCCTCGTGAGTAGCCGTCGGCGACGGAGCGGACCGCCCACGCCGCGGCCTCCATCATCCAGCCCATCAGGACGGGGTACTCGACGGGATGGCCGTAGTAGGGCACCTTGCCCGCGGACAACTGCTCGGTGTAGTAGAGCGGGTAGATGTCGGTATAGCAGGCGTCGCGGAACTGGGCGGTGTAGGTGTTCCACGCGCCGCCGGAACTGCACGGCAATTTCTGCGCGTAGCCGAGAAGCGCCGCGGCCGCTGACGCGGCAACGCCCGCGCCGGCCCACGCCGGATACCGGTTCCGCACTACCGCCCCCCGCTCCTCGTGCCAGCTCTCTGTGGCTATTTTGCCGCGCCCGCGCGGCGACGGCGACGACGCCGGGACGCCATGGCCCACAGCGCCGAGCCCGCTCCGGGCAAGGCGCCCAGCCCGCCGACGGCGAGACCGGACTGGGTACCGCTCGCCGACGGCGTGCTCTGGCCGTTGCCCAGGCAGGCGGGATCGGCCGGATTCTGACAGGTGCCGCTGGGTGACGGCGTAGTGCTGGTACAGGCGGGATCACCCGGCTGGCAGGTCGCCGATGCCGGCGGAGTGACCGTGCCGTTGCATATGTCGAACTGCCCGTCCGCCTGGTTAAAGGTGCACTGCGTCGGCTGGGTGCAGTTGTCGAACTGCCCGTCCGCCTGGTTGAAGGAGCAGGTGGAGCACAGGTCATTCTGCCCGGTCTGCTGGTCGAAGCCGCAGTTGACCGTGGCGTCGGGGGTGGGGCAGGTCTTGATTTGCATCTTGACCTTCTTGCCGTTCTGCCAGCACATGGCCGTGGGCTTGGGCGCTTGGGGACCTGGTTCCACGTGTCCCCGGTGAAGACCGGGTTCTGGAAGGTTTCCATGGCAGGTTGGCGAACTTCGCCTGGGCGAACGTGTTCCAGATCTTGGCCGGCCAGTAACCACCGAAGCCGCCGCCGCTGAGCGGCACCAGGCTCTCCGACGTGTTCGCGGGATTCGCCACGAACATGCCCACGACCAGGGAGTACTGGGGAATGGCGCCGATGAAGAAGCCGGCCGTGGAGCCGCTGGTCGTTCCGGTCTTGGCGATGACCTGCCGGCTGCCGAGCCCGTAGGCGGCCGCGGTGCCGGTACCGTCGACGGTCGTCATCTCCATCGCGTACTGGACCTGCGAGTCAAGCGCCGCGTTGTTCACCGGGTTGGACGGGTCGAGCACCATGTGCGACGCGACCGTCGGCGTCTGCTCCGGGCCGTTCGGCTGCTGCCAGTACTTGACGATGTGCGCCTGGTGGTAGACGCCGTTGTCCGCGATGGTGGAGAGCATCGTGGCCTGCTCGTTGACCGTCAGCGAGGCGGCACCGAGCGCGACCACAGCTGTCTTGCCGACATCTTGGTCCAGGCTGGACCCGACCGGATAGTCCGCGATGTTGACGCCCATCGCTTGCGCCATCCTGATCACGTTCGACGTGGTGACCCGGTGGGTGAGGTCGGTGAACGCGGTGTTGGACGACTGGGCGAGGGCGTTCTGCACCGTGGTGCCGCCGCCCTGCTTCGGGTTGCCGATGACCTCGCCGCCGTCGTTCTCGACGGGGAAGTAGCTGTTGAGGCCGTTGTCCGCGCACTCGCTCAGGCTGCCCGAGTAGTACTTCATTGTCTTGGACAGCGTGGTCGACAGGCCGTCCGGCGGCACGCAGAGGTACTGGCTCGCGTTCAGCGTGCTGGTCTTGACGTTCATGCCGGCCGCCACCGCGGCGGACAGCACGTACGGCTTGAACGACGACCCGACCTGCTCGCGCGCGTAGACCGCGGTGTTATCGCTGCAGTCCCATTTCGTGCACTCCGTTTTGGACATGTTCTGCCCGGGGCCCGGGTACATGGCGAGGATCTCGCCGTTATTGGGGTTCTGCAGTTCGGCGCCGATCCTGATGTACGAGGGGAACACCGCGCCAGGCGTCGCCTTGATCGCGGCGATGTTCGCGTCGACGGCCTTGTACATCTCCTTTTCCATCGAATAGCTGATCGTGGTCACGATCTTGAGGCCGCCGGTCTCCACCTGCGACACCGGGATACCGCTCCCACCGGCACTCTTGGGGGACGTGAGCTCGTTGTAGACCACGTTCAAGATGTACGGGGACCACGGGTCGGCCGAGGCCGCCATGACCGAGGCACCCTTCGAGGCACTCGTCCCCGAGTCGGTCAGCAGCTTGGGGAACTTCATCGAGTCCATCTGCGCCTGGGTGATGTACTTGTCCGCCACCATCTGCTGCAGCACGTACGTCCAGCGGGCCTCAAGCTGCGGCCGGAAGGACAGCAGCGGGTAGGTGGACGGCTGCTGGATGATGCCGGCCAGCACCGCATCTTGCTCCACGGTCAGCTGCGACACCGGCTTGCCGAAGTAAGTCTGGGCGGCCGCCGCCACGCCGTAGGAGTTCTTGCCCAGGTAGATCAGGTTCAGGTAGTTCGTCATGATCCACTGCTTGGACTTGCTCGCCGCCAGCTTCTTGGCGATGAAGATCTCCTTGACCTTCCTGCTCGCCGTCTGCTGGCTGCCTACGCCGTCGTAGTAGCCCCTGACGAACTCCTGGGTGATCGTCGAGCCGCCGTTGGCACCGCCGCTGCTGGTCAGGTTGTGGATGGCGGCGCGCAGGATGCCGGTCGGCGAGATGCCGCCCTCGGTCCAGAAGTTCTTGTCCTCCGCGGCGACCACGGCGTCCTGCAACTGCATGGGAATCTGCGGGTAGGTGAGGTCCTGCCGGTTGGTCTCGCCGATGGTGCCGATGACCTTCTTGCCGTCGGCGTAGTAGACGGTCGTGTTCTGGTAGTTCGCTGAGGCGAGCGCCGCGGGGATCGTGGCGGTGGAGGAGAGGTACTCGTAGACGCCGAACACGCCGAACACGCCGAGCACGAAGACCAGGGCAAGGCCGACGCCGCTGACGGCGAGCGCCTTCTGCCACGTCCAGCGCCGCCACCAGTCGCCCTTGCGCTTGCCGTTCCGCCCTGGGCCAGCGTGGCCGCCCGGACGGCGGGGGCCACCGGGACCACCGGGACCACCGGGACCACCGGGCCAGCCCGGGCCTCCGGGACCACCGGGACCACCGGGCATGCCAGGACCACCCGGCATGCCAGGGCCGTAACCACCGGGTCCAACGGGACCACCCTGCCACGGCCCGCCCGGGCCCATCGGCCCGCCAGGCGCCGCCGGGCCGCCGTAGCCGCCGGGACCACCGGGGCCGCCGACCCCGTTACCGTAGCCGCCGGGACCACCGGGACCACCGGGACCTGAGGGGCCTACTGGACCCGCGGCGAATACGCCGCGGGTCGCGTCGAGAGAGGTGGCATCCGGTGCCCTGACCGGCCATGCGCCCGGCCCACCCGGGCCTCCCGGGCCGCCCGGGTTCCCTGAGTTCCGCCAGCCGTTCCCGTCAGAGAAGTAGCTGTGGCCAGGATCGCCGTGCGAGCCGTCTCCGCCAGGGCGAATCGCCCGGTGCGTGGTCGTCTTGTAATCGGCATCGATGGACGAGTCGCGCCAGAAGCCGTCGTTTCCCCAGCCCTCCGGGGCACGGTACCGGCCATCGCCGACGGCGCTCCGCCCGTCGTTGCCCGTGCCCATTCTGCCTGCGCCGTTCGCCCCGGCTCCCTGGTCGTCAGTTCCCCGCCCACCAGCGGGCCTGTAATACGGCCCGTCAAAGTCGTTGCTACTCACACTTCCTCGCAGTGGCTGTGAGCGACCCTTAGTGACCCGACCCTGGCTGGGGTTTCGTCAGGCCGTCCGGGCGCGCCCGTGGCTGAAAAGGCAGGAGCCTGGTCCCGCCGACCCCAAACGTTACCTGCTGGCGTTGACCGCCCAGGCTAATGAACCTTTTTTCCTGACCATGCCGACCCGTCAGGCCTCTAGGACGGAGGGTCAGGAAGCAGGGCTCAGTTCGGACGCGCCCGGCGCCCGCGTTGCGCAGGCGGCGCACCGGTGCCAAGCACGTACGACGTGGCGAGATGGTTCCAGCCACAACTTTGGCAGACCTCGACCACATAGACCCTGAATTCGCCGTATTCGGCAGCCATCTCCATCAATTCAGGCGTCCGCTTGACCCGGCCCGCGTACTGTCCGAGTTCGTCTCCGTACACATAGGTGACATGTGTGACGTTTGTCTTACGGCAGATCGGGCAGCGCACGTCCGTGGCTTCGCCGTGGTACTTGGCCGCGCGGAGCAGGTATGGGTGAGCGTCGCAGGCATCGGCCATGGTGGTGTGCCCCGCGTACACCGACGCGAGCGCGGCTCGCCGGGCGAGCGCGTAGTCCACAACGGAGCGACGAGCAGCAATGCCTGCCATGCCCTCAGTATCACCCGGAGGGCCTGGACCGCGTACCCCTAGGGGCGGTTCTGGCTGCGCGCCCGCGCCGGTACCGGTGAAGTGCCGGTTGCCCTCGGGGGAACAGTCGCCTATGCTTGCAACCGTTGATCGATATATCGGACCGAGATATCGAGAAGAGATATCGGACGGATACAACGAACCTATCCACCCAGGGGGGATGCCGTGGGCCGGAACCGGACTGCCGTCCTCGAGTTCGCTGTCCTTGGGCTACTGCACAGGGCGCCCATGCATGGCTACGAGCTCAGTAAGCAGCTCAACATGCTGCTCGGCACGTTCCGTGCGCTCTCCTACGGCACCCTGTACCCGTGCCTGACCAAGCTGTACGCCGACGGCCTTATCGCCAAGGAAGGCGACGAGCCCGGTCACGACAGCAGGCCGAGCAGGTCGCCCGGCCGGTCGAAGATCGTCTACCGGCTGACGGCCGAGGGCAAGGAGCGGTTCCAGGATCAGCTCATCAACTCGGGTCCTGCCGCCTGGGAGGACGACGAGTTCGGCGTCCACTTCGCGTTCTTCGGTCAGACCAGGGCGGACATCAGGCTGCGGATCCTTGAGGGCAGGCGAAGCCGCCTTGAGGACCGGATGGAAGGGCTGCGCGCGGCGCTCGCGCGCACTCGCGAGCGGGTGGACAGCTACACGCTCGAATTGCAGCGGCACGGGCTTGAAGCCGTGGAGCGCGATGTCCGCTGGCTGAATGAGCTGATCGCCGAGGAACGGCGGTCGGAGGCAAGCGGTGCTGCGGGCGGACCCTACCCGCCGGCGGGCCCGTCCGATATATCCCGAATAGATCGCGGAAGCGAGAAGGAGTCATCCTGATGGGTGCTGTGCCTGCCAATAAAGTGCGCGTGGCCATCGTGGGGGTGGGTAACTGCGCGAGCTCGCTCGTCCAGGGCCTTGAGTACTACAAGGACGCAGCGGACGACGCCCGGGTCCCGGGCCTCATGCACGTGCGCTTTGGCGATTACCACGTGTCGGACGTTGAGGTAGTCGCCGCTTTCGACGTCGATGCCAAGAAGGTTGGGCTGGACCTCAGCGAAGCGATCTCCGCCAGCGAGAACAACACGATCCAGTTCGCCGACGTCCCGCCGACCGGCGTGATCGTCCAGCGCGGCCACACGCTTGACGGCCTCGGCGAGTACTACCGCGAGATCATCACCGAGTCCGACGACCCGGCCGTGGACGTGGTGGAGGCGCTGCGCGAGGCCCAGGTCGACGTGCTCGTCTGCTACCTGCCGGTCGGCTCCGAGCAGGCGGACCGCTTCTACGCCCAGTGCGCCATCGACGCCAAGGTCGGCTTCGTCAACGCGCTCC
The DNA here is from genome assembly GCA_963811335.1 of uncultured Actinomycetota bacterium. GTDB lineage: Bacteria > Actinomycetota > Actinomycetes > Streptosporangiales > Streptosporangiaceae > Trebonia. Next base: position 158,299 of record CAWERB010000027.1, on the reverse strand, counting down.
CGGTGTTCATCGCCTCCGACCCCGTATGGGCGAAGAAGTTCACCGACGCGGGCGTGCCGATCGTCGGCGACGACATCAAGTCCCAGGTCGGCGCGACGATCACGCACCGCGTGCTCGCCAAGCTGTTCGAAGACCGCGGCGTCGAGCTGCTGCGCACCTACCAGCTCAACTTCGGCGGCAACATGGACTTCATGAACATGCTGGAGCGCAAGCGCCTGCAGTCCAAGAAGATCTCCAAGACCCAGTCGGTGACCTCCCAGATCCCGCATGAGATGGCCAAGGCCGACGTGCACATCGGCCCGTCCGATCACGTGCCGTGGCTCGACGACCGCAAGTTCGCCTACGTCCGCCTCGAGGGCAAGTCCTTCGGCGACACGCCGCTCAACCTGGAGTACAAGCTCGAGGTCTGGGACTCGCCGAACTCGGCGGGCGTCATCATCGACGCGCTGCGCGCCTGCAAGATCGCCATGGACCGCGGCATCGGCGGCCCGGTCACCTCGGCCAGCTCATACTTCATGAAGTCCCCGCCGGAGCAGTTCGACGACAGCACCTGCCGCGACCTGGTGGAGAAGTTCATCAGGGGCGAGGTCGAGCGCTAACAAGGCCAAGGCGGCCAGGCAGAACGGGGGGCGACTTCGCGTCACCCCCAGAGTTCACACGGCGGACGTTCGGGAACTTTTCAGTGTTCTCGAACGTCCGCCGTCCCGTCTCTAGGGTCCGGCGGGGCGCCCGGATAAGCTGAATTCGTGTCCGCAGGGCCGAACGAGAACGCGGCAACCGGGGAAGCGGCCGTCACCAGGTCATCCTTCTGGTCCGACCTGAAAGCCGTACTTGCCGAACGGGACTTCCGTAAGCTCTTCGCCGCCCGCCTGGTCTCCCAGGCGGGCGACGGCGTGTTCAACGCCGGGTTCGCCGCGTACGCCTTCTTCAGCGCGCAGTCGTTTCCCAACCCGGCCGCCGCGGTTTACGCGTTCACCGTGCTGTACGTCCCCTACTCGCTGATCGGCCCGTTCGCCGGGGTGTTCATCGACCGCTGGTCACGCCGGCAGATCATCGTCTACGGCGCGCTGCTCCGGTCCGTCATGGTCGCCGTCGCCGGGTTCGTCGTGCTCGGCGGTCAGACCGGCGTGCCTCTCTACGTCAGCGCGCTCGCCGTGCTCGGCGTGAACCGGTTCTTCCTCAGCGCCGTCTCCGCGGGCACACCGCACGTGGTGCCCGCCGGACAAGCTGGTGATGGCCAACGCGGTGGCGCCCACCTCGGGGACGATCGTCGGGTTCGCCGGCGGCGTGGTGGGCCTCGGCGTCCACCTGGTGACTGGCGGCGGCCTGGCCGGCAGCGCCGCCACCCTGTGGTTCGCCGGCGCCTGCTACATCGTGGCCGCCCTGCTCGGGACCAGGCTGGCCAAGGACATGCTCGGGCCCTTCGCGGCCGGCCGCAAGGCGGCGGCCCGGACCCGGTCCAGCCTCGCCACCGAGCTCGGCGACGTCTTCCGCGGCCTCGTCGCCGGGCTCAGGCACCTTAACGAGCGGCGCCGGGCCGCTTACGCGCTCGGCGCGGTCGGCGTGCACCGCGCCCTGTACGGGACGCTGCTCGTCCAGGCGCTGCTGCTCTACCGCAACTACTTCTACTCGGGCGGAAACGGCAACAAGGCGCTCGGCAGCGCGACGCTGCTTGTGATCACGTCGGCGGTCGGGTTCGGCCTCGCGGCGGTGCTGACGCCGGAGGGCGTCAAGCGGCTCACCAAGGACCAGTGGATCGCGCTGTGGCTGCTCATCGGCGGCGTGGTCACCATCCTGCTCGGTCCCACCTTCGACAAGTACACGTACCTGGTTGTCGGCTTCGCCCTCGGGCTATCCGCGCAGTGCGTGAAGATCTGCGTGGACACGACCGTGCAGCAGACGGTGGACGATGCCTACATGGGCCGGGTCTTCTCGCTGTACGACATGCTCTACAACGTCGCCTTCGTCATCGGCCCGGCGATCGCCATCCCGTTCCTGCCGCCGTCGGGCAAGTCCTACCCGGTGGTCCTGGGCATCGGCGTGTGCTATGTCGCGGCGAGCGCCGTGTACGCCGCTCTCACCATCAGGAGCTCGAAGGGGGAGGCTCAATCCCCGCCTGCTCGGCCCACGCAAGCAGCTCGGCGGTAACCCGGTCCGTGCCCATCACGCCCTCGGACAGCCGGAGCTCAAGCAGGTAGTTCCATGCCTTGCCGACCAGCGGCCCCGGGGTGAGCCCGAGGATGCGCATGATCTCACCGCCGTCGAGCTCCGGCCTGATCTTGTCGAGCTCCTCCTGCTCGCGCAGCACCTCGATCCGCGCCTCGAGCGCGTCGTAGGTCGCCGCGAGCCGCGCCGCCTTCTTCGCGTTGCGCGTGGTGCAGTCGGCCCGCGTCAGCGCGTGCAGCCGGGTAAGCAGCGGACCCGCGTCCCGTACGTAGCGGCGCACCGCGGAGTCGGTCCACTCGCCGTCGCCGTAGCCGTGGAACCGCAGGTGCAGCTCCACGAGGCGGGACACGTCGGCTATTACCTCTTTGGGGAACCGCAGCTCGGTTAGCCGCTTGCGCGCCATCTTCGCGCCGACCGCCTCGTGGTGGTGGAAGGCCACCTTGCCGCCCGGTAGCAGCGACCTGGTGCGGGGCTTGCCGATGTCGTGCAGGATCGCGGCGAGCCGCAGTACCAGGTCGGGGCCGAGCCCGTAACGGGGCTCCAGGTCGATCGCCTGCCTGAGCACGGTGAGCGAGTGCCAGTAGACGTCCTTGTGGCGGTGGTGCTCATCGACCTCCATCCGCAGCGCGGGCAGCTCGGGCAGCACCACCTCGGCCACGCCGGTGTCCACCAGCAGGTCCAGCCCGGCCTCTGGAGACTCAGTCAGCATGAGCGCGGAAAGCTCGTGGGTAATCCGCTCCGCCGACACGATCGACAGCCGTCCCGCCATCTTGCCCATCGCGATGAGCACCTCGGGTGCCACCGTGAAGCGCAGCCGGGCAGCGAACCGCGCCGCCCGCAGGATGCGCAGCGGGTCGTCGGAGAAGGAGTCCTCCGGCCGCCCCGGCGTCCTGATCACCCTCTCCTTGAGCGCGGCCAGGCCGCCGAACGGGTCGACGAGCTCGAACGAGGGCAGCCGCGCCGCCATCGCGTTGATCGTGAAGTCCCGCCGTTCCAGGTCCGCGACGAGCGACGTGCCGTACTTCACCGCGGGCTTGCGCGACGTCCGGTCGTACGCCTCGCTCCGGTAGGTGGTGACCTCGAAGATCTCGTCCCGCTTGCGCAGGCCGACGGTGCCGAACTCGATGCCCACCTTCCACGTCTTGTCCGCCCAGGCCCGGGTGATGCTGAGGATGCGCTCCGGTACCGCGTCCGTGGTCAGGTCAAGGTCCTTGGGGTGCCCGCCGAGGAACACGTCCCGCACCGGACCGCCGACGAGTGCCACCTCGTGGCCCGCCCTGGTGAAGAGCTCGCCGAGCTCGGCAACGGTGGGTGAGGTGTTGGCACGCAGCAGGGCCGCGGCCGCCTGACGCTGGTCGGCGCTCAAGGTAGCCTTCTGGGCGACGGAGGTGGAATCTGACACGGGCATTCAGGGTATCTAGCCCAACGCTTTGCGGCGAACGGCCATAACATGCAGACCGTGCGCTGTCTCGTTCGTGCCCGGAGTGCGCCGGGTGCGCTGGTCGCCCTGCTGCTCGCGGTGTCCTGCCTGGTCCTAGTGGTCCCGGCCGCGCAGGCCTCCGCCAGGGACATTCAACACCAGTCATCGGGCAGGAACGCGGCCGACACGCGGGGAATAGCTATCTCCATCACCGGGATGACGCCGCAGATCGCCACGCCGAGCGGCACGGTCACGGTGACCGGGACGCTGGCCAACCACACCGGGTCGGCCATGTCAGGGATCACCGTCCAGGCCCAGACGAGCACCGCGTGGTTCACCGGCCGCGCGGAGATGACCTCCTTCGCCCGCAGCGGCAGCTACCCGTACGCCATGCTGGACGCGGGCACGCCGGTGGTGACCGGGACGGTAGGCAACGGCGCGACCGTGCACTGGTCGGTGTCATTCACCGCCTCGACGTTCTATGACCGGTTCGGCGTCTTCCCGCTCCAGGTGCAGGCCATGGCGCCGCGTGGCGGGTATACCGCGACCGCCCGTACTTTCCTGCCGTACTGGCTGGGCGGCAGCGCCAGCTCACCGCCGCAGCAACTGCAGGCGGCCTGGATCTGGCCGCTCGTCGACGCTCCGCAGCAGGGGGCCTGCCCGAAGACGCTCGCCACGTCCCGGCTGGCGAGCGCCGTGGCCCCGGGCGGCCGCCTGTCCACGCTGCTCGGCGCGGGCGCGACCTGGGCCCAGGATGACCAGCTCACCTGGGACATCGACCCCGCGCTGCTGTCTGACGTCTCGGTGATGACACGGCAGTACTACACGTCTGGCGCGACGCCGAGCGCCGAGTGCACGGGGCGATTCGCCAAGAAGGCGAGCCCGGCGGCGACCGCCTGGCTGTCAAAGCTGCAGGCCACCACCGCCGGCCAGGCGGCCTTCCGCACCCCGTACGCCAACGTGGATGTCGCCGCGCTCAGCCATGCCGGGCTCGACCCGAGCATCCGTACCGCCTACCAGATCGGTGGCACCGTGGCGGGCCAGATTCTGCCGCAGACGTTCGGCGGGGCGAGCAGCGGCACCGGGGACGGAGCGGTGCTCAAGGCGGCCTGGCCGGCCGACGGCCTGGCCGACGCCGAGGTACTGACCAGCCTCGCGAACGACGGCGGGATCAGCACCCTGGTGCTGAGCAGCGGCGAGCTGCCCTCCTCGACGCCGGGATACGACAACGCCCTCGGCCGGACCACGAGCGGCATCGGGACGTCGGTGGCCGTCCTGCTCGCCGACTCGGGCATCACCAGCCTGCTCGGGCGGGCGTCGGCCACCGCGACCCAGTCCGGCCAGTTCGCCCTCATCCAGGACTTCCTCGCGCAGACCGCGATGATCTCAAGCGAGGCGCCCGGCCTGGCCCGGTCGCTGGTGATCGCGCCCCCGGCGGGGTGGGACCCGTCGCCCGGCGAGGCAGCGGCGCTGCTGTCGCTCACCGCACGCGCCCTGGCTGCACCCGGTCGCGCTGTCTGACCTCGCCGCGCAAACGACGACGCTGCCGTCCACGCCGCTGCCCGCGAAGCAGGTGAGCGGCGCGGAGCTGTCCGCCACCTACCTTGACCACGTGCGGCCGGTCCAGGCAAGCGCCGCCCTGTTCACCAACCTCCTGTACCAGCCACCGGTCCGCGTGGTCACCTCACTTCAGGCAGCGGTCACCGCGACCGTGTCGGCCGCCTGGCGCGGCTCGGGCTCCCCCGGCGGCTGGCTGGCGACAGCCCAGCTCGGCGACTACCTGCGGGACTCCGAGCACAAAGTGAAGATCATCACCGGCAGGAAACTCTTCCTTACAGGGAAGTCGGGCGAGACGCCTGTGTCTGTCCAGAACCTGCTTAACCTGCCGATCCAGGTGCGGGTGGTGGCTTCGACGCCGCTGGGCAGCCAGCTCACGGTCGGCCCGTTTAACTCGCTGCTCGTGGTGGCCGGGGGAAAGACCAACACTGTCCGGATACCGGTGCACTCGGCGACCATCGGAACTTCCACAGTGCAGCTACAGTTGGTGACAGAGGACGGGTTGCCGCTGACCTGGACGGCTCAGCCGCTGAGCGTTGAAGTGACGCGGTTCGGACGGTCGCTGCTCATCATCATCGGCGGCGCGCTCGGAATCCTCGTGCTGACGTCGGTCTTCCGGTTGCGCCGCAAGCGGAAGGCCAGCGCCGCCCAACGCGGCGCCGTAAGTGAGATGGCCGATGCTGGAGGCGCCCGATGACCAGGCCCACGAGGCCCGCCGGTCCGCCGTATCCGGGCGACGAGGATCCCGACGAGGGTGCTCAGCCGCGGTTCATCCCGCGTGACACGGGCCCGCAGGGGTCCCCGCAAGAGTCAGAGACTAGGTCGCTTCCGCCGGGGTACCAGCCGCCCCCGCCGCCCGGTTTCCCGCAGGGGTACCAGCCGCCCCCGCCGCCCGGTTTCCCGCAGGGGTACCAGCCGGCCGGGCAGGAGCCGCCGTTCCCGCCCGCCCCGTTTGCCCCGCCCGCCCCGCCCCCGCAAGGCGCGTCGTCCGGGCCTACCTTTACCCCGCGCCCGCCCGCCCCTGCCCCGCCCGCCAGCCAGGACCGGCGAGCCTCCACCGGGCCGCGGCACGGGCGAACCGGGGCCGGCCAGGGCCCTCGTTCACGCCGCGCGAGGGGTACGCGCCGTCCGGCGGGCGGGAGCGCCCCGCCCCGGCGCCGACGGCGTTCCTGCCGCCGGTGCCCGCGGGCTACCCGCAGCCGTCCTTCCAGCCGTTCGACTTCCCGCAGGCGCCGCCAAGGCAGGCTCCGCGGTTCGTGCCTGCCGAGCGCGGCACGGTGCCCGATGCCCAGGACAACCGCACCAGGGTGCTCGAGCCCGAGCGAGGCCTGGCCCCGCCAACCGGATCGCAGCGGCTTACCGAGGACACCTCGCCCAACCTCGCCAGGTCGAGCAAGGCGATGGCACTGGGCACGATCGTGTCCCGGGCGACCGGGTTCCTGCGCACGTTCGTGTTCCTGTACGCGCTCGGCCTCTACACCACCGCCAACGCCTACAACACGGCCAACACGCTGCCCAACACCGTCTACTACCTGATGCTCGGCGGCGTGTTCACCTCGGTCGTGGTGCCGATGCTGGTCCGCGCGGCCAAGGAGGACGCAGACCGGGGTGAGGGCTACGCGCGGCGGATCTACTCCCTCGGCGTGATCAGCCTGCTCGGGGTGACCGTGCTGGCCACCTTGCTCGCCCAGCCGATCGCCAGCCTCTACGGCGGCAACCTCAGCGGGAAGAACGAGTACCACCTCACGGTGGTGCTCGCCTACTTCTTCATACCGCAGATCTTCTTCTACGGGATGGACTCGCTGCTCGGCGCCATCCTCAACGTGCGCGGCCGGTTCGGCGCCAACATGTGGACCCCGGTCATCAACAACGTCGTGGTGATCTTCGTCGGCATCCTCTTCGTGGTGACCGTCGGGAAGCCCGGCACCGAGTCCAACACCATCTCCGGCTACGGCATCGCCCTGCTCGGCATCGGCACCACGCTCGGCATCGTCATCCAGTCGATCGCGCTGTTCCCTGTGATGTGGCGGGCCGGCTTCAACATGAAGCTCACCTTCCGCTTCCGCCGCTCGGAGATCGCCGAGATCGGCCGGATGTCGGGCTGGATGTTCGGCTACGTGTTCAGCCAGTGGCTGGGCAACCTGGTGGTGACCCGGGTGGCCAACTCCGCGCCGACGCAGACTGGCATCTCCGCCTACGCCAACGCCTACCAGCTCTTCCAGTTGCCGTACGCGATCGTCGGCATCTCGGTCATCAGCGCGCTGCTGCCGCGGATGAGCGGGCATGCCACCGACCGGCGGTACTCCCTGGTCCGGGAGGACTTCTCCAAGGGCGTGCGGCTGGCGTCGGTGATCGTGGTGCCGGCCGCGGTCTTCCTCGCGGTGCTCGGCGGCCCGATCTGCGAGTTCCTGTTCGGCCACGGGCACACCACCGCGGACCAGGCCAGGTACATCGGCGAGGTGTTCGGCGCCTTCTGCCTCGGCCTGCTGCCGTTCATGCTGACGCAGCTGCAACTGCGGGTGTTCTACTCCTTCCACGAGAGCAGGACCCCCGCCGTCATCGGCATGCTCATGCTGGTGGTCGGCGTGATCGGCTACATGGTGGCGAAGGTGGCGCTGCCGCCGCCGCGTATCGTGGTCGGGCTCGCCTTCGCTTTCGACATCATGACGCTGGCGGGCGCGGTCATCGCCTGGCCGCTGCTGTTGCGCCGGGTCGGCAGCCTGGACGGCTGGCGGATCACCAGGTCTCTGGTCCGGATGTTCATCGCGACCATCCCCGGGCTGCTATTCGCCTTCGTGGTGATGGCCGTCACCAGGTCGTTCCTGCACCCGGGACCCGTTTACGGCCTGGTCGCGACGGTAGTGGGGGGCGGCGGCGCGCTGCTGCTGTACGCGTTCTGCTCCCGTATCCTCGGCATCGAGGAGTTCCGTACCCTCATGCGGTCCGTCGCGGGGCGATTCAGTTAACACGGCGGTGCCGCGAGCTCGGAGGACGAGGTGATGGCGGTGGGCGGAACAGTGACTGAACCTTGTTCTTTCTTTCTATTCACCAAAGAACCTCCAGGGGAGAACATCAGAAGGAAGTTCGGTTCATTACCATGGGACGGTGGACGTGAGATATCAGGGGCTGGAAGGAGGCCGAGAGCCGACCCCGCTCTCGGCGCTGACGTATGAGCACGTACACCTCTGAACCAGGCACACGGCTCGCCGGACGGTACCGGCTCGTGGACCAGGTGGCCCCAGGCAACGGCTGGACTTTGTGGAAGGCCATCGACGAGACGCTCGCGCGTCCCGTTTCTGTTCTGACGTTCGCGCCTGGTTTCCCGCGCATCCGACAGGTCATGACCGCCGCCCGGGCAGCGAGTCGCCTGAGTGACCCGCGGATGGCCCAGGTCTTCGACGTGGAGGACGCCGGCGGCCAGCCCTACATCGTGCTCGAATGGGTGGGCGGCGACTCGCTCACCGAACTGCTTGACTCCGGACCGCTCGACCCGGCCCTCGCCTGCTCCCTGGTATCCGACGTCGCCCGCGCGATATCCGGTGCCCACGCGCTCGGGCAGGCGCACCTACGGCTGACCCCTGACACGCTGCGCTGGACCCGCGGCAGCGGTATCAAGATAACGGGGCTTGGCATCGACGCCGCGCTGGCCGGCGACGGCCTCGCCGGCGCCGCCGCCCATGACCCGGCCATGGCGGACACGATCGCCATCGCCGGGCTGCTCTACGCTGCGCTGACCGGCTACTGGCCGTGCGAGGAGCCGACCCGCCTGCCCGCGGCACCCCTTTCCGATGGCATGGTCGCCGCGCCGCGGCAGGTCTCCGCGGACGTCTCGTCCGCACTCGACAGCGTGATCATCCGGACGTTGCTGCAGCGCCCGACCCGCCAGGGGCCGCCGATCCAGTCGCCCGGCGACTTCGCAGAAGCGCTTTCCACGGTGGCGCCGCCCGCACCGCTTCCCGAGCCCGCTCCCCCCGCGCCCCACGGCTACGGCGGCCGGAGTGGCTACGGCGGCTACGGGCCCGACCCGAACAATCCTGGCACCTGGGCCCTGCCCGAGCGCGGTCCCGGCGGCACCGCCCCCTACCAGCCGCCGTCCGCCGCGTTCCCCGCGACCGGGTACGGCGGATCCCAGTACCCCGGCGCGCAGTACACCGGCACGCAGTACGCGGTGCCCGGCCAGGGCAGGCGAGGCGGCAGCAGCAGCCGGGTCGTGCTGGCGGTGGTCATCGTGGCCGTACTCGCCGTGATCGCGGTGGCGGTGTGGCTGGTCGGCTTCCGTAAGTCGGGTACCCCTACGGCGGGCAGCAGCACGCAGCCGTCCGCCTCGTCGTCCGCGGCCGCCGCCGGCGCGGTACTCACGCCCGTTTCCGACAGCACCTTCAACATCTACGGCTCGCCGGCGGGTAATACCGAGAACCCCGCGACCGCGGCGAATGCGATCGACGGCAGCCTCACCACCGACTGGACGACGTCCTATTACTTCGATCACCCCAACTTCGGCGGGCTCAACAAGCCGGGCACCGGGCTGCTGATCGACATGGGCAAGGCGGTGCGGCTCAGCCAGGTTGAGGTGCTGTTCGGCTCCCAGGGCCCCACCACCGCGCAGATCTACCTCGGCAACTCGACAGCGATGTCGAAGACGGCGCTGAGCGACTTCACGTCGGTCTCGCCCTCGGCCGCTGCCTCGGGAGACCACAAGTTCCCGGTCAGCAGCCAGGCCACCGGACGGTACGTGCTGATCTGGATCACCAGCCTGCCTCCGTTGCCGAAGGCACCCGCGGGCGCGCCGGGCGGGCATACGTACTTCGAGGGCCAGATCTACAACGTGGTGGTACGCGGCAGCGCCGTCTCCGGCAGTTCCTGACGGGGACGGCGTTCCGATGTCAGGCCTGGCTCCAGGTGAGCCGTCAGATGCCATGCTGCTCCGGCAGCATGCCGAGGGGGACCCCGAGGCCTTCGGCGTGCTCTTCACGCGGCACAAGAACCGGCTATGGGCGGTGGCACTACGCGTCACCTGCGACCCCGACGACGCGGCGGACGCGCTGCAGGACGCGATGATCTCGGCATTCCGGCGGGCAGGCGACTTCCGCGGCGAGTCCGCTGTGACGACGTGGCTGCACCGGATTGTGGTCAACGCCGCGCTCGACCTGCTGCGCCGACGGTCGGCGCACTCGGTCAGCTGGTCGGGCGACCCGGATGACCTGCCGGTCACCGAGCCCTGGCAGGCGACGGACAGCGCGGCCGCCACCGAGTCCCGGCTCGACGTCGACGCGGCGATGCGCACGCTCCCGCCGCCGCAACGGGCGGCGCTCGTCCTGGTGGACATGCTCGGTTACCCGGTCGCCGACGTTTCCGCGATCCTCGGAGTCTCCGAGGGAACGGTGAAGAGCCGGTGCGCGCGAGGCCGGGCGCGGCTCCTCCCTTATCTTTCGCATCTGCGTAGCGATTCTCCGGGCAGGCGGAACCAGACCGTCGCGGACGGCGTCCCATCTGAGCAGGGAGGAGGCACATGAGCGGGCAGTGGCCCCCCGAGTGGGACGACCCAGACGACATCACTGGAGCGGCTGACCAGCAAGACGCGGAAACCGAAGCCGGGCTGTCCGAGGTCGCCGCGTACCTGGCGTCGGTGCCCGCTCCGGTCATGCCTGGCAGCGTCGAGGCGCGGATCAGCGCCGCGCTCGCGGTCGAGGCCGCCGCACGGTCCGGCATTGCCGCGCCCGCGGGCGGCGACGCGAAGGAGAACGGCACCGCCAAGTCGGACGGGTCGGTCCAGTCGGACGGGTCAGTCAAGCCGGACGGCGCGGTCGGCGCCCGGGTGCTCGGGCCCGCGCCCGCGCGGGCCCGCGTTCGGCGGAGCGACAGGCGGGAACGGCGCAGGGAACGCGACGTACGCAAAATATTCGAACCGCGCAGGGAACGCGACGTACGCAAGGTACTCGCGAAGTTCGTCATCGGCCCGCTTGCCGTCTGCCTGCTGGTTGTGGTCATCGCGCTCGGGCTGTCCCACGCCGGCAGCTCGTCATCATCGTCGTCGGCGAATTCGGCCGCCGGGGCGCCGCGGGCCGCTAGTTCCGCGCCCGCGGGGGCCGGGTCCGGGAAGAGCAGCGCCGCATCGGGCGCGTTGGCCCCCTTGCCTGCCTCGTCGGCCATCGCGTCGGCCTCAGCGTCCGCGGCTGACTTCGCGGTCATCCAGACCGGTACCAGCTATCAGCGGGCGACCCTGGCTCAGCAGGCGCGGGCCCAGGTACTTGCCGCCCAGGCACGAGACGCCGGTCCGACCACGGCGCCATCGGCGACCTCGCCGACCTCGTCTGCCGTCGCCCGCCGGCCCTGCGGTGTACAGCCTCGCGCCGACGGCGCAACTGCGCGCCTGCGTGCTCAAGGTCACCGGCGGCGTGTCTCCCGTGCTCGTTGACCGGGCCACCTACCAGGGGACTCCCGCATACGTCATTGCCAGTTCTAACCACGTGTGGGTGGTGGGACTCGGCTGCACCGCGGCCAGGCCACAAGTCATCGCGTCGGTACCGCTCGCTGGCTGACCGCGGGAATCTCCGCGCCCTAGGATCTGTTGTGCGGTAGGCATCCAAGGAGGCGCGCGCAAGTGACCGACGTACGTGACGTCATCATCATTGGTTCTGGGCCGGCCGGGTACACGGCGGCCATCTATTCGGCGCGGGCTAAGCTCCAGCCTCTCGTGCTGGCCGGCTCGGTGACCGCGGGCGGCGCGCTGATGCAGACGACCGACGTGGAGAACTTTCCCGGGTTCCCCGACGGGATCATGGGCCCGGACCTGATGGACGAGCTGCGCAAGCAGTCCGAGCGGTTCGGCGCGGAGGTGCTCTACGACGACGCGGTCGAGGTCGACCTGACCGCCTCGCCGAAGGTCGTCAAGACGCACAGCGAGACCTACCTGGCGAAGGCCGTGATCATCGCGACCGGGTCCAAGTACAAAGAGCTCGGGATCCCCGGTGAGAAGGAACTGTCCGGGCACGGCGTGTCCTGGTGCGCGACCTGCGACGGCTTCTTCTTCCGCGAGCAGGACATCGCGGTGGTCGGCGGCGGTGACTCCGCGCTGGAGGAAGCGCTGTTCCTGACCCGGTTCGGCAAGTCGGTGACGCTGGTGCACCGGCGCAGTGAGTTGCGCGCGTCGAAGATCATGCAGGAGCGGGCGTTCGCCAACCCCAAGATCAAGTTCCAGTGGGACAGCGAGCCAGTGGCGATGGAAGGCGACGGGAAGATCTGCGGGCTGCGGGTGCGGAACGTCCACACCGGCGAGGAAACCGTCCTGCCGGTCGGCGGCGTGTTCATCGCGATCGGCCACCTGCCGCGCAGCGAGCTGTTCGCCGGCCAGCTCGCCACCAACCCCGACGGCTACCTGGAGGTCGAGGGCCGGTCCACCCGGACCGCGATCGAGGGCGTCTTCGCCTGCGGCGACGTGGTCGACCACGTGTACCGGCAGGCCATCACCGCGGCCGGCAGCGGGTGCTCGGCCGCGATCGACGCGGAGCGGTGGCTGGCCGAGCACGCGCACGCCGACGCCCACGCGAACGCTTAACGCACATCGACAGATCTAACACGGAAGGTGTGATCACCCATGGGTGCGACTAAGGCCGTCACCGACGCGACCTTCGAGGCAGAGGTCCTGAAGAGCAGCAAGCCGGTGATCGTTGACTACTGGGCCGAGTGGTGTGGTCCGTGCCGGATGATCGCCCCGGTCCTTGAGGAGATCGCCTCCGAGTACGGCGAGAAGATCGACGTGGTCAAGCTGAACGTCGACGATAACCCGGCCATCGCGCAGCGGTACTCGATCCTGGCCATCCCGACGCTGAACGTGTTCAAGGACGGCGAGGTCGTGAAGCAGATCAAGGGCGCCAAGCCCAAGGCGGCGCTGCTCAAGGACCTGGCCGAGTACATCTGAGCCCGTCTCCGCTTGGTACGGCGTTTAGTACGCTGCGGGTCGCGGGGGGCGAGGGGATCGCCGCGCGCAAGTCTGCTCACCGATGAAACCCAATCGGTGAGCAGAACGCGCGCAGCTCACCCCACCGCCCCCCGCTTCCCGTTTCCGCGGCTAACGGCAAAGCTGGAAAGGGCCCGCCTCGCACCGGGACCCCGCGTGGGTTAGCCGATCGCTTCCGTGCCGTCGCAGTGCCCGAGGGCAGTCTCGCTGCGGCGCCTGGCAGGCTGGCGCATCACACACCACAGTTGGAGCAGCTTTATCGGTAAATTTTTCCCTGCCGGTAAACTTTTTTCCCAAAGTAAAGAAAAAACGTTCTAGACGTCTTTTCTTTACCGGTTGTGATTTGTTTACCGGCAAGCGCGGCAACGCCGTCTTGCCCGTGACCGGGGGCCGTCTTGCCCGTGACGGGGCCGTCTTGCCCGTGACGGGAGGGTCACGGGGGCGACCGGGGTGTCTCAGCGCGCCTTCTGCTCCGGCCAATCGATCTTCATTGGCCCGAGCAGACGAGCGCGCGTGGACACCCCTCGCCCCCGCGACCCGCACCTCTCCACCCACCACCACAACCACCGTCACCGCCACCACAGCCACCACAGCCACCACAGCCACCGACCACCGCCACCGACCGACCACCGCACCCATCGCACCCATCGCACCCATCGAAAACCTGTACTATCCACAGGCTCGCATGGTTGACTAGAACCCATGGAGAACTCGCGGTACTTGGAGTGCCTGGAGGCGGATTACCAGCGGATAAGGGAAGTTGTGCCCGCGCACCTGGCGGAGCGGGTGCCTACCTGTCCCGAGTGGACCGTGGATGACCTGACGTGGCATGTGGGGATGGTGTACCTGCACAAGGCGACTGCCATGCGGCAGGGGTCTGAGCCGGAGAACTGGCCGCCTGACTTCGGCGACGACGCCTCGGCGATCGAACTGATCGACGATGCCTACCGGCAGCTGACCGGGGAATTCGCCGTGCGTGATCCGGCGGAGCCGAGCGGCACCTGGTACGGGCCCGACCAGACGGTGGGATTCTGGATCCGGCGGATGGCACAGGAGACGGTCATCCACCGGATCGACGCCGAACTCGGGGCGCGCGAGCCGGTGACACCCGTCGCCGACGACCTGGCCGCCGATGGCATAGACGAACTGCTCAGGGTCTTCGTCGGCTACGGCGTGAGCGAGTGGGCCGACCTCTTCACTGAGGCACTCAAGGATTCTCCCGGGCGCACATACCTGATCACGGCCGACGCCGCGGCTGGCAATCCGGGCGTCTCCTGGCTGGTCAGCACGTCACCCGGTCAGTTCACCGTCGCGGGCGGTCCTGGCGAGCGGGTCAATGGCACGGTAACCCCGGACGTCACGGTGAACGGCACGCCGACGGACGTACTGCGCTGGGCCTGGAACCGGGAGACACCGGGCGAGCCGGGCCGGGTAACGATCGGCGGCGACGCCGACGCCCTGGCGGAGTTCCGCCGCTGCGTCGTCATCGCGACGCAGTGACGGCTGATCAGTCACGCTAGCCCGGGGCCTGGAAGAGCAAGCGGAGAATTCTTACATCTCCCTAATGCCCCGTTAGGTACGGATGTCACTCGGTATGCTCGGCCCGGCCGAGAGGAGTAGCGTGCGCGGGTCTGGGGCCGGATCTGTCCTTCTTGGCAGGGCAGGTTACGTGGCGGCATGCCTGGCGGCCGTTGTCGTGCTCGTAGTGGCCGGATACGTGCATGACCTGGTCGGTTTTACGCAGCAACTTGAGGGAGGCGCGTCGATCGGCGACAGTTCGTCGGTCGGCGCGATGAACATCCTGCTCATGGGGCTTGAAAGCCGCACCAACTTCAAGGGGCAGGTCCTCACGTCCCACCAGCTCAACGTGACCCACTCGGGCCGGGAGTCGGCGGTCCAGGCGGGCACGCAGGGCTCGCAGGACACGGACACGCTGATCCTTGTCCACGTCTTCGCCGGCGGGCAGAAAGCGGTCGGCTACTCCATCCCTCGCGACGACGTCGTCAACTTCCCGCATGCGACCTTCGACGGCATCACCGAGGGGAAGATCGACGGGGCCTACGCGTACGCCTACGACCAGTACGTCAGCGACAACTTCGGGAAGATGAGCAGCAACGCCCTGTACCTCGGGGCCAACCAGGCGGGGCAGGCGTTCGAGGTCCAGACGGTCGAGTCGGTCACCGGCGTGCACATCGACCACTTCGTCGTGTCGAACATCTACGGCTTCTACCTGCTGGCGGGGCAGTTCGGCGGCATCGAGGTGTGCATCAGGCCAGCCCCGGCCCAGGGGGGCCTCCCGGCAGGCGCGAACCTGACCGACATCGACACGCTGGTCTACCCGCCATCCAACAACTCGAACTTCAACGCTTACGAGGACGGCTACAGCAAGGCGAAGGGCGGCCCGCAGTACCTGCACCTGGACCCGGAACAGTCACTGGCGTTCGTCCGGTCCCGCGACACGCTGCCCGGCGTCGACGTGGGCCGGACCCATCGGCAGCAGGCAGCCCTCGACTACATGATCTGGAAGCTGAAGAACCAGGGCCTGCTGAACGACCCGGGCCTGATCTCGGGCATGCTCTCCAACGCGAGCCAGTACCTCCTCGCGGACCAGAACTTCAACCTTCTCGACTTCGCCACCAACATGAAGGCGCTGACCGGCTCGCACCTGTCCCTCACCACGCTGCCGGACGCCGCGGTGCAGAACATCTTGATTCCAGCGTTCGGGAGTCAGCGGCAGGACGCGAACTACATTTACGTGCCGGATATCCAGCAGCTGGTCAACAACGCGTTCTACGGTTCGGCGATGGTCAGGCCGGCCAAGTCGGTGACCGTGGACGTCTACAACGGCAGCGGGACCGGCGGACTGGCCGGCGCCGCCTCACAGGCCTTCGCCGCCCTTGGCTACACGCCGGGCCAGGCGGCCGACGCCTCCGCCCAGGCGCAGGCCGCCCAGGACGACACCCAGGTCTTCTACGGCCCGGGTGCGGGGCAGTCCGCGGACCGCATCGCGGACGATGTCGGGGCCATGACCGCCACCTCGCAGTCGTCGGTGCCTGCCGGGCACGTCGAGGTACTGCTCGGCTCGCGGGTCACCGCGCTGCCGGCCGGCCTGGAAACATTCGGCGGGACGACGGTTAGCGCCCAGGACTTCATCTCGGCCGCGGAACAAGACGGTCTTCCCGCCGCCGAGATGCCCCCCGGCAGCACGGGAACCTCCACGACCGGGACGCAGTCAGTGAACGCCGTGCTCTTCGGTGCCCGCGCCAAGGCAGCTGCCCGCTCGGCGGCGAAGCTTGCGCCTAAGCCGACAAAGAGCGGCGGCACATCCGCGGGCGACCTCGCGGTCCCCGCCGGTGCCCGCTACGGCATCCCCTGCGTGTACTGATCCACGAGGGTTCACCGCACGCGGACCTACTGGAACTAGCCGCTGATCACGGCGGGCGCCGGCGCGGGGCGCAGCACCCGCTCCGGTGTCATCGAGCCGAGCAAGCGCTCGAGCGCCACCTCGACGTCCTCGCGCCAGCTGAGGGTCGAGCGGAGTTCCATGCGGAGCCTTGGGTGCCGGTGATGCGGGCGGACCGTCTTGAAGCCGACCGCGAGCAGGTAGTCGACCGGCAACATGCAGGCCGGCGCGGTCCACTGCTTGTCGCCGAAAGCCTCGATCGCCCGCACGCCGCGCCTGGTGAGGTCCTTGGCCATCCCTTGGATCAGCATCCGGCCAAGACCGCCGCCGGAGAATTCGCTGAGCACCCGCGCCGTCATCAGCAGCACCGCGTCGGCGCTGACCGGGCTCGTGGGAAAGGCAACCGAGCGCGGGACATAGGGTGGGGGTGCGAAAAGCACATAGGCGGCGGGCACGCCGTCGACGTAGAGGATCTTGCCGCAGCTGCCCCATTCGAGCAGCACGGAGGAGATCCAGGATTCCTTCTCCAGTCCCGGGTCCGACGCCTCGGCGCGGGACTTGCTGACCGGATCGAGTTCCCAGAAAACGCAGGAGCGGCAACTCGGCGGAATGTCGCCGAGGTTATCCAGCGTGATGTTGACAAGTCGGCGTGACATCCCGTTGAGTTCCCCGATCAGGTCAGCGTGAAGTAGCCACTATTTTGGCATGGTACCCCGCCCACGGCAGGGAATGCTGTGACCCCTGATCTAGAAATACTTACTTGGAGGACCCCGATGACCGGGCCGTCAGCACGCAAGAGCTTTGGCAGTGACAACCACGCCGGTACTCACCCGGCGGTCATGCGTGCCATCGCCGAGGCTAACGTCGGCGACGCCGTGGCGTATGGCGCGGATCTCTGGACGGCGCACGCGGTCAGTGAGATTCGCCGGCTCGCCGGAGCGCAGGGCGAGGTGTACCTGGTGCTCAACGGCTCCGGTGCCAACGTACTCGGGCTCGGCCTCCTGCTTGGCCGGCACGAGTCCGTCATCTGTGCCGACTCCGCGCACATTAACACCGACGAGTGCGGTTCGGCCGAGCGCATTCTCGGCACCAAGCTGCTGACGGTGCCCGCGGTGGAGGGGAAGATCACGCCGGAGCTCATCGCCACCCGGCTGGCCGGCCGCGGCGACGAGCACTTCGCTCAGCCGGGTGTCGTCGCGGTCACCCAGTCCACCGAGTTCGGCACGTGCTATTCGCTCGACGAGCTGCGCGCGATCAAGGAATTCTGTGCGGCCAACCAGCTCCGCGTGTTCCTTGACGGCGCACGCCTCGCCAACGCGGCCGCGCACCTCGGCTGCTCACTCGCGGATATCGCGGCGTGCGCGGACGTGCTCAGCTTCGGCGGCACCAAGAACGGCGCGATGGGCGTGGAGGCCGTCATCGTGATGCGAGCCGGCGACGGGTTCAACGCGCCGTACCTGCGCAAGCAGCACATGCAGCTCTCGTCGAAGATGCGTTTCCTCGGCGCGCAGTT
Organism: uncultured Actinomycetota bacterium; assembly: GCA_963811335.1. Lineage (GTDB taxonomy): Bacteria > Actinomycetota > Actinomycetes > Streptosporangiales > Streptosporangiaceae > Trebonia. The sequence continues at coordinate 140,283 of CAWERB010000027.1, read as the reverse complement.
CGGCGCCCTGCTTACCGACGACCTCTGGCTGCGAAATGCCGGCCACGCCAACGCAATGGCTTCGCGGCTCGCGGCGGGCCTCGCGGAGATTCCCGGCGTCGACGTGGTGTATCCCGTCGAGTCCGATGCCGTGTTCGCGCGGCTCGCGCCCGGGCACATCGCGGAGCTGCAGCGGGAGTGGACCTTCCACGTGTGGGATGAGTCCGCATCCGTCGTCCGCTGGATGACCGCCTTTGACACGACGGAGAGCGATGTGGACGCGTTCCTGAGCGATATCTCCGCCACGGCCCGGGCAGCCGAGGTCGCCCGGACGTAGCGCTCCAGTTTCTCGTTTCACGTGAAACAGCTGACATGCCGGGCCGGGGGCGTGTCCCCGATTAAGGGTTTCACGTGAAACGAGGCTCGGTGAACGCGTCAAATTCGCGCCTGGTAGCCGTTAGATTGGAGGGACGGCCACGGCTTCCGCTCGGAAGCCCGGCCGTTTCCGCGGCACGAACGGCATGACACAGGGGAGACGCAGTGGCGCAGCAACGGCGAGGGCTCGGCAAGGGTCTCGGAGCGCTGATCCCGGATGCACCCCGTGTCGGCAGCCCGGCCGCTGACGGGCCCGGCCTGTCCGGCACCGCTCTGGGTATGACTGGTCCCAACGGGTACCAGCAGCCCTCCGGCCCGGCCGCTAGCGACCAAGCCGCCGACAGCGGGCTGCGCCAGGTGGCGGGCGCCTACTTCGAGGAAGTCGCCGTCGGGTCTATTACCCCCAATCCCCGCCAGCCGCGGCAGACCTTTGACGAAGAGGCCCTGGAAGAGCTGGCCGCCTCCATCCTCGAGGTCGGCCTCCTCCAGCCGGTGGTGGTGCGCAAGCTGGGCGGCGGAAGCTACGAGCTAGTCATGGGCGAGCGTCGCTGGCGAGCGTCTCAGCAGGCGGGCCTTGAGTTCATCCCGGCGATCGTGCGCGAGACGCCCGACACCGACATGCTGCGCGACGCCCTGCTGGAGAACCTGCACCGCCAGCAGCTCGATCCGCTTGAGGAGGCCGCCGCCTACCAGCAGCTGCTTGACGACTTCGGTGCCACCCACGAGCAGCTCGCGCAGAAGGTCGGCCGGTCCCGTCCGCACATCAGCAATACGCTGCGGCTGCTCAACCTGCCGCCGACGGTGCAGAAGAAACTCGCCGCGGGGGTAATCAGCGCGGGCCACGCACGGGCACTGCTCTCGCTTGACGACCCGCTCGCCCAGGAGCGCCTCGCCCAGCGCATCGTGGCAGAGGGCCTCTCGGTCCGCTCCGTCGAGGAGATCGTCTCGGTCCGCTCCGTCGAGGAGATCATCGCACTCGCCGACGACAGCACCGCGGGGCAGTCCCGTAAGCCGACGGCGGCCAAGCCGGTCTCTCCTGGGCTCCGCCGCCTCTCCGACCGCCTCTCCGATCTCTTCGATACCCGGGTGAAGGTAGAAATGGGACAGCGGAAGGGCAAGATCGTCGTCGAGTTCGCCAGCCTCGACGACCTTGACCGCATCGTAAATGCCATGAACCTGGAGTCGGCCAGGCCCGCCGAGGACTAACGCACGTCATGCGTCACGCGCAGGCTGGTTACGCGGTGACCGCGCGGTAGGCGAGCTCGCGAGCGGCCTCGGTGTAGGCTACGGCTCCGGTTGACGCCGGGTCGTAGGTGATGACGGACTGGCCGTAGCTTGGCGCCTCGGAGACGCGCACCGAGCGCGGAATGATCGTCGCGAGTACCACATCACCGAAATGGGACCGGACGTCGTCGGCGACCTGGGTGGCGAGGCGGGTGCGCCCGTCGTACATGGTCAGCAGGATGGTGGAGATCCGCAGCTTGGCGTTGAGGTGGCCGCGGACGAGCTCCACGGTACGCAGCAGCTGCTCAAGTCCCTCGAGCGCGTAGTACTCGCACTGAATCGGGATCAGGACCTCCTCCGCCGCCACCAGCGCGTTGACCGTGAGCAGGCCGAGCGAGGGCGGGCAGTCGATCAGCACGTAGTCGAAGTTGGTCATGTCAAGCTGCTCGATTGACCGCGTCAGGCGCGACTCGCGCGCGACCATCGGCACGAGTTCGATCTCGGCGCCGGCCAGGTCGATGGTGGCCGGCGCGCAGTACAGTCCGGGCATGCCCTCGACCTCGGTCACGATCTCGGACAGCGGGCGCTCCTCGACGAGCGCGTTGTAAACCGAGTCGCGCCCGACGTGGTGATCCACGTCCAGGGCGGTGGAGGCGTTCCCCTGCGGGTCCAGGTCCACCACGAGGACCCGGATGCCGTGCTGCGACAGGCTGGCGGCCAGGTTCACCGCGGTCGTTGTCTTGCCGACCCCGCCCTTCTGGTTAGCGATGGTCATGATCCGGCACCGGCTCGGTCGCGGCCACGGGTCGCGCTTAGCGTCGCCGCGGACGCCAACGGCCGCCTCCGCCGCACGCGCGATCGGCGTGTCCCCCGTGCGAATCGGCGCGTCCGGCACCACGACATCCGCGTCAGGCACCGCAGGGTCCGCCGACATCTGATCTCCTCCGCTGCTGAGGGCGCTGCTCATCTCGCCCGGGCTGCCCACCACATCCGGTGTTCCACGTGAAACCGCCGCCGCCAGCGCGCTGCGAACCCGGGCTGAACCGGGGAGGGACAGATCCTCTTGACCGTTCACCGAAAAACCCTCCGCGCCCCGCTGACTCGAGACCTGCTCAGGGGATTGAAACGACGAAAATCCGAGTTGCGCTGCGGGCCACCCCAGCCCGGTCACGCCCGGCATTGGAGCCGATCCCCCGTCAGGCCACCCCACGCCGGCTGCGCTGAGCACCTGCTCGCTCCTCTCGGCCGTGTCCTCCCATGACGACACGGACAACCGTGGTCGTTGGTACGACCCTACCGTCACCGGCTCGCAGAACCTCCGCACTCCGCACGCCAAGGCGGGAAAGAACCGTCCCCGCGGCGGCAAGCTCTTCGTCCGCGGACTGCCCCTTGATCGCCAGCAACTGGCCGCCGGGCCGCAGCAGCCCGGCCGCCCAGCCGGCCAGCCGGTCGAGCGGCGCGACCGCTCGCGCCGTGGCGATGTCCGCCCGCAACTGCGCGGCGACCTTGTCCTCCGCACGTGCCCGCAGCACCGTGGCGTTGGCCAGCCCCAGCTCGGCAACGCACTCCTCAAGGAAGACCGCTCGCCGTAGCAGTGGTTCGAGCAGCGTGACCTCTAGCGAAGGACGCAGCATCGCGAGCACGACTCCCGGCAGCCCGGCACCCGAGCCGATGTCGACCAACCGGCCGTACTCGGGCAACAGCTCGGTGACGACGGCGCAGTTGAGCAGATGCCGGCCCCACAGGCGATCGGTCTCCCGCGGACCGATAAGTCCGCGGGTTACACCGTCGGTCGCCAGCAGTTCCGCGTAGCGACGCGCCTTGTCGAGCGCACCGCCAAAAACGCTGGCGGCCTCGGCGGGCACATCCGCGGCCACCGTGACCCGACTCAGCCGACCGGGAAGACCACCACGCGCCGGTTCGGCTCCTCGCCCTCCGACTCGCTACGCAGCCCGGCGAGCGCGACAGCATCGTGGATGATCTTCCGCTCGAACGGGGACATGGCGCGCAGCTTCTTCGGCTCTCCGCTCCGCGATACCTCCGCGGCAATCGAGCGGCCGAGCTCCGCGAGGTCGGCCCGCCGCTTCGCACGGAAGCCTCCGACGTCAAGCATGAGCCTGGCCCGCGAGCCGGTCTTTCGGTGCACGGCGAGCCGGGTCAGCTCCTGCAGCGCCTCAAGCACCTCACCGTCGTCACCGACAAGCTCATCGAGCGTCGCTCCGACAACCGACACGACGGCCCGGTCGCCCTCCACGTCCATGTCGATGTCGCCGTCAAGATCGGCGATGTCGAGCAGCGCTTCGATGTAGTCGGCGGCGATCTCGCCCTCTTCCTCGAGCGAGCTCAGGTCTTCCTCGTCGCCGTCTTCCTCGTCATCGTCTTCCTCGTCATCGTCTTCCTCGTCGCCGTCTTCCTCGTCATCGACCACGTCGTCGAGGTCTTCATCCGTTTCAACGAGGTCGTCGCCATCGATCACGCTGCTCAGCTCCTGCTCCTGACCTACCACCGTGCCGACCCCCTCACCGGGACCATCGCCCACCGCGCTCACCTCTTGCCGGAATTGCCGCGCTTGCTGCGCGCCTGCCGGACCGGCTGCTGCCGGACGACCTTGGGCTGCGGAGCGACCGGGACGTCCTGCGGTTCTTCCTTGCTCCTGCCGAACCGGCGCAGCACGCTCGAGCCGTTCGCGGCACCGCCAGTTCCGGAACCGTTCGCGCCCGCCTTCGTGCCGGAAGCCTGCGTGCCCGCCGAGCCGGACGCGCTCTTGCTTGCCGCCGCGGAACTCGCCGACCGGGCCGGCTTGGCCGACGCCTTGGCACTAGTGCTGGAGGTGCCGCTCTTGGCCGCCGCTGCCGGAGTCCCTGCCGCCGCCTGCACCGCGGACGCACCAACCGTAGCGCTCCCCACGACCGGAAGATTGCGGAACAGGAAGTGCTGCTGCCCAAGCGTCCAGATGTTGGTGGTGACCCAGTAAATGACGAGGCCGAACTGCCAGTAAAGGCCGGACAGCGCGAAGAACGGCGCGATGTACATCATGTTCTTCGACATCGCCTGAGCCGCGGCGGCACCCGGCTGGTCCGGGTCCGGCGGGGCCTGGTTCAGCATGCCGCGCCGCTGGCTCTGCTTCATCGTCAGGAACGTGGTCGCCGCGCTCACCAGCACGAAACCGAGGATGATGAGCCGGGACGTGAGCGTCTCGCCCGGGCTCGGGCGCAGGAAGCTGTCGTAGAGCGTCACGCCGAAGATGTGCGCCTTACGCGCGCTCTCCACGACGGGAACCGTGAGCCCGTACAGCGGGGTGTGCCCCGGCTGCCATCCCGCGATCGCCCGCAGCACGTTGAACAGCGCCCAGAAGACCGGCATCTGCGCGAGCAGCGGAAGGCAGCCGCCCAGCGGGTTGATCCCGTTCTCCTTGTAGAACTTCATCGTCTCTTCGTTGAGGCGCGTCTTGTCGTTCTTGTACCGCTTGCGGAGCTCCTGCAGTTGCGGCATGTGCTTCTGCATCTTCCACATGGAGTTCCGCTGCTTGATGAACAGCGGCACCATGAGAAGCCGCATCAGCACCACGAGGATGACGATGGACAGGCCCCAGGTCACACCGCTCGACGCGCCGAACGGCACGGCGAGCACCGCGTGGATGCGCACCAGCACCCAGGCGACCGCGTCGAACAGCGGATTGAGAATGCTCAACTGATAACTCCTTGGGGCCGGGGGGGCACGGGGTCGTATCCGCCGGGGTTAAAGGGGTGGCACCGGGCAAGCCGCCGCACGGCCAGCCACAGTCCCCGCACCGCGCCATGCACCCGCAGCGCCTCAAGGGCGTACTCACTGCACGAAGGGGCGAACCGGCACACCGGGGGAAGAAGCGGGCTGATGAACCTACGGTAGCCGATCACGGGAACGATAAGGATCCGCGCTGCCAGTGACGGTCCGGTGGAGCCCGCCGTCTCCGGCGCGGCCGAAGCCGCGGTCACAACCTCGTGTCGCGGGGCGTGCAGGCAGGGCTGACGAGGGGTCGTCCCCCCGGGTGATAGCTCGCTCATTGGCGCAGCGCCCCAACCTGCCGCCGCATCAGTCGTCCGAGCACCAGGTCGAGATCGGCGGCTAGATCCGCCTGGCGTGCACCAGCGGCAGCCGGATGGGCACGCACCACGAGCAGGCAACCTCCGGGTAGCGAGGCGAGCCGCCTGCGCATCAGTTCCCGGAGCCGTCGCTTTACCCGGTTGCGAACCACCGCCGAGCCAACCGCACGGCTAACAACAAAGCCTACCTTTGGACTGACGTCCTCGGGTACGAGACCCGGACCGGACAGCAGCAGGTGCCCCGAGAGGGTAGCGCCGCCTGCCCGCCGGCCCGAGCGCACAACGCGCCTGAACTCCTCCGCGCTCCTCATCCGCGACTGCTGCGGCAGCACGACCCCTCCTGCAAGCCGAGGCCAGGCCCGCGGCCCCCGGCCGCGCTCAGACGGAGATCTGCTCGCGGCCCTTACGGCGGCGCGCGGCAAGGACGGCGCGGCCAGCACGGGTACGCATGCGCTCACGGAAGCCGTGGACCTTGGCCCGCCGGCGATTGTTCGGCTGGAACGTGCGCTTGCTCACTGGAACTCCAGGTCGGTTCGAAAGCTTCGATGCCTCATGACAGGCGGACATGCCATGCGTCGCGCGGCCAGGCGCAAGCCTGGACAGGCACGGCGGCACCGCCGACGTGGCATGGGTCAGCCTGTTAACGGTAAGGGTGATCCTCGCGCAGGTCAAACTGAGCTGCTCCCCGTGTCCACCACCAGGCAACACCGTGATTTCCACAACGGACCTGCCGCCGGCGACCTAGGCTGTGGAAAAATCAAGACCCGCAGATCGCCATCCGGGGGCCGGCTGCCGCCGAGGGATGGGGAAACTGCGCTGCGGCGCACGTACACACCTTGTGGACGAGCCTGTGGACAACGAGTTGCGGCTAGCGGTCGACCCGGTCGGCCCGGTCCGGAGCTCGGGTAATGCGGCGAGGGCGAGGGGAGCACATCGTGAGTGATGTGGATCTGGCGGACGTTTGGGCGCGATCCCTTGACGGGCTCGCCGAGATGGGGCTCCCGGCAAGCCAGCTCGCCTGGCTCAGGCTGACCAGGCCGCTCGGCCTGGTGGAGAACACGGCGCTGATCGCCACGCCCAACCTCTTCGTCAAGGAGCACCTGGAGACCAAGCTACGGCCGCTGGTGATCCACGCGCTCTCCAAGGAGCTGGGCCGCCCGGTCCAGATCGCCGTCACCGTCGACCCGAGCACGGTCCCGCCGCCCGAGCAGCTGCCGGGACCGCCGAGTTCGCCGCTCTCCGTGATGGACCCCCTGACCGGGGCGCCCGCGGATGACCTGGGGCCGCGGACCGCGCAGCCGCAGCAGGAGGAGCTTTCCGCCCGCCCGGCGCCGCCGCAGTACCAGCAGCCGGAGCACTACTCCTACCGGGAATCCGGTTACCAGCCCTACCGCGTCGCGCAGGGATACCAGGAGCTGTCGCCCGAGCCGCGTCCGCTGGCACCGCCGCAGCCAAGCCCGCCCGAGCCCCTTGACATGGAGCAGTACCAGCCACGGGGGCAGCGGGAGCAACAGGGACAGGGCGGGCAGCAGCAAGACCAGCCGCCGCGCCCGGTTTCCGCCCGGCTGAACTCCAAGTACACGTTCGACACCTTCGTCATCGGGAGCAGCAACCGTTTCGCGCACGCCGCGGCCGTCGCCGTCGCCGAGGCGCCCGCCAAGGCGTACAACCCGCTGTTCATCTACGGCGACTCCGGCCTGGGCAAGACGCACCTGCTGCATGCCATCGGCCATTACGCGCAGACGCTCTACACGGGCCTCAAGGTCAGGTACGTGAGCTCTGAGGAGTTCACCAACGAGTTCATCAACATGATCCGCGACGGTAAGCAGGACGGTTTCCGCAGGCGGTACCGCGATGTCGACGTCTTGCTTGTGGACGACATCCAGTTCCTGGAGAACAAGGAAGGAACGCAGGAGGAGTTCTTCCACACCTTCAACACCTTGCACAATGCGAGCAAGCAGATCGTCATCTCGTCCGACCGGGCACCCAAGCGGCTTGTCACCCTGGAAGACCGGCTGCGCAGCCGGTTCGAGTGGGGCCTGCTCACCGATGTCCAGCCGCCCGAGCTTGAGACCCGGATCGCGATCCTGCGGAAGAAGGCGATCCAGGAGGGCCTGAACGCGCCCGCCGACGTGCTCGAGTACATCGCCAGCCGCATCTCCACGAACATCCGCGAGCTTGAGGGCGCCCTCATCCGGGTCACCGCCTTCGCCAGCCTCAACCGGCAGGGTGTGGACATCAGCCTCGCGGAGATCGTGCTCAAGGACCTCATACCCGAATCGCAGGGCAACGGCGGGCCGCAGATCACCGCGGCGACCATCATGGGGCAGACCGCCGCCTACTTCGGGCTGTCGATCGACGACCTGTGCGGCACGAGCAGGTCCCGGGTCCTGGTGACGGCCAGGCACATCGCCATGTACCTCTGCCGTGAGCTGACTGACATGTCCCTGCCCAAGATCGGCCAGCAGTTCGGCGGCCGCGACCACACCACGGTCATCAACGCGGACCGCAAGATCCGCTCGCTCATGGCCGAGCGCCGCTCGATCTACACACAGGTCACCGAGCTCACCAACCGGATCAAGCAGCAGGCGCGGGCGAACTAACCGGCAGAAGGCGACCAAATGTGCGCAGGCAAAGGCGGCAGCAATTGGCCCGGGACAGGCAATCAGTTGACAAGATCAACTCACAGGTTGTCCACAGGAGTTATCCAGAACCTGTGGACAATGACTGTGGACAAACGGGTGGACAAGTAGTGGAAAACCAGGGGACGACCAGTGGACAACGCGGGAAAACTTCCACGCTGTCCACATACGGCCCGTCGGCCTGCACAACGGGGCCACAAGGCCTGTGCATAAGAAAAGGGCCGTGAACTGGGGAAACGACGTTATCCCCAGCGTCCACAGCCCCTATTACTACTACGTTCTTATAACTCAAAGAATCCCAAGAACAAGTAGGCTCGCGCCTGACTGGGGAAACCAGCCCGGCCAGGACTGACATACCCCGTTAAGCGAGACTCGCAAACATCACCGGCAGGAGGCATCCCGTGAAGCTCCAGGTTGAGCGTGACCCACTCGCAGAGGCCGTCGCATGGACCGCCCGCGCGCTCCCGGCGCGGCCCACGGCTCCCGTGCTGGCGGGCATGCGCCTGCAGGCGGGCAGCGAGCTAACCCTGTCCACCTTCGACTACGAGGTGTCCGCCCAGTCGACGATCCCCGTGCAGGCCGACGAGCCCGGCACGGTGCTCGTGTCCGGGCGGCTGCTCGCCGAGATCGTCCGGTCGCTGCCCGCCAAGCCGGTCGACCTCACCACTGACGGAACCAGGACGACACTCAAGTGCGGCAGCGCCACGTTCACCTTGCTGCTGCTGCCCGCCGAGGAATACCCCACCCTGCCGTCCATGCCCGACACCACGGGCACCGTCGGCGCCGACGCGTTCGCCTCGGCCATCCACCAGGTCGCCATCGCCGCCGGCCGGGACGACACGCTGCCCGCGCTGACCGGCATCAGGATGGAGTTCAACGAGGACACGCTGACGCTCGTCGCCACCGACCGGTACCGGCTGGCCATCCGCGAGCTGCGCTGGACCCCCGCCGCGCCCGGCCTCAGCACGGCAGTCCTGGTCCCCGCCCGGGTACTTGGCGACACCGCGCGGCAGATGACCGGCGGCGCCGAGGTGTCCGTCGCGCTCTCCACGACCGAGGGCGCGAGCGACGGCATCATCGGCTTCGAGGGCGGCGGGCGGCGCACGACCACCCGGCTGCTTTCCGGCGAGTATCCCCGCTACCAGACCCTGCTGCCGAGCGAGTTCTCAGCGGTCGCGGAGCTGCCCGCCGCCGCGTTCGCGGACGCGGTCAAGCGCGTGTCCCTCGTCGCCGAGCGGAACACCCCGGTCAGGCTTACCTTCGCCGCGAGCGAGGTGCTGCTCGAGGCCGGAACCGGTGACGAGGCGCAGGCGAGCGAGGCGATCGGCGCGAGCTTCGACGGCGAGCAGATGCAGATCGCCTTCAACCCGCAGTACCTGCTCGACGGCATCAACGCGGTGGACTCGAGACACCGTCCGCGTCTCGTTCACCACGGCTACCCGCCCCGCCGTGCTTACCGGCAAGGGCGAGGCACACCCCGACTACCGCTACGTCCTGATGCCCATCAGGTCGGCTGGCTAGGCGCGCGACGGCAAAACCCGCCATCGTCGGCCGTAACGGCTAACCTCGAATACGTGCATCTCACTCGGCTGGCGCTGACCGATTTCCGGTCTTACACGGACGTCGACGTGCCGCTCAAGCCGGGTGTCACGATCTTCAGCGGCCCGAACGGCGAGGGTAAGACCAACCTCGTCGAGGCCGTTGGTTACGCGGCGACGCTGGCCAGCCACCGGGCCGCGCAGGACGCACCGCTGATCCGCAAGGGCACCGAGCAGTCGATCATCCGGGTGGCGGTTTCCACTCCCGCCAACGACGCGCTTGTGGAAATCGAGCTGAACGCGGGCCGGGCCAACCGGGTCAGGCTCAACCGGACACCGCTGGCCAGGCCGCGCGAGGTGCTCGGCGTGCTGCGCACCGTGCTGTTCGCGCCCGAGGACCTCGCGCTCGTCAAGGGCGACCCGGGCGAGCGCAGGCGGTTCCTCGACGACCTGCTCGTGGCGATGGCCCCCAGGTACGCCGCGGTCCGCGCGGACTACGACCGGGTGCTCAGGCAGCGCACCGCGCTGCTCAAGTCCGCGGGACCCAAGGGCGGGCCCAAAGGCAACAGGCAGTCCCGCGAGGCGGTGACGGCCACGCTCGATGTCTGGGACGCGCACCTGGCCCGGAGCGGCGCCGAGCTGCTCGTCGCGCGCGAGCACCTGGTCACCGCGCTCCGCCCGTACGTGGAGCGCGCGTACGCGGCCGTCGCTGGTGACGGCCGCGGCCTGGCCGCGCTTGAGTACCGGCGCTCGTTCGAGAGTCAGCCCCCCGGGGAGGCGGGCCAGGCCGATGCCGGCCTGAACCACGGAGAACGGGGCCACGGGGAACGGGTGCGCGCCGCGGCGCAGGCGCTGCTCGCGGCGCTGCTCGAGGTGCGCGCGAGCGAACTCGACCGCGGCGTCTGCCTGGCCGGCCCGCACCGCGACGAGCTCGAACTCAGCGTGCGCGGGCTTCCGGCCCGCGGCTACGCCAGCCACGGCGAGTCGTGGTCGCTCGCGCTCGCGCTCCGACTCGCCAGCTTCGACCTGCTCAGGGCCGGCCGCGAGGACCCGGTACTGATACTCGACGACGTGTTCGCCGAACTTGACGCCGGCCGCCGCGACCGCCTTGCCGCCCTGGTCGCCGCCGCCGAGCAGGTCCTGGTCACCGCGGCGGTACCGGAAGACATCCCGGGCATCCTCGTCGGCGCCCACTTCAAGGTCTCCGGCGGCACCCTCACCGAGGTGCCCGGCGCCGCAGGCGCCGTCCGGGGCTCCGCCCCGGCGAGGGGCCACGGGGGGGTTTGGGGGGGTCGTCCCCCCGGGAGGACACGGCGGGGGAGGGACTCCCCCATGCTTTGGGGGGTCCCCGGGGGGATCATTTCCCCGGGGGAAACAGTGCGCCCTGACCCGGAGCGCGCCCGGCTGGCCGCCGAGGCGCTGGCCCGCGCGAGAGCCGATGCCTGGGCGAGGGGGGAGCGCCCGGGCGCGGGCCCAGGTCTGCAGGCACAGCGTCAGCAGATCCGGGACGGGGATGCCGAACGGGCGGCTGTTTCACCCGAGGCCGCACCCGCCGCCTCATGGTCGCCGCGGCCACGGCGCGACGACCCGCAGCCGCTCACCGCCGCACTTGGCGGCCTGCTGTCCGCTCGGGGCTGGCGCGAGCGGGCTGCCGTCGGCGCCGTCTTCGGCCACTGGCAGGACATCGTGGGGCCGCAGCTCGCCCTGCACAGCAAGCCGGAGTCGTTCGACTCGGGCGAGCTAACCGTGTCCGCCGACTCCGCCGCCTGGGCCACCCAGCTCCGCCTGATGGCACCGCAGCTACTCAAGCGGCTGGCCGAAGAGCTCGGCCACAACACGGTTCGCCACATCCGCGTCAACGGCCCGTCCGGCCCGCCGCGCCGCCCCGGCCGCCTGCGGGTGCGCTAACCGGCACGTTTAGTACGTGAGCTGGGCATTCTGGAAGAAAACGGCCCGCTCGGACGTTGCACTATGAGGACAGAATTAGCTTCAGCCGCAGACGAGCCATCGACCGGCGACCCGTTCCGCGCCCTGTGCAAAACGCCTGCGACACATCGAGTGACACGTACCGTCAAGGCGGGCCCGAGTGTCGGTAACCACAGCTAAAATAGAAGGTAGTCACGCGGACAAGACGAGCGGTGGCTGGGGCTGCGTGAGGGCCGCGCGACCGTAGGGCGGCAGCGCCGATCGGCTGGTGACCGGGGGCTACTGGTTACCAGGCACTGGGGCGTTGCCAGCAGCAGGATGGAGCTTCAATTTGTCGAACGATTACGATGCGCGGTCCATCACGGTACTCGAGGGCCTTGAGGCCGTCCGTAAGCGTCCCGGCATGTACATCGGCTCGACCGGTGAGCGCGGACTGCACCACCTGGTGTACGAGGTGGTGGACAACTCGGTGGACGAGGCCCTCGCCGGCTACGCCAGCGAGGTGCTTGTGACGCTGCTCGCCGACGGCGGCGTCCGGGTGATCGACGACGGCCGCGGCATCCCCGTTGACGAGCACCCGGTGGAGAAGCGCCCGGCGCTCGAGGTCATCATGACCACGCTGCACGCCGGCGGCAAGTTCGACCGCCAGTCGTACGCGGTCTCCGGCGGCCTGCACGGCGTCGGCATCTCCGTCGTCAACGCGCTGTCGCGGCGGGTGGACATCGAGGTGCGCAAGGACGGCTACGTCTGGACGCAGACCTACGAGCGCGGTGCCCCTGTGGCGCCACTGCACCGCGGCGAGCCGACGGACGAGACCGGGACCACCACCACGTTCTGGCCGGACGGGACGATCTTCGAGACGACCGACTGGTCCTTCGAGACCCTGTCCCGGCGGATGCAGGAGACCGCGTTCCTCAACCGGGGGCTGCGCATCTCGCTGACCGACGAGCGGCCCGCCAAGGTCGTGGTCGACGACGCCGACGAGGACGACGTGCTCACCCCGTCCGTCCGGCGGCGGCTCGCTCGCCGGCAAGGCGCGCACGGTGGTCTACGAGTACCCGGGCGGCATCGCCGACTTCGTGCGGCACCTGAACGCGTCGAAGGAGCCGGTGCACGCGCAGGTCATCGAGTTCGGTGACGAGCAGCCCGGCATGTCGGCCGAGATCGCGATGCAGTGGAACGGCTCGTACAACGAGTCGGTGCACACGTTCGCCAACGTCATCAACACCGCCGAGGGCGGCACCCACGAGGAAGGGTTCCGCGCCGCGCTGACCACCGTCGTCAACAAGTACGCGCGCGACACCAAGTTCCTCAAGGAGAAGGACCCGAACTTCACCGGCGAGGACATCCGCGAGGGCCTCACCGCCATCGTCTCGGTCAAGCTCGCCGAGCCGCAGTTCGAGGGCCAGACCAAGACGAAGCTCGGCAACACCGAGGCGAAGTCGTTCGTGCAGAAGGTCACCAACGATCACCTGCGCGACTGGTTCGACCGCAACCCCGGCGAAGCCAAGGGCATCATCGACAAGGTGCAGCAGGCGTCGCGGGCGCGGATCGCGGCCCGCACGGCGCGCGACCTGACCAGGCGCAAGTCGGCGATGGAGACGAACGGGCTGCCGGGCAAGCTGGCCGACTGCCAGTCCACCGACCCGTCCAAGTCCGAGATCTACGTGGTCGAGGGCGACTCGGCCGGCGGCTCGGCCAAGGGCGGCCGCGACCCGCACTTCCAGGCGATCCTGCCGATCCGCGGCAAGATCATCAATGTCGAGAAGTCGCGCATCGACCGGGTGCTCAAGAACACCGAGGTCCAGGCGATGATCACGGCGCTCGGCGCGGGCATCCACGACGAGTTCGATATCACCAAGCTGCGGTACCACAAGATCATCCTGATGGCGGACGCCGACGTGGACGGGCAGCACATCAGGACGCTGCTGCTGACGTTGCTCTTCAGGTTCATGAAGCCGCTGGTCGAAGCCGGGCACGTGTACCTCGCCCAGCCGCCGCTCTACAAAATCAAGTGGACCGAGCGCGGGGTCGATCCCGAGTACGTGTACTCCGACGCCGAGCGGGACCGGGTCATCGAGGCGGGCATGGCGGCCGGGCGCAGGGACCCGCGGCCGCGCGACGCGGTGCAGCGGTTCAAGGGCCTTGGCGAGATGAACGCCGATGAGCTGTGGGAGACCACGATGAACCCGGCGCGCCGGGTGCTGCTCCAGGTGACGCTCGACGACGCGGCGCAGGCCGACGACCTGTTCAGCATCCTGATGGGCGAGGACGTCGAATCCCGGCGCGCGTTCATCACGCAGGAACGCGAAGGACGTGCGATTCCTGGATATCTAGCAGGCCGTGCGTGCTGGCCGGCCGTGAGGCCGGACGGGAGTGATTCACGTGAAACACGCTCCCGTTCGGCAGTGTGGATTTTGATCTTTAGACGACGAGAGGTTGCGAAGTGACCGAGGTGCTGGGGCCGACCGAGGGCCACGACCGGACCGAGCCGGTTGACATCCAGGTCGAGATGCAGCGCAGCTACATCGACTACGCGATGTCGGTGATCGTCGGGCGGGCGCTGCCCGACGTGCGCGACGGGCTCAAGCCGGTGCACACGCGCATCCTCTACGCGATGTACGACGGCGGCTTCCGCCCGGACCGCGGGTACTTCAAGTGCTCGCGGGTTGTCGGCGAGGTCATGGGCAACTACCACCCGCACGGCGACAGCGCGATCTACGACGCGCTGGTGCGGATGGCGCAGCCGTGGTCGATGCGGATGACGCTGGTCGACGGGCAGGGGAACTTCGGCTCGCCTGGCAACGACCCGCCCGCCGCCATGCGGTACACCGAGTGCCGCCTCGCCCCGCTGGCGATGGAGATGCTCCGGGACATCAACGAGGAGACCGTCGACTTCCGGCCGAACTACGACGGCCGGTCGGCGGAGCCCGTGGTGCTGCCCGCGCGGTTCCCCAACCTGCTGATCAACGGGTCGCAGGGCATCGCGGTCGGCATGGCGACCAACATCCCGCCGCACAACCTGCGCGAGGTCGCCGCGGGCGTCCAGTGGTACCTGGACAACTATGAGCGGTTCGAGATCCCCGCGTCCGGCGTGGCCGGCAGCGACGAGGTATCCGAGGAGCGCCGCCGCGAGGTAGCCACCGAACTGCTCGACGGGCTGATGGAGCGCGTACTCGGGCCCGACTTCCCGACCCGCGGCCTGATCGTCGGACGGCGCGGCATCCGCGAGGCCTACCGCACCGGGCGCGGCTCCATCACCATGCGAGCCGTCGTCGAGCACGAGGAGATCCACGGCCGCCACTGCCTGGTCGTCAAGGAGCTCCCGTTCCAGGTCAACCCGGACAACCTGGCCACGAAGATCGCCGAGCTGGTCAGGGACGGGCGGCTGTCCGGCATCGCCGACATCGCCGACGAGACGAGCGGCCGCACCGGGCAGCGGCTCGTGATCAAGCTCAAGCGTGACGCGATCGCCAAGGTCGTGCTGAACAACCTGTACAAGCACACGCAGCTGCAGGACACCTTCGGCGTGAACATGCTGGCGCTGGTCGACGGGGTGCCGCGGACCCTCCGGCTTGACCAGATGATCAGGTACTGGGTCGCGCACCAGATCGAGGTGATCCAGCGGCGCACCAGGTTCCGGCTGCGCAAGGCCCAGGAGCGGCTGCACATCGTTGCCGCGCTGCTCGCCGCGATCGACGCGATCGACGAGGTCATCGCGCTGATCCGCGGCTCGGAATCGGCCGCCGCCGCGCAGGTCGGCCTGATGGGCCTGCTGAACATCGACGAGGTGCAGGCGCGCGCCATCCTCGACATGCAGCTGCGCAAGCTGGCTGCCCTGGAGCGGCAGGAGCTGATCGACGAGCGCGACGAGCTCGAGACGCGGATCGCCGACCTCCAGTCCATCCTGGACTCGCCCGTCAGGCAGCGGGCGATCATCGGCGCCGAGCTCGGCGAGATCGTGTCGAAGTACGGCGACGTCCGGCGCACCGAGATCATCGCCTACGACGGCGAGGTCGCCGACGAGGACCTGATCGCGGAGTCCGACATCGTGGTGACGATCACCCGCGGCGGTTACGCGAAGCGGACCAACACCGATCAGTACCGTGCGCAGCGGCGCGGCGGCAAGGGCGTCCGCGGCGCGGCGCTGCGGTCAGATGACATCGTCGACCACTTCTTCGTCACCTCGACGCACGATTACATCCTGTTCTTCACGAACAAGGGCCGGGTCTACCGTGCGAAGGGATACGAGCTGCCGGACACCGGGCGCGACGCGCGCGGCCAGCACGTCGCGAACCTGCTCGCCTTCCAACCGGACGAGCAGATCGCCGAGGTGCTCACCCTGCGGGATTACACGGTGGCCCCCTACCTGGTGCTCGCCACGAAGTCCGGGCTCGTGAAGAAGTCGCGGCTCGCCGAGTACGACTCGCCGCGAACCGGCGGGCTGATCGCGGTCAACCTCCGCGAGGACGACGAGGTGATCAGCGCCGCGCTCGTGTCGCCCGAGGAAGACCTGCTGCTCGTGAGCAAGGGCGCGCAGGCCCTGCGCTTCCACGCGGACGACGAGCAGCTGCGGCCGATGGGGCGGGCCACTTCTGGCGTGATCGGCATGCGGTTCAACGAGGGTGACGAGCTGCTCGGCATGTACGTGGTCCGGGAAGGCGAAGATGTCCTAGTAGCGACCGATGGCGGGTACGCTAAGCGGACGCCTGCCGACCAGTACCCGCTGCGGAACCGGGGCGGCCTCGGCGTCATCACGGCACGGATCGTGGAGGACCGGGGCGGCCTCGTGGGCGCGCTGCTCGTCCGTCCCGAGGACGAGGTGTTCGCGATCACCTCGGCCGGGGGGGTCATCCGGACGCGAGCCGGGGAGGTTAAGCAGTCCGGGCGGCAGACGATGGGCGTAAGGCTGATGAACCTCGCGACCGGGGATAGCGTGGTCGCACTGGCACGGAACGCGGAGTCGGAGTCCGTGGATGAGGCTGTGGACGACGACCCTGGCGCTGTGGACGGCGACCCTGGCAATGAGAACGGCGATTAAGGCAACGTACCGGGGGGTAGCAGCGTCTGAAGTTCGTGGGCTCTCAGATAGAGTCATCCAAAAGGGCACAAAATGACAGCAGTGAGGACCGAGGAGGACGGCGTGGACGAGCCGGTGCGATCGACTCAACCGTCGCTCATCATGGCGCCCCCAGGTCTGGAGGCCGACCCGGATGGGGAGGCCGCGGACGCCGTCGTTGACAATGACATCATGTCATCATCACGGACGAGAGCTAGATCGTCGCGTTCCGCGGCCGGTAAGCGGGACCGCGATGCCGATGGAGCCGACGGGGACGTATCCTCAGGCGATGCCGCGGCCAAGGATGCCCCGGATGCCGTGCCGGCTACCGTCGCCCCGCTGCCCGCCGACACCATCCGCAAGGCAAAGGTGAGTGTGTCCGACCAGGCGGAGGCGGGCACGCCCGCACCGGCGGCCGAGACAGCGCCCGCCGAGACCGCGGTAGCGGAGACGCCAGCGGTCAAGAGCAGCTTCAAGCCGTCGTTCACGCCGTCGGCGTCCATGCCAGCGCCCGCTCCGGTCGGTCCTCCCGCTCGGCCTGCTCCCGTTGCTCCCGCTGCTGCTACGACGACGACGACGGCGAAGCCGGCCGGGGCGCGCCCGCCGGCCTCGGCGCCGTCCGCGCCGGGCGGGGGCTACTCGGCAGGCAACGGGTCCTCCCCCAGTGCCGTGTCGGCCGTCACGGGGGCGGCGGCAGGCCTGGCGAGTTCGGTGGCCTCCGCCTGGCAGCGGCGCGGTGCGAACAGCCGGCCGAGCAAGGCCAGCGGCCCGCAGCCGCGCAAGCCGGCCAAGCGGCAGGCGATGCTCACGCTCGCCCGGGTTGAGCCCTGGTCGGTGATGAAGTTCAGCTTCGTGGCCTCGGTCGTCGCGTTCATCATCTTGTTCGTGGCCGTCGCGATGCTCTACATGGTCCTGGCCGCCCTTGGCGTATTTGACTCGCTCCAGCACACGGTCTCGTCCATTACCGGCGCCCAGGGCACGAGCGGCACGGACATCTCGCACTACTACTCCGCTTCCGTTGTCCTTGGCTATACGGCGATGCTCGGCGCGCTGAACATCGTGCTCATCACCGCGATGTCCACGGTCGGATCGGTGATCTACAACCTCATCGCCAAGACCATCGGCGGCATCGAGGTGACTCTCCGGGAGACGGAGTGAAGCACCCGGCGGGATGCGGTAAAGTAGCGAAGTCCTCTTTACGGGAACCCCCACGGGGGTATAGCTCAGACGGTTAGAGCGCTTCCCTGATAAGGAAGAGGTCCCAGGTTCAAGTCCTGGTACCCCCACCGGGTCTGATCTGGCCGTTTGGTCAGACTGGCCCTAGAGGACAAGGACGGTGGCCCTACGGGTTGTAGGGTCACCGCCGATCGCGCGAGACCCCCAGGAGTCCGATTCCGGGGGGTCTCTTCGCGTTTCTGCGGGTTGTTTACGCGGCTTCGCTGCCGCGGCTGGCATCACCGGGTGTGGCGCCACCAGTAGCGCCCGTCGATGAGTTCCTTGAGTCCGCGCAGGCGGTCAGCAGCCATCGGCGCGCGGGCACCGGGATGGTCAAGCGCGACGCGGAGGTCAGAGGCGAGGTGGGCCGCTTCGCGGACCTCGCACTGTGCCCGGAGGGTTTCCAGAGAGGTCGTGGTGGCACGGGCGATGACGTCGAGAACTGTCTCCATGTGCGGGCCGCTGAACCGGGCCAGGAAGAACCAGTCATCGGCAGGCTCGCCGAAGCGGGCCCATTCGAAGTCCAGCAGTGCCGTCACGCTCCGGTCGCATGCGAGCCAGTTGCCCCAGTGGCAGTCCGCGTGAACCGGGACGGCTGCCCGTGCGTGCAGCGGCGCGCGCTCGGCTATCGCCGTCAGGCCGTCGAGGAGATGGCGGGGAACGATTCCGTCCCGGTCCCGGGCGGCGAGGTTCTCAACCTCGGCGAGCAGCGCGGCCCTGCCGACGAACCCGCCGTGGTCAAGTGGTTCCCCCAGCGTCTGCTCGGCGTGGCCCACGGGCAGCCAGCTGTGCAGTCCGTCGAGCCGCTGGACTGCCTCCTCGGCCAGCAGGCGCGCGGTCACGCTGTCCACGCCGGGCATGCCCATGCCGGGAGCCGTCCCGGGCACGCGGGCGTAGCAGGCGTAGCGAACCTCGCGCGTCCCCAGCCGGCCGAGCCCGCTGCCGAGCAGCGGGGCTGTGAGGCCGGCGGGCAGGCAGGGCGCGAGCGCGATCTCCCGGTCCAGCCGCGAGTGCCCGTCAGCGTCGATGATCTTCACGACGACATCCGAGCCGACGTAGACGTGATGGGAGCTGCTCTCAGTGGTGGCCATGGGGCCGGGGTCACGGCCCAGGGCCGCTGCCCCGATCGCGCGGGCGGCATCGCAGGCCTGCCGCGGATCGGTCATCAGCGGGCGCAAGGCGGGGTGGCCGACGTTCTGCCGAAGTGCATCCGAGTGCCGGTATCAGAGCGCATGTCGCAAGCATTTCATCTTCATGCGACCGCGTGCCCGTCACCGCATTCTGGCGGGCCCGCCTGAGATCGCCCGCGATGCGATCATGGTGGCATGGAGGTTGCGCACGCAGATCTCCCCAAGCTTGCGCTCGGGGCGGTCGCGGCTCACCAGAGGATGTGGACGACGGCGAGCACGATGACCGAGGACGACTGCCGGGCCCCGTCCCTGCTGCCCGGCTGGACCCGCGGCCATGTATTGACGTACTGGGCGCGCAACGCCGACGGCCAGACCCGGATGCTGCTAGCAGCCACGCTCGGCGAGGTGGTCGCGCAGTACCCCGGTGGCGACGAGCAGCGCGAGGCCGACATCCAGGTCGGGGCCGCCCGCTCCGCCCCGCTGATTCTCCAAGACGCGCGCACCGCCGTCGACCGGGTTGAGGACGTCTGGCGCCACATGCCCCCTGAAGCTTGGTCCCGGCCGACGGGCGCCCGCATCGGGCAGCGCCCAGCCTGGAAGTCGGTATGGGCACGATGGCGCGAGACGGAGATCCACCACGTGGACCTGAACGTCGGCTACACCCATCAGGACTGGCCGCCCGAGTTCGTCGGCCTGATGCTTCCCCGGGTGCTGCCCACCCTGGCCGCCAGGCTGCCTGACGATGTTGCCGTCCAGGTGCAGGTGACCGACCGCCGCTGGCCGAACGACAACGCCACAACGACGTCAAGTGACCCTATCGTCATCCACGGCACCGCAGCCGCGGTCCTTTGCTGGCTGATCGGGCGGACGGTCCCGGCAACAGCCGATCTCACGGCTAGCCGCCAAGGTCAGGATCTCCCACTACCGCAACTGCGCCCCTGGTCCTGAGGCGACCCCTCCGCCACCCGCGCCTTCAAGGTGCTGCCAGGACGCGCGACAGAAATCAACTGATACCGCTGACACATCTACAGCACCATCGGGTGGGCCCCTGGCGACAGGGGCTCTTTTCGTTCGTTTCCCGTGAAAGTCGGACCGCCGCCTTCGTGGTCACGGTTGGGCACATCTCTGCCAGAGCTTGAGCGGCACCCGGCCAGCCGAGCGGTAGGCTTGCGGGCATGAAGAAGCTGCTGATCCTCATCGTGGTCGTGCTTGGCGGTTTCGCGGTGTGGCGGAAGGTCCAGGCGCAGCGGGCAGACCTCGACCTGTGGAGCGAGGCCACCGCCCCCGATGACTACTGACGCCGTCGGCCGAGGGCGGCGGTTACCCGCTGGCTCGGCAGGCGCTGACCCTCTTAGGCGCGTGCGATGACCGATTCACCCCCAATCTCGCTGATCTGCTTCGACCTGGCGAGCATCGTCATCGACGGTTCCGTCGTCGAGCGCGCATTCGCGGAGGCCATCGCCACGCAGGGAATCGTCGCGGGCACGCAGGACTACGCCAGGTCCATGGTGCGGTTCGACCGGTCACATGGGCGGGCGCCCGCCGACGTACTGCGCGACTTGTTCGACGGCGACGAGCCGCGAGCGCAGGCGGCCTTGCTGGCCTTCGAGCGGTCGTTCCGCGCGGCGGCGCAGCGGTTCGGCGTGGACATCCCGGTCGATGTCGCCGACGCGATGGGCAAGGCGGCCGCATCAGGTGCCCGGATATGCCCGATCACCATGCTGTCCAGGCGCTCCTGCGGCGATCTCGTTGGCCTGCTCCGGATGGCGGACCTGGTGCTATGCGGCGACGATGCGCCGCGGGGGTTCCCGTGGCCGGACCCGGTGCTCACCGCCATGCTCAGGCTCGGCGCCGCGGACGTGCGTGAGGTGGCTGTGGTCAGCGCCACGCCGGACGGCGTGCTGTCTGGCTACCGTGCGGGTGCCAGGATCGTGGTCGGGCTGGGCAGCGGCGCGCGCCGGACGGCGGCACTGCTTGAGGCGGGCGCAACCCATGTGCTTGACAACATCACGTCGCTCGCCGATCTGGTGGCCCAGTCCGCGTAGCGGCGGCAGCTTACACTCGTATTCATGCCGGAGCTACCGGAAGTCGAAGCACTCGCCCTCTTCCTGCGCGAACGTGCCAGCGGCCACGCTATCGCCCGGGCCGACGCCGCCTCGTTCGCCGTGCTCAAGACATTCGACCCGCCCCTGTCCGCGCTGGCCGGCCAGGAGGTAACCGGGGTGGGAAGGCACGGCAAGTTCCTTGACCTCACCTGCGGAAACCTGCACCTCGTCTTCCACCTGGCCCGCGCGGGCTGGCTGCGCTGGCGGGAAGACATGCCGGACACGCCAGTCAAGCCGGGGAAGAGCCCGCTCGCGTTCAGGCTCGTCCTCGATGACGGTGCCGGGTTCGACCTGACCGAGGCGGGCACGCAGAAGCGGCTTGCCGTGTACCTGGTCAGGAATCCCGTGGACGTGCCGGGCGTGGCGACCCTTGGCCCCGAGCCGTTGGCGGACGACTTCACGGTCGACGCGCTCGCCGCGATACTCGGCGGCCGCCGCACCCAGATCAAGGGCGTGCTGCGCGATCAGCACATCATCGCGGGCATCGGCAACGCCTACTCCGACGAGGTGCTGCACGCCGCGAAGATGTCACCGTTCAAGCTCGCGTCCAGTTTCACTCCCGATGAGGTCGAAGCCCTGCACCAGGCGATCGTGGACACACTCCGCGAGGCGGTGAAGCGCTCGGCGGGCCTGGCCGCCGCCGATCTCAAGGGGGAGAAGAAGACCGGGCTGCGCGTGCACGGCAAGACCGGCCAGCCCTGCCCGGTCTGCGGTGACACGATCCGCGAGGTCTCCTTCGCCGACTCCTCGCTGCAGTACTGCCCCACCTGCCAGACCGGCGGTAAGCCCCTCGCCGACCGCCGCATGTCCCGCTTGCTCAAGTGAGAGCGGCGGTTAGTGGCGGTGCCGGGGCAGCGGCGCTGACCGCCTTTCCCCGGCAGATGAGGTCCACATAGGAGGCTGGCCTGCCCGCGGCGACCCCAGCCTGGAACTGGATCTCGGCGAGTGTCGAGGCCACCAGCTCGCGGCAGTGCGGGCACTGCGGCGGCTCCCACGGCCCGGTGCCCTCGTAGGCCGTCTGAGCAGCAGAAAGCGTCTCGGGGCAGCGTGAATCGGCGAGGCCGGTGAAGTCGATCTGCAACGGTACGCCCGCCTCCGCGACAGCGACCCTGGCCTGGGCGCCGAGCGCGGTGATGACATCGGACTGAGTGGGCTCGTCGAGTTCGCGCCACATGCAGCACGCCTCGCTGTACCGACGGCCGGCCATCGCCGCGGTCAGCAGGTAGCCGATACGCGGTGCCGCCCACCGCGTCGTCATGCCTCACCGCCGTGTACGAAGAGCCGTCGCCACACAGCACGGACAAGGCGCTCAATCCAGTCCGGGATGGCTACGCCTGCTGCTGGACCGCCCTGGTTCGCCGCGCCCTCACCCTCGCCCCAGACAACGCCCACCAGACCCCCTCGGGTTAATTTTGGGGATTGCGGGCGCGGATGGCCGGCCCGGCAGGGTCGGCCGCCCAGGGGCCAGGCCAGCAGGTGTCCCCGGTAACCCCCCAGAACCCCGGGACATCCGCGGCGCTACTTTGTGGGGTGGCCCGGGGGGAAATAACCGGGCAACTATGCGTAGCGCGGTGATCACTGTAGCGCCATCTCTGATCAGTTGTCTACATGAACCCACAACCCCGCAACAGGGCGGCGACGGCTGGCCGTCCCCGCCCTCCCAGCACGTCCTGCACGGCCGCCAGCAACCGCTGGTACCCTGAACGAGGTAAACCTGGGGCTTTAGCTCAGCTGGAAGAGCATCTGCTTTGCAAGCAGAGGGTCAGGGGTTCGAGTCCCCTAAGCTCCACTCACCGAGTCCTAGCAGGTCAGCGGCGGTTTACCGGCTAGCCGCGGAGTGTCTCACGCGATTGTGAGAGGCGAATATCTCACAATCTCACGCGGGGTTGTGAACGGCGATCAGCGCGCCGAGTGCGGCGGTCAGGCTCTCCGCCCGAACCGCTCGACATCTAGGGGAAGCGTCCGGGTACCTCGCTGGGATTTTGGCCCCTTAACGATGATCCGGCAGTTGACGACGACTCGGGTTCGGCCGATCGTGATCGTGCCCGCGGCCAGGCTCAACGTCTGACCAGCGCAAGCCGCAGACTTCGCCGCGCCGCCGCGCGCTTTTTCGGCCATGTGAGACGGGAAGCGCCCCCGTACGTAACAACCTGCTCGTTCCGAGGCGCCGACCGCGGGGATACTGGCGCGCGAGTTCGCGCCGGGAATCCCTGCGTGCGCTAGCAGTCACCCTCGGGTATTGTTGCGAATTCTTCGTTTATTGCGTATAATGCGACTGAGGGAGGTGGACTATCCCTGAGCCCAGCATCACCTCGATCAACCCTGGTGACGTTGACGCCGAGATAGCGGACCGTGCCGCTCGGCGCATCAACGAGTACCTACAAGAACATCCCGACGACGAGCTCATCGAGGCCCTCGGGGAGATCGGGTCCGAGGACGCCCTGGTCATCCCCCGTGCGACGGCGGTCATGTTCGCCCAAATCCTCGATCTACTGGCCCAAGGCCGCGGGGTTCAGATCTTCCCGAAGGAAGTAGAGCTCACCACACAGCAATCTGCAACCATGCTCAACGTCTCGCGTCCGTATCTGATCGGCTTGCTCGAGGCCGGCCAGATCCCCTTCCGTAAGGTCGGAAGGCACCCAAGGATCAGGTTCGAAGACTTGATGGCCTATAAGCGCAAGGACGACCTGAAGCGGCGCGAAGCCGCCGACAGGCTCGCTGCGTTTACCGAGGATCTGGACCTGTACTGACCATGGCCTTCATCGTCATCTACGACGCGAACGTGCTGTACGGGAACACGCTGCGAGACCTGCTGATCCGCATCGCCCAGCTACCCCATCTGGTCCAGGCCAAGTGGACCGACCATATCTTCGGCCACATGTCCCGGGCGCTCCTCAGGATGCGCCCTGACATTACCGAGGAAAAGGTGGCTCATCTGCGCGAGGCTATGACGGAGGCGGTCCGGGACTGTCTCGTGCACGGGCTACGAGCCTCTGATCGACGTGCTCGACCTCCCCGATCCTGACGACAGGCACGTGCTCGCCGCAGCGATCAAGGTGAATGCCCAGCTCGATAGTCACGATGAACCTGAAGGACTTCCCGGTGAAGACGTTGCCCGAGTGGGGGATCAGGCCGAAGTCCCCGGACAGCTTCGTGCGCGACGTGATGGACTTCGACCCTCAGGCTGTCTGGGCTTGTGTTCAGCATATCGTCGACTCGCGCAAGAAGCGCCCGGTAACTGTCGATGACGTCCTAGGCGAGTTGCAGCGTGACGGCCTCGTGGCATCTGCCGCGGCGCTGCGCATGAACGCGCCGCTCGAGTTAACCGCCTAACCGAAGCTATGCGGCGACTTGGTCGCTCGCCTCCTGTCCGACGCAGCCGCCCAGTGGTCCAACGAACAACCGGCCGCGCTAACCTGATGATCGCGCTTCGTGCCGATGCGCGTAGGCGTCCCGTACATGATCCTTCTTACGAGCGGCCAGACGTGGAGACGTTACCGGCGCGCCCGCCGTCGCATGGAGTAGGCTCGCCGGGCGAGAATAGTAACCTTATGACCGCGGTTAGCCGGTCACGGCGTCAACGTGGTCCTGCCATAGCTCCTCGATGGGCGCCAGTCTGGCGAGGGCCATGTTGGCGAAGAAGAGGAGGAGCGCGAGCGCGACCAGCGCGGGGCCGAGTACTGCCAGGCTCGTCGTGTCGATCAGCAGCCCGATAACGGCGGAGATCGCCGAGCCGCCGGCGGCCGCGGCGCCGACCTGCCAGGCGATCGCGTGCTGTGCTCGTTCCTCGCCGATCCGCTGTGGCGTAACGGCGATGAGGGCGGGGAAGACGCCGGCGAGTGCGGCCCCGAGAACGACGAATGCAAGGACTACCACGACAGGGCCGGGCTGCCACCAGATGAGGCCGGCGGCACCGATGGCGAGGAGCAGCCCGGCCCCGATGACCGTCCGTGCCGGGACCGGCTTGGCCGGAAGGGCAAGTCCGATCCGGACGGCGGTCAGCGCGCCCCAGTAGCCAAAGGAGGCCAGTCCGGCGGCCGATGCTGAAAGGCCCAGGTGGCCGCGGACGTAGCTGGTCTCCCACTGCCCCGCGCTCACCTCGAGCCCGGTGTACAAGAAGAACACGATCAGTCCCAGCGTGAGGACGGCACCGGCCCGCCGGCGGCTCCAGCCCCCGGTCGGCTGTGCTCTCTCGGCGGGGTCCGCACTGCCGGGCACGTCGTGGGCAGCCCCGGAAACATCGCGGGCGGCGCCGGATACGCGGCCGAAGCCCTCGCCGCGGGGGCAGGAACGCTTCGGCGGTAGGCAATCCAGCAGCAGGCGGTCACCACGTCAAGCGCGGCAAGGACGAGGTACGCGGGCCGCCAGGACCCGGCAATGATCGCGGCGGTGACAACCAGCGGTCCGATCGCGGTGCCCACGCCGTAGAAACCGTGCAGCAGGTTGAGGAGCCGGGGCCGCCCGGTGAGCGCGACGGCGGTGTTCAGGCCGCCGTCCATCATCCCCGCGGCGGCACCCATGAGCGGGCCGATGCTGAGAACGAGCCACAGCCCCGGCGCTACCGCGTACCCGATGCCGCCGAGAGCGGCACACGAGCCGGCGACAGCCAGGACCGCGGCCGTGCCCAGCCGCAGGATGAGCCGGCCGACGAAGGCCGAGACCACCACCGAGCCGATGGTGTTGACCAGCAACATGAGGCCAAGCGATCCCACGGGAACGCCGAAACTGTGGCGCATCGCCGGCCACGCCGTGCCGAGCATCCCGTCGGGCAACCCGAGGACCGCGAACGTTCCCAGGCTCAGTAGGTCGAACTTCCGAGTAGTCCCAGTCGCCATGCTGGAGGCAGTACTCAATGGTCTCCGACCCTCGCTCCGTCACGCTTGCCCGGTTCGCACAGAGAATAGCCGCATCCGACGAGGCCCGGCGTCTAGGCTGCTGCTCATGGCATTCGAGCCCACCGCACAGGTTGAGGGTCACCTCGTCAATGACCAGGTCGTCTGGCTGACGACCGTTACGCCGGGCGGGCGGCCCGCGCCGCGTCCGGTCTGGTTCATGTGGGACGGGAGCACGGTCCTCATCTACTCGCTGCCGGACGGCGCGAAGCTCAGGCACATCGCGGGCAACGAGCATGTCTCCCTGCACTTCAACTGCACACCTGGCGGCGGGGACGTGGTGGTGATCTCCGGTCGCGCCGAGGTACTCAGCGCCGCGCCGCCGCCGTCAGAGATTAACGGGATGCTTGACAAGTACCGCGACGCGATCACGTCGATGGGGTACACGCAGGAGTGGTACGACAGCTACAACACCGCCATCCGCGTCACACCGGAACGCGCCTGGGCCGTCCCCGCGTGACCTGCCGCCCGGGCTGACTGCGGTAGCGCGGGTTCGGTGGCCCGTGCGCGCGAGGAAAACGAGTCGCGTTCGGCTGGCGGACGGTGTTTGCATGGAGCATGCAGATCGAGCGGATCGACCCGGCCGACGATGATGTCATGGCGGCGTGCCATGCGGTGCACGCCGCGGTGGTTGCGGTCGACAACCCGGACGGGGAGCCGCCGGACTCCCTGTCGGCGCTCAGGGCCTGGCTGTCACCTGGCCGCAAGGGGGACCGAATGAGGCCTGGTACCTGCCCGCCGACGGCGCATCCTTTTCCGCGGGTCAATGCGGAGCGGTGTCGGGCTGGTACCGGAGCCAGTTTCCTGACCTGGAGAACCGGGACCGGGCGTACATGACGCTTTCCGTGCACCCGGGCATCAGGCGGCGGGGACTCGGCCGGGCGCTCGTCGCGCACGCGAGCCCGGCGAGCCACCGCCGCGGGGCGGGCGTGGGCGGCTCGCGGACATCAAGGCCACGGCGGCCAGGCACGCGGCCGGGTACTCGCTCACGTCATGGACAGGAGTGACGCCGGACGACAAGCTCGGCCAGGTCGCTCACGTGCAGAACGCGATGAACGACGCACCGCGCGAGGAGGGCTGGTTCGAGGACGACGTCTCGGGACGCCGAACGGATACGGACGCGCGGCGACACGCGGGTACGACTCGCGGGACACCGGGGATACGCCGTCGCGGCGGTGCACGACGAAACCGGCGAGATGGCGGCACTGACGAGGCACTCGGCTACCGGCTCGCCGAGCCAGGGCACAGGTTCTTCGCCCTACCGGTGAGCTGACCCGGTCAGCCGCGCCGGGCTCGCTGCCGCTTGAGCTCGGCGCGGGCCAGCGCGTTCTTGTGCACCTCGTCCGGGCCGTCGGCGAAACGCAGCGTGCGGATGCCCGCGAACGATCCCGCTAGCGGGAAGTCCTGGCTCAGCCCGCCCGCGCCGTGCACCTGGATCGCCTTGTCGAGTATCCACTCGACGGTCACCGGGGTGGCGATCTTGATGGCCTGGATCTCGGTGTGCGCGGCCTTGTTGCCGGCCGTGTCCATCAGCCACGCGGCCTTGAGCACCAGCAGCCGCAGCTGCTCGACGCGCACGCGTGACTCGGCGATCCAGTCCCTGATCACGCCCTGCTCGGCGAGCGGCTTGCCGAAGGCGACGCGCTCGTCCGCCCGCGCGCACATCAGCTCGATCGCCCGCTCCGCGACGCCGATCGAGCGCATGCAGTGGTGGATCCGGCCGGGGCCGAGCCGCGCCTGCGCGATCGCGAACCCGTCTCCCTCGGCGCCGATCAGGTTGGCCGCGGGCACCCGCACGTCGCTGAACAGGATCTCCGCGTGACCTCCGTGGTCGTGGTCGTCGTAACCGAAGACCTCCATCCCGCGCAGCACGGAAACCCCTGGGGTGTCCCTGGGGACGAGGATCATCGACTGCTGGCGGTGCCGTTCCGCGGCCGGGTCGGTCTTGCCCATCACGATGAAGATCTCCGCCTGCGGGTTGAGCGCGCCGGTGATCCACCACTTGCGGCCGTTGATCACGTACTCGTCGCCGTCGCGCTCGATGCGGGTGGCGATGTTGGTCGCGTCGGAGGAGGCCACGTCTGGCTCGGTCATCGCGAACGACGAGCGGATCTCGCCGTCGAGCAGCGGCTCCAGCCAGCGCTTGCGCTGCTCGGCGGAGCCGAACGTGGCGAGGACCTCCATGTTGCCGGTGTCCGGCGCTGAGCAGTTCAGCGCGGCCGGGCCCAGGTGGCTCCGCCCGGTGATCTCCGCGAGCGGCGCGTACTGCAGGTTGGTCAGGCCGGCGCCGTGCTCCCCTGGCAGGAAGAAGTTCCACAGCCCGCGGGACTTGGCCTGCGCGCGCAGCTCGGCGAGCACCGGGACGGTGGACCACGCCCAGCGGTTCTCCAGCGCGGCGAGCTGCTTGTGGAACACCGGCTCAGCCGGGTAGACGTAGGCGTCCATGAACTCGAGCAGCTCGGCTCGCAGTTCCTCGGTCCGCGCGTCGAAGGCGAATTCCATCAGCTGTCCTTCCTGATAGCGGCCAGTCCGGAGGCGACCAGGGGCTCGACAAGCGTGCCGATCGCCTCGAACCCCGCGCCGACCGTCTGGCCGTGGACGTACCGGTAATGAATGCCCTCGAGGACCACCGCGGTCTTGAACGAGGCGAGGGCGATGTAGAAGCCGAGATCGGGCAGGTCGCGCCCGCTGAACCCGGCGTAGAGATCGAGAATCTCCGCCTCGGCCGGGTAGCCCGGCGCGTCGCTCGCCATCGGCCCTTCGCCGAGCCGGTCCATCCGCTGGTACACGATGAGCAGCCCGACGTCGGTCAGCGGGTCGCCCAGGGTGGCCATCTCCCAGTCGACCACCGCGGCCACGTTGTCGTCCGGGCCGACGAGCACGTTATCCAGCCGGTAGTCACCGTGCACGATCGTCGGCGCCGCCCCGGCGGGCGTGCTGGCGTCAAGCAGGTCGTGCAGTTCGTCGATGCCCGGGATCGGGCGGCTGCGGGACGCGTCGAGCTGCTTCTTCCAGCGGCGCACCTGCCGGGCAAGGAAGCCCTCAGGCCGGCCGAAATCCGCAAGCCCGACCTCGGCGGGGACCACCGCGTGCAGCAGCGCGAGCGTGCCGACCATCCGCTCGGCGATGGCCCGCGCCCGCGCCGGCCCCACCGCGGCGAGCTGGTCGGCGGTCCGGTAGGCGACCCCGTCGACCGTTGACATCACGTAGAACGGCGCGCCGAGCACGTCGGGATCGGTGCACAGCGCGTAGCTGCGCGGTACCGGAACGCTGGTATCACGCAGCGCGGTGATCACCCGGTACTCGCGCGCCATGTCGTGCGCGGTCGCGAGCACGTGGCCGAGCGGCGGGCGGCGCACCACCCAGCTCCTGGTCCCGTCGCTGACCTCGTAGGTGAGGTTGGACCGGCCCCCGGCGATCAGCCGCGCCCTGCAGCGGGCCGCCGATCTCGCCCGGGCAGGCGGCATCGAACCAGGCGGCAAACCGCTCCAGGTCCAGGCCTGGGAGGTCGGTCATGACGGGAGCCCCTTCGTTGCGGAACCGGACCGATCCTTGCGTTTGTACCCTCCCGCCGCACGTCGCCGCAACCCCCGCTCGCTGTCGCCTTGCGTACGCTTGCCCGGTGCCTTAGCTGGTGACCTGCCGTGATCCGGGTCTTTTCACGTGGCTGCCTGCCGCTCAAGCCCGCCGGTAACCGGCGCCAGGTCCGGACGCGGCGCGGGCGCGCGGCGCGGCAGTGAGAGCGGTGTCGCGAGCAGCAGCGCGCCCGCGACGGCGATCGCGATGCGCGGGCTGGTGAGGCTGGCGAGCACGCCCCACAGGGCGGTCAGCGCGGCGGTGGTGAGGCTGGTTGACACCGACCAGGCCGCGAGCACCCGCGCGACCAGGTGCTTCTCCGTGTGCTCGAGCCGGTAGGCGGCAGACACCGGGTTGAAGACGCCCATGCAGAGCACCAGGCAGAACTGGAGGCCGATGACGAGCAGGAGCCCGCCCGTTCCTGGCCCCGTGAACGCCAGCCCGACCGGCCAGCAGGCCGACAGCGTGCCGAAGACGCGCATGACCCGGTGCCACCCGAACCGGGCGACAAACCTGCGGGACAGCCGGGATCCGATGAGTCCGCCGATACAGGGGCCGCCGAACGCGAGCGTGTACTGCCATGGCGCGAACTTGAGCTGTCCAAGCATGAGGACGGCAAGCTCTGGTTCCACCGCCAGGATCAGGCCTCCCACGAGCAGCCGGTTGCAGAACACCGGCCGCAGCGCCGGGCTGCCCAGGATGTGCCGCCAGCCGTCGAGCAGTTCGCCGGCCGAGCGCGCCGAGCCAGCGGGCCGCGCCGGGCGCGGCTCGTGCCAGCCGATCGCGGCGATCCCGCAGGCGGACAGCAGGTAGCTGACCCCGTCCGCGATCACGGTCGTCACCGGGCCGAGCAGCCCGACGGCGGCGCCGCCGAGCGGCGGCCCGACCACCAGGGTGGTCCAGTTAGTGGACTCGAACCGGCTGTTCGCGACCAGCAGGTCCTCCGGCTTCACCAGGGCCTTGAGGTTCGCGCCGCTCGCCGCGTTGAACGCGATCTTGGCCGCGGCTACCACGACCGAGACGCCAAGGAGCTGCGCGAAGCTGAGGCCGCCGAGTGCGTACGCCACCGGGAGAGTCATCAGCGCGGCGAACCTGGCCAGGTCCATCGTCATCATGACCGGCCGCTTGCGCCGGAACTCCACCCACGGGCCGAGCGGCACCGCAACCACGGCGCCTACGGCGAGCCCCGACGCCGAGAGCGCCGACACCTGGACCGGCCCGGAGTGCAGCACGCGGACCGCGATCAGCGGGAAGGCACCGAACCCGATCCCCGACCCGTACGCGCTTACCGCGTACGCCGCCCACAGCCAGCCGAACTGCCGGCCCAGCGGTCGCCTGCCCAGCCCCCGGGTGTGCATGTGCTAATTACAGTCATGGAATTCCGCCGGATCAAGCGAAGAGGGCTCGAACTGTTGCCGAAATAGTGATCAACAGTGAGTGATACCGCCGCATAGTGACCCTTCCCAGGATCGGGACCGTCCGGACCTGCGAGAACACCCGCAGGCTGGAACGGCTCCTGGCGAAAGGGCGGGCGCGGATTCTTGCGGTCACGGTGTCGCGGAAGGGCACCCGGCTGGTGGCGGCGTTCCGGGTCCGGTCAGCACGGCGTGTCGGCCGTCGGAGTCGGTCGGCGTGGTGTCGTACCTGCCGCGGCAGGATGATGGAGCGGGACAGGCCGGGTGCAAGTGCGGCGTGCGCGTCCCGGCGGAGGCCGGGCGGGTGCTGCCGGATGAGGCTGAGGTCGTGTCCGGGGGCGAGTACGTGGCTAGGTTCAAGGTCCCGGACGGCTGGGCAGTGCAGGCGTTCACGTTCGCGCTGGACTGCACGCCCGAACAACCCCGCGACGGGGTGCCGGCGCAATGAGCACTATCACTCACTCGCCGGCAACGGTAAGTTCACTGTCCCGCGGCGACGGCCTTGAGCTCGGCCAGGGAGTCCCGGATGAACTGCGCCAGCGTCTGCCCGCCCAGGTCGGCTGAGCCGGCGGCCTGGCCGACCCAGCGCTGGAAGGCGACCCGGAAGACGGCGACGCCCGCCTCGGCGGCCAGGCTCGCGCCCGGGTCGGTGACCCCGCGGCGGCGTAGGGCGCCGGCCAGCGCCGCGGACAGGCTGGCGAGCTTGATCAGCTCGCGTTCCTGGAGTTCCGGTGTCGCGGCGACGATGGCCTGGCGCTGCCTGGCCAGCTCGCGACGCTCCTCAAGCGATACGGCAACCGCCTCGAGCGACGCGCCGACCGCGTTGATCGGCGGGAGTCCGGCTGGCGCGTCCTCAATCCCCTTGACGAGCCAGTCCTGCAGCATCCGGGCTCCGTAGAACAGCACCTCGCGCTTGTCGGCGAAGTGCCGGAAGAACGTCCGCTCGGTGAGGCCCGCGCGCTTGGCGATCTCCGCGACCGTGGTCTGGTCGTAGCCGCGCTCGCCATAGAGCTCAAGGGCGGCTAGCTCAAGCCGGCCGCGCGCATTGGGCTCCCATCGGGTCATGAACGCCAGTTTACCGCGATGTCAGTAACTGACATCGCGGTGCTATGCTAGTGATGTCAGCAACTGACATCACTTGTCCTAGGGGGTTTTCAACCCATGCGTGTATTCGTCACCGGCGCGTCCGGGCACATCGGCTCCGCACTCGTCCCAGAGTTGCTCGGCCACGGACATCAGGTGGTGGGCCTCGCCCGCTCTGACCGGTCCGTCGCCGCCCTCGAGGCCGCGGGCGCCGCGGCCTGGCGCGGCGACCTGGACGACCTCGACGGCCTGCACGCCGCCGCGACGGCCGCCGACGGCGTCGTCCACCTGGCCTTCAAGCACGAGGCGATGAGCCTCGGGCGACTACCTCGGCGCGATCGCCGACGACCTCAAGGCGATCGAGGCCATGGGCGCCGCGCTTGACGGAAGCGGCAAGCCCTTCGTGGGCACGGGCGGCACGCTGATGCTGGCGCTCGGCGGGGTCACGGGCCGGGCGGGCACCGAACGGGACGTGGTCACGGGCGGCCCGCGGGTCGACGCGGAGAACACCGTCGCCCGGTTCGCTGACCACGGCGTCCGCTCGTCCATCGTGCGCCTCTCGCCGCTCGTGCACAGCTCGCTCGACCATCACGGCTTCGCCCATCAGCTGATCGGCATCGCCCGTGCCAAGGGCGTGTCCGGTTACGTGGGCGACGGGGCCAACCGCTGGCCCGCGGTGCACACGCTGGACGCCGCGCGGCTGTACCTGCTCGCGCTTGAATCCGCCCCGGCGGGCTCGAGGCTGCACGGGGTCGCCGACGAGGGCGTGCCCTTCCGCGAGATCGCCGAGGTCATCGGTAGCCGCCTCGGCCTGCCCACCGCCAGCGTCGACCCGCAAGACGCGGGCGAGCACTTTGGCTTCCTCGGCGCGCTCGTCGGACGCGATAACCCGACGTCAAACGAGCTCACCAGGGAACTTCTCGGCTGGAAGCCGGCCCATGCGGGGCTGCTCGACGACCTCGCCAACGGCCACTACTTCGACGGCGTGACTGGCTGAGTCTGCGGCGGCAAGGATGATGGAGTTGTGCACAGCCGGGTGTGCACAACTATTCATCATCTTCCTGGCACCCGTCCGGCGCCTGGTGGCGTCCCGGTTGCCGGGATGGCGGGACTACCAGGCTGACGCGGTATCTAGGGCCTTGGTCTCGTCGTCGGTCAGCTCAAGCGTGGCCGAGGCGAGCAGCGGCAGCTGGTCCACCGTGCGGGCGGAAGCGAGCGGCGCGGCGACCTGCGGCCGGGCGCGCAGCCAGGCAAGCGCCACGGTGGCGGGCTCGACGCCGCGGTCCGCGGCGACCGAGTCGAGGGCCGCGAGCACCGCGAGGCCGGCCGGCGTCAGGTACCGCGTGGCGCCCGGCTGCCGTGCCGCCCCCGCGTGATCGGCGGCGCTCCGGTACTTCCCGGCGAGGAAGCCGCTGGCGAGCGCGTAGTAAGGCAGCACCCCGAGGCCGAACTCGGCCGCCACCGGCGCGAGCGAGGTCTCATATGCCGTGCGCTCGACCAGGTTGTAATGCGGCTGGAGCGCGACCGGCGGCGCGAACCCCTCGGCGGAGGCGACGGCCAGCCACTCCCGCAGCCGCGGCGCGGTGAAGTTGGACAGCCCGACGTGCCGGATCTTCCCCGCCCGCTGCAGCTCGCTGAACGCCCCCGCGGCCTCGGCGACTGGCACGTCGGGGTCATCGTAGTGCGCGTAGTACAGGTCGATGTGGTCGGTCCGCAGCCGGGCAAGCGAAGCGTCCGCCGCGGCGAGCACGTTGCCGCGTGACAGCCCGCGGAACTGAGGGTGCCTGCTCACCTTGGTCGCGATGATCACCGAGTCCCGGTTGCCGCGCGCCGCGGTCCACTCGCCGATGATCGTCTCCGACTCACCGCCGGCGTGCCCGGGCACCCACGCGGAGTACGAGTCGGCCGTGTCGATGAAGTTGCCGCCGCCCGCGACGTAGGCGTCGAGCACCGCGAAGGACGTGTCCTTGTCCGACGTCCAGCCGAAGGTGTTGCCGCCGAGCCCGAGCGGGAACACGTCAAGGTCGGAACTCCCGAGTACCGTCATGCTGCACCCTTGTCTTGCCCGCCTGAGCGGCGGCGTCGGAAATAGGCATATATGGTCACTTTAGCGGGCCGCCAGGACCGCGGCCTGGGTTGCCCGTCCGGACGGCCCGCTATGCGCGCTGGCTACGCCCGGGCGAGCTTCTTGCGCATCACGAACTGGTCGCGCTTGGTGTAGTCGGGGGAGCCGACCTCGGCGCCGTAGTGGGTAACGGTGATCGAGGTGGTGCCGCCCGGCTCGTGCGGCACGAAGTCGAACGAGGCGAACCCGTACGGCGTGACCAGGTCCCGGTAGGCCGACCAGGGGGCGGGTTCCGTTGCGGTGACCGAGGGGTGCCCGGCCTGCGGGCTGCCCGCCCCGACCGAGGTGATCAGGACCCCGTCGTGCGGCGAGTCGAAGTCGGCCACGGGCGTGGGCGTCGAGTGGCCGCCGCCGCCGATGATCATGTGGACGGTGCCGAGCGAGGTGTCCATGAGCGACGGGTCGCTGGACTGCGGCGCGGGCGTGAGCAAAGTGGAACCCGGTAGCGTGCCGCGCACCGGGAAGGTCCGCTCGAAGTGGTGCTCGTGCCCGGCCACCACCAGGTCGACGCCGTACTTGTCGAACAGCGGCAGCCAGTTCTGCCGTATCCCCAGGTCGGCGCCGTTGAAGTGCGCCGAGGACATCGCCACCTGGTGCATGCAGACGATGATCCAGTCGATGTCATCCGACCGCGACGCGGCCGCGAGCTCGCGCTCCAGCCACGTCCGCTGAGCGCCGCCCGAGTAGCCGTTTATGTAGGGGTTGTAGCCGTTCGCCGCGTAGTCGGGCACGTGGTCCCTGCGGTAGGCGCTGAACGCGCCGTCCTGCAGGCAGAACATCGTCGTTGTTGAGTGAGATGACCCGGATCGGCCCGACGGTGAACGCGTACCAGTTGCCCTTGAAGCTGGCCGAGCCGTTGTCGGGGAGAGCGAACCGGGTCTGGTACGACAGGTAGCCCTGCGAGCCGTTGCCGACCTCGTTCTCGTGGTTGCCCGCGCTCGGCATCCAGGCGCGGTTCGCCCACGAGATCTGGTCGTTGGCGTGGAAGGCCGACCAGGTCGCGACCGGGTCGTCGCTCACGTTGGCATAGCAGAGGTCGCCGTTGAACAGGTGGAACAGGGGCTCGAGCTTCTCGACGGCGGGCACGATGTACCCGGCGTTCACCGTCCACGGGCCCAGGCCCTGGCCGATCTTCACCGGAACCGCCTGGTCGCCGAAGCTCGTGAACCGGAAACCGCGGGAGCGCCCGCTCGGGCCGGTGCGGAACATTCCGTTCGCCGGAGCGGCGCCGTCGCTGAGCACCTGGTAGAGGTAACGGGTGTCGGGGTGAAGATGGTCGAGGCTGGCGTGGTAGGTGAACACGGTCTGACCGGTGAGCGCCTCGGTGTAGACGCGCTCCTCTGCCTGCACCTCGGTGCCGTAACCGGTGTCGGCCTTCCCGAGCCGCAGCCGGGGCCGCGATACCCGGGCCGGCGACACCCACGACACCGCGGCCTGTTTCGCCGCCTCGGCGCCGAACTGCACGTGTAGACCTTGCGGGCTTGGCGCGCCGGCCACATCGGCCTGCCGGACGAGGGTCGCGGCCTTGGCCTGCCCGGCCGCGGCGAGCGGTACCGCGACGGCCGCAGCCCCCACAGCCACCAGCGCCTGCCGTCGCGAGATCGCCAGCCCGTTACCGTCAGCGTTCATGCCTGTCTCCTCGTATCTGGCATGGGGTAGGGACGGCGTAATACTTGCTGGACGCTCTGCATACCAGGTACATGAACCGTGAACGCAAGGTGGCTTTTGGGAGTTTTCCTTACGCCTTCCTGCTCTCCCGTATGGCTTGGCGGAAGCTGATGCGCGGCCCGGTGCGCAAGATGGAGTTGGCGTAGATCCTGACCGCGAGCCTGGCCATCCAGACGGTGCCGACGGCGCACAGCACCGCGGACACGACGACCTGCCAGACCGGGACGTCGCCCGCCGCGTAGAGCACGGGCATCGCGATCGGCGACGTCGGCGGCAGGAAGCCGAGCACGTGGTAGAACGTGTTGGCCCCGTTGGCGTAGATGACCGTATAGGACAGCGCGTAGGCGACGATCAGCGGGAGCTGCACCGGCATGATCGTCGAGTTCACGTCCGACTGCCGCGACACCAGCGATCCGGCCGCGGCGAACGCCGTGCAGTAGAACGCGTAGCCGAGCACGATGAACACCCCGCCGACGATCACCACGCCGAGCGTGGCCCCGTGCACCAGGCTTGACCCGCTGCGCGAACCCGGCGACGATGAACACGATGACTATCGCCGCGGCCTGGCCGAGCGCGAGCAGCCCGATGCCGAGCACCTTGCCGATCAGCAGCTGCACCGGGCGGACCGAGGAGAGCAGCACCTCGACCACCCGGCTCGACTTCTCCTCGCCGATGCCGAGCGCGATCTGCGACCCGTACACGCTGATCAGGATCCAGACCGATGACGACGGTGAACAGCCCGGTCAGCCGGGATGACAGCGACGTCGACGGCGCCTGCAGGCCGCGCACCGGCAGCGTCACCCCGTGTGCCACCGCGGATGCCGCGCCGGGCACGGCCTGGATCAGCTTGGACAGCCCGGCGAGCTGCGCCAGGTTCCCGACGGCGCCGGACACGCCGCCGAGCGGCACCTGCTTGACGATGATCTCCGTGTCGGGGACGAGGACCGCGCCCAGGTCGCCGCTGCGCAGCGCGGCCTCGGCCGCCGCCAGGCTCGGCTCGGCGACCACGACCGCCTGGCCGCCGGACAGCCGGCCCGCCTCGGTGACGATGCCGCTTATCGTGGGCGTGACGCCGCCGACGACGCCGATCCGGTCCGGCTTGCTCTTGCCGGACAGGATGGCGGGCAGCGCGACGGCGAGGGCGACCGCGATCAGCATGATGGCGGTGGTGAGCACGAACACCCGCGTCTTGGCCCGCAGCCGGAGCTCCCTGCGCGCCACCAGCCAGGTCACCCGCAGCGGCCTGCTGGCCTGCGCGGCACCGGCCTTGCCGCTCGCCGCCGGCTGCTCCGAGGTTACGTGCTCAACGTCCGCGCTCCCGTCGTTCAGCCCGGCGCCGCTCGCCGCGGCGTGCTCGGCCTCTGCCTGGCCGACAGAAGCGCCGGTGGCCTGGCGGAACACCTCGGACAGCCGCCGGTCCTCGTAGGCGAAGTGCTCGACCGGCCCCGCCGCCCTGGCGAGATCCAGGATCGCCTGGGAGTCGGCCGCACTCGTTAGGGATATCTCCGCCGTGCCATCCGGCCGTACCGCGTCCACCGTGCCCGCTGACGCGCCGAGCCCTGCCGCCCAGGCCGCGGCGCGGTCGCCCGTCACCCGGACGGCGAGCCTGGGGCGGTCGCCGCGGCGCAGCTCGGCGACCGGGCCGGACACGACGAGCCTGCCGTGGTGAATGATCGCCACCGCCTCGCAGATGTCCTCCACGAGGTCGAGCTGGTGGCTGGAGAACAGCACGGTGACGCCGGCCGCGGCGCGCTCGGCGAGGATGGCGCTCATGTCGTCGATGCCGCCGGGGTCGAGCCCGGAGAACGGCTCGTCGAGG
Organism: uncultured Actinomycetota bacterium; assembly: GCA_963811335.1. GTDB lineage: Bacteria > Actinomycetota > Actinomycetes > Streptosporangiales > Streptosporangiaceae > Trebonia. The sequence continues at coordinate 102,430 of CAWERB010000027.1, read as the reverse complement.
ACGAGCAGCTCGGGATCGTGGACGAGCGCGACGGCGAGCTGCGCGCGCTGCTGGTTGCCGTGGGACAGCGCGTCGACCCGCGTCTTCTCCCTGCCGGACAAGCCGAGGCGGCCGATCCAGTGCTGCGGCGGACCTGGCGGCGGCCGGGCCGTCCATGCCGTGCAGCAGCGCGAAGTACTCCACCTGGTCGGCCAGCTCCATGGCCGGGTAGAGCCCGCGCTCCTCCGGCATGTAGCCGAAGGCGCGGCGGGCCGCCGCGTCGACCGGCCGGCCGCGCCAGCGGATCTCGCCGGCGTCCAGCGCCGTCACGCCGAAGACGGCGCGCATGGCGGTCGTCTTGCCCGCGCCGTTCGGCCCGAGGAAACCGAACACCTGCCCGGCGGGGACGCCAAACGTCAGACCGTCGAGCGCGGTGACCGTTCCGTACCTGCCGCCGCAGCCCGTCGATCTCCAGTTCCAGCGAAGCCATAACGGAGTTCTATCACAATTGCGCGCCGGTCTGGCATCCGCCTCAAGGAGGAACCGAACCCGCGAGCTATCCCAGGACGACGGTGCGGTTGCCGTTGAGCAGGACGCGGTGCTCGGCGTGCCAGGTGACGGCGCGGGCCAGCACCTGAGCCTCCACGTCGCGGCCGGCCTCGACCAGTCGTTCCGGGAGTAGGAGTGGTCCACGCGCATCAGGCCCTGCTCGATGATCGGCCCCTCGTCCAGGTCGGGCGTCACGTAGTGCGCCGTCGCGCCGACCATCTTGACGCCCTTCGCGTGCGCCTGGTGGTACGGCTTCGCGCCCTTGAAGGACGGCAGGAACGAGTGATGGATGTTGATCATCCGGCCCTCGACCCGCTTCGCACACCTCGGTGGAGAGGATCTGCATGTAGCGGGCGAGGACGATCAGCTCGGTGCTCGTCTCGTCGATGATCGACAGCAGCTTGGCCTCGGCGGCGGGCTTGGCTCCGGCGTCACCGGGATGTAGTGGAACGGCAGCTTGTAGGACTCGGTCAGGTCGCGGAAGACCTCGTGGTTGGAGACCACGCCGGTGATGTCGACCGGCAGCGAGCCCGCCGACCAGCGGAAGAGCAGGTCGTTCAGGCAGTGCCCGAGCTGGGACACCATGAGCAGGGTCTTGATCCGCGTCGACTTGTCGTGCAGCCGCCAGGTCATGTGGAAGGCCTCGGCCACCCAGGTGAAGTCCCGCTCAAGCTCGGCGACCGGCTTGCCCGGCAGCGGGACCGAGAAGTGCACGCGCATGAAGAACAGGCCGCCGTCAGGTTCGCCGTACTGCTGGCTGGCGATGATGTTCGCGGAATGCTGCACCAGGAAGCTCGACACCGCGTACACGATTCCGGGCTTGTCGGGGCAGGACAGCGTCAGGCACGAACTGTAGGCCTGCGGTTTGCGGCTTGCTCATAGCAACTCACCATACATCCGGCGCTGAGCATGGATTTAGTAATACAAAGCATGCTCAGGCCGCATTTGTGACTTACCCCAAAGGCAGCCGGACCCGATCAGTCGCCTAGCTCAACGCGGCGCCGCGCAACGTAGTCGTCCAGTTCCGCGCGGACGGCATCGTCGAGGGGCGGCCGCTGGTAGCCGTCCAGGGTCGCCCGCCAGATCTCGCCGGCCCGCTCGGTGGCGTCCTTGCCGCCGTAGCGCAGCCAGCGCTCGAAGTTCGCGGTGGACGACAGCAGCGGACGGTAGAAGCACTCCCTGAACCGTTCCATAGTGTGGGCCGCGCCGAGGAAGTGACCGCCGTGCCCGACCTCCACGTGCGCGCCGTAGGCGAGCGACTCCTCGGTGATCTCCAGCGGGGTGAACTCCACCCGGAGCTCGCGCAGCAGCTCGATGTCGATGACGAACTTCTCATAGCAGCTGACCAGGCCGCCCTCGAGCCAGCCGGCCGCGTGCATGACGAAGTTGGTGCCGGCCAGGAAGGTGGGCAGCAGCGTCATCAGCGACTCGTACGCCGCCTGGGCGTCGGCGGTCTGCGAGGAGTTCAGCCCGCCGCCGGTACGGAACGGCAGCCCGTAGTGCCGGGCGAGCTGGCCGGTGCACAGCAGGCCGATCGCCGACTCGGGGGTGCCGAACGACGGCGACCCTGACTGCATGTCGATGTTAGAAAGGAACGACCCGAAGATCACCGGGCAGCCGGGCCTGATCAGCTGGGCGAGCGCGATGCCCGCGAACGCCTCGGCGAGCTGCTGGACGAGCGCCGCCGGGATGCTCACCGGGGACATCGCGCCCATCAGCAGGAACGGGGTGAGCACCACCGGCTGGTTGGCGGCGCAGTACTCGAATTGCGCGTCGAGCATCCGGTCGTCCCAGCGCAGCGGGGAGTTGCAGTTGATGAGCGAGACGACGGCCGGGGTGCGCTCGATCGACGCGCGGCCCGCGGCCCGTCCGGCCCCGCCGCCGAACAGGATCTCGGTCATCGCGATGGTGTCGGCCGCGTTCGGCCCGGAGACGACGTTGCCCATGTAGATCTTGTCGGTCAGCGTGCCGAGCGCGTGCACCATGTCCAGGTGCCGGGAGTCGAGCGGCGCGTCGTTCGGCTCGCAGATCACCCCGCCGGCCGTGTCGAGCTGCGGGAACGTCTGCGACAGCTTGCATAGCCGGTGAAAGTCGTCAAGCGTGGCGTCGCGCCTTACGTCGCCCTCTCGCACGAACGGTGACCCGTAGACGGCGCCGAACACCATGTGGTCACCGCCGATGTGCACGCTGTTCGCCGGGTTGCGCGCCTGGAGGTCGAACTCACGGGGGACCTTCGCGACCTGCTCGAGCACGAACTCGGGATCCAGGTAGACGACCTCGCCGTCCACTCGCTGCCCGGCCTTGGCGAAGAGCGCGGTCGCCTCGGGCTTGGCGAACTGCACGCCCACTTCGGAGACGATGCGCCGCCAGCCCTTGTCGAGTACCCCGATCGCGTCCGGCGACAGGATCTCGTAGCGCGGCATTCTATTGACAAACACACCCACATCGTAGAACTTAGTCTCATAAAGTGGAAGTGGCCGGGTAAGGCCGAATGAGGACGGCGGAAGCACCGATGAGCAACCCCAACGGCACACAGGCCGTGGACCGGGCCGCGCGCCTGCTCTCGGAGGTTGTCCACGCCCCGACCCGGTGACGTTCACCGAGCTGACCGCGGTCACCGGGCTCGCCAAGTCCACGACCTCGCGGCTGCTGCTCGCCCTTGAGCGCAATCACCTGGTCCGCCGGGACGACCACGGCCGCTTCCTGCCCGGCGAGATGTTCGTCAGCTTTGCCTGGCGCGGCGGCGCGGACACGTCGCTTGTCGCGGTCGCCCAGCCCTTCCTCGACCGGCTCGGCAAGGCCACCGGCGAGACCGTCAACCTGGGCGTCGCCGCGGGGAACGCCGTCGAGCAGATCGCCCAGGTCGACTGCGCGTACCTGATCGGCGGCACTAACTGGGTCGGCAGCCCGGTCCCGCTGCACGCCTCCGGGCTCGGCAAGGTGCTGCTCGCCTACGGCGCCGCCAAGCTGCCGCCCGGCGAGCTCGAGCGGTGCACGGACAAGACCATCACCAGCGAGGCCGGCGCTGCGCGCCGACCTCGCCGCCGTCCGCGCCCGGGGGTACGCGGTCACCGACGAGGAGCTCGAGCGCGGGCTCATCGCGTTCGCGGCCCCCGTCTTCCGCTATGACGGCACGGTGGTGGCGGCCCTGTCGGTCTCCGCGCCCACCACGCGGATGAACCGGGAGACGGCGGCGAACGCGGCCCGCCACTGCGTGGACGAGGCGGCCGGGCTGTCGCCGCACTCGGCCACCGGCCACGGACCTCGAGGAAGGCATGAGCTCCATGACCAGAGACGAACTGCTCACCGAGCTCTACGACAAGACGCTGACCGGGAACCGCCCCGACGTGCTCGCGCTTGACCAGGGAGGGGCTCGCCGCCGGGCTCGGCCCAGAGACCCTGCTCTACGAGGCGCTCATCCCCGCGCTCGAGGAGGTCGGGGCGCGCTTCGAGCGCGGTGACTTCTTCGTACCCGAGATGCTGATCGCCGGCAAGGCGATGGCGGGCGCGCTCGAGATCCTGCGCCCGCTGCTCGCGGAGACCGGCGCCGAGGCGATCGGCACGGTGGTAATGGGCACGGTCAAGGGCGACGTGCACGACATCGGCAAGAACCTCGTGAACATCATGTTCGAGGGGGCCGGGTTTCAGGTCATCGACCTGGGCGTGCAGGTGTCACCGGAGAAGTTCGTCGACGCGGTACGTGACGCACAAGCCAGACATCGTGGGCTTCTCCGCGTTCCTCACCACCACGATGCCGATGTTCAAGGCGAACATCAACGCGCTGACCAAGGCCGGGCTGCGGGAACAGGTCATCGTCATGGTCGGCGGCGCCCCGGTCACCCAGGAGTACGCCGACGTGGTCGGCGCCGACGGCTACGCGGCCGACGCCTCCGCCGCCGTGGTCAAGGCCAAGGAACTGATCCGCCACCGCCGCGCCCTCGCCAACGCCTGATCTGACCCCAACCACCCCAGACCGCATCGGACGAGACAGGAGCGGGCGAGGCTCGTGCACACCATCGTCTCCTCGGCGACCAAGACCGTCACCATCGGCCATGACCAGCCGTTCGCGATCATCGGAGAACGGGTCAACCCAACCGGGCGGGCGATGTTCCAGCGGCAGCTACGCGACGGCGACCTGTCCAGGATCGAGATCGACGTCGCGCAGCAGGTCGCCGGGCGGCGCCATGCTGCTCGACGTCAACATGGGCGCGCCCCTCGCCGACGAGGCGGAGCTCATGGTCCGGGCGGTCACGCTCATCCAGCGCCTCACCGACCTGCCGCTCGTCATCGACTCCTCGATTCCCGAGGTGCTCGAGGCCGGCCTCGCCACCTACCAGGGCAAGGCCCTGGTCAACTCGGTAACCGCGGAGGACGAGCGGCTGCACACCATCCTGCCGCTGGTGAAGCGGTACGGCGCGGCCGTCATCGGCCTGCCGAACGACGAGGAGCAGATCCCCGACGCGCCGCGAGGACCGCCTGGTGCTCACCAGGAAGCTCATCCGCACCGCCACCGACACGCTACCAGATCCCGGTCGAGGACATCGTCATCGACCCGCTGGCGATGCCCGTCGGCGCCGACACCGGCAACACCATGCGCACGCTGGAGACCCTCGCGCTGGTCAGGGAGGAGTTCGGCGTCAACACCACCTGCGGCGCGTCGAACCTGTCGTTCGGCATGCCCGACCGGCACGCGCTCACCGCGGCGTTCCTCCCGCTCGCCGCGGCGCACGGCCTGACCAGCGCGATCATGGACGCCCGCACGCCCCAGGTGGTCACCGCCGCCCGGGCCGCCGACCTGCTACTCGGCCACGACGACTGGGGCGCCGCCTGGATCGCCGCGTTCCGCGCCGCGAAGGCCGCCGAGCAGCTCGACATGACCCAGCGGATCGACCTGCGCTTTAACGGCCGTCCGGTGCGGGTGCCGCAGGGGGTCACCCTCTTCGACGCGGCGAGCTGGAACGGCATCGCGATCGACTCCACCTGCGGCGGCCACGGCACGTGCAAGAAGTGCCGCGTCAGGTTCACGGCCGACCCGCCCGTTCCCACCAGCCTTGACCTGCGCGCCTACACCGCGGCCGAGATCAAGGAGGGCTGGCGGCTCGCCTGCCGCACCCCGGCGAGCACCGACGCCGACGTCGAGGTACCGCCGCTCGACCACCCGACCCAAGGCGGCCATCGTCGGGGTCGGCCGCCAGGTCATCCTCCGTCCAGCCGTCCGCAAGCGCTACCTCGAGCTCGCCGAGCCGTCGCTCGCCGACCAGGTAACCGACCTCGAGCGGGTGCTCGGCGAGCTGACCGACCTCGGCACCGGCGCCGACCTCGCCGTGCTGCGCACCCTCGGCAGCACGCTCCGCGCGTCGGACTTCAAGGTCACCGCGGTCGTCGCGGACGAGACGCTGATCGCCGTCGAGCCGGGCGACACCACCGGCCGGGCGTTCGGCCTCGCCTTCGACCTCGGCACCACCACGGTCGTCGCCACCCTGCTCGACCTGACCACCGGCACCCCGGTCGCCGTCGAGTCGATGCTCAACAAGCAGCAGCCGTTCGGCGCCGACGTGATCGCGAGGATCTCCGCGACCATGCTCGACCCCGCCGCCCGGGACAAGCTGCGCCAGCTCGCCCAGGACACGCTCGCCGAGCTGAGCCACGCCGCCTGCCAAGGCCGGAGGCGTGCGCGCCAGACGAGGTCTACGAGGTCGCCCTGGCCGGCAACGCCACCATGGTCCACCTGGTCCTCGGCATCGACCCTGAGCCGCTCGGCGTCGCGCCGTTCATCCTGTCCGCCCGGCTGCTGCCCGAGGTCCGCGCCGGCGACCTGGGCGTTCCCGCCCACCCGCAGGCCCGCGCGGTCGTCTTCCCCGCGTTCGGCGCCTACGTGGGCGGCGACATCACCGCCGGGCTGCTGGCCAGCGGCATGGACCGCGACCCGCGGATCCGGCTGTTCATCGACATCGGCACGAACTGCGAGATCGTGCTCGGCGGCCGCGACTGGCTGCTCGCCACCGCCGCGCCGGCCGGCCCAGCCTTCGAGGGCGCGTCCATCCGCTGCGGCATGCGCGCCGCCGACGGCGCCGATCGAGGCGGTCGCCGTCACCGGCGAGGGCGAACTCAAGCTCACCGTCATCGGCGACCGCACCGAGCCCACCGGGCTGTGCGGCTCCGGCCTGGTCGACGCGGTGGCCGCACTTGCCGAGGCCGGCGTCATCGACTCATCCGGCCGGTTCGCCAGGCCGACGCCCGAGCATCTGGTGCCCGAACACGGCCCTGGCGCGACGGGCCTCGCCCAGTGCGGCCTGGCGGACCGCTCCCATGATCGGCAAGGAACGCGTCTTCGTCCTGCACTGGTCCGCGGACCGCGACCCGGCGAGCAGCGTCTACCTCTCGCAGCGCGACATCCGCGAGCTGCAGTTCGCCAAGACGGCGATATCGCACCGGCTGGCGGATCCTCCTCGAGGAGGCCGGGCTGACCATCGGAAGACATCAAGCAGGTGCTGCTCGCGGGCAGCTTCGGCTCCTACCTGTCGGCGAAGTCCGCGATCAGGATCGGCCTGGTTCCCGACGTCGGCCCGCGCCGCGTCGTCGCCGCGGGCAACGTGGCGGGCGAGGGCGCCAAGATGGCCCTGCTGTCGGTCCGCGACCGGGCCGCCGCCCTCGCCCTCCTCGAGGAGGTGCGCTATGTCGAACTCAGCGACCGACCCGACTTCAACGACCGGTTCATCGACCAGCTCGGCTTCTAACCCACCGCCGCCTCACGACAACCCCTCGGCCGAGCGGATAGTGGATGTTTGGGTACATCCGAGTGTGCCTAAATATCCACCATCTTCGGAGTTCCCCCCAAGGAGACGGGCCTGGGACCCTCGATAGGCCCACCGAGATAGTCGCCTGCGGCGCGCTGGCCGGCCACATTCGCGAGATCGCCGCCCGCCGCGGCTGGCCGGTCGTCGTCAGGCCGCTGCCCGCCGCCCTGCACAACCGCCCGGAAAAAATAACGGAGCACGCCGAACGGTTGCTGCAGACTCCGCACATGCCCGCTTACCGCACCGTTCTCGGCTACGCGGACTGCGGCAGCTATGGCGAGCTCGACAAGCTGTCCGCGCGCAGCGGTGCGGCACGCCTTCCCGGCCTGCACTGCTACGACCTGTATGCCGGCGCGCGGGCCATCGAGGCCATCTTCGCCGCCGAGCCGGGCACGTACCTGCTGACCGACTACCTGATCAGGTCATTCGACAGGTCGGTCATCAAGCCGCTCGGCCTGGACAGGCACCCGGAGCTGTGGGCGGACTACTTCGGCCACTACACCCGCCTCGTCTGGCTGGCGCAGGAGGCGGCGAGCGAACTCGACGAGGCGGCCGCCGCGATCGCCAGCCAGTTCAACCTGCCGCTTACCCGCATCGACACGGGCACAAGCGGACTGGAAGCAGCACTAGCCGTATTGCTTGAGCATGAGTATGAGGAGCACCCATGAGTGACGTTCCGGCGCGCGCCAGCGCCGTAGTCATCGGCGCGGGAATCGTAGGCAACAGCCTGGTTCACCATCTGGCCGTGCTCGGCTGGACGAGACCTCGTGCTCGTGGACAAGGGGCCGCTGCCCAACCCGGGCGGCAGCACGGGGCACGCGTCCAACTTCATCTTCCCCATCGAGTACTCGCGGCTGATGTTCGAGCTGACCAGGGATTCGACCGAGCAGTACAAGGCACTTGGCGTGTTCACCGAGTCCGGCGGCATCGAGGTGGCCCGCACGCCCGAGCGGATGCAGGAACTCAAGCGCCGCGTCACGAAGGCCAAGGCGTGGGGCATCCCGGCCGAGCACCTCACCCCCGAGGGCGTGCAGAAGCTGGTCCCGTACCTGGACCCGAGCGTCATACTCGGCGGCGGCTACTTCCCGACGGTCGGCGTGGTCGACAGCCTGCGGGCCGGCACGCTGATGCGCGAGCAGGCCCAGGCGTGCGGCGCGCTGTCCGTCGTCTCCGGCGCCGAGGTCCTCGACATCACGACCGCGGGCGACCGGGTGACCGGGCGTCGTCACCACCAAGGGCGAGATCGCCACGGATAACGTGGTGATCTGCTGCGGCGTCTGGTCGACGAAGGTGGCCGCGCTGGCGGGCGCCAGGCTCGCGCTGACGCCCGATGGTGCACCAGATGATCAGCGTCGGCCCGATCGGCCTGTTCGCCGGGACCACGGGAGAGATCTCCTACCCGATCGTCCGCGACGTGGACGAGGGCATGTACGAGCGGCAGCACGGCGGCGACATGGAGGTCGGCTCCTACATGCACCGGCCGATCATCGTGCCGCCTGAGACGATCCCGTCCAACGAGGAGGCCGTGCTCTCCCCGACGGAGATTGCCGTTCACCGCCGACGACTTCGACCCGCAGCTCGCCGCGTCGCTCGAGCTCATGCCCGAGCTGCTCGGCGACGAGAAGGCCGGCATCAGGTACGCGATCAACGGGCTCATCTCGATGACGCCCGACGGGCACCCGCTGCTCGGCGAGACCCCCGAGGTGAAGGGCCTGTGGACGGCCGTCGGCGAGCTGGATCAAGGAGGGCCCGGGCTGCGGCCGGGCCCTCGCCGAGCTGATGTCGGGCAAGGTGCCGACCGTCGACGTGCACGAGGCCGATGTCGCCCGGTTCTACCCGTCGTCGCGGACGACCGGGTTCGCCCGCGCCCGCGCCGCCGAGGCGTTCAACAAGATGTACGGCATCGTGCACCCCGCCGAGCAGTACGAGTCGCTGCGGCCGCTGCGCACCGGCCCGCTCTACGGCCGGACCGCGGACCTCGGCGCGGTCTTCTACGAGACCGCCCGCTGGGAGCGGCCGTACTGGTACGCGTCCAACGAGCCGCTGCTCGAGAAGTACGCCGGGCGCGCTGATGGACCGCCCGGCCGAGTGGGAGTCCCGCTGGTGGTCGCCCGTCATCAACGCCGAGCACCTCGCCATGCGGGACGGCGCGGGCCTCGTTGACCTGTCCGCGTTCACCATCCTCGACGTGACCGGGCCAGGCGCGCTCGGCGGGCTGCAGGAACTCGCCGTCGCGCAGCTCAACGTGCCGGTGGGCCGCACCGTCTACACCCCGTTCCTCAACGACGCGGGCGGGTTCGTCGCCGACCTCACGATCATGCGGCTCGGCGCGAGCCACTTCCGTGTCGTCACCGGCGCGGCCGACGGCGGGCGGGACGCCAAGTGGATCAGCGACAGGCTGCCGGGTGGCGCGCAGCTCGCCGACGTCAGCTCGGCCTGGGCGACGATCGGGCTGTGGGGACCCCGCGCGGGCGACATCATCGCCGCGGTGAACTCCGGCGGGCGACCAGAGTCCGCCGCTCCCGTTCGGGATGACCGCGGACTTTACCGAGCTTGGCGGGGCGGTCGTGCTCGGGTCGCGGATCTCCTACGTCGGGGAGTTCGGCTGGGAGCTGCACGTGCCGGCGGACCAGGCCGGGCACCTGTGGGACCTGCTGCAGGACGGCCGGGCGGCCGCACGGGCTCGTGCCGGTCGGGATCGGCGTCTACGGGACGACCGCGCGGCTTGAGAAGGGGTACCGGGCCTTCGGCGCGGAGCTCACGCCCGAGTACAACCCGGTGGAGGCCGGGCTGGCCAGGCCGAAGGTGAAGGCCGAGCCGTTCATCGGCAAGGAGGCGTACCTCGCGGCCCGCGCGGCGGCGCCCGCCGCGGTGCTGTGCACGCTGACCGTCGACTCGCACGAATCGTCCGATGGCACCCCCCGGTACATGCTCGGCGGCGAGCCGGTCCTCGCCCTGGACGGCGAGCGCCTGGTGGACTCCCACGGTCGGCCGTCGTACGTGACCTCGGCCGGGTCGGGCCCGTCGGTCGGCAAGCACCTGCTGATGGCCTACTTGCCGACCGAGCCGGTCGGCGGTGGGGACGCCGCTGCTCGTGGAGTACATGGGCGAGCCGTACCCGGTCACGGTGGCGTCCCATGGGGCCGTGTTCGACCCGGCCGGCCTGCGGATGCGCTGAGGAAAGCCATGGAGATCCTCGTCTGCGTCAAGCGGGTACCGACGGTCGGCGGCGCGATCACGCTCACCGCCGATCGCCCGCGCCATCGACACCAAGGCATCCGGGTTCGCCATCAGCCCGCACGAGGAGTGCGCGGTCGAGGAGGCCGTGCGGCTGGCCGAGCGGTTCGGCGGCTCGGTGACGGTCGTGTCGCTCGGGCCCGCCGAGGCCGAGGAGCAGCTGCGCGCGTGCCTGGCGCTCGGCGCGTCGGCGGCGGTGCTCGTCGAGACGGCGCCCGGCGTGGAGACCGGGCCCGTGGCCACCGCCGCGGCGCTGCACTCGGTGGCGGCCTCCGGCGGCTTCGACCTCATCCTGCTCGGCAACGAGGCGTCCGACAGCGGCGGCTACCAGGTGGGCATCCGTCTCGCCCACCTGCTCGGCAGGCCGGTGGCGACCGGCGCCAAGGCGATCGAGGTGTCCGCTGACGGCTCGTCCCTGTCGGCGTCGCGCGCCTACCGCGGGGTGACCGAGACGTTCACCCTCCCGCTGCCCTGCGTCGTGACCGTGAAGGAGGGCATCAACCTGCCGCGTTACCCGTCGCTGCCCGGCCGGCTGCGCGCTAAGCGGGCCGCCGTGAAGCGGATACCGCTGCAGGCAGGTCCCGTCCCCGCGGGCGACATCCGGATGACCAGGCTGCGGGTGCCGGAGGCGCCGCGCAAGCAGGCGACCGTTCTCGGCCAGGGGCCCGCCGCGGTCCCCGCCCTCGTCGCGGTACTCGCGGAGCTCGGAGTGATCTCATGACCGTCTGGTGCCTTGTCGAACTTGACGCGGACGCCGTCGCTGATGCCTCGCTGCGCGCGCTGACCCTGGCCCGCGACCTGCTGCCGGAGGCCGGCGCCGGCGGGGTCACCGCGGTCGTATTCGGCGACGCGCCGCCCGCGGACCTCGCGGCCTACGGGGTCAGCGACGTCTACCTGGTCGCCGGCGTCGACGGGTACGCGCCGCAGGCGTGGGCGCGCGTGCTCGCGGAACTGCTCGGCCCAGTCGGCGATGACACCGGGGCTGATCACAAAGGCGCTGATGAAGCAACCGCCGGCGGCCCGGACGGTGCCCGGCACGCGGTGGTCGCCGCGGGGACGGAGCACGGCAACGAGGTCCTTGCCCACCTGGGGGCGATCACCGGGCTGCCGATGGCGGCGAACTGCGTCGCCGTGTCCGCGTCCGGCGCAGGTCCGCTTGACCTGGTCCGCCAGCGGTGGGCCGGCCTGCTGCTCGAGGAGAGCGGGCTGCTCGCGCCGGCCGCGCTGCTCACGGTGGCGGCGGACGCGGTCGCGGCGGCACCCGCGGCGGCACCAGGGTCCGCGCCCCGGTCTGTGACCGTGCACCAGGTCACCGCCGCGGTGACCGGCGCCGACCTCGCGGTGCGGGCGGTCGAGACGTCGGGCGGCACCGGCGGAGTGTCGCTCGCCACCGCCCGCGTGGTGGTCGGCGGCGGCCGCGGCGTCGGCAGCGCCGAGGGGTTCGCCCCGCTTGAAGAGCTCGCCGCGCTGCTCGGCGGGGTCGTCGGGGTGTCGCGCGTGGTGACCTCGGAGGGCTGGCGCCCGCACTCCATGCAGGTCGGCCAGACCGGCACCAAGATCACCCCGGAACTGTACCTGGCCTGCGGCATCAGCGGCGCGATCCAGCACTTCGCCGGGTGCGCCGGCGCCAGGCACATCATCGCGATCAACACCGACGCGTCCGCCCCGATGATGACCAGGGCGGACTACGCGGTCGTTGGCGACCTGCACGAGGTGCTGCCCGCGTTGGTCAAGGCTCTACGGGACCGCGTCTTAGGTAGATAATCGCCAGGTGCGGTTCTTCCGGGTCAAGGTGGTGCGGCGGTTCCCGCATCCCGCGCGCGGGTTTACCCAGGGGCTGATGGCCGAGGGGACCACCGTCTGGGAGTCCGGCGGGCAGTACGGGCTGTCGGTGCTGCGCCGTTACGAGCTTGGCCTGGCGGACGTGGCCGCGGAGGCGGGGCTGTCGCCGGATCTGTACGCCGAGGGGATCTGCCGGGTGGGCGGGAGCATCTGGCAGCTCACCTGGCGGGAGCGGGTCGCGCTGCGCTGGGACGCGCGAGACGCTGCAGATCGTGGAGAAGGTCCGGTTCAACCGGGAAGGCTGGGGGATCTGCGCGGTCCCCGCGGACATGCACGCGAGTGGCGGCCTGAGCGCGGCGGACGTTCCCGCTGGCGAGGTGGTGACCAGCGACGGGAGCAGTGAACTGGTGCGACGTGACCCGGTGACACTTGAGCCGCGCGCCGTCGTGCACGTGCGGTGCGGGGGCAACCGGGTGCGCTGGCTGAACGACCTCGCCTGGGCGGGCGGGCTGGTCTGGGCGAATGTCCTCGGTACGACCTGCCTCGCCGGGATCGACCTGGACAGCGGGGCGGTGGCCGCCGTGGTGGACGCCCGCGCGGCCGGGGAGCGGCACGCTCATCCGCAGATGCTCATGAACGGGATCGCCCCGCTCGCCGCGCCGGGCGAGTTCCTGCTCACCGGCAAGGGCTGGCGGTCAATCCGGCAGGTCCGTCTCATCCCTGACCGTGACCGCGGCCAGATCGGCCGGATGCTGGCCGGCCCCGGTTCTCAGCGGGCCTGGCAGGCCGACTCGGCGGGACGTCTGCGGCGCGATAGCGGACGGCTGAGCAGCGGGCGGAGGGAGCGGTTCGCGTAGCCGCCGTCGGCGAGTCCCGCGCACCGCTCGAAGATGTTCCAGGCGCCAACGTCGCCGGAAAGCAGCCAGGACACCCCGGCGGCGGCGAAGTAAAGCGGCAGCATGAGCAGCCCGCCGCACCAGGCGTACTGGGTGGCGTGCCTGGCCTCATGCCGGAGCAGGACGGTGTCGCGGCGGAGCACGTCGTGCCGGGTGAGGATCACGTTTCCCAGCGTGAAGGCGGGCGCGGGCGGCACCGGCAGCCGGTAGCCGGCGCCGACGAGCAGCCCGTCGGGGAAGCGGGCCAGCCGGGCATGCCCGGCCAGCGAAACAGCGAGTCCGGCCAGCGTCGACCCGTTGAGCAGGTTGACGGCCAGCCGGACCCGGTGCCTTGGGCGCACTGTCGTTAGGAGTGATCGTCCTCGTTAGGATCGTCCGGCCGGCCGTGACCGGGCGGGTCGTAGGTCGGCGCGCCGAGCGGGCCGCTGTGCGAGCCCGTTCCCGTGCCGAGACCCGCGCCGAAGTCGATCACGTCGATCGGTCGCCGGCCTCGGTCCCGGTGCCCGTTCCCGTTGCCGTTCCCGTGCCGTACGAGCCGTCGAGGAATCGCCTGCGCCGTAGGATCGGCGATGGCGAACACAGGCTCGGCCACCGGCAGCGTCAACTGCGGCTGGTTGTGCTCCTGGTGCGCGCGCTTGGCCGCCAGGTGGTAGTCGCGCAGCTTGGCGATGAACGCGTCGTCCGTGTACGGCGCGCCGTTCACGAGCGGGCCGTGCCCGCCCTCGAACACGGCGGTGACATCCTCGCCGCTGAGCGTCTTGTGCGACTCGAGCGCGTGCGCGAGCGCGAGCACGTGCGGCTCGTTTTCGCGCAGGATCTCCTCGACCTTGACAAGCAGCAGGCCGAGGTTGTCCTCGATCCGGTCCGCGAGCCTGCCGAACGGCGAGGGCCCGCGCCCGTCCCCGCCAGGACCCGGCTGCGGCGCCGGCCCGGCCGCTGCCGCCCGGCGTGCCCGCCTCGAGGCGGCGGGCCGAGGCGGCGGAGGTCACCGTCTTGCCCATGCCCCAGTACCCCTCCATGAAGGAGGCGACGGTGGTCGCGGAGTCCAGGTCGCCGGATACGCCAGACGAGCTGTCGCTGTCGAAGAACATCCGCTCCCCGGCCAGCGAGGCAAGCGCCACGAGGATGTCCGACTCGTACTCGCTGCGCCACCGGGTGAACTGGTCCTCCGGCTTGATCGACGACACCATGCCGAGGTAGTCGCTGCCCTTCTCGATCGTGGCTATGTCGATCTCCATGTGATGCCTGGTCCGGTAGGCGACGACGGCGTGGCACGCCTCGTGGATCGCGACCGCGTGCCGCTCCCGCTCGATGTACTCGACGTCCTCGGGCGGGCCGAGCTCCTTGAGCTGCTTGGCCTTGATCACGTCCTGGTAGGTGATGACGTCGCGGCCGTCCCTGATCGCGATGATCAGCGCCTCGTTGACCAAGTCCTTGATGCTGGCGCCCGTCGCGTACGGGGTGATCGTGGCGAGCTTGTCGATCTGCTCGGCGGTCAGCTCGTGCGAGACCTTGGCGAAATAGCCCTCGTAGGTGCGGATGCGGCCGGCCTTGGACGGGTAACCGACCCGGTACATGCGGTCGATGCGGCCCGGCCGCAGCAGCGCCTCGTCGAGCGTGGATGGCATGTTGGTCGCCATCATGACCAGGATGCGGTAGTGGGGCGGCGGCTTCGGCCGCATGCCAAGCGCCCGCCGGACCACCCGGTTGAAGAAGCCGCGCGGCTTCTTCAGCCCTGACAGCTCGGTGAGCAGCGCCTGCAGCGTGCCCATGCCGCCGCCGCCCCCGCCGCCGTTCATGCCTGCCGCCGATGATCTGCTTGTTCCGCCGTGAGCGCTGGCTCCGCCGGGTCGGCGCTGAACTGCGAGCTCAGCGCGTCGCGGGTGATCCGCCACTGGCTGTCGGAGGACAGGTAGGAGAAGCCGTGACAGCCGGCGTTGGCGAACGGTGCCGCGCCGACGTTGCCGCCGCCCGGCGCGCCGCCCATGGCGATGCCCCGGTTGCCGAGCGAGTCGGCCTCGTCGAAGAAGACGATCACGCCGCCATAGCGCAGCGACAGCTTGCGGAGCTTGCGGAACAGGCTCTTGACCTTCAGGATGCCGACGCCCATGAACATGTTGATGAAGGCGCCCGGGTCGACGAACACGTACGGCTTGCCTGTCTCGCCGGCGACCGCCTCGGCCATCAGCGTCTTGCCGGTGCCTGGCGGCCCCCACAGCAGGATGCCGCCGGGCACGTAGCCGCCGCGGTCCTCGACGAGCTCGGGGCTCTCAAGGAAGATGATGTTTTCCTTGACCCGCTCGAGCACGTGGTCCTGGCCCCAGACGTCGGAGAACCTGGTCTTGATGTCGTCCGGGTAGTAGACGTCCACGCCGCCCCTGGACATGAACCAGAACAGCAGCGCGAACTGGGCGACGGTGAATACCAGCAGGAAGGCGTACTGGATGACGGTGGGCAGTGCGTGCCACAGGATCGCCGGGACGAGCACGAGCGCGGTGAGCGGCGCGTCGTGCATGATCTTGCCCGCCAAGATGGCAAGGACGGCGATAATTATCACCCAGCGGATAATCCGGCCGATGCGGTACCGGGTCCACGCAGAAAGCTTGCGCTCCTGCAGCCGCTCCGACCTGCCCCAGACCTTGTGCACCCAGAACTGGTTGTAGCGCGCCGAGTGCTCGCTGATCAGGAAATGCGCCTGGTGCAGTATCTCAAGGCCGGCCAGGATGAAGACCCACCAGCCCAGCTGCACCTCGATCCGGACCGCGTTGGCGAAGCCGACGAGCGGGTTGTCCGCCATCAGCGACCAGACGAGGAGCAGCCAGATCACGGCGAGCAGCACCAGCCACTTGACCCGGTCCCAGAAGGGCGTCTTGCGGCGCGTCAGGATGTCTTCCTCCCGCGGGCGCCCGCCCTGGTAGGCAAATCCCTGCTGCACAGGCCGCTTGGCCTTCTTCATGTCGGGCTCCCGACGGTAAATGACGACATGACCGTATTTATGTTGTTCTGGTTCTGCGAGTAACACGAATCGGTGCAGTGGACCATCAGGAAGTAGACGACGGTCTGATCGGCGTCGGTCAGCACGTCCTCGTCAAAGGTGTCCACGACCCCGCCGGGGAAGGTGTACTGGAACGTCTCCCGTACCCCGTGCACGCCCTGCTTCGCGGTGATGGTCTGGTCGCGCAGTTGCTTGAAGTTCGTCAGCGGGAAGCCGCCGGCCGCGTCCTGCTGGCGTGAGTTCGACGTCACCGGCAGCATGAAGTCGCGCAGCACGTTGTAGGAAATCTCGGCGCTCACCGTGGGCGACAACGTGCCCACCTCGGCGAACACGAACGGCTTGTTGAGGGCCGGGGCGAGGAAGTTGCTGCCGGACGGCGCCGTGCCCGCGTCGAACGCGGTTGACCAGATGCCGTCGGCCGAGCCGCCCGCGGCCTTGAGCGCCGCGTTCAGGTCCTTCTGTGAAATCTGATGCCACTGGGTCGGCACCTTGTAGTACGCCTTCGCGGCCGAGTCGGAGACGTAGGTATACGACGGAGCGCCGCACGCGGTTAGTCCCACCGTCGCGAGCGCGCCCATGAGGAGGAACGCCAATCCCCCGGTGAGGCCTCGTGGTGAGCGGAAGGCCCGAATCGTCAACGGGGTGACCTCCACAAATTGTGTTCTTGGGACAAGTATGCCGTTTCATATCGATTTGGTAAAGGAGATCAGGGGACCGAACGGACCCTGCTGACCGTCCCGGCCGCCGCGATCGTCGCGACGCCAGCGAGCGCGAAGAGCGCCGGATAGCTGTTAAGCAGTCCTAGTACTACCCCGGCAGCGAGCGGTGCCACCACAAGCGGAAGGTTATACGCGATATTGATCAGACCGACATCCTTCCCCCGGTCGACGGCCGCGGGCAGCACCTGGGTCAGCAGCGCGGGCGCCGCCGCCCAGTACGTGCCGTACCCGGCGCCGAGCAGCGGTGCCGCCACCAGGCCCATATGCCAGGTGGGCGAGGCGGCGAGCAGCGCGGCGGCCAGCGCCATCACCACCGAAGACCCGATGATGAACGGCTTGCGGCGGCCGAGCTTGTCCGACAGCGTGCCGAGCACGGACCCGGCGGCGAGCAGCGCCACCGCGTAAAGCGCCATCATGATCAGCAGCCCGGTCTGCGGGTCGTGGTAGTGCGCGCCGTCGGCGAGGAAGTACAGCAGGTACAGCGTGCCGAGGTCATTGCCCAGGTTGATCATGAAGTGCGTAATCCATCCCCAGGCGAAGTCCGGGTAGGTCCGCGGCGACACCCACAGCCGGCGCAGCGCCGTGGACACGGGGTGCTCGGGCTTGAACTCGACGGGCAGCGGCTCGTCGGAGGTACGCAGCGTGAACGCGGCGGCGAGGCCGACAACGATGACCGCGCAGGCCACGTAGCCGGCCGACATGCGGGTGATGATCACGGTGACAAGCAGCGCGCCGAGGACGGTGCCGAGCATCTGGCTGATGCCGATCAGCGCGCCGAGCGTACCGCGCTGGCTTACCGGCACCCGGTCGGGCAGTGCCGCGGTGAGGGTGGCCAGCATGCCGCCGAGGCCGAGCTCGGCGATGAACCAGCCCGCCGCCATGACCGCCACCGCGGGCGAGGCGGCGACGATCAGCAGCCCGGCCGCGGCGACGAGCGCGCAGCCAAGGGTCCACGGGTGGCGGCGGCCGCGGGATGAGGTGGTCCGGTCCGACAGGGCGCCGACAACCGGGTTGGCGACGAGCCCGGCGATCGCGCCGACGCCCATGACCACGGAAAGCAGCACCGCGTCCGCGCCGCTCGGCACGCCGTTCTTCGCGACGTGATCGTGCAGCGAGGCGACCTGCTCGGGCAGCAGGACCTGCAGTGGCGCGTAAATGGCCAGCCACAGCCCGATGTTGGCGAGGAACAGCAGCGAAATCCAGCTCGCCCGCACCGGCACGGTCGGTTCCGCGAGCGCGGCGGGCGCGGTCACGTCACTGCCCGTGGCGATGACCTCATCCAAAGCAATGTCCTTCCCCGCGATAAGTCGGGACACTCTCCGCGATCCCGTCAGAAGAGTCAATCAGGTGATAGTGGGTGAGCCGTTCGGCAAGCTCGCCGCCCTTGGCGTGCCGTAGCCAGACCCGGTCGCCGATGCTGAGCCCGTCGGCCGCCGCGCCGGTCACCGGCGTCTGCACCTCGCCCGCACCCTCGACCTTGGTCAGCTTCAGCCCCGCCGGCCGGAACGGCGTGGGCAGCCTGTCCGGCGTCCCGCTGCCCGAGGCGACGTAGCCGCCGCTGAACAGGGTGGCTATCCCCAGGCGCCGGCCGCCGCACCACCGGCAGCGCGTACTGCAGCGCGGGCTGTGGGTGGAACTTGCGGTAGGCGTCGAACAGCGTCGGACCGACCAGCCCGGAGCCGGCGGCGAGCTCGGTGACGGACTTGTCCGCCGCGGTGGACTCGAGCGAGCCCGTGCCGCCGCCGTTGACGAACTCAAGCGCGGTCAGCGCGCGGATCCGGCGGACGGCCTCCGCCCGCCGGCCGCGCAGCTCCGCCGCCGAGCGGGCCTGCATCGCCTGGACGACGCGGGCGCGCAGCGGGTGGCCTGGCGGCGCGTCC
This sequence comes from uncultured Actinomycetota bacterium, assembly GCA_963811335.1. Classification (GTDB taxonomy): domain Bacteria; phylum Actinomycetota; class Actinomycetes; order Streptosporangiales; family Streptosporangiaceae; genus Trebonia. The sequence goes on along the minus strand of CAWERB010000027.1, from coordinate 83,596 downwards.
CCGAGGCCCGCGATCTGCCCCTCGTAGCCGAGCACGCCGACGAGCGTGAATCCCGGCCGACGCAGGATGGCCTCGGCGAACACCGCCGCCTCGGCCGGGGTGCGCAGCGGCGACCGCCACGTGCCGACCTGCACGACCGGCCCGTACGGCAGCGGCCGCCAGGACATGTCAAGGTCAAGGCAGACACGGACCGGCGGGTGCCCGGCGCCGAGCGTCGCGTCGATGAAGTCCAGGTGGCTGACCGAGTCGATCGTCAGCGTGACGTGCTCCCGTGCGGCATCGTCGGCCGCCAGCGCGCGCAGCGCGCCGCGGTCGGCGGTCGGGTAGGCAACCACGATGTCATCACTGATGCCGCAGCCGTGCAGCCAGAGCGCCTCGCCGAGCGCGTAGGACATTACCCCCCGGTATCCTGGGCGGGCCAGGGCACGCTCGATAAGGTACCGGCATCGCAGTGACTTGCTCACCACCCGGATGGGCACGCCGTCGGCGCGCCGGACGAGGTCCCGTGCGTTGGCGTCGAACGCGGCGAGGTGGACGACAGCGAACGGCGGGTCCAGGTGGGCGGTCGCCCGGTCAACCTGGTCCCGGTCATCGACGTCTCTCGACATGATGCCTGACATGCGGAAACATTAGCCGCTCTCACGGGAAAGTTGGGCCACTGGGGTGGAAAATCAGCGAAATGGTTCGATCACCTGGCAGAACTGGGCGGGCACGGCGAGCGCTTCCCCGGCCAGGCGGTACTGGCCACGCAGCGCCGAGGAAATCGCTGACGCCATCACAAGTGCGGTGCGAGACGGCGTGACCGTGCGGGCCCTCGGCAGCGGGCACTCGTTCACCCCGGCTGCGGTCACCTCGGGCGCCGCGCTCGACCTGTCCGGCTGGAGCGGCATCGTCAGCGCGGACCTGGCCTCCGGCCTTGTCATCGTCCGGTCGGGCACCACGATCAGGGAACTGAACGCGGCACTCGACGTGCTCGGCCTGGCCATGGCGAACCTGGGTGACATCGACGCGCAGACCGTGTCCGGTGCCATCTCCACCGGAACCCATGGCACCGGCGCGAAACTGCAAGGCATCGCCGCGCAGGTGGCCGGGCTTGAGCTGGTGCTCGCCGACGGCTCCGTCGTGTCCTGCTCGGCCACCGAGCGCCCGGACCTGTTCAACGCGGCCCGCGTGTCCCTCGGCGCGCTCGGCGTCCTCTCCACGGTCACCCTGCAGTGCGTCCCCGCCTTCACCCTGGCCGCCGACGAGCGGCCGATGCCGTTCGAGGAGGTGCTCAGCCGGTTCGACGAACTGGCGGCGGGCAACGATCACTTCGAGTTCTACTGGTTCCCCTACGGCAAGAACGCCCTGGTCAAGCGCAATAACAGAATCGCCGGCCAGGGGGGCCCCGGCGCCATGCCCAACTGGCGGCGGTTCCTTGAGTACGAGGTGATGGAGAACGCCGCGTTCGGCGCGCTCTGCCGGACCGGGCGGGCCATCCCCGCGGCGATCAAGCCGCTGAACCGGCTGGCCGCCGCCAGCCTGTCCAAGCGGTCGTACTCCGCGCCGTCGCACGAGGTCTTCGTGACGTCGCGCCGGGTCAAGTTCGTCGAGTCGGAGTACGCCGTGCCGGTCGGGTCCCTGCTCGACGTGCTCGCCGAGCTACGGGCGGGCGTCGCGCGGCTCACCGACCCGGTCATGTTCCCCGTCGAGGTCCGCGTCGCCGCCGCCGACGACGCCTGGCTGTCCACCGCATACGGGCGCGACTGCGCGTACGTGGCGATTCACCAGTACACGGGGATGCCGTACCAGGAGTACTTCAAGCTGTTCGAGTCGATCGCCGGCTCGGCGGACGGGCGGCCCCACTGGGGCAAGATGCACGTCAGGGACGCCGCCTACCTCGGCGCCGCCTACCCCCGGTTCGCTGACTTCCGCAAGGTTCGCGACGAGACCGACCCGTCGCGGGTGTTCGCCAACCCCTACCTGCAGCAGGTCTTCGGCGACTGAGCCGATTACGGCTGCCGTACGTGTCTGATAGTGGACGGTGAGTTATATCACAGGGCGGACATCGCTGTGAGGTCTTGTGGCGGCGGTCGGTGGGGCTGGTTTTCCCGGCCTTGACATTGCACTCGGGGGCTTGGCGGGTTACGTGGTCCGCGAGATTCCGCGGCGCGAAGATTTGCACCAGGAGGCGGCATCCCAGGTCGGGATCCTGGCCGCGCTCAGCGGGTCGCGGCGCTGGCGGCGGCGTATCACCAGGGAGTTGCCGCTGAGGGCGGCGCCTGTCCTATTGCCTTTGGGTGGGTGCGCGGGGCGGCTGGCGGGCCTGTCCGGGTCATCGCCGCGGGGGATGCCCTGGTTGGCGGCGTGGATGCCCGGTCGGCTGAGGTATTTCTCTCGCTGCCTGCCGGCGCGCGGGCGCGGGTGCTCGCGGACGGGGAGCTGGCCGGCCTGGCTCGGAGGGCTTCCCCGCTGGCGGGAAGTGGCCGGGATCAGTGACGGGCTGCTGATCGCTGACGGGCGCGGTGGTGACGCGGGAGCGCGGGGGGAGCGCGGAGAGCGGGGAAACGGCCTTTCGCTTGATGACGGGCTGCTCGGGAGCTGGACCGGGGCGTTCGGGTGGCTGGTTGTCGCCGAGCCGCTCGGTCCGGCGGAGCTTGAGGCGCTGGCGGAGGAGGCGGGGCGGCGGGAGCGGCTCGCGGCCGCGTCGGCGGACCGGTTCCCTGAGCGCGAGGCACAGGCGCGACGGCTGAAAGAAAGGCACGCGGAACTGCGGCGCGGCCTGTCCGAGGGGTTCTGGCGGATACGGGTCGCGGTGGGGGCGGCGGACGAGGTGAGCGCCGCCCGGGTTGCCGGGCTGTTCTGTGCGGTCACGGACCTGGGCGGGCTGCCGTACGCGCTGAGCCCGGCGCGGGCGCGGCCGTCAGGGACGCCGATGACGCCAGGAACGCCAGGCACGCCCAGGGCACCCCACATCACCGGAGCACGCTCGGCCCCTGCCGGGCCGGGCGGCGCCGAGCCGGGCGGCGACGGCACGGCGGCCACGCCGTTCTACGGGTCGACGGCGCTGCTCGCGGCCCTGGCCCGGCCGCCTGAAAGGGAGGTACCCGGGGTGCGCTTCGCGCTGCGGGCGGACTTCGACGTGACGCCCGAGGTACCGGCGGATGAGCCGGCCTCCAGCCGCATCCACCTTGGCGAGGTCCTCGACGGGAACCGAATGCCAGCCGGGCCGTTCGACCTCTCGCTCGGCTCGCTGAACCGGCACGTGTTCGTCTGCGGCGCGACCGGCGCGGGCAAGTCGCAGACCGTCCGCTGCCTGCTCGAGTCGGCCACGGAACGCGGAATCCCGTGGCTGGTCGTGGAGCCGGCCAAGGCCGAGTACCGGCTGATGGCGAGCCGCCTGCCCGGCACGCGGGTGATCAGGATCAGGCCAGGTGAGCCGGACGCGATCGCGGCGGGGCTCAACCCGCTTGAGCCCGCGACGCTCGGCGCGGGCGGCAGCTTCCCGCTGCAGGCGCACGCCGACCTGGTCAAGGCGCTGTTCATCGCGTCGTTCCAGGCCGAGGAGCCGTTCCCGCAAGTGCTCAGCGCCGCGCTCGGCCGGGTCTACGAGGAGGCGGGATGGGACCTGGCGCTCGGCGAGCCGCGACGCGGCCGCCCAGCACCCGGCCAGCCCCAGGCGCCGTCAGCCGCCTACCCGACCCTCACCGGCCTGCAGCGCGCCGCCGAACGGGTGGTGGCCGAGATCGGCTACAGCCAGCGGGTCACCGACGACGTGCTCGGCTTCATCAGGGTCCGGCTGGCCAGCCTCAGGCACGGCACCACCGGGCGGTTCCTCGAGGGCGGGCACCCGCTCGACTTCGGCGCGCTGCTGCGCGCGAACGTGGTACTCGAGATCGAGGACGTCGGTGACGACGCGGACAAGGCGTTCCTGATGGGCACCGTGCTCATCAGGCTGGCCGAGCACCTCCGGCTGACCCACCGCGCCGGCGGCCGGGCGCCCGGCCTGGCGCACCTGACCGTCGTGGAGGAGGCACACCGGCTGTTGCGCCGTCCCGAGCCGGCCGGGCCCGGCGGCGCCGGGGCCGCCGGGCACGCGGTGGAGCTGTTCGCCGGACTGCTCGCGGAGATCCGCGCCTACGGCGAGGGGCTGGTGATCGCCGAGCAGATCCCGGCCAAGCTGATCCCCGATGTCATCAAGAACACGGCGGTGAAGATCACCCACCGGCTGCCTGCCGCCGATGACCGGGAGGCGGTCGGCGCCACGATGAACGCCACGCCGCGCCAGTCCCGCTACCTGGTCACCCTGCCGCCCGGGCAGGCCGCGGTCTTCTCCGACGGGATGGACTTCCCGGTCCTGGTGCAGGTCAAGGACGGATCAGAACGTGAGCTTGCTTCGACCGCGAGCACCGCCGATGCCCGGACGGTGGTCCGTGCCCGGTCGGGCAGCTGCGGCAGTGAATGCCTGGCCAGGCCGTGCACGCTGCGGGAGATGCGCGATGGCCAGCGGCTGCTCGACGACGTGCCGCTGATACGGCTGTGGGCGGAGCTCGCGGTGCTCGCGCACCTGACCGGATGGCCGATGCCGGTGCCGGTCCCTGACGCGCTCGCCGCCTGCCCCGTGTCGGCCGCCGCACGGTGTCGGCCGCCAGCACAGTGCCGGCCGCCAGCGCCAGTGCGGCGGCCCGGCTGGCTCAGTGCGCCATCGCCCATGCGGTCGACGCGGCCGTGGCCGCGCGTCCGCCGATCGCGGGGGCGGGCGCGCTTGCCGTGCACGTGGCGGAGGCGATCCGCGGCTGGGCGGACCACCGCGAATGGCGCTGCTCGCCCGACGAGCCGCAATGGCTGCTCGGCGCGGAGCTGCCAGAAGAGGCGATCATGGGGGTGACCCGCCCGCCCGTCCTCGCGGCCGCGGGCACGCCAGGCGTCGTGAGCGGCATGTTCATCGACTGTCAGTGGGCGCTCGACTACCTCGGCCCGACGGCCCCCCGGGTCTTGAGCAGCCGCGGGGATTGCGTACCGGACCGGGATTAGCGCTCCAGCTCACGGTCGAGCCTGGTCTGGATGCTGAGCTGCTGGCGCAGGGCCGTCTCGTCGTCGGCGTCCACCGTCATCACCCGCCCGGTGCCCAGGTCCTCGCGCCTCAGCACCAAACCGGTCCGGGTGGCCCACCAGCGGCCAGCGCTGCTGTGCCAGATGTGCCACCCGGGAAAATCGGCTTCTGCCTGCGCGATCCGCTCGTCCCACTCTGTCATGGCGATTCCTCCCCGGAGTGGAACAGCGGTCCCGTATTAAAAAATGAACGTGCATCCGCACGGTGTCAAGGGATCACCTGTGTCAGGAGATCACCTTTGACTCGCAACTACCACTGGGATGTCGTGACCCGCCCGTTCACTGAAGTATCAGTGTTCGCGTCCGCCGGGCTGCCGGGCGCGTTCGGGCGGGCCTCGGCCTCGCTGCCTGCCCGCTCGCTGTCCGGCCGCTCGGCGTCGGCGGCGATCGCCGCGCGCTGGCGGTAGCGGACAAGCGCCGCGCCGGCGCCCAGGGCGGCCACGATCGCCGCACCGAACGCCGTCCAGGCGAGCACCCTCCGCTTTGAGCGGCCGCTAGACGGCTGGACCTGGCGCGCGGTCTTCTTAAGCGCGGAAGACACCCTGGGCGCGGCCGTCTTCGTGGTGTAGTCGGCGGCGCTCTCCAGGCGCGGCGCAGCCCAGCTGCGGGCGCCGTAGATACCGGTGTCCACCTGCTTGCGCACATTGACCGCCGCCGCCTGTGCGGCGGCCTGTGCGGCGTCGCTCGCGTTGCGCGCCGCGGCCTGCGCGGCCGCCGCGGCCTGCTGGGCGGCGGCCTGTGCCTTTACCTGCGCCGCGGCTGCCGCCGCCTGGGCGGCGGCCTGTGCCTTCTTCGACTGGGCCGAGCTTGCCACGCTCTGCATGCTGAGCGTCGCGGCCTGGGCGGCCTTGGCGGCAGCGACCGAACTGGCCGCCCGTGCCCGTTTCATGGCCCGGGCCGGGCTTTTGCCCTTCGTCCGATTCGCGACCTGCTGGGTTGTGAAGTACATCTGAAAAACCCCCTCGTCACGTTCTCGGTACGTCAAAGTTCCCACGAACGCGGGGTTCAATCATGTCGGTCCGCGGCTGACGGTCATCGCGGTCGAGCCGGTACGGTGATTACAGCAGTGACGCCAGACCTGAACTGGCCGGATCGGCCGGCCTGAAAATGACGGGACTACGCAATGACGCAAGCGCTGACCGCGACGCTGACGACGACGCAGGGGACGGTCACTGTCCGGCTGTTTCCTGACCACGCGCCGTTGACCGTTCGCAACTTCGTCGAGCTCGCAGAGGGCGGCAGGGAGTGGACCGACCCGCGGACCCGCGCCACCACCAAGGACAAGCTCTATGACGGCACGATCTTCCACCGGGTGATGGCCGGCTTCATGATCCAGGGCGGCGACCCGCTTGGCACAGGAACCGGCGGCCCCGGCTACGAGTTCAAGGACGAGATCCACCCCGACCTCCGGTTCGACAAGCCGTACCTGCTCGCGATGGCGAACGCCGGCCCCGGCACCAACGGGTCGCAGTTCTTCATCACCGTCGGGCCGACCCCGTGGCTCAACGGAAAGCACACGATCTTCGGCGAGGTCATCGACGGCGCCGACGTGGTGGACACGATCAGCCGCGTGCAGACCGTTCCCGGTGACCGCCCGGTGCCCGACGTGGTGCTCCAGTCGGTCACCATCCAGCGCCACCGCGACTAAGAATTCCGGTACTCCCCATGACCACACCGGACCAGGCCAGCCCAGCCGGCCAGGAAACCCCGCCCACCTGTTACCGGCACCCGAACCGGGAGACCTGGGTCTCCTGCGTCCGGTGTGGTCGCCACGCCTGCCCCGACTGCCTCCGCCAGGCGGCCGTCGGGCAGCAGTGCGTGGAATGCGTGCGAGAGGCCGGGCAGCGCCAGCCGCGGACGGCCGTCGGCGGCAGGCTCGTGACCAACGCCGCCGTGACCTGGACCCTGGTCGGCATCAACGTCCTGGTCTTCCTGATCGAGTTGGCCAAGCCGAGCTTGCTGTACGCGTGGGGCATGCTCGGCACGCCCGCGCTCACCCCGGACGGGATACAGGCCGGGGTGGTGAACGGGCAGTGGTACCGGCTGCTCACCTCGGCGTTCACCTCGCCGGGCACCTCGCTCGGCGGCCTGGGGTTCCTCGACATCGCGTTCAACATGTGGGCGCTCGTCGTGGTGGGGCCGAGCCTTGAGCAACTGCTCGGCCGGGTCCGTTTCCTCGCGGTCTACCTGCTCAGCGCCCTCGGCGGGTCGGTCCTCTTCTACTACATGGAGCCCCACGGCCTGGCGGCGGGCGCATCCGGCGCGGTTTACGGCCTGTTCGGCGCCTGGTTCATCGTCGCGCGGAAGCTGCGCCTTGACGTGCGCGGGATCGTCACGATCATCGCGATCAACCTGGCGTTCAGTCTCTTCTACCGGTCAACGATCGCCTGGCAGGACCACGTCGGCGGCCTGGTTGTCGGTGTGCTGACCACCGCCGCCTTCGTGTACGCGCCACGCAAGAACCGTACGGCGATCCAGGTCGGCACCGTTGTCGCGATACTCGCGGTGATGGTCGCGCTCGTGATATTCCGCAGCCACGAGCTGACCAGCCAGCTAACCGCCTAGTGCCATCTGGTGGCGAGGACCACGCCGACGATGATCAGCGTGAAGCCGCCGACCAGGTTCCAGCCGCCGAGCGTGCGGAGCACTGGCATGTTCGCGGCGGTGACGTAGTACAGCGCGATCCAGGCGAGGCCGACGCAAAGGCAGGCGATCATCGTCGGCGCGAGCCAAGCCGGGCTAACCATGCGCTTGGGGCCCCGCGTCGGCGGGGGCGTGTAGACCGGCTTCTTCCGGACGCGGGACTTAGGCACCGCGCACCTCCAGGTAGTTCCTGCTGGGGAGTGACCCCACGAACCGTACCAGGCCGAGCCGGGCAGGCGGGAATCCTGGCCCGGTGACCATCGTGCTGCTCACGGTGGCCGGGGTTACGGGCCGCCCGGCGTGGCGGTCGGCGTGGCGGTCGGGCTGGTGGTATCCGTCGGCTGCCCCGTGGTCGTCGGCGATCCCGTGGCCGTCGGGCTCCCGGTATCGGTGGTCTGCGGTTGCACGAAGATCTGGATCAGGGTGCCCTTGGGCTCTATCGAGTTCGCCGCCGGGTTCTGGTTGTACACCGTCCCCGGCTGGACCATCTCACTGGCCGGGGCGGGCGTGCTGACCGTCTGCACGGTGAACCCGTCCTGCCGCAGGATCGACTGCGCCACGACCGCGGTCTGGTTCACCACGTTGGGCACCTTGACGCCGCCGCCGGACACGTACAGTGTGATCTGCTGGTCGGGCGGGTACTTCCCAGGCGCCGGTGTCATGTGGTCGACGGTGCCCGCGGGCTGAGTCGACTGCGCGTCGGGCACCGGGTTGACGTTGGTGAAGCCGAGGTTCTTGAGTTGCTGCTCCGCGGCGGTTGCCTGAGCGCCCTGGAGGTTGGGCAACGTGATGCTCTCGACGCCGGTAGACACGTTCACGGTGACCGTGCTGCCCTTGGGCGCGCTGTTTCCGTTGTCCGGGTTCGTGCTGATCACCAGGCCGGACTGCACGCTCGCGCTGGGCACCTTGTGCTCGACGGGCACCAGGCCCGCGGCCTTGATGGCCGCCTCCGCCTGCGACCAGGTCATCCCGTCTACCTGCGGGACGAACGCGGAGCCGCCGCCGCCTCCGTTCATCAGGATGACCGCCACGATGATCGCGGCGAGCACGACAAGCCCGGAGATGACCCAGGGTAGCCAGCGACGGGCCCCGCCGCCCGGCCGCCCGCCGCCGTAGGGCTGCTGGTAGCCGGTCTGGTACCCGGGCTGGTATCCCGTCTGGTACGGCGTCACCGTGGTCGGCGCGGAGCCGAGCCTCGTCTGCGGGCCCATCTGGTGGGTCTGCTGCTGGTAGTCGTAGTACTCGGCGCGGGTAGGCGGCATGGCCGCGGCCACCTGCATGCCGGACGCGGCGCGCTGGATGTCCTGCTCCATCTCGGCGGCGCTCTGGTACCGGTCGTTCGGCGACTTGGCCATGGCCTTGAGCACGATCGAGTCGGCCCACGGCGGCAGGGACGGGTCGACCCGGGACGGCGGCACCGGGTTCTCCCGCACGTGCTGGTAGGCGATCGCCACCGGGGAGTCCCCGGTGAACGGCGGGCGCCCGGTGAGCAGCTCGTACATCAGGCAGCCGGTCGAGTACAGGTCGGACCGCGCGTCCACCCGCTCGCCGCGCGCCTGTTCCGGTGACAGGTACTGCGCCGTGCCGATCACCTGGGCGGTCTGGGTCATCGTCGCCTGAGCGTCGCTCATCGCGCGGGCGATGCCGAAGTCCATCACCTTGATGTCGCCGTTACGGGTCACCATCACGTTGCCGGGCTTGATGTCCCGGTGCACGATGCCCGCCTGGTGGCTGTACTCAAGGGCCCGCAGCACGCCGGAGGTGATCTCGAGCGTCCGCTCCGGCAGCAGCCGGTGGCCCTCGATCAGCAGGTCCCGCACCGTCCGGCCGTCCACGTACTCCATCACGATGAACGGGACGGGCATCCCCGACGACTTGTCCTCGCCGGTGTCGTACACCGCGACGATCGTCGGGTTGTTCAGCGACGCGGCGGACTGCGCCTCGCGGCGGAACCGCGCCTGGAAGGTCTGGTCGCGGGCGAGGTCGGTGCGCAGGGTCTTGATCGCGACCACCCGGTCGAGCCGCAGGTCCCTGGCCCGGTACACCTCGGCCATGCCGCCCCGCCCGACGACGCCGTCGAGCTCGTACCGGTCACCGAGCAGCCGGGGCTGTGTCATGTCTCGCACTCTTCCAAACCGCCCTGCATCGAAGTTGTCCCTTAGCTCGCCGGCGTCGCGGCACTCGTGGCGGTCGCGGTGCCGGTCGCGGTACTCGTGGCGGTCGCGGTGCCGGTCGCGGTACTCGTGCCGGTCGCGGTGCCGGTCGCGGTACTCGTGGCGGTCGCGCTGCCGGTGCCCGTCGCCGTCTTCGTCGCAGTCGCGCTGTGGCTTGTCGTCGGGTGTGCTGACTTCGACGGAGAGGCATGTGGTGTCGGTACTAGACTAACCCTTGCCGGTACGGAGCTGACCGTGCTTCGGGTCGTCGGCGAACTCGTGTGGGCCGCCGCCGAGGACGGGGGCGAGATCGTGGTGTTAGGGCCGTCAATGGTCGGCGGATCGCCGTGGCTCGACAGCAGCACCGCCACGATCGCGATGACGCCGATCGCCGCCGCGCCGATCCCCGCGTAAAGGACGCCGCGTGACCCGCCACGCGAAGCAGGCCCCCGTTCCCCGTCATTTTGATAAAAATCGGCGGTGGTGGGCGGGTAGTGCGGCACCATCGGCAGGTCGGCGGTGACCGGCCCGTTGTAACCGTTGCGGTGGCGCGCGTCGCGGATCACGTCGGCGCGGTCCGCTACGTGCCTGGCCGTCTCCGGGCGGTCCTGCGGGTTCTTCGCCAGCATCTGGTACACCAGGTCGGCGACCGGGCGGGGCACGTCGCCGGGAAGCGGCGGAACCGGGTCGTGCTTGTGCATGATCGCGATCGCCAGCGGCTGGTCAGCCACGAACGGCGGGTCGCCGGCCAGGCACTCGTAGGCCACCACGCCGAGCGAGTACACGTCGGAGGCGCCGGCCAGTGGCGCGCCCGTCGCCTGCTCGGGCGACACGTACAGCGCGGTACCCATCACGATGCCGGTCGCGGTCAGGTTCACGTCGGGCACGTTCGCCTTGGCGATGCCGAAGTCGGTGATCTTGGTCGTGCCGTCGGCCATGATCAGCAGGTTGCCCGGCTTGATGTCCCGGTGCACGATGCCTGTCCGGTGCGCGGTGTCCAGGGCACGGGCCGCCTGGGCGACGATGTCCAGCACCACGTACGGGTCGAGCCTGCCGTACCGCTCGAGGATCTCCGACAGCGGCTGGCCGTCTACCAGCTCCATGACCAGGTAGGGGCCGCCGAGCGGGCTTTCCTCGCCGTAGTCGAAGACCCGGGTGATGCCCGGGTGCGACAGGGACGACGCGTACCGGGCCTCGGCGCGGAACCGGGCCCGGAACTGCTCGTCACCCGCGTGCATGGCGGCGAGCATCTTGATCGCGACCGGACGGCCGAGGATCTGGTCGGATCCCCGCCAGACCTCTCCCATGCCACCGGTGGCGATCCGCTCGATAAGCGAATAGCGGTCGTCGAGTACGTAGTCGGTCACTGAATCCCCAGGGTTGCCAGGTAGGCCTTTATCACCGCGACGGCTATCGGCGCGGCTGCGGCAGCCCCATAGCCCCCGCCTTCTATCATGACGCCCACAGCTACCTTTGGGTTGCCGGCTGGAGCGAATGCGGTGAAAACGGCGTCCGGGTTGGCGCTTTGCCCGTTCTGCGCTGTGCCGGTCTTGCCCGCGATGACCAGGCCGCCCTCGTTGCCCGCGTTGAAGGCGAAGCCCGTTCCCTCCTGCTGCTGCACCACCGCGGTCATCATCTGCTTCTCGTAGCCGGCGACGGTGCCAGAGATCGGGTGGCTGAGCTCCTGCGGCTGGGTCTGCGCGACGATCGACAGGTCGCTCGCGGTGACCTGCTGGATGAGGTAAGGCTTCATCAGCGTCCCGCCGTTGGCGATCGTGGCCGCGAACATCGCCTCCTGCAGCGGCGACACCGTGGTGTCGTGCTGCCCGATGGCGTCGAAGGCAGTAAAGGACGGGTCCGCCTCCGCGGTGAAGTTGGACGGTGACACGCTCACCCCGGGTATGTCCAGCGCAGCCGGGTTATTCAGGCCGTAGGCCGTGGCCATCGACCTGATCGTCGGGCCGCCGAGCTCGCTGCCGATCTTGGCGAACGGGGTGTTGCATGACTGGGCGAACGCGAAGAGCACCGGCGTCTTGCCCGAGCCGTCGCCGCACTGCTCGCCGTTGTCGTTGCTCAGCGTGTTCCCGTTACGCAGGGTGAGCGGCTGCGGCGAGTCGATCACCGTCGTCGGGTTCCGCGTGGCGTCCTGCGTGTACCACGCGGAGCTCGTCACGATCTTGAACGTCGAGCCGGGCGGCAGGGTGGTCTGCGTGGCGTTGTTCAGCAGCGGGCTCGGGCTCTGCCCGCTGAGCCGGGTGTCGGTCTTGTTGAGCTGGGTGGTGTCGTGCACCGCGAGCTGGGTCGGGTCGTAGCTCGGGTAGGACGCCATGGCCAGGATGGCGCCGGTTGCGGGGTTGATCGCGACCACGCCGCCGACCTGCTGCTTGCCGTTGAGGATGTGGCCCGCGAGCGCCTGCTGCAACTGCTTGTAGGCGACCTTCTGCGCCTGGGAGTTGATCGTCAGCTGGACGGTCGCGCCCTTCTGCGGCTTGTTGGTGATCATGTCGAGGAAGTTACGGAACGCGAGTTGCGAGCCGGTGCCCGTCAGCAGCGCGTTCTCGGCCCGCTCGACGCCGGTCGCGTAGTTGGGCGCCTGCGACTGGGTGAAGATGGTGTCGTAACCGGTGACCGGCGCGTACACGGCGCCGCCCGGGTAGACGCGCTGGTACTTGAACAGGTCGTTGGACGGCTTGGTGGTGGCGATCGTCACGCCGTCCGCGGTCACGATGTTGCCGCGCTGTATCGCGTTCTGCTCGTACTCGGTCCGGTCGTTGAGCGGCCGGTTCGCCAGGCTCGGCGCCTGCACCGCCTGCAGGTAGTTCACGTTGACGATCAGCACGACGAACATGACGAGCACCGCGAGCGATACTCGCTTGATCGAGCGGTTCATCCCGGTCACCGGAGCGACACCACCTGAGTCATCCCCTCGTCCTGAATCGGGCGCGGTGCCGGGCGGCGCGCGGCATCGCTCATCCGCGCGAGCACCGCGACGAGCAGCCAGCTCGCCACCAGGCTCGACCCGCCCTGGGACAGGAACGGGGTGGTGATGCCGGTGAGCGGGATGACCCGGGTCACGCCGCCGACGATCACGAAGACCTGCAGGGCGAACATGAAGGACAGCCCGCTGGCGAGCAGCTTGGAGTAGTCGTCCTTGACCAGCATCGCGGTGCGCAGGCCGCGCTGCACGAACAGGCCGTAGAGCAGCAGCAGCGCCATCACGCCGGTCAGCCCGAGTTCCTCGCCGAACGCGGTGAAGATGAAGTCGCTCTGCACGAGCGGGGTCCAGAACGGCTGGCCGCCGCCGAGACCGCGGCCGAGCAGGCCGCCGTTACCCATTCCGTACAGGCCCTGCACCGTCTGGTAGGAGAGCTGCGGCGGCTTGATGAGGTTCGCGGTGCTGAACGGGTTGAGCCAGACGGTGAACCGCTGGTGCACGTGCGTCACGAGCTCCGACGCCAGGAAGGCGCCGACGATGAACATCAGGAAGCCGAGCACCGCCCATGACCTGCGCCCGGTCGCGATGTAGAGCATCGCGACGAACAGGCCCATGAACACGGCGCTGGTGCCGATGTCGCTCTCGAAGATCAGCAGCAGCATGGCGAGCGACCAGACCACCAGGATGGGGCCGAGGTCACGGCGGCGCGGCAGGCTGAAGATCCACCACTTCTCGGTGAGCAGCGACAGCTTCCTGCCGTTGATCACCAGGTAACTGGCGAACGAGGCGGCGAGCAGCAGCTTCCCGAATTCTTCCGGCTGGAAGGAGAAGCCGCCGATGCTGACCTGGATCTTGGCGCCCGTCCCGGCGACGCCGCTGATGCTTGACGGCAGCAGCGCCGGGATCGCGATGAGCCCCATGCCGACCAGGCCGAGTATGTAGGTATACGGCTGCAGCCGCCTGATGTCCTTAACGAGGGCGAGGAACGCCACGAACACCGCGACGCCGAGGACCGAGTAGATGATCTGGGTGACCGTGGCCGACTTGCTGAGCGTCGAGATCGGGCCGCCGCTCGCGCTCGCGTTGCCGTAGCGCCCGGCCTGGTTGAGCCGGTAGATCATCACGATCCCCAGCCCGTTGAGCACTGTCGCGATGGGCAGCAGCAGCGGGTCGGCGTACGGGGCCCACCGGCGGATCGCGAGGTGCGCGCCGAGGACGATGACGACGAACGCGACCGTGTACTCGACGAACGTGGACGGGTGCTGGCCCTTGAGGCTGAACGCCGTGCTAGCGAACGCGAACGCGACGATGCCGCAGGCGAAGAGGACCATCCACAGCTCGGTGGACCGGCGCTTGGCGGCTGCCTCCTCCGGCGGCTCGCTGCCGAGCGCCGGGGAGGGCATCGTCATGCTGCTCACGCGGCCGCCGGAGATTTGGACGTCGAGGCCCTGGCGGCCGGCGTGCTGCTCGGCGTCCTGGACGTCGTCTTGCTCGGCGTGGCCGACGGCGCGGCACTCGCCTGCGCGGTCGGCAGCGCCGACGCCGGGATGCCGAACGCCGTGGCGGGGGCGCAGTCAGGGTCGGCAGGCGTGGGCTCCATGCCCGGGTTGTCCTGCGCGGGGACCTTGGTCTTCGTCCCTCTGGCGGCGACGAGCTCGCGCTGGTAGGTGGCGTTCCTGGTCTGCCACGCCGCGAGCGCCGACCACTGCTGCTGGCAGTCGGTTGCGTGGGTCTTGAGCTGGTCAACGACCAGCTGGGCGCTGTTCACGCTGCCCTGCGAGATCGTCTGCGCCACCGCGGCCTGGTCGCCGCTCGTCAGCTGGCTCACGGACAGGGTGGTCCGCTGGACGAGGCTGGACATGCTGATGCCGGCCAGGTTCTGGTTGGTGCCGCGGAAGATGGCGACGAAGCCGTCCTGCTCACCGACGTAGTACTGGCTCTGGTTGTACCGCCAGAAGCCGTACCCGCCGCCGCCCACAAGCAGCACAAGGAGCGCGAGCGCCGCCGACACGATCGGCCAGCGGCGTTTGCCGCGCCGCTCGTAATCGCCGTCCTCGTCGTAGTCGCGGCGCGTGGCCCGGTGGCCGCCCGGCCGCCTTGCCCGGCCGCCAGCCTGCGCCGTGTCCCGGTCGCCGTCCAGGCCGGCATACCCGTCAACGTGCTCGTAGGCGGCGGTGTCCCTGATCCGGCCGTCCCGGTCGGCGGGCCGCTCGGTTCGCTCGAAGCCGGCCGGCGCGCCAGGGTCGAACGACTGCGCGTCGAACGTCCCGGTATAGCCGTCACGGTCGCCGGCGGGCCAGACGCCGGTCGTCGGCTCTTCCGGCAGGGTCGGCTGCGGTGCGGTCCTGCTGAGCCGCCTGGCCCGCGTCGCCGGCGAGCTCTGCCTGGCCGGCGAGCGCAGGTCGGTCGGCGCGCCGTTGGCCGCCGCGCCGGCGAACACGGGCTGCCAGGTCGGCGGCACCCGTCCGTTGCGCGTGTCGACCACGTCGGCCACGATGACGGTGATGTTGTCCGGGCCGCCGCCCCTGATGGCGAGCTCGACCAGTTGCATCGCGGCCTGGTCAGGTTCACGCATCGAGGTGAGCGTCTGGTGCAGCGTCAGCTCGGTCACCACGCCGGACAGGCCGTCTGAGCAAAGCAGGTAACGGTCACCAGGGAACGTCTCGAGTGGCGCCAGGTCCGGCTCGGCGATCGTCCGGCCGTCCAGCGCGCGGAGCAGCAGCGACCGGTGCGGGTGGGTGGCCACGTCGTCTTCTGTGATCTTGCCCTCGTCCACCAGCGACTGCACGAGCGTGTGGTCGTGGGTGATCTGCACGAACTGGCCGTCGCGCAGCAGGTAGGCGCGCGAGTCGCCGATGTGGCAGAGCGCGGCGTACCCGTCGGCCCACAGCAGCGCGGTCAGCGTCGTGCCCATGCCCTCGATCGCAGGATCGGAAATGATCAGTTCCTGCAGCCTGAGGTTGGCGGTCGAGACGGCATCGGCCAGCACGCCAACCAGGTCGGGGCCGGGATCCTCCGCATCGAGCGGAGCGAGCGTTTGGATGGTGGCCGCGCTGGCCACCTCGCCGGCCGCGTGGCCGCCCATGCCATCGGCCACCGCAAGCAGGTGCGGGCCGGCGTACGCCGAGTCCTCGTTCCCCTCTCTGAGGAGACCGACATCGGACCGTACCGCGAATCTGAGGGCTAGTGTCATCTGCGCAGTTCCAGAACGGTCTTTCCTATGCGAATTGGCACGCCTACAGGGACCGGGGTCGGGCGGGCCACCTTCTGGCGGTCCAGGTAGGTGCCGTTTGTCGAACCGAGGTCCTCAACGAGCCACTGTCCGTCCTGCGGAAATATCCGGGCATGGTACGTGGAAGCGTAGTCGTCATTCAGAACCAGCGTGGCGTCATTCGCCCGGCCCATCGTTACCTGCTGGTCCGCTAGGTCGATGCTCACACCTGCGAGAGCACCTTCGGTTACGACAAGAAAGCGTGGTGTTCCCCGTCCGGGCTTCGCGGGCCGTGGCGGACGCGGCTGCTGCATCGGGGCCACCTGGTTCCGCGCGCGGCGGGCCTTCGCGGCCGCTGAGCCGAGGAGGTCAGTGCGTACGACGCCGATCGCGGCGATGACGAAGAGCCACAAGACGGCCAGGAAGGCCACCCTGATGAGGGTAAGGGTGAGCGCGTTCATTCCGTGCTGTGTCCTCGGCTTCTTCGTCGCTGTCGGTTGGCTGCCCTAAGGGTAGTCACTCCTCGGTCTCCTAGCGCATGTCTAGGCGCTAGCTGCTGGTTGTGATCAATACCGGTTGTCTTGATGGAAAACCATAGTGGTACGGCCAAGCGTCACATTCGTGCCGTCAGTGAGCACGACGCGGCGTACCGGCTGGCCGTTCACGAACGTGCCGTTGGTGGAGTTGAGGTCGACCAGGACGACCTGGCCGTCCTCCACGCGCAACTCGGCGTGGTGCCGTGAGACGCCGTTGTCGACCATCCGCAGGTCGCAGTCCGTGCCGCGACCGAGCAGGGTCACCGGTGTCTGCAGCTCATACGTGCTGCCTGTCTCCATGCCCGTGCCTGGCTGCGATCCGGCGACCACCAGCCGCGGCTTGCCGGGGAACTGGCCGCCCCCCGTCCGCGGCAGGTCACTGACGGGCTGCCTGACCTCGCCCGCCTCGACGGTGTGCCCGCGGATCACCCCTGACCTGATGCGGAACAGGCCGGTCGCCAGGTCGGGAACCCCCTCGAACCGGATGCGAACCGGCCCGACGAAGGAGTAACCCTGCTCCTTGGCATGGTCCCTGGCCAGCGTCGCCAGCTCAAGGCTCAGGCTCTCGACGAGGATGTCAAGCCGCTCGGCATCGGTCTGCGCGATCTCGACGACGAAGTCGTTCGGCACCAGGGTCCGGCCCTGGGCCACGATGGCCGCGCGCTCATCCATCTCATGCTGGATAGCGCTCGCCACCTCAACCGGCTGCAATTCAGACTTGAACACGCGAGCAAAGGTGCCTTCGACCATGCCCTCAAGCCGTCGTTCGAAGCGCTGCAGAACTCCCACCCGTCGAGCCTCCCTTCGGCTTGTTATCCATCTGATGTTATCCGGGGCACGAGCACGCCGGAGGCCGTGCTAACCTAAGTCGTCCTGCTCGGGGCGAGTGGCGGAACGGCAGACGCGCACGGTTCAGGTCCGTGTGTCCGAAAGGATGTGAGGGTTCAAATCCCTCCTCGCCCACGAAGGCGGTAGGCGACCTATGTGCTGGTTAGACAGCACCACGGTCGCCTTCGTTATGTCTCCCGGGGGGACGACCCCCCGGAACCCCCGGGGTCGGCTGCGCCGACGGGGCGGGGGTTCCCGCGACCGCGGGGGCGCCGACGGGGGGCGCGGGGTCCGCGGTCGCCGGACTGTGGGCCACAAGAGCACCGGGTCGCCTCACTTATATCTCCGCCCCAGGCCAACGCGCCGGTGGCTGCCTCACACCTGACTACCCCAGGTTGCTCTCGTTACCGCGGGTTCTTGCTCTGCGTTTCTGCTGGAGGCGTCCCCGCGCCTGCGGGTGTCGGCTGGGGCGGGCGGCGGAGCACGCTTCCGTTCTGGATTACTAATGAGGGCTTATGTTGGTAACGGGGCTGTATATCCCTGTTCCCCACGTGTGCGGCATGGCGTAGCATTGCGCTGTCATACCAATAGCTGTCCCCTTTGCGAGGGGTAACCCTCGGTTGGGTGATCTATAGCTATCTCTAAGTGCGCGATACGGCCATGTCAGCGCGGCGGGGCGGGAAGGTGCTGGGATCGGCGTGGGGGATGTGCGTAACGCACATTGAGTTTTCGGTCCGCCCGGGGGCGACATGACGTCGTACCCGGCAGGAGAGCAGGCGAGGCCGCCTGTGCTTGTGGCGCGCCTCGGCCGCCAGCAGCACGTATTTCCCATGGGAATGCAGATCCGGGTCGGACGTGATCCGGCGCTTGAGCTCGTATCGGTAAACCCGCTGGTATCCAGGGATACCCACGGCCTGATCACTTCCGATGAAAAGGGCGCCGTCTACACGGATAGGTCTCGCCGCGGCACCTTCCTCGACGGAAGACGCCTGAACGGACCGCTCCGCATCACGGAATCGGTGATCTTGCGCCTTGGCGACCCGGCTACCGGCGAAGAGCTCGGCATCACGCCGCCGCTCAGCAGTGCCATGCTCGAGCACAACAGGGAACGCCGGGTACGGCGCGGCCGCGTCCGGCTCGCCGCCATCGCCGGCGGCGCGGTCGTCGTGGCCGGCGGCGTCGCCGCGGCTGGTCCTCGCCACGATCGGGTCGCCCGCCCACAGCGCCAAGCAGGCGGCCAGCACCACCCCGGCCATGACGTCGCTCGCGCGCGCGCAGGCCGCCACGGTCCGGCTGCTCCAGGGACCGCAGTCCTCGTACACGGGGTGGGGGTCGGGGACCGTCCTCACGCCGGACGGGCTCATCCTGACGAACGCGCACGTGGCGGAGCCACAGGCGCCGGGCCTCGCGGTGGCGCTCGGCGAACCGCAGAGCCAGCTCGAGCCGGACCCGCCCTACCTGACCGTCGAGCTGACAACCGGCCCGGCGTCGCCGGTCAAGGCCAGGTACCGGGCGCGGCCCGTCGCCGTCGACGGGTACCTCGACCTGGCCGTCGTCAAGATCTACGCCACGAGCGACGGCACCCCCGTCAACCCCAAGACCCTGCACCTGCCGTACCTCACCCTCGGGAACGACGCCGCGGTCCAGCTCGACCAGACGGTAACGGTCCTCGGCTTCCCCGGCGTGGCCGACTCCGACTCCATCACCGTCACCAGCGGGGTCATCTCGACGTTCGTGCCCGACCCGCTCGGGCACGTCGCCGACCCGCGCTTCGAGCTTGAGACCACCGCCCGGCTGGCGCACGGCAACTCGGGTGGCGCGGCGGTCAGCAACGCCGGCCAGCTGATCGGCGTGCCCAGCCTCGAAGTCACCGGGGAAGGCGGCGACCTGTCCTGGCGGCTGCGGTCGGTTACCGAGGCGCAGGCGCTGATCGCGGCGGCCAAGGCCGGCCAGCCGTACCACAGCAAGATCCTGGTGCAGCGCACCGGCGCCGAGCAGGCAACCGGGGCCGGCGTGGGCGCCAGCCAGAGCGCGGCCTGCGGTGGCGGCACCACGGCGCGGGCCACGACGTCGGCGGTGTTCGGGTCTAACTTCGGCGGCGTACCGAAGGGGCTCGACCTCGCCATGCTCGTCGAGCTGCCGGACGGCTCCGCCGTGACGATACCCACCGGCGGGCTCCCGCAGCTCACCGCCACCTCGGGCAGCGGGTGCTTCGCGGTCCAGGTATCCGCCGAGCAGCTCGGGCTCGTCCAGCTCCCGTCCGGGACCTATCAAATCCAGCTCTACGGCGGCCCGACCCTGGCGCCGCTCGGAACAGCCGCCGCGGTCTCGATCGGAGACCGCGGCGCCGCCGGAGCCTAGTGAGGCAGGCGGACTGGCATGACGACGAATGACATGAAGGAAGGCCTGGAGGTTATGCCATGAGTGGGGACACGTATGACGTGCAAGGCGAAGTTCGCGATGCGCTGAACACCGCTGTCGAGGGCTACGGCAAGCGGGTGCTCAACGATCCGCGTGTCCTCGGCAACCTGGTGACGGACCTGCTGCCCGACCTGCCCCGCGAGCGCAGCCTGCTGGTGACCGGGGCCGAGGCCGGCATCGCGGACGAGCTGACCGCGCACGTCGAGGGACAGCGCATGGACGCCGACACGGCCGTCTCGCTTGTCGCGCGGTCGCTCGCGGAGAGCAGGTCGCTGGAGCCGGCGGCCAGCATGTGGGTGGCGACCGAGTACGCGAAGGCGCTCGGCTACCAGGTCAGGTCCCAGATGCCGCCTCTTGCCGAGACGGTCGCCGACACCCCGGGATGGCCGCAGCATAACGAGACGGAGACGGTCGACCGGGCGTTCCCGTCGCCGTTCCCGCCTCCCGCCCCGTTGCCGCCGGTCTACCCGGGGGCCGGCCAGATGCCGCCGACCTACCCGCCGCCTGGCCAGATGCCGCCGACTTACCCGCCGCCTGGCCAGATGCCGCCGACTTACCCGCCACCCGGGCAGATGCCGCCGGGCCCGGCGTCCCCCGGCCCCTGGCCGGCCGCCCCTGTGCAGCAGCGCAAGTCACGGCTTGGCCTCTTCCTCGGCGGCGGCGCGGCGGCGGTCATCGTGCTCTACCTCGCCGTCGCGGCCGCCGCGTCGACGTTCCCGTTCGCGAAGGCGAAGCCAACCCCGACGCCGACCGTGAGCCCCTCGAAGACAAGCGTGTCTGCTTCCGCGACGGCGTCCGGGTCGGCCTCCGCTTCCGCGTCTTCGTCCGCGTCGCCGACGGCGTCCGGGTCGCTCGCGGCCCTGCCGGCCGGAACGAAGTCGCTCAAGGTCCTGCTGCCGACCGACATCCAGGACGCGGGCACCGAGTGCGCCGAGCAGACGAACATCCCGTGGACCAACCCCGGCCTGGTCAAGGCGGACTTGTGCACCGCTCCCGACATGCCGAACGGTCAGATATTCGGCTACCAGATGGACAGCACCGCCGACTACGAGAAGGCCTGGGCCAACTACAACGCCTGGGCGAACTTCGGCACGTCGAAGACCGACGCCTGCCCGCCGGCGTCAGGTAACGACCAGGGCGGACCAGGCGAGTGGTGGGGCCCGCGCTTCCCGCAGCGCGCGGGCCAGGTCCTCGAGTGCTTCTCGAGCAGCAGCGGGCCCGTGTACGTGTGGACCTACCCGACCCAGAACGCGTTCATAGTCGCGCAGCCCGACAAGAGCTGGACGTTCAGCAAGCTGGAGACCTGGTGGGAGAACAACTCGGTATGACCCCGTCGGCCCAGTACTCCCGGATGCCAGGCGGCGGCATTTCCCGCAGGCCGCTGCACATCATTGTCCTGGCGGACTGTTCCTGGGGAATGAAGGGCGAGAAGATCCAGGCGCTCAATTACGCGATCGCCGACATGATGCCGCACCTGGCGGAGTGGGAGCGGGACCAGGAGCAGGCCCAGGTGTTCGTCAGGGCGATCGCGTTCGCGACCGAGCCGCGCTGGCACATCAAGGACCCGCTCCCGGTCGCGGGCATCAGGTGGAAGCCGCTCCAGGCGGTACCCAAGGGGCTGACCAACATGGGCCCGGCGTTCAGGCTCGCGGCGGAGGCGCTCGGTCCCGGGCAGATCGAGCGCCGCGCGCTGCGCCCCGCGCTGCTGCTGATCACCGACGGCCTGTCGACAGACAAGCCAGGGGAGTTCGAGGCGGGACTGGCGGCCCTGATGGCACAGCCCGCGGGCAAGGCCGCGCTCCGGCTGTCCATCGCCATCGGCCGTGACGCTCAGTCCGAGGCGCTGAACAGGTTCATCGGCGACCCGAGCGTCCCGGTGATCGTGGCGGACAGCACCGAGGACATCGCCGACCGGCTGGTAGCCGCCTCGCTGGCCGTGTCGCGGATGTCGGAGTCGGGCGCGGACCGCGGCCAGGTCGCGCGCAAGCTCTTCGGCATGCAGTCAGGGGTGGACGTCCCGTCCGCCATCTTCAATCAGGACACCATCATCTAACGCCCATGACGAACGAACGCCTCCCCGCCGCCTGGCGGGCCATGATCGGCACGGCCCGCGGGGCCGCGCACGACGCACGCGGCCTGCCCAACCAGGACAGCGCCGAGTCCCTGGCCATCGGCCCGGCGGGCGGGATCGTGGTCGCGGTCGCCGACGGGCACGGTCATGACCGCCACTTCCGGAGCGCCGCCGGCTCCAAGCTGGCGGTTCGCACGGCCTGCGCGGTGGTCGAGGGGCTCACGGCCGACGCTGGCGAGCGGCCATGGCGTCCGGAACGAGCCGCCGCGCTGCGCGACCGGCTCCCCGAGGCCATAGTCGCGCGGTGGCGCGAGTCGGTGGCGCTCGACATCGCGGCGAATCCGTACACGGCGGCGGAGCTGACCGCACTCAAGCAGGCCGGCGACGGTCCGGACATCCCCTATGGCTCCACCTTGCTCGTCGCGCTGATCGCCGACGGCTGGCTGGTCTGCGCACAGATCGGTGACGGTGACCTGCTCGCCGTCCGGCCGGACGGCGGCGCCTGGTCCCCGGTTAGCGGTGACGACCTGCTCGACGGCTACCGCACGACGAGCCTGTGCCAGCCGGCGGCGGTGTCCGCCTTCCGCGCCGCCGCGCACGAACTCGGAGCCACGCCGCTGCTCGCGCTGCTGCTCAGCACCGACGGCTACGGCAATGCCCAGGCCGAGGAGCCGTGGCAGCCGGTGGTCGCCAGGGACATCGCCGAGCTCGCCGCCCGGCATGACCACGGCTGGTTCGCCGGGCAGCTTCCCGCCTGGGCGGAGCGCTGCGCGTCGGCCGCGGGCAGCGCGGACGACACGACCATCGCGTTGCTGCTCGCACCCGGCAGCGAGCGGCTCGCCGCCGCCGCGCGCGCGGCGCCCGCCGCGGACCGCGCCGTCGGCCGGTCCCTGACGGCGGAGGTGACGCGGCCACCGCGCCAGGCGCCGCCGGCACCGCCGCCAGCCACCGGTTCCCCCGGCACCTTTTACCGTGGCGCCGGCGATCCTGGCGCCGGGTCCCCGGCCGCCCCCGGTTCCCCCGATGTCGCGGCTACGGCCGCCCGGTTCACCAGGCGCCGTGCGCTCACCGCGGGGATCGCCGCCGTGGCGGCCGCGGCGGCGATCGCCGCCGCGGTGGTCATGTCGCAGTCATCGGGCTCCGGCCAACGCCCGCCGGGGCCCCAGTCAACCGGGCAGCCTGCCCCCAGGGCGACCTCCTCACCGTCGGGCCCGGCGAGCGCGCCGGCGGCGCCCGCCGAGACCAGCGGCACACCGACCGGGCCGGCCAGCCGGCCAGGGCATCCGTCGAACGGCGGCCAACACCTCGCCTGGCGGTGCGACCCACGCCCAGCCGGCCGGCACCAAGCCGGGCGGGAACCAGGGGGGGTAAGCGTCATGGACCCGCTGATACAACCAGGCCAGACGCTGCGGATGGAACGCGGCCAGGCGGCCGTCATCGTGGAAGACCGGATCGGCGAGGGCGGCGTGGGCGTCGTGCACCGGGCCAGGCTGAACGGGGTGCCGTTCGCGGTGAAGTGGTACCGCCCTGGACCGTTCATGGAGGAGCTGCGCAAGTCCATCACCGCGCTGCTGCAGCGCGGTCGTCCGCCGCACAAGGCGTTCGTGTGGCCGATCGACTTGGTCAGCTCCAGCCAGGTTCCCGGGTTCGGTTACGTGATGCCGCTGCTCGAGCCGAGGTTCACCTCGCTGGCGCACATGCTGAACTTGCCGGATCAGCCGTCCTTTCGCGTGGTGACGACCCTGGGCCGGGAACTCGTCGAGGCCTTCGCCGTGCTGCACGCCACCGGCCTTTGCTACCGGGACATCAGCTTCGGCAACGTCCGGGTCGACCCCGGTGCCTGCGAGGTCGCGATCATCGACGTGGATCACATCGGGCCCGATGGCGGTCAGGCGCTGGTCAAGGGCACAGGCAAGTTCATGGCGCCCGAGGTGCTGCGTGACGAGGCGCTGCCGTCGACGGTGACCGACCTGCACTCTCTCGCGGTGTTCCTCTTCTACCTGCTTATGCACGATCATCCGCTTGAGGGCCAGCGCACCGACGCCTCTTACCACTGGGAGGGCGAGCGGCCACCGGAGATCGACATCATCGTGCAGAACTTCGGCGAATCGCCGCTGTTCGTGTTCGACCCGGCCGACCCGGCGAACCGGCCACGGCCAGGCGAGCAGGTGAACCTGTGGTGGTCGATCTACCCGCTGAGCTTCCGCCGGGTCTTCATCCAGGCATTCACGGTGGGGCTCAGCGAGGCATCCCTCTCCGGCCGGGTCATCGAGAGCACCTGGCGGCGGGCGCTGCTCAGCCTGCATGACAGCGTCGCGCCCTGCCCGGGCTGCGGCGCCGCGGCGTTCTACGACCAGGAACGGCCCGATCAGCGCTGCTGGGGCTGCCATCAGCCGCTGCCCGTGCCGCCCCGGCTTGAGATGCCTGGCGGCACGCTCGTGCTGTCCGAGGGCGCGACGGTAACCAGTCACCACCTGTACCGCGACCGCGGATACCGGCAGACTCAAGCGGTGGTCGAGGCGCATCCCGGCCGGCCCGGCCGGGTCGTGCTCAGGAACCTGACCGACAAGACCTGGAAGGTGGCCCCTGCGGGCGAAGCGCCAAGGCACGTCCCGCCGAGCATGCGCCTCGGGTCAGGCCGATGATGATCGACTTCGGCGGGGCCGCGGGCCGGATCGTCTTACCTCAGGGCACCACGATGACCGGGCAGCGGGCGTTGCGCGCCAGCCAGCTCGGCACCGAGCCGATGAGGTGGTGCCAGAAGTGCCGCGGCGCCCCGATCACCAGCGCGTCGGCGCTGAACTCGGCGGCGATCGCGGCCAGTTCCCGTGCCGGGCTGCCCCGCCGCGTGCGGACGTGCACCTCAAGCTCGCTGGCGTCGGCGGCCTGGTCGAGCTCGGTGAGCAGCCAGCGCTCCAGCGAGTCGGCGTCCCGTAGCAGGCCGACCACCTGGCCGGTGAGCGGCTCGCAGTAAACGCCAGGCGAGGTCACGTAGACCATGAGCAGCGGCCGCCCGAGCCGCCGGGCCATCCCCGCGGCATACGCGAGCGCGTTGCGCGCGGCGGCCGACCCGTTGTACCCGGCTACGACGGGATGCGCGAGCGATATCGGCCGCGGCTGTGCGGTGTGCTGGATCGGTTCCGGGCGCAGCCGATCCTGCTGGCGGCGCTCAGGCCGCCGCTGCTGCGGCGTCCCCTCATCCGGGGAAAGCTGGTCCATCTCCGCGTCCTTGCGGCCACTGGTGGTTAATATTTTTTGTTATAGCAAGCATCCGCCAGCAGGTTAAGCGAATCGCCTACTTCAGCTGAGGAAATGCCCCATCTTGCCGGAGTTATTCGGGCCGCGCGGCCAGAACATCTGGCAGAACTATAGGGACCGGGGCGGCATCTCGGAAAGTGCTGGGCCTCGGGGACACCAGGAGCCCCGGGTAGAATCGGACATTTCATAAGAGCAGCCGCTCACCACGAAGAAGGGAAGTAACGGGCTTCCGCTGCCCGGGACAGTGGTGAGGTGGCACCATGAAGATGTGGTGGCAGAGCAGGCGCACCCAGCGTGGGGGAATGGAGCAGCAGCTACCCCTCCTTCCGGTCGGCCCGCAGGTCGGAGCGACAAGGAGCGGGTAGACGCCACCGCGCGCGCCGTCATCGAGTCCGCCGCGGACGCGATCGTCGCCTTCGGCACGGACCGGACCGTGATGCTGTGGAACCCGGCTGCGGAGCGGATGTTCGGCTGGGCCGCCGACGAGGTGATCGGCCTCGACCCGCCCACGATCCCCGAGGAACTGGCCGCCGAGCACAACGCGGTCTTCGAGCGGGTCCGCGGCGGCGGGCAGATCTCGTTTGCCACCAGGCGGATCCGCAAGGACGGGTCCGTACTCGACGTGCGCATCGACACGAGCGCGCTGACCGACGGCAACGGCGAAGTGCTCGGCTGGGTCAACATCTGTCATGAGACCGGCGAGGACGACGTTGCCAGGCACTACATGGCCGAGCGGGCCCGCGTGGTACGCCGACTCGGCGACGTGGTCGCCGACATGAACGCACAGCGCGACCTGGAGTCGGTGCTCGACCGCATCGCCGCCAGCCTGCGCGAGCTGACTGGTGCGGACGCCGGGGGGTTCGTGCTCATCGAGGAGGACAGGCTCCGGCTTGTCTCCACCGCCGGCCTGCCCGCCCGGCTGCGCGGCCGGGTGGCCTCGCTGTCGAGCAGCCTGGTGGGGGAACTGCTGCGGTCGGGCAAGACGGTGATGATGGCGACCGGCGAGTCCGGCGGCTTCGACGACCTCATCTGGTCGGCGCTGCCTGGCCTGCACACGATCGCGCTCAGCCTGTCGCACGTGGGCGGCCGGCCCTACGGCGCGCTTTACGCCCTGTACAGCCGCCGGTCGCTCAGCCATGTTGAGCTCGAGCTGCTCGAGTTGCTCGCCGGGCACGCCGGCGTGGCGCTCACCAACGCCATGGCGTTCGAAGAGGTTGTCAAGCAGCGCGCGCACGAGCGCGCGGTGATCGACGGCAGTGCCGACGGCATCGCCGTGCTCGACGAGGCCGGCAACGTCAAGCAGTGGAATCCCGCGGCGCACCAGATCACCGGGACGCAGGCCAGTGAGGTGATGGGCGCGCCGCCGCCATTCCCGCTTCCCGTCCCTGGCGAGCGGCGCACGCACAAGCTGGCCAGCGGGCGCTGGATCGACGTGCTGTGCACCGAGCTCGGCGACGGCGGCGAGAAGGTGGTCGACTTCCGCGACGTCACCGCGGCCAAGGAGCTTGAGGAGGCCAAGGACCTGTTCCTCGCGACGACCAGCCATGAGCTGCGCACCCCGATCACCGTGGTGCAGGGGTTCGCGTCCACGCTGGCCAGCCGGTGGGAGCAGCTGTCTGATACCGACCGGCGCGCCGCCGTCCGGACGATCGCGGAACGTGCCGGGTCACTCGGCCGCCTCGTCGAGCAGCTACTGCTCGGCGCGCGGGCCGGCGCCGACGCGCTGCCGGTGTCCAACGGGCCCTTCGACCTGGCCGCGCTGCTGCGCGCGGCTGTCGTGTCGTTCAGCCCCCTGTCCGACAAGCACCACGTCGCGGCGGACGTACCCGGCGACCTGCCGCTCGCCAGCGGCGACTCGATGGCCACGGACATCATCGTCGGCCAGCTGCTGGAGAACGCGTTCAAGTACTCGCCCGCGGGCGGAACCGTCACCGTGCGCGCCCGCGCCGTCGGCACGACGATCGAGGTGGACGTCGAGGACGAGGGCATCGGGATCGCCCCAGGCGACCACGAGCGGATCTTCGAGCGCTTCGTGCAGGGCGAGACAGGCGACCGCCGCCGGTTCGGCGGTGTCGGCATCGGCCTCTACATCGTGCGACGGCTGGCGATCGCACAGCACGCCACGGTGGTCGCCTTGACCCGCCCCGAGAGGGGCACGGTCATGCGGCTGACACTGCAGCAGGTTCAGCCGGACAACGGGGAGAACTTACAACCGGGCTTGCTCGCGGTGGCGGGGCTCGCCGCCGGTGGCGGCCAGGTACTCGTCGATGACACCGGGCACGTCATCGCTGTCCCGCAGGATCTGGCCGGCCTCCATCCAGATAACGCGGTTGCAGCTTTGCTCGATCTCGCCGAGGTTGTGGGCGACGAGGAAGACCGTCCCCGCCTCGTCACGCAGTTCCTGGATCCTGTTGTGGCTCTTGGTACGGAACGCGGCGTCGCCGGTGGCAAGCGCTTCGTCGATCATCAAGATCTCATGGCTCTTGGCGGACGCGATGGCGAACCGCAGGCGCTGGGCCATGCCCGTTGAGTAGGCACGCATCGGCAGGTCGATGAAGTTGCCCACGCCAGAGAAGTCGACGATCTGCGGGTACCTGGCCTTTACCTCGGCGGGCGGCATGCCCATCGCCAGGCAGCCGAGTACCACATTGCGCTCGCCGGTGAGGTCGTCGAGCAGCGCGGCGTTCACGCCGAGCAGCGCCGCCTCGCCAGAGGTGTACACCGCGCCCTTTTCCGCGGGCAGCAGCCCAGCGATGGCGCGCAGCAGCGTGGACTTGCCCGACCCGTTCCTGCCGATGACCCCCACCACGTCGCCGTGGTTCACCACGAACGAGATCCCGCGGATGGCGTGGACTTCCCTGATGGAGACCCGCCGCTGCCTCTTCACCAGGCGCATCAGCGAGGTGGCCGCGGTTCCCTTGTTACCGCCCGCGCCGTAGACGCGGTAGACCACGTGCAGGTTGTCGACCACGACGGTCGGGTCAGCCATGGTGACACTCACTCGTTAACTCGGCGGGCACAGCGGTCGGCTGTCATCTGACGTTACCGCCTCGGCGGCGCACATGTGTATTCATGTGGGGATAGCCCGGGGCATTGTGTCACATAACACTCCGGAAATCTGGAGTTTACGGTTTCACGGAGTTCTCACGGGGCATTTCCGCCATGCCGGGTTCGTACAGATCCACGGACGGGGCGGATGTTCATGGAGGTGGGTACGTCGAGCGTGCAGATGCTCCCGTATACAGCCTCTAGCGTTGGCGTGGCTCGTCGGCGCCTGATCGGCGACCTCACCGAGGCAGGCGTCTACGAGGCTACGGCGTGTGACGTCGGCCTTGTACTGAGCGAACTTATCAGTAATGCGCTGCGTCACGCCACACCGCTGCCTGGCCGCCTCATCAGGGTCTCCTGGCGCGCTGAACCATGACTGCGTCGAGGTAGCGGTGAGCGACGGCGGCGGGCCGACCGTGCCAATGGTCAGCAAGCCGGCGGCGAACGCGCTGGGCGGGCGCGGGCTCGGCATCGTGGACCGGCTGTCGCTGCGCTGGGGGGTTTACACGCACCAGGACGGCAGCGAGACGACGGTCTGGGCGGCGCTTCCGCTCAGCGTCGATGCCGATCACCGCGCGCAGGCCAGCGCCGCGAACGGACACGGGCACAACGGGACGGGTCCGGGACTTGTAATCGCATCATCACGGGATGCGTAATCGCGCCCGGAAGTGGTGATAATCCCCGCGGGGGATGCCGCGCCGCGAAGCAGGTTCAGTGCGGATACAGCGGCAATCGGACGTGATGATGCGTATCCGGAGGGATTCGTGTCCGAGTTCTATGGGGTAGACAGCGAGGTCGGCCGCCTGCGCACCGTGCTGGTGCACCGGCCGGGAGCCGAGCTTCGAAGGGTCACGCCCAATCGCCGGTGCGGGATGCTGCTGCCGGGCTTGCCGTGGGCCGAGCGGGCCCGGGCGGAGCACGACGCGTTCGCCGACGCGCTGCGGGCGGCGGGGGTGTCGGTGCTCTACCTGACCGAGCTGTTGCAGGACGCGCTTGAGTACGCGTCGGCCAGGGAGCACGCGATTGAGACGGTGGCGAGCGACCGGCGGCTTGGCGAGGAGCTGCGCGGCCAGCTCGGGGAGTACCTGGCCGGCCTCAGCCCTGAGGAACTGGGCCAGGTGCTCATCATGGGACTCGCGCGCGATGAGTTCCCCATCGGGCGCGGTGCGGTATTCGGGTTGCTCGACGCTTGGGACTATGTCATCGACCCGCTGCCGAACCTGGTCTTCGCCAGGGACATCTGCGTGTGGATCGGCGACAGCGTGGCCGTGACGAGCCCGCGCGGTCGCCGCCAGGAGGCAGAGCTCGCCGCGGTCGTGTTCGCGCACCATCCGATGTTCACCGGGACCAAACGGCTGTACGAACCGGGGCACGAGCTGCTCGCGGGCGGCGACGTGCTGCTGCTGGCGCCGGGCGTGGTGGCGATCGGCATCGGCGCGCAGACCTCGCCCGCTGGCATGGAGCGGCTCGCAAGGCGGGTGCTCGACACCGGGTTCGCGCACACCGTGCTCGCCGTGCTCACCAATTCCGCGGCCGGGGAGTGCCTTGACACGCTGTGCACGGTCGCCGGGCCGGACACCGTGGTGATGCGTCCCGATGTCGCTTACTCGCTCGTGGCGCGGACGATCATCAAGCGGGGTGAAGGCGGGCTCCGGCTGTCCCACCCGCGGCCGTTCCTCGAGGCCGCGGCGGACGCCATGGGGCTGGACGGGCTGCACGTCATCGAGACCGGCCTCGGGCCGGGCCGCGCCGCCCCAGCCCGGGCCGGGTCGCTTGGCGGCCCGGGAGCCCAGTGGGACGACGCCGGGAACCTGCTCGCCCTCGGGCCGGGGACGGTGCTCTCCTACGAGCGGAACGCGCTGACCAACGCGCGGCTTGAGGCGGCAGGCATTGACGTGATCCGCGTTCCAGGCGGCGAGCTGGCCGGCTGCCGCGGCGGCCCGCGCGCCATCTGCTGCCCGATTGGCCGGGAGCCGGCGGTCATGCCGGAACCAATGGCCGGCGACGAGCGCGCGGCGTGACCTGGGCCGCCTGCGAAGTGGTAAATGATACGCCAATAGGAGTCTGTTACGTGGCGATACGAGGATGGATGCGAGTTAGCAGATTGTGAATTGGACCACACTCGGAGCCGTCATGCCTAGCGTTTCGCCCGTACGGGGCGGTATGGTTCCTGCCGTGGAGCTGAAAGTCTCAAGTCGATCTCAGGGCGATCACGAGCTCGTGATCGCGATCGGGGAAATCGACCTCTACACCGCTCCGCGGCTACAGAGCGAGCTCACCGCAGTCATCGCCAGTGCAGCCCCGGCGTCACGTGTCGTGGTTGACATGTCGGGAGTGGAGTTCTGCGACTCCACTGGCATGAATGTGCTGCTGTCCTGCCTGCGGCAGGCGCGTGAGCGAGGCGGCGAGCTCGAGCTCGCCGCGCCGCGTGCGGCGGTGCGGAAGATCTTGTCGGTGACCGGCCTGGACGCCGTGTTCACCGTGGCCGATTCCCCGGCAAGCGACTAAGTCGCGAAAGAGCCACCACAGCGGAGAGTCGAGTGCTCCGTCCTTGCCCTGGCTGGACAGTGACTTCCCCGGCCCGGGCGCGAAATCAGAGCACTCGCCAGGGTGCTTCCGCCGGGTGCCACTAGCATCGGGTGCATGCCGCCTGTCGCAGTCGTTATCCCGGCGTACAACGAGGCCGAGCGGATCGGCGAGACCGTTACCGCCGCGCTGTCGCTGCCCGGCGTCGATGTGGTGGTCGTCGCGAGCGACGGCTCAACGGACGCGACGGTTCGTCAAGCGAGGGACGCGGGCGCGACGGTGTGGCGGTCAGCGCGCAACCAGGGCAAGGCGGCCGCGATGCTCGCGGGGGCGGCGGCGGTCCGCCAGGTGGACCAGCGCGATCCGGCGGACGGCCCGCGTCACCTGCTGTTCCTTGACGCTGACCTGGGGCGGACCGCGGCCAACGCGGGCCCGCTCATCGAGCCGGTCGCCGGCGGCGCGGCCGACATGACGACGGCGGTCTTCACCAATCGCGTCAAGCTTGGCGGGCACGGCTTCGTGGTGCGCCTGGCAGGCGCGGGCATCAGGCGGGCGACCGGCTGGACGCCGGCTCAGCCGCTCAACGGCCAGCGCTGCCTCACCAGGGCCGCCTTCGAAGCGGCGTGCCCGCTCGCTCGCGGATTCGGCGTTGAGACCGCGATGACCATCGATCTCAGGCGCAAGGGCCT
Organism: uncultured Actinomycetota bacterium; assembly: GCA_963811335.1. GTDB lineage: Bacteria > Actinomycetota > Actinomycetes > Streptosporangiales > Streptosporangiaceae > Trebonia. The sequence continues at coordinate 52,186 of CAWERB010000027.1, read as the reverse complement.
GCGCATTGCCGAGGTCGAGGTGGACATGGCGCACCGCGCGACCGGTACCGACCTCGCGTCGCAACTGCACCGGGCCCGTCAGTTCGCGGACGTCGCCTGCGCACTCGCAACGCGCGTTGCGCCACGAGGTACCGCCGAACAGTAACGCTATGTAGTGAGTATAGTGCTGTGCGTGACAATAATCGCGATTGCTGCAGCGGGGGCCGTGGCCGGGATCATCGGAATCGTGGTTGGCATGGCCGCGAGCCGACGGGCCACGCGGGCCGTCCGCGAGTGCAATGCCCTGGTGCAGGGCGCCGTCGGCTCGTACGGCACCGTCGACCCTAAGGCGCTGCGGGATGTCGCCATCGTCAGGTACGACGCGCTGAACGAGATGTCCGGTCAGCTGTCGTTCTCCCTCGCGCTGCTCAACGCGGTGGGCGACGGCGTAGTCCTCAGCTCCATCAACGGGCGCGCCGAGACACGCACCTACGCCAAGCCGGTGATCGCGGGCCGGGGCGAGCAGGAGCTGTCGCCGGAGGAGGCGCAGGCCGTGCAATCCGCACGGGCCGGCGCGGGGATGCCAGCGGCCGACCCTGACCGTGCACCGGGGCGCACCCCAGCCAGCGTCGCGCGCCCGATGGCATAAACCGCCATCGTATCGGGCCCGCAACGCTGGCATGCCTCCCGGGGGGACGACCCCCCGTGCCCCCCGAAGGGGGCATGATGGGTCCATGCGCTATGCCTACCTTGGCCCCGAGGGGACGTTTACTGAGAGCGCCGTCGCGGCGCTGGCCCGATCGCGGACCGACGGCGACGTCCAGCTGGTGCCCTGCCCGTCGGTCGGCGCGACCCTGGCCGCCGTGCGTGACGGCACGGCCGACCGGGCGGTAGTCCCCATTGAGTCCTCAGTCGAGGGCATTGTCACCGCGACGGTCGATGACCTGGCGGGCGGCGGGGACCTGCTCATCCGGGCGGAGACGCGGCTGCCCATCGAGTTCGCGCTGCTCGCGCGGGACGGTACCACCCTCGCCGACGTGAAGACGGTGGGCGGTCACCCGCAGGCGGAGGGACAGTGCCGGCGGTGGCTGGCGGCCAGCCTGCCGGGCCGCGAGTGGCTGCCGTTCCCGTCCAACGCCGAGGCCGCCCGCCGGGTCGGCGAGGGAGACCTGGACGCCGCCCTGGCGTCGGCGGCGGCCGCGGACCGGTACGGCCTCACCGTGCTCGCCCCGGACGTGCATGACCGGTCGAACGCGATGACCCGCTTCGTCGAGGCGGCATCGCCTGGCTCGCTGCCGGCGCCGACGGGGGCGGACCGGACCTCGCTCGCCGCGTTCCTGGCCCACGACCACGCCGGCGCGCTGATGGAGATCCTGACCGAGTTCGCGGTCCGCGGCGTCAACCTGTCCACGATCCAGTCCCGGCCGACGGGAGACGGCCTCGGCAGCTACTTCTTCTTCATCGACTGCGAGGGGCATATCGACGACGCGCGCGTCGGCGAGGCGATGATGGGCGTGCGCCGGGTGTGCGTCGAGGTCCGGTTCCTCGGCAGCTACCCGCGCAGCGACGGGGGGCGGACCCAGGTCCGCCCCGGCACGTCTGACCCGGAGTTCGCCGACGCGGCGGCATGGCTGGCGCGGCTCAGGTACGGGAGAACCTAGAGCCCGCGATGATCGGGTCCCTGGGGAACAGGTCAGGCAGTCAAAGGTAGGGGCCCGAGCCGCTGTGCGGCTGCTGTTCCTGCTCCTGTGGGGGCATGAGCCCAGGCGGCAGCGCGCGGCGCATCTGCTCAAGCTGTGCCCGGGCCGCCATCTGCTGCGCGAACAGCGTGGTCTGGATGCCGTGGAAGAGCCCTTCCAGCCAGCCGACCAGCTGCGCCTGTGCGACACGGAGCTCCGCTTCGCTCGGCGTCGCGTCTCCGAACGGCAGGGACAGCCGCTCAAGCTCTTCAACAAGCTCAGGGGCGAGCCCGTCCTCGAGCTCCTTGATGGAGTTCTGGTGAATTGCCTTGAGGCGCGCGCGGCTCTGCTCGTCGAGCGGCGCGGACTTCACCTCCTCGAGCAGCTGGCGGATCATCGAGCCGATCCGCATGACCTTGGCCGGCTGCTCGACCATCTCGGTGACCGAGCGCTCCGCTGGGCCGTCCTCAAGCTCATCCTGGGCGGACCCGATGGCCATGCCGTCCGGCCCGACGACGACGACCTGGGGCCTGCCATGGTCTTGTTGGCTGATTTCGTCGCTCATGGTCCCACGCTATCGGGTCCGCTCAGCTAGTCGGTGCGCAAGAGGATCTTGCCCGTGTGGCTGGACGCGGTCATGATCCGGTGCGCCTCCTCAGCCTGTGACATGGGCAGCTCACAGTGGATGACGGGACGGATCACGCCCGTGTCGACGAGCGGCCAGACATTGGCGGCCACGGCGGCCACGATGGCCGCCTTCTGCTCCGCGGGGCGCGCCCGGAGCGTGGTGGACGTGATCGTGCCTCGCTTGGTCATCAGCGCGCTCAGGTCAAGTTCGGCCTTGCGGCCCTGCTGCAGCCCGATGTTAGCGATCCTTCCGTCCGGCGCGAGCGCCGCGATGTTCTTGCTCAGGTAGCCGGCGCCGATGATGTCAAGGATCACGTCCGCCCCGTGGCCGCCGGTGGCTTCCATCAGCCTCTCCGCGAAGTCCTCCTCGCGGTAGTTGATCATGATGTCCGCGCCGAGCTTCGCGCACGCGTCTAGCTTTTCCCGGCTCCCGGCGGTCACCGCCACGGTGGCGCCGAAGTGCTTGGCGAGCTGGATCGCCGTGGTGCCGATGCCGCTGCCCCCGCCGTGGACGAGCAGCGTCTCGCCCTTCGCGAGCCGCGCGATCTGGAAGACGTTGGAGTACACCGTGCAGATAGTCTCGGGCAGCGCGGCGGCCTTGATAAGCCTGGTGGCCTGCGGAAGCGGCAGCAGCTGGCCGACCGGGACCGCGACCTTCTCGGCGTAGCCGCCGCCGGCGAGCAGCGCGCACACCTGGTCGCCGCGCCGCCAGCCGGCCACGCCGTCGCCGAGGGCCGCGATGGTGCCTGAGCACTCGAGGCCCGGGTAGGGCGGCGCCCCGGCGGGCGGCGGGTAGGCCCCCTGGCGCTGCATCATGTCGGCCCGGTTGACCGCGGACGCGGCCACGTCGATGACCACCTCGCCGGGCCCGGGCACCGGGTCGGGCACCTCGGTCCACCGCAGGACTTCCGGGCCGCCCGGCTTAGTGATGACAACGGCGTGCATAGAGGCCTCCTCGCGCGGGAAGTCCAGTAACAGGGTCTGGTCTGGTCACCGGGTCGGGGTGAACTGTGCGATGAGCTGACGATATCGCGATGAGCCCGCGGGCGCGCCCGCGGCGGTGTGCCGTCATGAGCACGGCAAGAGACAACAGGTGGCTAGTGGGGGCAGCCCATGACACCGAACGAGCATGACGATCTAGCGAAGTCCGAGGCACTACCGACCACAGAGCTCTACCCGTTCGCGCCCGTTATCCTTGGCGGGCTTGACGACATGCTGCCGGACCTCCCGGTCATGGAGCAACTGCCGGACTCACAGGCATTCCCTGAACCCGGCTACCCCGAGATGCCGACCTCAGCGGGCGAGCACCCGGGCGGCACCCGCGCCGCCCGCGCCGCCGGTGACGCAGTCGGCCGCACAGCCCTCCGCGGCGCCGGAACCGTCCGGGCTTGCGGAACCGTCCGGGCTTGCGGAACCGTTTGTGCCGCCGGAATCACTCGGGCCGCCGGAATCACTCGGGCCGCCGGAACCGCCCTGGCTGCCGGAACCACCCGGGCGGGCGGACAGGCCGGCGGACGGGCCGGGCGCGCGGTCCTGGCCGCTCCCTCCCGGGCCGCCTCCACGGCCGTCCTTCCAGCACTTCCCCTCGCCGCAGCACTCCGAATGGCCACAGCCCGCAGAGTTGCCACAGCCCGTTGAATCGCCACAGCCCGCTCAGCCGCCGCATCTCCCCCCGCCCCGTCAGGCCGCCGAGGTACCGAAACAGGTCTGGTCGGCCGACCCGTACGCGCCGCCGCGCGAACCTGCCGCCGCGCCGCCGCTGCACGGCCCGTCGGTCCCGTGGTCAAAAGTGCGCGCCGCCGCGGACCACGAGGCCGCCGGAGAAGAAATGGCCGCGCCGCCGTCACTACCCGCGCAAGCGACGGCCGGGCGCCCCGCCGCCGCCTCGCCCGCCGCCGCGGCCTGGGCAGCGGGACCCGCGCAGCGGCCCACCTCGGAGGAACTCACGTCCGAACTGCTGCTGCCCGGCAGGCGGGGGGCACCGGACGGCGGCTGGCGGCAGGCGGTGTACCGCGCCACCGGAGGGCACGTCCGCGTCGGCGAGTCGTCCGCGAACATGCGGCGCCGCGACCTTGTCAGCCGGATCAGGACTCCGGTGGCCGGCGGTCACTACCGGGTCGCCGTGCTCAGCCTCAAGGGCGGCGTCGGCAAGACCACGGCGACCGTCGGCCTCGGCGCGACCCTGGCCTCGCTGCGCGGCGACCGGGTCATCGCGGTGGACGGCAACCCGGACCGGGGCACCCTCTCGGACAAGGTCCGGCTTGAGACCGCGGCGACCATCCGCGACCTGCTCAACAGGCGTGCCCTGGTGGGCAGGTACGCCGACGTCCGCGCCTTCACCTCCCAGGCGCCGAGCAGGCTGGAGATCCTGGCGTCCGACCGCGACCCCGGTGCCTCCGTGGCGTTCAGCGCCGACGACTACCGCGCGGTGGCCAGCGTCCTCGAGCACTACTACTCGATCTGCATCACCGACTGCGGTACCGGACTGCTGAACTCGGCCATGGCGGGCATCCTTGAGCTCGCCGACCAGATCGTGCTGGTCAGTTCCCCGTCCGTGGACGGCGCGCGCAGCGCGAGCGCGACGCTTGACTGGCTTGACGCCCACGGCCACGGCGATCTGGTCAGCGACGCCGTGGTCGTGCTTTCCGCCGTGCGCCGAAAGGGCAAGTCCATGGTCGACCTCGACCGCCTTGAGCAGCACTTCGCGGCGCGCTGCCGGGCCGTGGTCCGCGTCCCCTATGACCCGCACCTTGAAGAGGGTGCCGAGTTCCGCCTTGAGTACCTCGACACCGAGACCGCCGACGCCTACCTATGCCTCGCCGCCCTGGTAGCCGATGGCTTCGCCTTCCGCTCCTAGCCCCGCCAGGGCTCAGCCCTCCGTTCGCGCCTGACTGGTTCCGGCTCGGCCCTCGCCATTCACCTCCACGTGCGCCGGCCGCCCTGCCGCTCGCGTAAGGTTTGTCGTACACAGGAGGGCTCGCCTAGTGGCCGATGGCGGCAGTCTTGAAAATTGCTAGTAGGGGTGACCCTGCTCGTGGGTTCGAATCCCACGCCCTCCGCCATCTTCGATCAGTTATCAACGGGAAATCCCGGGCAGGCACCCGATCTTTCCGTCCGCACTCGGCGGTTTCATTATCATGAATGGTCTATAGCGCCATATGTGTTGAGGCCGCCTCGCGCGTGTGGATCGCGCGAATCCGTGCGGTTCCCGGCTATTTTTCGTTAGTGCCGAGAGTTTGACAGCATATAGATGCCTAACTCTCGGCACTGAGATCGAAAGGCTCGTTCTTGGTGCGACAGAGCCTGGTGGAGTGCAGTGGAGAAATGGAATCGCCCGCCCGGGCTGGTCAGCGCGGGGTTCGGTGCGCGGCGGGCGGACTGGGGCCGGATGGCTGGGTCGCTGGGTGCCGGGCGGCGTCCGGTGATGGCTAGGTGTCCTGTCGTTGTTGCCTGCCTGGGTTCGTCGCGATTTCGCGGTGGTGGCGACTGGCAGGTTCGGCGGCGCATGTAGGCATTGCATGTCCGCCTATGGCGCTAGTCACACTTCACGACACCACAGCCCTTCAGGGTCATGCGTTACGCATGTGGCATATAGCTGCTGATGAGGAAAACGTAGCCTTGTGTAGCGGCCGGGTGGGGCACGTGGCTCGCGGATGGCCTTGAGACGGGCGGCGGCTAGGCGGCCACGCGGTTCGCAGGCCCGCGCCGCTGCGCGTTCATTGTGGTCCACGATGGCGTGCCCGTCTCCTCCCGGCCACCTGGCCCGGTTCATCCTGATGTTCCCGGCCTGTCAATTCCAGAGTCGACGGGCAGGCGGAAGAGAGTTAACTAGAGTGAGGCACCACTCGGGTTATCGCGTCCGCGGAGGGCTGATGGGTCCGAACAAGCTTGGCCCCTATCTGATTAATCGGGTCGCCCACGGGAGCTGTGTGGAGCTTGGCGCCGACCTGCCTGACGAAAGCGTCGACGTCCTCGTCACTTCGCCGCCTTACTGGGGACAGCGGACGTCCGCGGGCATGGGAGCCGAGGAGGACCCGAGGGAGTACGTCAAGCGCCTGGTAGAGATATTCCGGGTACTCAAGCCCAAGGTGAAGCGCGACGGCATTGTCTGGCTCAACATCGGCGACGCCTATAACACGCCCGTGAACTGGCGGCCGGGCGACCGAGATTACAGCTCGCTCGGGCCAGGCAGGACCGGGCTTGACGGCAGCAACTCGGCGTACGTCAAGCCGCGGGCAAGGCGCAAGGCATACGTACGGGCGGAGGCGCCGTGGCTGAGCTACGGCAACCTGCTCGCGCTGCCGTACCGCGTGGTCATCGGCATGTGCGACGACGGCTGGCTGTTCCGCGGCGAGGTCATCTGGCGGAAGAAGAATCCCCTGCCCGAGGGACGCTGCCGTCGGCCGCACCGGGCCCACGAGTCGGTCTTCCTGTTCGCCAGGACGGAGAAGCACGCCTTCCTGACCGACCCGCCGGTGAGGAGCGTCTGGGAGTTCTCAAATGAGCGGATGACCGGGCCTGCCCACTACTCGCGCTTCCCGCTCGAGCTGCCGCGGCGATGCATTACCGCCCTGGGACGGCGCGGCGCCGACGTCGTAGTCCTCGACCCTTTCTCCGGCAGCGGCACCTCGGGACTCGCCGCCGTCTCGCTCGGCTGCTCCTACGTGGGTTTCGAGATCGACCCGGTGCAGGTCGCCGCCTCGAACATGCGGCTGGCGGCCGCCGCGGCCGAGCCACTAGCTTAGCTCGGGCTCGCTTCCCGGCGCGGCGACGGGCCCAATATGCCGCTTGTGGGCGTCAGGCCGCTATTATCCAGCCTAGGCACGATGTGTCATTCCCGAGAGGAGCCGGAGGGGACATGTCAAGAAGGACAGTGATCCTCTTCGTCTGGCTAATCATCGGCGCCGCGGCCGCGGGCCAGCGCGGCTATTTCGGCAACGTGCCCGCGACCTGCAGCGCGGGAGCCACCATCGCCGCGACAATGGTCACCGGGCCGCTCAACTACCTCGGCGTCAATCCGCAGATCACCTGCAACTGGCCGGTGCCCTCAAGTACCTGACTCCCCCGCGGTCTCCGCCGCGCGCCAGCCGATTACGACAGCGCGTAGGAGCGGGGTAGTCTCTGGTCGAGGGAGGAGGCGCCATGCTGCCGCCGTTCAGCTGGGGCGAAGCCGCCACCAACTGGCAGTTCGCCCCGATCGTCACGGCGTTTACCGCGCTCCTTGCGATCGCTTACCTGTGGGGCGTGATCCGGGTCAGGCGACGGCATCCGCGGCGCCCCTGGCCGCTGCGCCGGACGATCCCGTTCCTGCTCGGCCTGCTCGTCATCGACCTGGCCACGCAGAGCGGGATCGGCACGTACGACGACACGCTGTTCTGGGACCACATGATCCAGCACCTGATGCTGATCATGATCGCGCCACCGCTGCTCGTCGCAGGCCAGCCGGTGACCCTGCTGCTGCATGCGAGCAGGAACCCGCTGCACACCGGGGTCAAGAGGCTGATCAGGTCACGTCCGGTGCAGTGGGTGACCTGGCCTGCCTTCGTCGTCGTCGCCTACGCGGCCACCATCGTCGGCACGCACCTGACCAACTTCATGAACCTGGTCACGGAGCACGACGCGGTTCACCAGGCGGAGCACGTCCTCTACCTCGTCGTTGGCTACCTCTACTTCCTGCCGCTGATCGGCAAGGAGCCCATCAGGTGGAAGGTGTCCTACCCCCTGCGGTTGTTCTTGCTGTTCGTCGCGATGCCGGTGGACGCGTTCACCGGCGTGGTGCTCGGCACCTACCAAGTCGACCCGTTCGCGCCGCTTGCGCCGCGCTCGTGGGGCCCGTCCGCGGTGAGTGACCTGCACGAAGGCGGCGCGGTGATGTGGATCGGCGGCGCGGCCATCATGTTCGCGGTGATCATGGTGACGTTCTTCGCGTGGACCAGGGAGACGCGCCCGACGGCGGGCATGGGCTGGCTCGAGGCGGCGCGCCGGTCGTCCCTGGCGGAGCGGATCACCGAGGCCGGGCCCGCGGGGACCGCGGGAGACCCGGCGCGGGGCGGCGTCGCCAGGGGAACCGGCCGGGTGGTCGACGTCGACGCGGACGACGATCAGCTCGCGGCCTACAACGCCTACCTCGCCCGGATCAACCAGGGCGCGCACCCGTCTGAGTTACGCGATCAGCCCGTGATGTGACCCAGATCACACTTAACGTCCGGCTACGTTGATGACCCCGTGGGGTTTCCAGTCATGGGTGTTCCTGTTGTGAAGAATGAGTTCGCGCAGGTTAGCCCGCCAACGAACCGCAATACGGTTGACTGTCATGCCGGGGGTGCAGGATGAAAGGCAAACAGCGTTGACCGTCAACATGAGCAAGGCTGACAGCCAGTACGTCGACGACGCCCTGGCGATCGAGGACGAGTACGAGTCTGAGCTCGCGGCTGTGCAAGTCGGGCTCACCCGGTTCGAAGTGGCGCCGCACGAGTACGCCGCCCGCCGGGCCGAGATCGCGGCCCGCGCTTACCTCAAGCTGGCCGACGCGCATAAGCGCTTTCTCGGCCGGAACAACTAGCCAGGCCCCGTGCACAGCCTCGCGCTGCCCGGTTGGCCGTGCGGCGCGACACGCCGGTAGCGCTCTCTACGGAAATCTACGGATCTCGCTAGACGGCGTCATAGAGTCCGATCGTGGACCCCGTACGCAACCCCTACGCGCCCGGTGCCGGGCAGCGGCCGCCGGAACTCACCGGGCGCGACCGGGAGATCGGCCAGTTCGAGGTCGTTCTCGAACGAGTGGCCAGGGCGAGGCCGGAGCGCTCCATGGTGCTCACCGGGCTGCGCGGTGTCGGTAAGACCGTGCTACTCAACACGTTCCGGTCGATGGCGCTGCAACGCCTGTGGGGAACGGGCAAGCTCGAGGCGCGGCCGGACCAGTCCATCCGCCGCCCGGTCGCGAGCGCGCTGCACATGGCGGTCCGCGAGCTCGCGCCGCGGCACCGCGCGCCGGACCGGATCGACGACTTCCTCGGCGTACTCAAGGCGTTCGCGCTGCGTGACCCCACGGCGCCCAAGGGATCTACGGTCAGCGCCCAGTTCGGCATCGACGTGCCGACCGCCCGCGGCCGGGCCGACTCGGGCGACCTGGAGGTCGACCTGACCGAGCTGTTCACCGACGCCGCCTCGGTCGCGGCCGACCTGGGGGTCGGCATCGCCTTGTTCATCGACGAGATGCAGGACGTGCCCGCGCCCGACGTGTCCGCGCTGTGCGCCGCCTGCCATGAGCTCTCCCAGGTCGGCGGCCCGCTCATCGTGGTGGGCGCCGGCCTGCCGCACCTGCCCTCGGTGCTGTCGGCGAGCAAGAGTTACTCAGAACGGCTGTTTCGCTACGCCAGAATCGACCGGCTCGACCGGGACGCGGCGGACCAGGCACTCATCGCGCCCGCGGAGCGCGAGGACGTGCTCTTCAAGCAGGATGCCCTGGACGCGCTCTACCAGGCCGCCGACGGTTACCCGTACTTCGTGCAGGCCTACGGCAAGGTGACCTGGGACGTCGCCGCCGCGAGCCCCATCGGCGCCGCCGACGTGGCCGTCGCCGCCCCCGAGGCCGAGGCCGAGCTTGCCGTCGGCTTCTTCGGCTCGCGGTACGAGCGCGCCACCCCGGCGGAGCGCGAGTACATGCGCGCGATGGCCGCGATCGGCGACGAGCCGGTGCCGACGTCGGCCGTCGCCGACGAGCTCAGCCGCAAGCCGTCAAGCCTGTCGCCGGCGAGGGATGGCTTGATCAAGAAGGGCCTGATCTACAGCTCGGAACGCGGACTTATCGCCTTCACCGTTCCTCACTTCGGCAAGTTCCTCAGGTCTCAGCCGGCCTAGCTCTCCGCGAGACCCTTACCAAGTTCGGGTGGGACAAAGAGAACAAATGGGCGGCGGAGGCGGCCGCCCTCGTTATGCGGATTATTGATTCTATTCTTATGTATTGCGTTTTCCTTATACGCGAGTAGAGAGCTGTAGCGGGTCTGCGGACGGCCCGGACCACGGGCCGGCGAGGTCGGCCCCGCTGTCGAGCACGCCGACGCGCACCGGGCCGTGCCGGCCGGCGAGGTAAACCGCGAATACCACCTCGACCTGGCGGCTGGCCAGCACGCCAGGGAAGACCGCGAAGCGCCAGCAGCCTTCCCGCCAGACATCGGCAGGGGCGGCGGCGACGAGGAACGGCCGGTAACGCCGCCAAGGCGCGCTTGAGCGCAGCGCGGATAGCGTCCGCTCGACGGGCACCTCGCGCAGCTCGCACGGCTCGGCATGGCTTAGCCGGATCATGAGCTGGCCGACTTCCGGTGAAAGCGCGGCGAGCAGGGCAAGCTCCGCGGCGGCCACCGCCAGCATCAGCCACGCCTGCCCGGCCGAGCCCGGCATGCGCAAAGACGGGGCGCCGATCGCGGCGAGCGCGGCGACGCAGAGAAGTACTACCCGTGTGACCGCCCGCCAGCTCACCGGCGTATGGCTGAGCTCGCCAAAGCAGCCGCAGCCCGCGTCGGGCCGACGTTCCCGCAGCTCATGCAGCGCGCCCACCCCTGTGCAGAGCAGCACAACGGTGGCCCCGCGGACGATGAGCGCGGCCGTTCCTGCCCCGGCGCGACCCGCGGTGAGCAGCAGGCCGGCACCGAGCGCGCCCTCGGTGGCGCACAGCGCGACCAAGGCCGGAAGGCGCAGCCGAACCGGGAACATCGCGGTCGGGCCGGTGCCGTGGCCGGGCGAGCTGGCGGCTGACGCGGGCCAGAGCTTGGCCGCGCCGCCGCCGATGAGCAGGACGGCGAGCAGCAGGACCTGGAACTCACGCACGAGGTCGAGCATGCTGACTGCACTCACAAGCACTCCCGTACCGAACCAGCGCGGCTCCGTCAGCCGGCGAGGGTCATCGTCGCGTTAAAGCATCCGTCTTCCAGGTTGCCGCCGAGTTCGACAAAGGCCGCCATGGTCAGGTCGGCGAGCCGTCCCTTCGGCGATGTGCCGCACTCAACGCACCGGTCACAGAACTGCCGGGCCAGCGCGCCGTCGCTGGTGACGGGCAGCACGGCCGAACGGTCGGCGCACTCGTTGCGTACGCGCACGGTACTGCCGAGTGACAGGTACGGCAGCCGAACGCACCCCGTGCCGCCGTCGGCAGGCTGCGCGCCGCGCTCCGGGTCCAGCGCCGGGTAGCCGAGCCCGAGCAGGCCAGGCGGTTCGTCCCCTGGCTCATGCCAGACCGCTGTTCCGCTGATGGACGCGGGAAGCCTGCCGTTGACCATGGGCGGCGGCGGCGCATGGCCGGCCCGGTACGGCGGCTGCGCGGTGGCTGGCACCACCGCGAGCAGTTGCCCGCCATGCCGGGTCCCGATGACGTCGAGCAGGTAGCCGGGTACCAGCTTGGGGAAGCGCACCTGCACCTGGCGTGCCGCTGCCGCAGCGACAACCACGTGCTGCGGCGAACCGTCCGCAAGCCCCGCGCCGACCAGGAACTCCCGTCCCTGTGCGGCGACGATGGTGCCGGCCACGCGGCCGATGCGGGCCCAGATGCGCTCGGCGAGACGTCGCGTCGACGTGGCGGCGTCGGGCGAGCGGTGCCTGATGATGACCTGATCACCGCAGCGCAGCGCGGAGGGGGACGTGCGAGAGCCCAGCCAGGTAACGGTGCCGGGGGAGACGGAGAAGAACTCGGTGCCGCCAGGTCCGTCGAGCACGATGACGTCCTCCCGTACCTCCGCGATCACCCCGGTAGCCACGGACCTCGCGACGGCGGGCCGGTGTGACCAGAACTCACGGTCGCGGGTCTCAAAGACCGAGGCACGCAGCAGCGCCCGGCGGGCGTGCCCGGCGGGCGCGCCCTGTTGAGTCACGTGATCGTAACTAGCGGGTGCATCCATCTTCCGTCGCACTTGCCTGGAATGGGATTGCGGCGATCGCCATGCCATGTCCGACGATGCTCACACAGGGGCATGCACGTCAAGTGATTCCGCAATATCCGTCCGCTATATCGACGGTATATGCCGCCTGTGCGCGAGTTCTGCGGGAGTTTAGGTAGACCTGATTCCGGTGGGTCTAACGGGGACCGAGTGGTGCCGGTAACTTTCAGAGGCGTACTGTAGCCAAATAATCACGCTGAGTAGTGTCTGGTCTGGAGCGTAGGGGACCCATGAGCGTAGGGGACCGTGTGGCGTTTGGTGAGTACGTCCGGTCCCGCAGCCACGCGCTGCTGCGGGCCGCCCAGTCGATGACGGGAAACCGCGCCGACGCCGAGGACCTGGTCCAGGCCACGCTGGTGAAGGCGTACCAGTCCTGGGACCGTATCGACGATCCGGCGGCGCTTGACACCTACGTCCGGCGGGTGATGGCGAACACGCACATCTCGGGATGGCGGAGACGGCGGGTCGACGAGTACCCCACAGACGAGCTCCCCGACTCAGGCACCGCCGAGGACTCCACCAGGGATAGTGACCTGCACGACGTGGTCCAGCGGGCAGTCGACCGGCTGCCGCGTCAGATGCGCGCCGCCGTAATGCTCAGGTTTTACGACGACCTGACCGAGCCGGAGGTGGCGGCCGCGCTCGGCGTCTCCGTGGGAACGGTCAAGTCCACCGTGGCGCGGGCGGTAGCCAAGCTGAGGAATGACGCCGAGCTTGGCGCCGATGCCCAGCCTGGCCCCGGGGGGTCGCTGTTAGATCTGTCCCGGCAAGGGGTGTAATGCACGCTACGTCCGTGGCACTATCACCGAAAAGAGATCCTGATACCCAGGGATCACCCCGGGAGCTCAAAGAGGAGGTGCGGGGGCCCGATGCGTAGCACGATAATGGACTTCCCACTGACGATCGCCACGATCATGCGCTATGGCACGACGGTTTTCGGTGACAAGGAGGTTGTCACCTGTGCCGGAGATGAGGCACCCAGGCGGCGCAGTTACGCCGACGTCGGCGAGCGGACGGCCCGGCTGGCGAACGCGCTGCGCTCCCTCGGCGTGGACGGCGACCAGCGGGTGGGCACGTTCATGTGGAATAACGCCGAGCACCTTGAGGCCTACCTGGCGATACCGTCGATGGGCGCCGTCCTGCACACGCTGAACCTGCGGCTAGCGGCAGACCAGGTTGGCTATATCGCCACGCACGCTGGCGATCACGCCGTTGTCGTGGACGCCTCGCTGGTCCCGTTGTTCGCTCAGGTGCTGCCGATGGCGGAGACGATCAGGCACGTGATCGTCTCCGGGCCGGCCGACGAGGCGGCGCTGGCCGCGCTCGCCGGGCCAGGGCGCGACGTTCACTTGTATGAGGACCTGCTCGCCGCCGCGTCGGCGGACTTCGACTGGCCTGAGCTTGACGAGCGGTCCGCCGCCGCCATGTGCTACACCAGCGGGACCACCGGACTGCCCAAGGGGGTCGCCTACAGCCACCGGTCCAGCTACCTGCACTCGATGGCGGCCTGCACGATGAACGGGCTCGGCGTGGGCGAGCACGACCGGATCATGCCGATCGTGCCGCAGTTCCACGCCAACGCCTGGGGCCTGCCGTACGCGGCGATGATGTCCGGCGCCGCCGTGGTGATGCCGGACCGGTTCATGACCCCGGCGGCCATCGTGAAGCTCGTCGAGGCCGAGAAGGTGACCGTGGGCGCGGGGGTGCCCACCATCTGGCAGGCCGTGCTCGCCTACCTGCGCACATCCGGCGGCGATATCTCCTCGCTGCGCACCCTGGTGTGCGGCGGCTCGGCGCTGCCTGAGTCGGTGATGCGCGCCTATGCCGACGAGTTCGGCCTCACCATGACGCACGCCTGGGGGATGACGGAGCTGTCCCCCCTCGGGTCGATCGCCCGCGAGCCGGCCGGCGTCAGCGGCGAGGCGGTCTGGCCGTACCGGGCGTCTCAGGGACGGCTGATCTGCGGCGTCGAAGGCCGGCTCACCGGGGACGACGGCGAGGTGCTGCCGTCCGACGGCAAGGCCGTCGGCGAGCTTGAGTGCCGTGGCCCGTGGATCACCGGGTCGTACTACAACGACCCGGCACCGGAGAAGTTCCATGACGGCTGGCTGCGCACCGGCGACGTGGGCACGCTCGACCCGGCCGGCTTCCTCAGGCTCACAGACCGGGCCAAGGACGTGATCAAGTCCGGCGGCGAGTGGATCTCCTCGATGGAGCTGGAGAACCTGATCATGGCGCACCCGGCCGTGGCCGAGGCGGCCGTGATCGGCGTGCCCGACGACAAGTGGGGCGAGCGCCCGCTCGCCGCCGTGGTGCTGCACGCGGACGCGGGCCCGGTGACCCCGGCCGAGCTGCGCGCCTACCTGGGCGAACGGGTCCCTCGCTGGCAGCTTCCTGAGCGGTGGGCCTTCGTTGACGAGGTCCCCAAGACTTCCGTCGGCAAGTTCAAGAAGACCACGCTCAGGGAGCGGTACGCATCGGGCGCTCTCGACGTGACGAAGCTAGGTGCCCTCCCGCACTAGCGGTCAGCAAAGACGTCCGCGGAGCGCGCAGGCGCTCCGCGGACGCACCGAGCAGGGGAAACCGAAGGGCGGAGGATCGGGGATTTGAACCCCGGATGGGATCACTCCCAAACCGCATTAGCAGTGCGGCGCCATAGACCGGACTAGGCGAATCCTCCATCACCGCGTTGCCGACGAGCCGGACGGGCGCGGTGTCGATCAGCGTACCGGTAGCTAGCCGCACTCGGCAAAGCGGATGGCGCTGGCCGCCTGGCCGGCTAGCGCCTGGCCACGCCCTGCCGGGCGGAGACCCGGGTACGGCGAGGCCCGCTGTTCGCTGACAGCGCAGTGGGGGCGCCCCGAAGCATTTTGCGTCCGCCCCATCGGCCCGCCAGGGAAATGACCGTAAGCTATTTACCAGCAGGCGGAATGCCTTCGTAAGCTCCTGGCCACCGGTCACCACCCCTGACCGGTGGCCAGGTTGGCCTTGGCTTGGTATTGCGCGCGGGCCTCTGCCCGATGACGCTAGGAACAGCCGAGTCGTCCACAGCCAGTTCCCGTAACCGCAGGGTAAGCGCTTTCTCCCGCCACGGGTGACACTGCGGTACCGTCTTGTGGACATCGCCAGGGTTAAGGAGGGTTCATGCTGGCATCGGGTGCCTGGGTCACCGTTGGCATCGACAATGGGGGCACGGCGAACAACGGGACCGTGCTTGATTCCGACGGCAGGTTCCTTGTCACTGAGATGGCCGAGCTGCCCAGCCTGGTACGAGAGGGACCGGACAAGGCCATCACGGCGCTCGCCGACTCCTTCGAAAAGGTGCTCGCGATGACCGGGGTGCCGAAGGAAAAGGTGCGGGCGGTCGGCCTTGACACGCCTGGCCCGGCCAGCGCGGACGGCGTCCTTGCCACCGGCGGCGCGACGAACTTCGGCCACCCCGACTGGTCCAGGTTCAACATCAGGGCCGTCCTTGAGGAACGGCTCGGCATCCCGGTGCTCTACAACAACGACGGCAACGCGGCCGCCCTGTACGCCCACCACATGCGGCACGGTGCCCAGGCCCAGTCGCACAGTTCCGTTTCCGCGATCGTCGGCACCGGTTTCGGCGGCGGCGTGATCCAGGACGGGCACATCGTGAAGGGCGCGGTTGGGATGGCCGGCGAACTCGGTCACATGCCGATCCCCATGACCGGCCTGCTCGAGCCTGGTCAGCCGGCCCCGTCCTGCAACTGCGGGCAGGACGCCGACGCGGAGTCGATCGCCTCGCTGACCGGGATCACGAGGAACCTGCTGCCCTACTGGCTGACCAGGTTCCCCGGGCACGAGCTCGCCCAGGTCGACATCGCCAAGGGCGCCAAGCTGGTTCGCGGTTACGCCGAGCGCGGCGACGAGATGGCACTTGAGATCTTCCGGCAGCAGGCCATGGCTATCGGGCGGGTCTTCTCGATCGCGGCTAAGTTCACGGATCCGGACACGTATTTTGTGGGCGGTGGGGTGGTTGAGGCAGCACCGCACTTCCGTGACTGGTTTGTCGCCACGGTCAAGGAGAATACGATGTTCTATGTCGAGCAGGCGGAAGTCGCGGAAATCATGACCGTGCCAGACTTGGACATGGCAGGCGCCCGCGGGTCCGCTATCGCGGCGGCCGAATGGGTGAAGAGCCGCTAAGCGCGTCTCGCAATAACGGGCATCAGCCGTCTGACCAGGGCAAACGACTGACGCCCGTTATTAATGCGGCCGAACTTTTACTGCCTTTGTGGCTAATCATCGCCAGCGCCTGGGTCCTTGAAGATCAGCCCGCATACCTCGATGTAGAGCTGCTCGGGGTAGGGCAGGTGATCGATTGTGTGAAGTGCCTGCTCCTGGCCGGCCGACTCGACGATGAACGTGCCGAAGCCGAGCAGCCGGCCGATTGGCGACCGCTCGAACCGCATATCCGTGACCTTGGACAGTGGCATCATGTTCACGGTCTTCTTGAAAACGCCTGTGGCGAGCAGCAGTCGCGCGGACGTCACCACGAAGTAATCCTCGAGCCACTCGTAGATCTTGAAAAGCAGCCTAATGACCAGGATGAGCCACAAAAGCCACACGACGAGCAGGACCGTGCTCTCGAGATGGACGATGGTGGAGATCAGGCCGGCGAGTGCGAGCCCGCCGAGGGCCTCGGCCACCGGCCTGATCAGGATCGCGGGGTGGAACCGAACGGTGATCACCCGCCGCTCGTGGGGCAAGAGAACCCGGTAGACCGCGGCCGGGACCGTTTCGTTCGGTACGACCCTAAGACCCATTGCTAACCTCAGATGGAAGACACGAAGTGCGAAAGCCCGTTCGCTGCGCTGCTGAGGAGCGATCCGATGTTATGTACCAAGTGCGCGGCATTTGCTGGCTCTTGAATGATCCACCATACGACGAACGCGATGAGCGCCCACTTCAGGACATCTCCGAGTTTCACTGCCGCCTCCCTGGAAGCGCAGACTGCTCCATCATGCCAGTTCCCTTTATCTTAGACCGAAACCCGGCTTGGTTGAGTGTTGCCCGCCCAAGCGGGTACGGCGCTGGCCATGCCCGTCCGGCGCAAGTATGCCCGCTACGCGGGGGCGTTACGCACGAGCGCGTCGCAGAATGCGCAGACCCTGCGAGGCAGTATGCCGTCGGCTCGCGCACAGGAGAAGCAGCCACGCCGGCCTCCCCGGCGGCGGTATGTTCATACTGTGGCGATGCCTGAGGTAAGCGAGACAGATTTTGCGATCGTCGTCTTCCGTGAGGACGACGGGTGGGACGCCGATGTTCTGCCGGTGGCTGTGACCGATGACCTGAAGGGGTTCATCCGGGTGCTGCGACAGCAGCCCAGCATCGCCGGCACGATAGGCCTCGCGGGGATTGATGACTACTTTTTCGTGGCAATACGGGTAGTTGGCAGCCAAATTTCCGTACTGCTTTCGGATATCGGCGCGGCACTCGACTATCCCCTGGCCGAGCAGGTGCTCGACTACCTGGAAATTCCCGTGCCTGACGAGGACGACCTTGACCAGGTACTACCCGTCGGTGACCTGTCGATCTTCGCCGACCTCGGCTTGGACGAGATGGACCTCGCGGCCATCTGCAGCCGTCTGGACTTCGACTCGGACGACGATCCCTGGGACCATGTCGAGGACGCGGTGGAGTCCATAGCGGTCCGGCTCGGTTTCGGGCCGGCGATGGAGCGCGCACTCGACATCGCGCTCGGCGCCTGACCGGGCCATGTCGCCGTGGCGGGCGAACCGGTCACCGGGTACCAGGCGACGTTCGAGCCCGCGATGCGGGCCGCGCTCGCCGAGGCAGACGCCGCGGCCGCTGCCGGGGACGTGCCGGTGGGCGCGGTCGTCCTCGACGGCACGGGAACGATCGTGGCGCGCGGGCGCAACAGGCGCGAGGTGGACGGTGATCCCACAGCGCACGCGGAACTCGTCGCGATCAGGGCGGCGGCGCGCGCGGTTGACGGATGGCGGCTCGACGGCCTGACGCTGGTGGTGACGCTTGAGCCGTGCACGATGTGCGCCGGGGGCCTGACGACCGCCCGCCTGAGCAGGCTGGTGTTCGGCGCGGCGGACCCGAGGGCTGGCGCGGTGGGCTCCCTGTGGGACGTCGTCCGCGATCAGCGGCTCGGCCCCGTGCCCGAGGTGATCGGCGGTGTGCTCGCCGACGACTGCCTCGCTGTCCTCACGAGGTTCTTCGCCGAGCGCAGGTAGCATCCGAGTCGCCGTTTTGCCCGATCGTCAGGTATGCTCACCCGCGGTGGAGTCGCCTAGTGGCCGAGGGCGCACGCCTCGAAAGCGTGTGAGGGGGCAACCCCTCCGTGGGTTCAAATCCCACCTCCACCGCACAGGCTGGTGAAATCTCACCGAACCGGACGGTGCTTGAACACGCCGTGGTGGTTCTTCCCCACCGGGGGAGATCTCACCGTCCGGCGGGTTCAAGCCCGGGACACCGAGCCAGCGGGAAATCCCGCCTCGGCGACCACCACGCTGTCATCGCCCGCTGGACCGGGACGGGCTGCGGAGGGGCGGTCGCTCCTGTGCTCACAGCCTTTCCCGCCGCGCGGCGGGGCGGGACGGCTGCCCGGCCTCGGCGTCGCGGGCCTGCTGGCACAGGCCGCAGCGGATGGTGCGGGCGGGCGGCTCGACCGGCACCGTGCGGTTGATGGTCATCGCGCGGGTCAGCCACCGCGGCGTGACCTGCGCGTGCTCAAGGCACACGCCGGCGCCGCAGTCGGCGCAGATCGCGACCGCCTCCTCAGTGCGGCCGTGTGCGGCGCAGTCGAGGCATTTCACCGTTTCTCCCCTTCCCCCTGGTCACGTACAGGGCCCGCGCAGCTGCGCGCCGCGGGCGCGGTCGGCCAGAACCGCGTAGTGCCCGGCCAGCGCGGCCAGCGGCTCCGGGCGCAGCCGGTAGAACGTGTACCGGCCGGCCTGCCTGGATTCCACCAGCCCGGCCTCGCGCAGCACCCGCAGGTGATTGGAGACGTTCGTCTGCCGTGCCCCGCTTTGCTCCACCAGGTGGCAGGTGCACAGCTGCTCACCAGCGAGCAGTTCCACGATCCGCGCCCGCAGGGGGTCCGCCAGCGTCCGCAGCAGCCCGTCAGTTTCCGCTGATGTCATCACAGGCTGATTAAACGCAGTCCCGGGCAGCCGGTGAAAGGGCCGGACGGCCCGGCTCCCGCAGGTCACTGGTCCTGCTGCCTGCCGGGCGCCGCCGGGCCCGCAACGCCAGCCGGCCAGCGCGATCGGCTAGCTGACCATCCGGCGGAGGGAAGCGGCGCTCGGCGCGTCGACTCTCAGGACACAGACTCTGGCGTGCCTGTGCGATGAAAGTAGACGGTCAGAGAGTGCCAGGCGCCGTCCGGCGTGACCTCGGTGTGCAGGGCGAGGTCTTGGACGTTGACTTCGCCGAGGGCCTCGATGGAGTCCGCGACCCGTCGCAGGAGCGCTGGTACATCGTCTTGGCCCTGTCCAGCGGGGTTAGCCTGGCTGAAGTGCTCTATGACCCATGATGTCCGCCCGTTCACTGGTCCAGTCTGCTCCATGCGCATAGATTCGTGCCGCGACGACGACCCGGCCGTTGCCGACCGCTGTGGTCCCCACAGGCGATCACGAACCGCGATAGGCGTGGCAGCCGGCTAACGGGGGAGCCGTCCGCGTTGCGCGCAGAACAGACAGTCCTGCGTGGTCGTGACGCTGACATCGCGGGTGGCGGCTCTTGCTGGCCATCTCCGGGCTCGGGACCTATCCCCAGAAGATGCCGGCGGGGTCGCTGTCGATTTCCCGGAGCAGGTCATCGATTCGAGGCGATGGCGTAATCCGATCGTAGAGGTGGAACCGGAGGTGACGATCACGCCAGTACAGGGACCACTCCCTGGCCGCCGTGGCGTAGCGCAGCCGGGCGATCGGGAACCGCGTCCACTCCGCGCCCGTGTCCTGGGGCCAGGGTGGCCTGCATTCCACGATCGTCAGATGCCGGGGCGCCACGTCGCACTCCACCTTGACCTGGCCGCGGGCATGTTCAGGGACGCGCTGCTGGCACCAGCGCCGAACCCGCGCCATATCCAGCTCCGGCAGGCCTGCTTCCGTCACCCTGCAGTCCGCCAGCGATACTCCATTGACGCTCGCTCATGCCGCAGTGGGGTTAGGGGAAGTGCTCGAGTTCGCCTAGGGCGGTCCCGAGGTCATCTGCTCCTCCGTGGGCCGCTGCCTACCGTCTCACCCGCAAGGAACGTCAGCACCTCGCGGCCCTGCCCGTCGACCCCGAGCGGCCGCAGGCCGCGGCCGTGCCCGGTCTTACCCGGAAACATGGCAATTCAGCCCTGGCCGTCACCCCAACGCGACGAAACAGGACTGGCGTGCCGGAATCAGCGTGGCTTAGTCAGGGAATACACGGGGCGGCGCTAGCTTTAGTCTTTTAACGAGAACTGATTAGGAGAACGCATATGGCGCAGCAGATCCAGACTTTGTTTATCGATGACCTCGACGGCGGGCCGGCCGAGGGCACGGTCCGGTTCGGCCTGGACGGCACTGACTACGAAATCGACCTGAGCACCGCGCACAGCGAGGAACTGCACAAGGTGCTCGCGGCGTACGTCACCCATGCCCGCAAGGCCGCCGGAACGGCACGGCGCGGTCCCCGGGGCCGCCGCGGCGCTGACTCGCTCGACACGCGCAAGGTCCGCGAGTGGGCCAGGGGGCAGGGCATCGACGTCAGGGAACGCGGCCGGGTGCCCGCCGAGGTCATCGAGAAGTACAAGGCCGCCGGGGTATAGGCGGCCAGCCGGTTCCGTCCTCACGTTCCTGGACGGCCGGCATCTCACCCGGCGCAGATCGACGGCGAGGTCGCCGGCGGACCGCGCCCGTTACCATGGCCGCGTGAAATCCCCAACTTGGGGATTTCACCCCGACCTGCGTACTCAAGCACGAAATCGGGGAAATGCGCGGATCCGTGGGTTCAAATCCCACCCGCACCGTTCCGTGCTCAGCCAGCATGTAAAGGTCAGCCGTCGTGTACGGCTGACCTTGCCTTGCTTCTAGGCCCAGTTATTCCGCCACGCTGGCCGGGTTCCGCTTGACGTCCCCGGGCGGCCAGCCCGGCTGGACTATCATCACGCTCTGAAGTCGAATCACTTCGAAATTACGAACGTCGGGGGGCGTGATGGGGGACGGTCTTTGGTGGCGGGTTCTTGGCGTGGCACTCGTGCCCGTTGCCGTGGCGGGCCTGGCCGGCTGTAGCGGTATGGGCGGCCAGTCCTCGGCCGCCGCCTCCGCGGTGGCCGCGTCGTCCGGGTTCAGCGCTGCGCAGCTGCGCGGTGCGCTGCTTACGCGGGTCAACGGGGTCGCGGCGGTCACCCCGGTCAGCATCGGCAAGTACGCGTCGCTGACGGCCGCGAGTACGGGCAGGCCGGCCATGCACGCCGTCCAGGTGAGCCCGTCGGGCTGTGCGAGCGCCGCGGCGGCCGGGTTCGGCTCAGCCATCCTGGCGCAGGCCCCGGCGGCTGCCGTCACGTTCCGGCTGGGCGGCAACGCGGTGTCCGAGGCGCTGATCGCCTCCTCGGCTGATTCCGCGTCGGCCGTGCTCGCCGGGCAGGTTCCCGCCGGGTGCGCCGAGTACCGGGGGAAGGTAGCGGGAAAGACCGTCAAGTTCGGTCTCACGGGCAAGGCGGTTACCGGCATCGGCCAGCAGGCCCGGGTACTGAACATCCGTACCGGCGGCGCGGCCGCGGCGAATCAGTGGTCGCTCGTCTACCGGGGAGCGGGCTTTGTCGGCACGGTGACCGTGATCGGGCCCAATGCCTCCGAGGTTGCCGTCCGTGAACTGGCCCGGCAGGCCTACGCCTTCGCCGCCAAGTCACTGGCCTAATCTATTGGGCATGAGTGACCTTTCACCCCGGTTCCGCCCGGTGCTCGACACCGTGCCCGCGTACAAGCCGGGTAAGGCGCCCGTCGCCGCCGCTGGACAAGAAGCGCACAAGCTGTCCTCCAACGAGTCGCCCTACGGCCCGCTGCCGTCGGTTCTCGGGGTGATCGCGGAGGCGGCGAGCGGTGTCAACCGTTACCCGGACAACGGCGCCGAGGCGCTGACCGAGGCGCTCGCCGAGCGGTTCGCCGTGCCCGCCGGCCACATCGCGGTCGGCTGCGGTTCCGTGGGGGTACTCAAGCAGCTCATCGAGGCCGTCGCCGACCCGGGCAGCGAGGTCCTTTACGCCTGGCGCTCATTCGAGGCCTACCCGCCGCTCGCGGACCTGGCCGGCGCGACGTCGGTCCGGGTACCGCTGCGGGGTGAGACGCACGACCTGCCGGCCATGGCCGAGGCGATCACCCCGCGCACCAGGCTCATCCTGGTGTGCAACCCCAACAACCCGACCGGCACCGTGGTCCGCGAGCCTGAGCTCGTCGATTTCCTTGACCGGGTCCCCGGCGACTGCCTGGTCGTGCTCGATGAGGCCTATCGCGAGTACATCCGCGACCCCCGGGTCCCGGACGGGACCGAGCTCTACCGCGACCGCCCCAACGTCGCCGTGCTCCGCACCTTCTCCAAGGCGTACGGGCTGGCCGGCCTCCGCGTCGGCTTCGTCATCGGCCACGAGCCGGTGGCCGAGGCGGTGCGGAAGACCATGCTGCCCTTCACCGTGAACTCGGTCGCCCAGGCCGCGGCGGTGGCCTCGCTGCAGGCCGAGGACGAACTGCTCGAGCGCGTGGAGGCCGTCACGAAGGAACGCGAGCGTGTCCGCGAGGCGCTGCTCGCCGACGGCTGGGCAGTTCCGGAGAGCGAGGCCAACTTCGTCTGGCTCCGGCTGGGGGAGCACACCGCAGCCTTCGCCCAGGCGTGCGACGCGGCCGGGATCTCCGTCCGCCCGTTCTCCGGCGAGGGAGCGCGCGTGTCGATCGGCACGCCCGCGGCGAACGACGCGTTCCTCGCGCTGGCCAGCGCGTTCCCGCACAAGGGGTAACAGGCCACGCTCGAGGGCGTGCGAAAGGCGCCGGCCGGGCGCCGGGAACACTACGCGGTAACGAGTTCGGTGTCGCGCACTTCGGCGGAGACGTCGGCGCCGAGCGAGCGCAGGCGCTCGCCGATCGCCGCGTGCCCGCGGTCGATGAGGTAGCCGTTGGAGATGACGGTCTCGCCCTCGGCGGCAAGTCCCGCCAGGATGAGCGCCGCGCCGCCGCGCAGGTCGTGCGCCGCGACCTCGGTCCCGTGCAGTTCCGTCGGCCCGTGCACGATCGCCACGTTGTTGTCGATCTCGACCTTCGCGCCCATCTTGTTCAGCTCCGGCACCAGCGTGTACCGGCCGTCGAAGATCGTCTCGCGGATGTAGCTCGCGCCATCGGCCATCGTGGCGAGCGTCATGATCGGCGACTGCAGGTCGGTGGCGAACCCGGGGAACGGGCTGGTGATCACGTTGATCGGCCGCAGCGGCTTCTCCCTGCGCACCTGGAGCACCGCGCCGTTGGCGGCGAACTCGACGCCCATCTGCTCGAGCTTCCAGCGGACCACGCCAAGGTGATCCAGGTTCGCGCCGACCAGGTTGATCTCTCCGCCCGCCGCCGCGGCGGCCATGGCGAAGACGCCGGCGTCGATCCGGTCGGCCATCACCGTGTGCTCGACCGCGGTCAGCTCGGGGACCCCGTGCACGGTGATGAACCCGGTGCCGCCGCCGCTGATCTCCGCGCCCATCTTGCGGAGGAACGCGATCATGTCGAGGACCTCGGGCTCCTGCGCGGTGTTGTCGATCACCGTCGTGCCGGGCGCGAGCGACGCCGCCATCATCAGGTTCTCCGTGCCCGTGTGCGACGGCGTGTCCAGGTACAGGTGCGCGCCGCGCAGGCCGTCGGGTGCGGTAATGCGGATGACCGTCTCACCCTCGTCGACGGTCGCGCCGAGCCGGGCGAAGCCCCGGTAGTGGAAGTCGAGGTTCCTGCTGCCCAGGTTGCAGCCGCCGACTCCCTCGATGACCGCCTCGCCGAAGCGGTGCAGCAGGGCGGGCACGAACAGCACCGAGCCGCGGAAGCGCCTGGCGATCTCGGCGGGCAGCACCGGCGAGGTCAGCGCGGAGGCGTCCACCACCAAGGTCCGCTCCGCCTCATGGAACTCAACGCGGGCACCGATCGCCTGGGCGAGCTCGGCCGCGCGCCGCACGTCCTCGATCGGCGGGACGTTGCGCAGCACGGTCCGGCCCTTATCCGTCAGCAGTGCCGCCGCGATCATCTTGAGTGCCGCGTTCTTCGCGCCCTGGATGAAGACGGTGCCCCGCAGGGGCGCGCCGCCGCGCACGCGGTACCTGATCTCGGTGCCCTTGGTCATGTGGCTACAGCTCCTGTCCGAGGGGAAACTTCGAGAACGGCGTGCTCCGAGTGCACGCCCGTGCGTACGCCGTGTCCAGTATGCCACCCGATAAGGGGTTCAGGAGAGCGTCGCGAGCCGGTCGAAGACGTGCCCGAGCCGCGCCACGTAGTCCTCTGCGCGGAATGCCCGGTCAAGGGCCACCTCATCGAGTAGCATGCTCCGTTTCTTACCCTGGGCGATCAGAGAATCACGGAAGGGCGTCTGCGTGTCCCATGTCTCCATCGCGGCGGCCTGCACCAGCGCGTACGCGTCTTCCCGTGACAGGCCGCTTGACACCAGCTCGAGCAGGACTGACGACGAGTAGAGCAGGCCGTGCGTAACGTCCATGTTGGCCCGCATCCGGGCGGCGTCCACCACCAGGCCCTCGACCAGGCCAGTCGTCAGCTGCAGCAGGTAGTCCGTCGCGATCGCGGCGTCCGGCAGCGCGACGCGCTCCACGCTCGAGTGGGAGATGTCTCGCTCATGCCACAGGGGTATGCCCTCGGTGACGGGTGTCACGTAGGACCTGACGACGCGGGCGAGCCCGCAAATCCGCTCCGAGCGGATCGGGTTCTTCTTATGCGGCATCGCCGAGGAGCCCTTCTGCCCGGACCTGAACGGCTCGGCGAGTTCGCGTACCTCCGTCCGCTGCCCGTGCCGCACCTCGAGCGCGATCGCCTCGCAGACCGTGGCGAGCACCGCGAGGACGGACACCCACTCGGCGATGCCGTCCCTGATGACTACCTGGGTCGCGGCGTCGGCCGCGCGCAGTCCGAGCTCGGGCATCACCGCTGCCTCGATCGCCGGGTCGATGTTCGAGTAGCTGCCGACCGGCCCGGACAGCTTGCCGACCGCGACCGCGTCGCGGGCCCGGCGCACCCGGTCCCTCGACCTGGCCGCCGCGAACGCGAAGTCGGCCACCCGGTGCCCCCACACGTCTGGCTCGGCGTGAATTCCGTGCGTCCGCCCGGAACGCAGCGTGCCGCGGTGCGCGAGCCCGTGCTCGCGCAGCACCGCGACCAGCCGGTCCGCCTTCGCCAGTATGATGTCGGTCGCCTCGACGAGCTGCAGGGCGAGCGCCGTGTCGAGCAGGTCAGAAGACGTCATCCCGTAGTGGACGTAGGCGGCGGCCGAGCGCGGCTCGGTATTGTCCGCCCAGGCGGTGAGGAACGCGATCACGTCGTGCTCGGTAACCGCCTCCACCTCCGCGACGGCTTCCGGTGTCGGCGGCGGCGCGGCGCGGACCGGGCCAACCGCCTCGGCAGGCACCGTCCCGGCCCGTGCGTGCGCCTCGAGCACCAGGGTTTCCACCCGGCACCAGAGCTCGTACTTATGGGCCTCGGACCAGACCCGGCCCATCTCCGGCAGCGTGTACCTGTCGATCATGCCTCAACGGTATCGTGCCCGGCGCGCCCCTCCACCGCGAGCGCGGCCGCCACCACGGCCGTGAGCAGCGCAATCCCCGCGGCGGCAGCGACCGAGATGGCAAGCGGCCAGGCCGCGAGAGCCGCTACGGCGGCGAGCAGGCGGTACCGGGACGGGCCGAGGGCCAGCACCCTGCGGAATGCGACGTCTCCGGCGAGGAAGAGCGTCACCCCGCCGGCGAGCGCCAGCGCGGGGCCGGCCGCCAGCGTCGCGTCTGGGTGCCCGATGGCGGTGCGCAGCCCGGCGGCGGTCGCCACGATGCCGAGCAGCATCGGGATGTAGGCGTAGAAGTAGGCGGCGAGCACGAGCCCGGGCCGCCTGCCCGGCGGCGCGCCCGCCAGCGTCTCCTCGGCGCGGTCGTCGTCGCCGGTGCCGAAGAAGGCCCACCAGAGCGCGGCGGTGAGCGCTAGCCCGAGCGTGGCGGACAGCACGAGGGCCGCGTCGACCGGCCTGCCCTCCGCGCCGATTCCCACGTCGGCCACCGACTCGCCGAAGGCCACGATCATCAGCGCGCCGTGCCGCTCGACAAAGTGCGCGGGCTGGATCTCGAACCGGCTCTCCAGCCGGACGAACACCGGGCCGAGCACCTGAATGGCGAGCGACGCCACCCAGAGGGCATACGCGGCGGGTGCGGGTGTCAGCCCGGCGATGATCAACAGCACCGCCGATGCCAGGTTGAACGGCAGTATCCGCCAGATGTTCTTGTTGACCCGCAGGTACAAGGCGCCGTGCACGCCCACGACGACCAGGTAGCCGAGCCCGAGGGCCACGCCGTCGCTGCCGTGGCTGCCGTTCGCGCCGAACGCGTGCGGTATCGACAGCCCGATGACGAGGAACCCGGCCATGCCGAGAACAGCAGCAGGCGCTCCGGCGCAAGCGACGGCGTCCGCGCGTTGGTCAGCCAGGCGTAGCCGCCGTACATCCACCACAGCAGGCCGAAGACGAGCAGCACCCGCCCGGCGGCCGCCAGCGTCACGTCGCGCGCGAGGTAGGAGGTGAGCTGCGTGATGGTGAAGACGAAGACGAGGTCAAAGAAAAGTTCTAGCGTGCTGACCCGCTGTGGCAGGTCAGCCGTCGGCGCTTGCCCGCTCGGCGATGTCACGTCGGTACCAGCCACCGCGGAACTCGGCGCATTCCGCGATCGCGTACGCGGCGGCCCGCGCGGACGCCAGGTCGGGACCCGAGCCGACGGCGTTGAGCACCCGGCCGCCCGATGTCACCAGGTCACCGCCCGCGCGGGCGGTGCCTGCGTGCAGCAGGTAGCCCTCGGTGCCCGCCGGGAAGTTCCTTGATCGTGATCACGTCGCCCTTGGCCGGGTCGTCCCGGGGTACCCGCCGCGGCGATGACCACGGTGACCGCCGCACCAGGATGCCAGCTCAACGGGGGCATGGTTCCCAGGTCACCGGCCGCGGAGCCGTGCAGCAGGCCGGCCAGCGGAGTGGCCAGCCGGTCGAGCACCACCTGCGTCTCGGGGTCGCCGAACCGCGCGTTGAACTCCACCACCTTGACCCCCTTGGCGGTCAGCGCGAGCCCGGCGTAGAGCAGTCCCGCGGTATGGCGTCCCGCGCCGGGCCAGCTCGTCGATCGCCGGCTGCACGACCGTCGCCATCACCTCGCCGGTGAGCCCGTCCGGCGCCCAGGGCAGCGGCACGTAGGCCCCCATCCCCCCGGTGTTCGCGCCCTAGGTCCCCGTCATGCGCCCGCTTGAAGTCCTGCGCCGCGAGCAACGGCACCGCCGTCCGCCCGTCCGCCACCGCGAACAGCGAGACCTCGGGCCCGTCCAGGTACTCCTCGATGACCACCCGCCCGCAGGAGCCCGCATGCGCCATGGCGGCGGAGAAATCCTCCGTCACCACGACGCCCTTGCCCGCGGCGAGCGCGTCGTCCTTGACGACGTACGGCGCCCCGAAGGCCCGCAGCGCGTCCTCGCGCCTCGGCCGGCGTGACCGGCGACCCGCGCCTCGGCGGTCGGGATCCCCGCGGCGGTCATGACCTCCTTGGCGAAGGCCTTGGACCCCTCGATCCGCGCCGCAGCAGCATCGGGCCCGAAGACCGCGATCCCCGCAGCGCGCAGCGCGTCGGCGACGCCCGCCACCAGCGGCGCCTCAGGCCCGACCACCACAAGATCCGCCGCGACCTGCCGAGCAAGCCGGACCACGTCCGAGGGATCGTTGGCAGAAACCGCATGCAGCTCCGCCAGCTCCGCGATCCCGGGATTCCCTGGCGCCGCATGCAGCTCGCTAACGTCCGGGTCCGCGGCTCAGCGCTCGCACGATCGCGTGTTCCCGCCCGCCCCCGCCAATCGACAAGTACTCGCACGTCCGGGAGCCTACCCCTGGCCATTCCCTGGGACTGACGCGAGGTCCCCGCAAGCCCGCGCGCTCGCCGCATAGAAGGCGCGACGGCGGAAGCCCCATCCACTCGTGGATAGGCCCTCCCGCCGCCGGGACGCCCCCGTCCGCGACGCGCTCAGCTAGTGCTGACCGCACGGCGCCGGCCGGCTCAGTCGGCGTCGCATGCGCTCCTCATCGGCCTGGTGCCGCCACCAGGCCGGGGGCCCCTGGCTGGCCGCAGCTCGAGTGCCAGTCACCGGATCGTCGGGGTCCTGCACGGCCCCCACGGGCTCACCGTGTCCCTCGGTCGTGGGCCGCTGATCCATACGACGCCGACCGTGAACCGCCCGCCGTTGCTCCACGATGACCGAGCACGAGGATGTCACCGGCCGGCATGCCTTGCGCGTTCACGGTGACCGAGCCGTCGCCCGACCCGCTTGGCCTCCACCGAGACCTGACGGTGGCGGGCACGGCTGGGGCCGGCAGCGAGGCTGATGCTCGGGCAGCCGGGCCGGACGGGTACCACGACCACGCGGTCACCGAGCTCGTGGAGCTTCGAGTTGGCGCCGGCTATCCCGGATGACTGGTACACCGCGAGGGTCACCGTGCCGTTGGGGTGCGTGGTCAGCTGCGTAGGCCGGGGAGCCGCCGCCGGCCGCCACCAGGGTGCCGACCGCGGCCGCGACGGCCAGGCCGCCCGCGCCCGCCGTCAGCAGTACCGGCCGCGCGGTGAGGTGCCGCTTAGGGGCCGCGGGCACCGTGGTCCGGGCGAGCGCAGCGCCATGTTCCCGCATCAGCCGCATCCGCACGGTGCCCGGCGTGAGTCCGAGGGCGGCCGCCTGGCCAGTTCGGACAGCAGGCCGCGGGCCGCCCGCTCGGCGTCGATCCGCGAGAGCAGCTCGTCTACCTGATCCGGGTCGAGTTCCCGCCGGCCACCAAGCCGCTCAAGCTTGTGCTGCTGCTGGCTGTACGCTCCGCGACCACCTGCGGGTCGACGGCCCGCCGGGCGAAATACGCCGTCACCGCGTCGACATTCGCCCGGTAGAGCCGCTCGAACTCGGCGGCCGCGCCGGTCCCCGCGGGCCGCTCGCCCGTCTCAGCCCTAGTGCGCGTCCCTGCTGCTTTCTCGGTCACGTTCCTAGTTGCGGTTCAGCGGCCGCCGCGTCACTACATGTGCCAGGAAAGGGTGATGGCCACGAATTACAGGAGCGGGCGGATCTGGAGGGTCTGGTCGCGCCGCGGTCCCGACGCCGATCGCGCTGACCGGCGCGCCGGACAGCTCCTCGATCGCCTTGACGTAATCCTGCGCCGCCTTGGGCAGTTCGCTGAACAAGCGGGCGTGGGAGATGTCCTCCCACCAGCCGTCCAGGTACTCGTACACCGGCTTGGCATGGTGGAACTCGGTCTGGGTCATCGGGATCTCGTCGTAGCGCCTGCCGTCGATCTCGTACGCCACGCAGACGGGCACCTTGTCGAGCGATGACAGCACGTCGAGCTTGGTGACGAAGAAGTCCGTGACGCCGTTCACCCGGGCGGCGTACCGGGCGATCACCGCGTCGAACCAGCCGCAGCGGCGGGCCCGGCCGGTGGTCACGCCGAACTCGCCGCCGGTCTTGCGCAGGTACTCGCCCCATTCGTCCTTGAGCTCAGTGGGGAACGGGCCGGACCCGACCCGGGTGGTGTACGCCTTGACGATGCCGATCACCTTGCCGATCCGGGTCGGGCCGACGCCCGCCCCGACGCACGCCCCGCCGGCGGTCGGGTTGGACGAGGTGACGAACGGGTAGGTGCCGTGATCGATGTCGAGCAGCGAGCCCTGCGCGCCCTCGAGGAGCACGGTCTCGCCGTTGTCGAGCGCCTTCGCCAGCACCAGGCCCACGTCGGCGACGTACGGTCGCAGCCGGTCGCCGTAGGCCAGGTACTCGTCGGCGACCTGCTTCGGGTCCACGCCGCGGCGGTTGTAGACCTTCGTGAGTAGCTGGTTCTTGTCCCGCAGCGCCAGCTCGAGCTTCTGCTGGAGGATGCCGGGGTCAAACAGGTCCTGGACCCGGATGCCCACGCGCGCGATCTTGTCGCCGTAGGTCGGCCCGATGCCACGGCCGGTGGTGCCGATCTTGGCGTTGCCGAGGAACCGCTCGCTGACCTTATCCAGCGCCCGGTGGTACGGCATGATCAGGTGCGCGCTCGCGCTGACGAGCAGGCGCTCGCAGCTGACCCCGCGCGCCTCAAGGGCGTCGATCTCTTCGAAAAGCACCTTGGGGTCGATGACCACGCCGTTGCCGATGACCGGCGTGACGTTCGGGGACAGCACGCCGGACGGCAGCACGTGCAGTGCGTACTTCTCATCCCCGATCACCACCGTATGCCCGGCGTTGTTGCCGCCTTGGTACCGGACGACGTACTGGACACGGTCCCCGAGCAGGTCGGTCGCCTTGCCCTTACCCTCGTCGCCCCACTGGGCACCGATCAGCACGATCGCCGGCATTATCTTCACGCCTTTCACACGACGAAAGCCCCTGGCAGCGCAAGCGCGCGACAGGGGCTCTTGCGTACAGAGAGTACCCGAAACGCCCTGGTGGAACCTAGTCCGCGACAACCTGTCCGCGACAACCGGTCCGCGACAGCCGCCCGCCAGCAGGTCTGGCAGACTCATCCCCATGAGCGATCACGTAAACCTGCTAGGCGAGCCCCCCGCCACCCTGCTGCCCCCGACGGCGCAAGCCGAGGCCCTCCTGGCTTCGGGCGCAGCTCCGGTAGACGTAGCAGCCAAGTACCCAGCGTTCTCGCTCGCCTGGGCGCTGCTCGCAGAGGCAGCCCTGGACCGTGGCCGTCCAGTCGAGGCCTACGCCTACGCCCGCACCGGCTACCACCGCAGCCTGGACGCCCTCAGGAGAAACGGCTGGAAGGGCCACGGCCCCGTCCCCTGGTCCCACGAGCCCAACCGAGGCTTCCTCCGCTGCCTCGCCGCCCTGGCGAGAGCCGCAGGCGACATTCGATGAGACTGAAGAAGAACAGCGCTGCTGGGCGTTCCTAGCCGACAGCAGCAAGGAAGCCTTCCAGGAACTGAACTTAACGACGCCTATGGTGGACATTTGGCACAGCGGAGTGTGCCTAATGTCCACCATCTTCGCCCGAGCCAGGGAAAGCGGGGGCGCGGGGGGAGCCAGCGCGCGTTCGGCGTCCCCGAGAGGTTTTGTCGGGGCGCCGACTGCGCGATGGCGCTCCCTCCGCCCGCGACCCCCGGGTCACGGACGGAAACGGTGAAACACGCTCCCGTTCGGGCGAATAAATCTTAGGAAAGCTTGGTGCCGGCGGACAGCAGGTCCTGGCAGGCCTGGGTGACCCGCGCCGCCATGCCCGCCTCGGCCGACTTGCCCCAGGCGCGCGGGTCGTAGGCCTTCTTGTTGCCCACCTCGCCGTCCACCTTGAGCACGCCGTCGTAGTTGCTGAACATGTGCGCGGCGACCGGGCGGGTGAACGCGTACTGGGTGTCGGTGTCGACGTTCATCTTCACCACGCCGTAGCCGATCGCCTCGCGGATCTCGGACTCCGCAGAGCCGGAGCCGCCGTGGAAGACCAGGTCGAACGGCTTTTCCTTGCCGTACTTGGCGCCCACCGCGTCCTGGATCTCCTTGAGCACGCTCGGGCGGAGCTTGACGTGGCCTGGCTTGTAGACGCCGTGCACGTTGCCGAAGGTCGCGGCGAGAATGTACCGGCCGCGCTCGCCAAGGCCCAGCGCCTCCGCCGTGGCCAGGGCATCCTCCGTTGTCGAGTACAGCTTCTCGTTGATCTCGCCGACGATGCCGTCTTCCTCGCCGCCGACGACGCCGATCTCCAGTTCCATGACGATCTTGGCCTCGGCGCACCTGGCGAGGAGGTCCTTGGCGATCTCCAGGTTCTCCACAAGCGGCACCGCCGAGCCGTCCCACATGTGCGACTGGAACAGCGGCTCCTTGCCGCTCTTCACCCGCTCGGCGGAGATCGCGACGAGCGGGCGCATGTAGCCGTCGAGCTTGCCCTTGGGGCAGTGATCGGTGTGCAGCGCCACGTTGACCGGGTAACGGCCGGCGACGACGTGGGCGAACTCGGCGAGCGCGGTCGCGCCGGTGACCATGTCCTTGACCGACTGGCCGGACAGGTACTCGGCCCCGCCGGTGGAGATCTGGAGGATCCCGTCGCTCTCGGCATCGGCGAAGCCCTTGAGCGCCGCGTTCAGCGTCTGGCTTGACGTCACGTTGATGGCCGGGTAGGCGAAGCCCTGCTGCTTGGCCCGGTCGAGCATCTGCGCGTAGATCTCTGGGGTCGCGATCGGCATGGGAATGAACTCCTGTGTCGGTGGGTCTGCTGCCACTGTAGTGGGCGGTCCTGGCCCGCTTGAGGCCGGCTTGGCCCCGGGGGCTTTGCGGAAATTCAGTGAAACCTCAGAGGCTCCTACGACCTGAACCGGACGTTGCCGTCCCCGCCATGGGGTACAAAGGTGGCCATGGAGAGCTTCCTCGTTTCGCACGCCATCTACGCCGTCGTCCTGTTCGGCGTGCTCGAAGCGATGTGCGTGCCGATTTCCTCCGAGCTGACCTTCCTGCTCGGCGGCGCGGTCGCCTCCGGCGCCATCCCGGGAACTGAGCAGCACCCCTCGCTGCTGCTGGTGATCGTCCTGGGCACGCTCGCGGAGCTCGCCGGATCCTATATCTCCTACGGGGTCGGCTGGGTCGGCGGCAAGCCGCTGGTGCACCGCTGGGGCCGGTATCTGCTGATTACCGAGTCGGACGTGGCGCGGGCCGAGCGGTTCCTCGTCGGGCGCGGCGCGTGGGCGCTGCCGGTGGCCCGCATGCTGCCCTTCATCCGGGCCTTCGCGTCGATCGTGGCCGGGGTCGTGGAGATTCCGCCGGTCCGCTTCGGCGTGCTCAGCGGGATCGGCACCCTGGTTTACGTGGTGGTGCTGTCCAGCATCGGCTACAGCATCGGCGGCGAGTGGACCAAGGTCAACCACAGCCTGTCGGTGATCTCCTACATCGTGGTCGCCGTGGTGGTGCTCGCGGTCATCGGGTTCGTCGTCCACCGGGTGCGCGAGTTCCGCAGGGAGGCCGCCGCCGCGGCGGGCGACGGCGCCCCGCACAGCCACCGGATCCGGCGCTAGCCACTTAGCTGGCCAAGATCGCTAGACGCCGACCTCGTCGAGCTCGTATACCGCGATATAGGGCAGGCCGCGGTCGATAACTTTTTGCCTGGCGCCACGGTCGACAATGACCGCGACGCCGATTACCTCCGCGCCTGCCTCGCTCAGCGCGTCAACGGCGGTGAGCACGGAGTTGCCGGTCGTCGAGGTGTCCTCGAGCGCGAGCACCCGGCGGCCGTGCACGTCGGGTCCCTCGATCCGCCGCTGCAGCCCGTGTGCCTTGCCTGCCTTCCGCACCACGAACGCGTCGATCGGGGTGCCCCGGCTGGCCGCCGCGTGCATCATGGCCGCCGCCACCGGGTCCGCACCGAGTGTGAGCCCCCCCACAGCGTCGTAGGACAGCCCGGCGGTGGCGTTCAGCAGTACCCGGCCGACCAGCGGCGCGAGCCGGCCGTCGAGCGTTACCCGACGCAGGTCCACGTAGCTGGTGGCATGCCCGCCCGCCGACAGCTCGAAGTCGCCGTGCACGATTCCCTTGGCCTTGATCCCGGCCAGCAGTGTCTCACGATCATCCACGTCTCCAGAGCATACGGGAGCGTTACACGGCGTGAGTTCCTGCGGAACGGCCTTCGCGGGCGGTGCGCTTTATTACCCTAGAGGGGGCGGAGGACATCTGACTGCTGTCTCTATGCGGTTTCTGAGCTGGCATGTTCTCGCACTGTGAAAGGCAGGTGTGGAGTGGATCGCTGCGTGCTGTTCGTCGACGCGGGCTATGTGCTAGCGGACGGTGCTATGGCGGTGCATGGTACGCGCCGCCGCGAGTCAGTGTCCTGGGATTATGCGGGGCTGCTGCAACTGTTCGGCAGCCTGGCCATGGAGCGCACCAGGCTTCCGCTGCTGCGCTGCTACTGGTACGAGGCGACCGTTGAGGGTCGGCGGACCGCCGATCACGAGACCCTTGCCGACCTGCCCGGCGTCAAGCTCCGGATGGTCAGGACGCGGCCGGGCCGCCGGGAGGGCGTCGAAAGCGAGATTCGCCGGGACCTCACGACGCTGGCGCAGAACAAGGCCGTCAGTGACGTCGTGGTGGTCAGCGCCGAGGAGGACCTCGCGCAGGTGATCGCCGACGTTCAGGACATGGGCCTACGGGTCACGCTGCTGCACGTCGGCCTTGAGGGCAGCTGGGCGGCGTCCCGCGCGCTCCGGCAGGAGTGCGATGACTTCGTGGAGATCAACGCCGCGCACCTGCGGCCCTACGTTGAGCTGATCTCCGGGGCCGAGCCCCCGCGCCCGGACGAGTCGGAAGCGCTCGCGCTCCGCCCCGCGATAAACGGCAACGGTCACCACGTGAGCAGCGCGAACGGCAAGATGCCCGCAACGGGACGTGTCGTCGGGTACGCGCAGCAGAGCAGGCCGGAGCCCGGGCAGCAGCATCCGGGCGACGCCGCGCCGGCACCGGAAGCCGCGCAGCCGGACCAGGCCCAGTCCCAGGCCCAGGCCCAGGCGCCGCGGCCGGACGCCGCCATGGCTGCGGACTTCGGCGCCGTGCCTGACCTGAACGCCAGCGTGAACTACAGCGCGTCCGTGGATTACGGCGCCCCCGCGGACTACCCGCCTGTTGCCGACCACCGGGCGGCCGCCGATCAAGGCCCGGCCGTCGAATACGGGACCGCGATCGAGTACGGGACGCCGGACTACGCTCCCGCCCCTGCTCCCGACTACCTGGCGCAGGCGCAGGCGCCGATGCCGACGCCGATGCCGACGCCGATGCCGGCGGCGCATCAGGACATCTACGCCGCGCCCGTCGTCGTCCCGGTGCCGCCGGGCAACGTCGGCGCCGGCTCGGCTCAGATCCGGCGGCTGCCTACCCGTGACGCGGCGCCCGCCGGGCCGCCCGGGGTGCTCGCGCCGGCGAGCACGCCGCCCGCCCCGCCACCGCCCACCGCGGCGGAGGTCGTCATGGCCAGGCAGCCGGGAGCTCAGCCGCCCGGCGGCCAGCCGCCTGGCGGCCAGTTCCAGGGCGGCCAGTTCCAGGGCGGCCAGCAGCCGAACGGCCAGCTGACGGGCGGCCAGCAGCCGAACGGGCAGCACCCGAGCGGCCAGCCGACGGGCGGGCAGCCTGCGCTGCCCTACGTACCGTCGGCCGCCGTGCGCCAGGGCGTACCTAGCGGCCAGGTGCCACCGCTGGCCGCCCCGGTCCCAGCCGTGCAGCAGGACGTCGTCGCGCCGTCCGGCCCCATAGGCCTTGTCGGCCCCGGCGGTTACCCGGGCGGTGCGCCCGGCGTCTCGCTCGGGGACGCGGTGCAGTCGGCACACGAGGAAGGCCAGGCGTTCGGCGAATCGGTGGCGCGTGACGCTCCGGCGCTGTGGCTTGAGGCCGTACTCGCCAGAAAGCCGAGGATGCCCTCGGACCTTGAGGCGAGGCTGTTGCAGGGGTCGGCGCTGCCGATCGACTTCCTGCTGCACGACGAGGTGCGGCACGCGCTGCGCCGCGGTTTCTGGGACGCACTTGAGCGAGCACGTCGCTAGAACGAACCGGGTGCGAACGTAAAAAACGTAGGAATTGAGAAGGGCCGCTGGGGTAGCGTGGGAAGAATGGCGAGCGTCGAAGAATTCGACGAGATCGAGTTCCAGGCGGCGCGTACTGGCAACCATGTGCGGGCCGCCGTTCAGATGAGCGAACTGGCGCAGCAGGCCGAACCGGGCCTGCGCGCCGAGTTCCACCTGCGGGCCGGCGAGCAGTGGATGAGCGCCGACGACCCCCAGCGCGCGGCGGATGAGTTCTCCGCCGCGATCGAGGACGGCGGCGTAACGTTCGCCGACCCGAGAGTTCCGCTGGCCCGGGCACTGCTCGACCTCGGCCGTGACGGCGAGGCCCAGGTGATGCTGACCGCGCTCACCACCGAACGCGACGCGGTCACGCCGCGTACCTGCGACCTGCTAGCCGAGTTGTTCACCGAGCAGGGAGACCTGCACGGCGCGCTCGACTGGGCGACGTCCGGCGTCGAGCGGTGCATACAGATTGGCGACGACGCCGAGCTGCAGCTGCTGCTCCGCCTCCGCTACCGGATCCGGGTGGATCTTGGCCTCGATGAGGACGATTACGACCACATGCTGGACGAGACCCACCCGGCTCGTTAGCGGGTCCCTCCTAGGAGATCCGGGCCGAGGCCTTCACCGTAAGCTCGTCCGCGTCCTGGTCGAGGTCCACGATCACCTCGTCGCCGTCGGCGATCGTCCCGGTCAGCAGAGCCTTCGCCAGCTTGTCGCCGATCGCCGACTGTACGAGCCGCCGCAGCGGCCGGGCACCGTACACCGGGTCGAATCCGGTGAGCGCCAGCCAGTCCCTGGCGGCCTGGGTGACCGTCAGGGTGAGCCGCCGTGCGGACAGCCGCTTGCCGAGCCGCGCCACCTGGATGTCGACGATGCGCGTGAGCTCTGCGGTGGACAGCGAGTCAAAGATGATCACGTCGTCGAGCCGGTTGAGGAACTCCGGCTTGAACGCGGCGCGAACCGCGGCCATCACCGCCTCGCGCCTCCCCCGGTCGTCGAGTGCGGGGTCGGCGATGAAGGACGAGCCCAGGTTCGAAGTGAGGATCAGGATCGTGTTGCGGAAGTCTACGGTCCGTCCCTGCCCGTCGGTGAGCCGCCCGTCGTCGAGGACCTGGAGCAGCACATCGAAGACCTCGGAGTGCGCCTTTTCCACCTCATCGAGCAGGACCACGCAGTAGGGACGACGCCGCACTGCCTCGGTGAGCTGCCCGCCTTCCTCGTAGCCGACGTAGCCGGGCGGAGCGCCGACCAGCCGCGCGACCGAGTGCTTCTCGCTGTACTCGCTCATGTC
Organism: uncultured Actinomycetota bacterium; assembly: GCA_963811335.1. Lineage (GTDB taxonomy): Bacteria > Actinomycetota > Actinomycetes > Streptosporangiales > Streptosporangiaceae > Trebonia. Next base: position 14,905 of record CAWERB010000027.1, on the reverse strand, counting down.
GATGCGGATCATTGCCCGCTCGTCATCGAACAGGAACTCGGCGAGGGCCTTCGCGAGCTCCGTCTTGCCGACTCCGGTCGGCCCGAGGAACAAGAAGGATCCGGTCGGCCGGTCGGGGTCGGACACCCCGGCGCGCGCCCGGCGCACCGCGTCTGACACCGCCTGAACGGCGCTTGCCTGGCCGATCACCCGGGAGCCGAGCTCGTCCTCCATGCGCAGCAGCTTGCCGGTCTCGCCCTCGAGCAGCCGCCCGGCGGGGATTCCCGTCCACGCGGAAACGACGTCGGCCACGTCGTCCGGGCCGACCTCTTCCTTCACCATGGGTGCCACGGCGGGCACCGCGGGCTCGGCAGACTTGTCGCTCGCCGCCGCCTTGGCGATCTCCTTCTCCAGTACAGGGATCTCGCCGTAGTCCAGCCTGGAGGCGGCCTCAAGGTCCCCGTCGCGCTTGGCCCGCTCGGACTGGCCCTTGAGGTCGTCGAGCCGCTTCTTGAGCTCGCCGACCCGGTTTAGCCCGGACTTCTCCTGCTCCCAGCGCGCGGTCAGCGCGGTGAGCTGCTCCTGCCTGTCCGCCAGGTCGGCGCGCAGCTTCTCCAGGCGGTCCTTGCTGGCCGCGTCGGACTCACGGGAGAGCGCGAGCTCCTCCATCTTCATCCGGTCTACCGCGCGGCGCAGCTCGTCGACCTCCACGGGGGAGGAATCGATCTCCATCCGCAGCCGGGAGGCGGCCTCGTCCACCAGGTCGATGGCCTTGTCGGGCAGGAACCTGGCGGTGATATAGCGGTCGGACAGCGCGGCCGCCGCGACCAGGGCCGCGTCAGAGATCTGTACCTGATGGTGCGCCTCGTACCGGCCCTTGAGCCCGCGCAGGATCGCGATCGTGTCCTCGACGGACGGCTCGCCCACCAGGACCTGCTGGAACCGGCGCTCAAGTGCCGGGTCCTTCTCGATCCGCTCGCGGTACTCATCCAGCGTGGTGGCGCCGACCATGCGCAGCTCGCCGCGGGCGAGCATCGGCTTGAGCATGTTGCCCGCGTCCATCGCCCCTTCGGCCCGCCCGGCCCCGACGACCGTGTGCAGCTCGTCGATGAACGTGATCACCTGGCCGTCACTGGACTTGATCTCGTTGAGCACGGCCTTGAGCCGCTCCTCGAACTCGCCACGGTACTTCGCGCCCGCGACCATGCTGCCGAGGTCAAGCGAGATCAGCCGCTTGCCGCGCAGCGACTCGGGCACGTCGCCCGCCACGATCCGCTGCGCGAGGCCTTCCACGACCGCCGTCTTCCCGACGCCGGGCTCGCCAATGAGCACCGGGTTGTTCTTCGTCCGCCGCGAAAGCACCTGCACGACGCGCCGGATCTCAGAGTCGCGGCCGATCACCGGGTCAAGCTTGCCGTCCTTGGCCAGCTGGGTGAAGTCGACGCCGAACTTCTCAAGCGCCTGGAAGGTGGTCTCGGGGTCCGGGGTGGTGACGCGGGCGCCGCCCCGTAGCTGCTTGACGGCGTCGGTCAGGGCCTCCGATGTCGCGCCAGCCTGCTGCAGGGCCTTAGCCAGCGGCCCGTTGCCGGTCGCCAGGCCGACGAGCAGGTGCTCGGTGGAGAGGTAGTCGTCGCCCATCTCCCTGGCCAGTTCCTCGGCCGTGTTGAGCACAGAAAGGAGCTGACGTGATCCGTCGGGGCGGCTCGCCGCGGTGCCGTGGGTCTGCGGGAGCTTCTGCTGTAGCGCCGCCGCCTCCCTGCGGACCTGGTTCAGGTCCGCGCCGACCCTTTCGAATACCGGGCGGATCATGCCATCCGGTTGCTGCAGCAGCGCGAGAAGCAGGTGCACCGGCTCGACCTGGGGGTTGCCGTCCGCCGTAGCCTGCTGGATGGCCGCGCCGATCGCTTCCTCGCTCTTGGTGGTTCTCTTGTAAGCCATGAATCTGATCCCCCTGGATCGTTATTCACTTCAACACTGTTCTTTTGGCTCGTGCATCAGCTTTCACGAGGCCGGAATATAAAAAGAACAGTGTTCGTTAGTCGGGCGCGCCGCGCCGCTCGCCGTGCTTGGGCCCGGCCTGCCAGAAGGTCATCCTGGTCGACGGCCGGACCGGCACGAGCGAGGCCGCCGGGTCGACGGTCTGCGAGCGCCGCAGCTCGGCGAGCCGCGCGGCCACCGCGCGGGTTGATTCCAGCTCGTTGCGCAGCACGGACAGCTCGGCGTGCAGTTCGGCCGCCATCAGCCGGGTCTGCTCAAGCTCTCGCTCAAGGTCGAGGATGCGCTTGATGCCGGAGAGGTTGATGCCCTCGTCCTGGGAGAGCCGCTGGATCTCCCGGAGCGTCAGGATGTCCCGCATCGAGTAGCGGCGGCCGCCTCCCGAGGTACGCCGCGGCGTCACCAGGCCGACCCTCTCGTAGCCGCGCAGCGTCTGCGGATGCATGCCGGACAGGCTCGCGGCCACGGAGATGACATACACGGGCATGTCATCGGACAGCTCGTACGGACTGCTCATGCCATCTCCTTCCCTTCCGTGCCAGTCGATCTGTTAACACTGGCTAGTCCTGCCGGGCCCGGCGGAGCAGTTCCTCGCGCGGGTCCGGCCCGGCGGTGGCGATCCGCAGGTCCTCAAGCGCTGACTTGGCCTTGCTGTTCAGGTCGTGCGGTACCGTCACCTCAAGGGTGGCGCGCAGGTCACCGATCGTCCCGTCCTTGCGGCGGACGCCCCGGCCAGGGACCCGGATCACCGTCCCGTTGGCCGAACCGGGCTTGACGCGTACGGTGACCGCGGGGCCGCGGTGCGTTGGCACCTTGATATCCGCGCCGAGCGCCAGCTCGGTGATGGTGACCGGCACCGTCACCGTCAGGTTGTCGCCGCTCCGCCCGAACACGTCATGTGGCTTGACGTGCACCCGGACGTACAGGTCACCCGCCTTGCCGCCGTGCTCGCCAGTGGCACCCTTCCCTGGAAGCTTGATCCGCTGGCCGTCCGCCACCCCGGCGGGGATGCGCGCCTGGATGGTCCGCGAGCTCATCGCCCGGCCGCTGCCGCTGCACGCCTGGCACGGGTCCTCGACTACGAGGCCGCGGCCCCGGCATGTCTTGCAGGGCTCGGAGAGCCCGAAGCCGCCCAGGTTCCTCGACTGCTGCCCGGTGCCGTGGCAGTCCGGGCAGACCTTGGGCACCGTGCCCGACTTCGCGCCCGTGCCGCCGCAGACCGGGCAGGGACCCTCGCCGGTCAGCCGCAGGGACACGGTCGCGCCGTCGATCGCGTCGCCGAAGGACAGCGTGGTCTCGGTCTCCACGTCCGCGCCGCGCCGCGCCCGGCTGCTTGCCGTGCCGGTGCGGTTGCGGAAGATCCCGCCAAGGACGTCGCCGAGCCCGTCGCTGCCGCCGCCGAAGAGGTCACCAAGGTCAAACGTGGTGCCGCCCGGTCCGGGCCGGCTCCCCGTTGGCACGCGGAACCCGCCGAACATCGAGCGCGCCTCGTCGTACTCCTTGCGCTGCTTGGCGTCGGAGAGCACGTTGTACGCCTCGGTGATCTCCTTGAAGCGCTCCTCGGCGTCGGCGCTGCCCTTGTTCGCGTCGGGATGCCACTTCCGCGCGAGTTCACGGTAGGACTTCTTGATCTCGGCGGCCGTCGCGGTCTTCGGCACACCGAGCGTCTTGTAGTAGTCCTTCTGGTAGTCCTTCGCGCTCATCTGGCCTCGCTGGGCTGTTTAGTTATCTTCGCCGGACGGCCAGTCGGCCGTGTTGCCGCTTCCGTCTGGCCCGGTGGCCGGCTCCGCCACCGCTACGCGGGCCGCCCGCAGGATCCGCTCGCCCACCTTGTAGCCGGGCTGGTAGATCTCCACGCAGGTGTCCTCGGCCACGTCGGCGGAATAGGTGTGCGTCAGCGCCTCGTGGATCTTCGGGTCGAAGGCGTCGCCGCGCTGTCCGTAGCTGACCAGCCCGAGCTTGCCGACCACCGCCTGCAAGCGAGTCGGCCACCGACTTGAAGCCGCCGGACAGCTCGCCGTGGTCGCGGGCCTGGCCGATAGCGTCAAGGACGGGCAGCAGTTCGATCAGCGTCCCGGCGACCGCGTGCTCGCGCACCGTGACCCGGTCCCTGTCCACCCGCTTGCGGTAGTTGGCGTACTCCGCCTGGAGTCGCTGCAAGTCGGCAGTGCGCTCAGCCAGCTGGCTCTGCAGCTTGCTGACCTGGGCCGAATCGGCGACGGCGGACGGGGCACCGCCCGCCCCGGCGGCTGGTGCAGCCGGTACCGCCTCGCCCGCGGGCGGGGTAACTTCCTCCGCCTTGGCGCTAACGTCCTCGGCCGCCCGGCCGGGCCGCACCGCACCGGGCCCCCCCGGCAGGCCGGCACCCATGGTGCCGGCGGCTGGGAAGCCGCGTGCTTGCCCCTTCGCGCCTGCCCGGTGACCGGGTCGATCCGCCGGTTATCGCGGATCACCGGTCCCATGCCAGGTTCTTCCGGTGCTGTCATCAGGCGGCGCCGCCTTCGCCTTCATCGACGATCTCAGCGTCAACCACGCCCTCGTCCTCGTGCGGGACACCGGAGCTGGCGCCGCCGTCGGCCTCGCCTGAGGCCTGCCGCTCGGCCTGGGCCGCGGCGTAGATGGCGCTGCCCATCTTCTGGCTGACCGTGGCGGCGTGCTCGCTCGCGGTCTTGATGGCGTCGATGTCGTTGCCCTCGATGGCCTTCTTCAGGTCGGCGATGGCGTCCTTCACCTCGGCCTTGACGTCCGCGGGGACCTTCTCGTCGTTCTCGGCGAGGAACTTCTCCGTCGAGTAGACGAGCGTGTCGGCCTGGTTGCGGACCTCCGCCTCCTCGCGGCGCTTGCGGTCCTCCTCGGCGTACGACTCGGCGTCGCGGACCATCTTGTCGATGTCGTCCTTGCTCAGCGCCGAGCCGCCGGTGATCTGCACCGACTGCTGCTTGCCCGTGCCCAGGTCCTTGGCGGACACGCTCACGATGCCGTTGGCGTCGATGTCGAAGGCGACCTCGATCTGCGGGATGCCGCGCGGGGCCGGCGCGATGCCGGTCAGGTCGAACATGCCCAGCTTCTTGTTGTACGCGGCGATCTCGCGCTCGCCCTGGTACACCTGGATCTGCACCGACGGCTGGTTGTCGTCCGCCGTGGTGAAGATCTCCGACTTCTTGGTCGGGATCGTGGTGTTGCGCTCGATGAGCTTGGTGAAGATCCCGCCCTTGGTTTCGATGCCGAGCGACAGGGGGGTCACGTCGAGCAGCAGGATGTCCTTGACCTCGCCCTTGAGCACGCCGGCCTGCAGGCAGGCGCCCACGGCGACGACCTCGTCCGGGTTGACGCCCTTGTTGGGCTCCTTGCCGCCGGTCAGCGACTTGACCAGGTCCACGACTGCGGGCATCCGGGTGGAGCCGCCGACGAGCACAACGTGGTCGATCTCGCTCAGCTTGGCGTTGGCGTCCTTGATGACCTGCTGGAACGGGCCCTTGCAGCGGTCGAGCAGGTCGGAGGTCATCCGCTGGAACTCGGCCCGGGTGAGCCGGGTGTCCAGGTGCAGGGGGCCGTCCGGGCCGTGGCTGATGTAGGGCAGGTTGATCTGCGACTCCATCGACTGCGACAGCTCGATCTTGGCCTTCTCGGCCGCCTCCCGTAGCCGCTGCAGCGCCATCTTGTCCTTGGACAGGTCGAGGCCGTAGCCGGACTTGAAGTCCTGCACCAGCCAGTCGACGATCCGCTGGTCCCAGTCGTCACCGCCGAGGTGGTTGTCACCGCTGGTCGCCTCGACCTCGACAACGCCGTCGCCGACGTCGAGCAGCGAGACGTCGAAGGTGCCGCCGCCCAGGTCGAAGACGAGGATCTTGGCCGATCCTTCCTTCTCCAGGTGGTAGGCGAGAGCCGCAGAAGTCGGCTCGTTGATGATGCGCAGCACGTTGAGGCCCGCGATCGCGCCGGCCTCCTTGGTCGCCTGCCGCTGCGCGTCGCTGAAGTACGCGGGGACGGTGATCACCGCGTCGGTGATCTTCTCGCCCAGGTACGCCTCGGCGTCCCGCTTCAGCTTCTGCAGGATGAACGCGCTGATCTGCTGCGGGGTGAACTTCTTGCCGTCGATGGTGACGGACCAGTTGGTCCCCATGTGCCGCTTGACCGAACGGATCGTCCGGTCCACGTTGGTGACGGCCTGCCGCTTCGCGACCTCGCCGACGAGCACCTCAGCGTTCTTTGCGAACGCGACGACGGACGGCGTGGTCCGTGAGCCCTCCGCGTTTGCGATGACCGTCGGCTCCCCGCCTTCGAGGACGGCGACAACGGAGTTGGTCGTCCCGAGGTCAATACCTACCGCACGTGCCATGAGCAGTCCTTGTAGTGTGTGTGAAGTTGAGTCTTCCGGGCTCAAGCCTGCCCGAGCCTTGCCGGGCTGTCAAATGACTTGAGTCACTTAGGCTCAACTTTTCTGATCGGCAGATCATTCCCGGGTCTGCTAAGTTACTCATCGGTAGGATTGGCAGGCGCGGCCGGTCGCGACGGCACCTGATCTTGGGTGGCACAGGCCACGCGGTTAGGCTTGTCCCTCAGGCATACAAGGAGGTTGCGCGTGATCCTGCGGATGATCATCGGTCTGGGGCTGACCGTTATCGCGTTTGCGGTCGCCGGTCGGCGCGTGTGGTGGCTGAAGCGGCTGGCGCTGTCGGGCCAGCCGGCGCCGGAGCGCCTTGAGTATGCCAGGACCCATGCGGCTACCGAACTGAGGACAGAGCTCACTGAGGTGATCGGGCAGCGGAAGCTGCTCATGTGGTCGGTGCCCGGGGCCGCGCACGCGGCGACATTCTGGGGCTTCCTCGTGCTGCTGCTGACGATCATCGAGTCGTACGGTGACCTGTTCTCCCGGACGTTCGCGCTCCCGTGGATCGGGCACTGGGCGGTCGTCGGGTTCGTCGAGGACCTGTTCTCCGTCGGGGTGCTGTGCGGCATCATCACGTTCTCGGTGATCCGGCTGCGCAACGACCCGCACAAGGAGGGCCGCTCCTCGCGGTTCTTCGGCTCGCACACCCGGGCGGCGTGGGTGGTCCTTGTCCTGATCGCCGCGGTCATCGTCACGCTGCTTGGCTACCGGGGCGCGCAGCAGAACACCGGCGTGTTCCCCTACCCGTACGCGTGGGCGTTCGCCTCCTGGGCCGTTGCGCAGGTGCTGCACCCACTCGGGTACGGGGTCAACAGCGTCCTCGAGGTCGTGTTCGTCCTGGCGCAGCTGGGGGTGGTGATGGCGTTCCTTGTGGTCGCGTCCTACTCCAAGCACCTGCACATCGGGCTGGCGCCGCTCAACGTCCTGTTCTCCCGGCGGCCGGACGCCCTGGGGCCGCTTGAGCCGATGCGGTCGGGCGGGAAGGTGCTGGACTTCGAGGAAGCCGACCCGGACACCGACGTCTTCGGCATCGGCAAGGTGGAGGACCTGACCTGGAAGGGCATGCTCGACCTGGGCACCTGCACCGAGTGCGGCCGCTGCCAGTCGCAGTGCCCGGCCTGGGCGACCGGCAAGCCGCTTTCCCCCAAGCAGCTGATCCTGGACCTGCGCGACCACGCCTTCGCGAAGGCCCCGTACCTGCTGGCGCCGGAAGACCAGCGCGAGTCCCTGTCCGACACGGTCAAGGCCGAGGCGGAGCGGCCGCTGGTCGGCGGCGCCGACGTGAACGGCGTCATCGACCCGGAGGTGATCTGGGCGTGCACCAACTGCGGCGCGTGCGTGAACGAGTGCCCGGTCGACATCGAGCACATCGACCACATCAACGGGATGCGCCGCCACCAGGTCCTGATCGAGTCCGCCTTCCCCCAGGAGGCGACCACCATGCTGAACAACCTCGAGCGCCGCGGCAACCCGTGGGGCCTGGCCGAGGACAAGCGCCTGGAGTGGATCACCGAGCTCGACTTCGAGGTCCCCGTCCTCGACGGCGCCATCCCCGCCGATACCGAGTACCTGTACTGGGTCGGCTGCGCGGGCGCCCTGGAGGACCGGGCGAAGAAGGCCACCAAGGCGATCGCCGAGCTGCTGCACGTCGCCGGGGTGAAGTTCGCGGTGCTCGGCCCGGCCGAAGCGTGCACCGGCGACCCGGCCCGCCGCCTGGGCAACGAGTTCGTCTTCAACATGCTCGCCCAGCAGAACATCGAGACGCTGAACGACGCCGGCGTCGCCAAGGGAACCGGTAAGAAGGTCATCGCGTCCTGCCCGCACTGCTTCAACACCATCAGCCGCGAGTACCCGCAGCTCGGCGGGAACTACGAGGTCATACACCACACCCAGCTGCTCGCCCGCCTGGTCGAAGACGGCAAGCTCACCCCGGTCAACCCGGTCGAGGAGAAGATCACCTACCACGACCCGTGCTTCCTCGGCCGGCACAACAAGATCTACACCCCGCCACGGGAGATCATCGACGCCGTCCCCGGCACCACCGCGGAGGAGATGCACCGGTGCAAGGGCAAGGGCTTCTGCTGCGGCGCCGGCGGCGCCCGCATGTGGCTCGAGGAGCGCACCGGCAAGCGCATCAACGAGGAACGCATCGACGAGGCCCTCGCCCTGGACCCCGATACCATCTCCACCGCCTGCCCCTACTGCATGGTCATGCTCGGCGACGCCGTCAACGCCAAGAAGGCCGCCGGCCAGGCCAAGCAGACCCTCGAGGTCATCGACGTCGCCCAGCTCCTGGTCCGCGCCGTCAGGCTCCGCGAGGGAGCGGCCCAGGGAGACGGGACCGAAGCGTAAGGGACAGGTAAGGAGTCATCCAGAACGGGGCGTGACGGCGCCGTACTCGAGCACCTCGAATCGTGAGTCCCTGTACTGGTGGACGAGGCCGCCGCACCGCTCGATGACCTGCCAGTACCACCAGCGAGCCTCCGTGTCGGTCATCGCGTAGAGCCTTGCGCCAGCGCGGCGCGGTACCCCAAGCAGCCAGGCCGTGCAGATCGCGCAGGCGAAGCGGACCCGGTTACCGACGCGGGCGGCCAGCCCGCTCCCTCCGGTCACCCGGGTCGCGCAGGAGTGGTCCCATATGCAGGCGGCGGCCGTAAGCAGTCCAGGGCCGGCCGCTGGAACTCCCGGTGTATCCGTTGCGTTACTAATGGGCCAACGGGGGTTGTCTTTTCTGTACAGGTTGCTACCGTAGAACACGTCACTAGCCCTTCTCGGTGGTTCCTGAGGACGGGTGGTGCTTTGCTGGGCCGGTGTGGCAGCACCGGCCCAGCGGTATTTCCAGGGTTCGGGACTCCCTCGGTTGGCGTGGCAGTGCGGGGCGAATCGCGATCCCGGGAGGCGGTGCCTGTGCCCGCGCAGCAGGCTCAGGGCGCGTGCGCTCGCACATAGCGGAAGCGGACGCAGGGAATATGCAGTGATGGCAGGCTCCTTTTCAAAATCGCCGGCTCGCGCGACGCCCTTTTGGCTAGCGATCTTGGATCGGTAACCCTTTGGGTCACCGCTCGACCCCGTTGTCGGCGGGTCGCTTTGAGGATGCCTTCTGCGGTCTGATTTCATGGTGCATCGAGCAAGTGCTGTTGGCAAGTGCCAAGGCAAAGTGACATACTCATGTGCCAGTGGCATATAGCGGGGCATCGGAACTACCAGGGTTTTCTTGTGCACGGACCTAGAAGCTTGTGTAAGTGGACAAGGACGAAAGGAAGCAGCCTCCAGTGCCGGAAGTCCACAGGTCCACCGGCAGCCCCACCGTTCGCAGGCGCGAACTGGGGGCGCTGCTGCGAGCCTTGCGTAATGACCGGGGCCTAACCGTCGATCAGGTGGCCGTGGAACTTCTGTGCTCGCCGTCCAAGGTGAGCCGGATGGAGACAGGCCACCGTGGCGCGACGCTTCGTGATGTCCGGGACCTGTGCGAGTTGTATAGCGTGACCGACGACGCCGAAAGAGAACGGCTTATGGCGTTGGCCCGGGAAGGCAGAGAGAAGGGCTGGTGGCAGTCGTTCGCCTTGGAGCACCGAGCGTACGTGGGCCTGGAGCAAGACGCCATCTCGTTGTCGGCTTTCCAGTCCGCCGTTGTTCCCGGACTACTCCAAATTGCTGATTACATTCGCGCGGTCCATCACGCCGGAATACCACGGCTTGATGAAGCGGCGATTGAAGAACGCGTCGAGGAACGCCGTAAGAGGCAGCAGATCCTAAACGGAGAAAATCCGCCGAAATTTGAGGTCATACTCGACGAGGCGGTACTCCACCGGCCACTTGGCGGCCCCGGCGTCATGCGCAGGCAACTGGACCATCTGATCGAGGTCGCGGATGGCCCGAATATCACCATCCGGGTGGTCCCATATTCGGTCGGAGCCCATCCCGCACTGGAGAGTAACTTCACCATCCTCGAATTTTCCGGCCAGGCGCCCACGATCGTGCACGCCGAGGGCCTGGCCGGCCAGCTTTACCTGGAGCGTCAGCAGGACGTTGAACGATACGCGCTGGCCCTCCAAATGCTTCGGGACCTGGCGCTGAGTCCAAAAGAATCGGTCCAGATAATCACAAAGATTCGCGATTCGTACACCAGCGAGTAACGGATCGCATGCAAGCGACTGCGATCCGTCGCGAATGGTTTGGCAATGGTTGTCGTGTGAGTCTTGAGAGGTGTTGGTTGCTAGCGACCTGAATTTTGTAATACGGGCGGTTGGTGATCGTTAGAAATTCGCCACGCCAAGTCGCCGGCCTGACGCATCGTGTGCTCTAGGATAATCTCGTTCGCTTGCCGCTGCGATCGACATCCGGCCATTATCCGAAGCTAGAGGGGCCAGAGCCGGGAACGCCGGAACAACGATTCTTATCTATATCTAAGGATAATCATGCCAGTAACGGATGCTGTTGAGCTTGCCTGCGACTGGCGCAAGGCGAGCTACAGCGTTAACAACGGCCAGTGCGTTGAGGTTGCCTCGGACCGCGCTGCCGTGCTGGTCCGCAACACGGTCACCCCGCCGGCACCGTGATCGCCTATGCTCCCGCCGCCTGGCGGGCCTTCGTCAGCTCCGCCAAGGCTGGAATCCCCGACTCGTTCTGACGACGCGCGCGGCCGCCATCGTCATCGTCTTCGCCGGCGTCGCCGTGGTCATCCTTGTGGGTTCGACCTGCCGGGCCTCCTGGCAGGTCAAACCGCTTACGGCGAGCTTCGCGTGAACGGCCTGAGCCTACCCGCGCCGGCCGGATCCCCGCGGCGGCGCCGCGATCAGCGTGGAGGACCCACACAAGCTAGTTGTTCCTGTACGATGTCTGAGCAAGGACAGCGTTGGCACCCGCCCGCATGCGGGCAGCGCGCCTGCGGATGTAGTTCAATGGCAGAACATCAGCTTCCCAAGCTGACAGTGCGGGTTCGATTCCCGTCATCCGCTCTCATGAGTAAAGGCCCAGGTCGGAAGTGATTTCCGAACGCTGGGCCTTCGAACTGTCTGGGCTTGAATCTGGCTGCGGGCCATTAGCGTGCCATTGGGAGTCTGTCAGCGGACTGTCAGCTGATCCGGCCCATGCTGCCAGTTTGGATCGCCCGGCCTGACGGCGTAGCGCTCGCCTTGCTGCTCGTGTCCCTGGGCGGAGCGAGGTCTCTTGAGGCGGTAGACGTCACCACGCACGGAGTTCGTCCATCTCTTCGCGGACCGCGCGGATCTCCGCCTGGTACTCGGGATTGGCCGCCAGCCGGGCGGCGTCGGCGCGCAGTTCGGCTTGCCGCTTGGCGTGCGCGGCGATGCCTAGCGCGTCCTGCTTTGAGGCGCTGGTGAGCTCGTAGTATCTGTCGCATGCAGCAGTTGCGGGCTGGCCGGTCAGCGATCGTGGCGCCTGGCGGGGGTTACGGGCCGGACGGGCCGTTGCTGATGTATGCCAGGCTCGCGGTGGAGCGCCGGGGCGGGCTTGTGCACCCGGTTGTGTGGGAGCTTCCGCGGGGCTCGGATTTCAGCCGGCAGCGCCTGCGGGTAGCGTCCCAGGTCGAGTCGGCGGTCGAGGAGCTGACGGCGGCCGCGGGGGCCGCGCCGGTGGTCATCGGTAAGTCGCTGGGGTCGCTGGCCGCCCCGGTGGCGGCTGACCGGGGCCTTGCGGCGGTGTGGTTCACGCCGTTGCTGACGGATGAGCCGACCGTGGCGGCGCTGCGGCGCGCGAGGGGCCCGTGCCTGCTGGTCGGCGGTACCGCTGACCGGTTCTGGGACGGGCAGGCCGCCCGCTCCCTGCCCGCTGAGCTCGTCGAGGTTGACGGCGCCGATCACGGGATGTTCGTGCCGGGCGGGCTGGCCGCCTCCGCTGCCGTACTGGGGCAGGTCATCACGGCCGTCGAGGATTTCCTCGGCCACGTCTGGCCGTAGCGCTGTCAGTACCGCGGGCCTGAATCGCCCGCTCGCCCGGTCCGCGCCGTCTCAGGCTGGGTAGCGGCGGGTTTCAGGCTGCGGCGGACCGGGTCTCCGCGGTTGCCTACTTGCCGGGCGACGGCGGGTACGGGGAGCCTGCGGCGCGTGCCTGGTGCGCCCTTGCCCGATGACGCCGCCGGGCTACGGGCCGCGAATGCGCGGCTGCGGGCCGTAGCGGAGGCGAAGGACGCGGAGATCGCGGGGCTGCGGGACAGGCTGGACGCAGACAAGGGCCAGGCCGGAGCCTGCCCGGACCGGACGCGGGTCATTCCCAGGTGCGGGCGGTCACGGGCGTTACCACAGGTCACACAACTTCCAGGTCGGTCTGCACGCACTGCTTCGTGGTGAACGTCACGTCGGAGTGGCCGATGCGGCTGCTCAGCGCCTTCCGGTCGGTCTTCGCATCGCGGCCCAATGTGGCGTAGCTGTGCTGCCTGTAAGGAGTCGTCGCCCTCCGTTCCCATTGCCCTGCTCGCTGACCGAGCCCGGGGACCTTCTGAGGGGACATTCGCCCCTACCCAGACTGCCGGAGCGACTCAACAGTGGTGTTAGGCAGCCATGAGGAGGCGGCGATGTCGAAAAAGAAAGCTACCCAGGGAGATTCTGGGCAGTCCGGTCAGTACATCGGTATTGGCATAGCAATCGGAGCCGGGCTCGGCCTGACCATTGGTGCTCTTACGGGCGCTTGGGCAATCCCTATCGGCCTGGCGTTTGGAGCCGGCGTTGGTGTAGCAATCGGTGCAGCTGCGGATGCATGGCGCAGGCGTGAGGCACGCTAGCGCAGCCGTCAGGCGGGTGTGCGCCATGCACCTGACCAAGCCGCATCTCAACCGTGCGCCGCGCCGCCCCCCGGCCGAGGTGCGGCCATTCCTGCCCGTTCGCCGGGCGTACCTCGATGTGCTCGCCGAGGGGCGGCGCAAGCATCTGATCCACGGCCTGATCGAGATCGACGTGACGAAGGCACGGCGTGCTCTTCGGTCCCGGGCCGCGACGGGCCAGCCGTTGTCATTCACCGCGTTGGTCATGCACGCTGTGGACAGCGATGGACGATACGCCCGCTCCTACGCGGATAAGAAGGTGCGCTGGAGGTCGTCAGGATGAATACCGACCCATACCCCGTAAGTGAGCTTGTGCCCGCCAGTCAGCTTTATGGGGAGCAGCGCACGGACGAAGGCGCCCAATGGCGGGACCTGCATCATGACCGAGGATTCGGCATCCCCGTGGCTTAGCCACGCTCCAGGGGCCTGGTCCCGCTCGGGGCTGTTGAGGACTGGCTCTGGCAGCCGGAACCGCATGTGTCGGTCATGGTCGCTGAGATCACGCCCGCACGAACTGCACCGCTTGTCATCCACTCGGTGATCCTTCCATGCCGTCGCATCACTGACTGTAGTGACGCCCGGGGGGAGTCCGCTGTACCGTCCCCTCGCTGCGCGATTGTCTCGGCCGTGCACGAAGCCATCATGAACGCTTCTTCTTGTCGCGTGCCCGCTGTGTGCCCGATCGCTTGAGTTCCGCCTGAGCGCGCCTGCTGATCTCGTCAGCGATGATCTTGTCTCGCTGGGTGGTCCGGTGCTGGTAGATCAGCGCGGCCCGAGTCGAGGCGTGGCCCATACGGTCCATGAGTTCGCGGAGAGTCGCGCCCGCCTCCCCGGCCAGGACGTTGGACGGAGCAGAGCGACGCTACCCCCAGTCGAGGTTCAGCTTGCCCTGCCGGAATGACCGCAGTGTCCATTTGGCGTCGACCGCATACAAGCCTGCCGCAGGGTCGTGCTCGATGATCTCAAGCAAGCTCTGTGCCCTGTCAGGTTCCCAGGCAAGACAGTGGGTCGCTGCCGAGAGCCGGACTGCAAGTTCAGGATTACCGAGGAGACCGGTAAGCGCCTCACGACCCACGGGTGAATCACGAAGCCGCTTGTAGCAGAGGTGTAGGGCATGGAAGACCCGGTTGGCTTCCGGAGGGTTGTCCCTAGCAGCGGTCCAATCCCTCACGAGGGTTGTGTACTCGGCCCGAAACGCGGCAAGCATCTCAGGCTCAGTCATACCGTCAACCATAGCTCCGGCGGGTTGACCACTACGCCTGACCACAACGAGACCGGACAACGGCCGATCTGAGGTTGCCCCGTTTTGAGGGACAGGGTTTATGGCTAGGTCAGGCTACTCGCCTGACATTCTCGTGATAGTTGTTTTCGTAGTCGGCGGGGCTTTGGTAGCCGAGGGATGAGTGCAGCCGGGTGTCGTTGTACCAGCCGATGTACTCGACCACTGCGCGCCTGGCCCCGGCTCTGGTCGGCCAGGCGCAGACCGGCACGGACCTCGACAAGACGTGGGCGCAGCAGGCCATCGACGCGCTGCTCGCCCTGAACGAGGCCGCCGGCGCCGCCCGCGCCGCGGGCCAGGACGCCATCGACGCGGAAACCCGGGCGAGGCACGAGGACTGGTACCGCAAGGCCGCGGGGACCGGGACTGCACTTACACCGCCCGCAAGGGCAAGCTCCAGCAGAAACGGCACGCCCTCGCCACGAGGGTGAAGGACCGTGAGGCGGACTACCTGCGGTTCGCCCGCGACCTGCGCGTCCCGTTC